>JAIOYV010000150.1 GCA_021740905.1 Bacteroidales bacterium
AAACAGTTGGCTATGAATTTTAATTCGTCTTAATTTTATCAAAGCATGATATTTCGTTTTTTTTGAAATATTACGCCTGCAAATCAGTACTTTAACTCATGGAAATCAAGATTTTCAAAAACTACCGGACAGCTATGTTGTATCTTATTGTAATCCAAAGAATCGATGTTTCCTTTCAGGTGATCCATAAAATGTTCAATTCCCAATAAATCATTAATATATTGGAAATTATCTGCCAATTGGCAGTAAATAGAATCCTTGGTGATTAGGGTTGCTAATGTTTTCGAATAAAGTTGATTGGAAAAAACCAGAAAAGCCTGATCGTATGACATTTGCAACTGTATATCTTTTATTGAAGGCACGACCATTTCAGTGTTATCAATATTAAGCTTTTCCTCCATCCATTTCGATCTTGCTCTTTCGCCAATAGAATAGCAGCCATAAAAATCGTTGAGCTTAAAATAGTTTTTCTGGATGCTATAGTATAAACCTATTTCTTTTTCCAATATTTCCTTTCTGGCTTGCTCGTCCGCTTGCAATCTTTCCTTCTCTTTATATTCCACTGATCTTAACCAGTATTTATTAGCTTCAATCAAATCATTTCTATCGAAATGAAATTTACCTATATCGTAATTAACTCTAGTTAAAAACTTTGTGTTATTAATCTCTTTGAAGTATTTGATTGCTTCATTTGCAATTATTAAAAAGTCATCACTTTTATTCAATTTTGCATAAACCTGAGAAAGATTGGAAAGCATTGTATAATATCCGTGTTGATAACCGATTGTTGAACAAAAGTCTTTAGCTTTCTCAAATTGATTACAGGAGTTTTGATAATCTTTTTCAAAATAATATAATCGACCTAATATGAGATGATAGTAGTATTGTATTCTATTGTTTATTTGACTTCTAAATATTCGATTTTGGTCATTCATTACCTCAAAAGCTTGGTCATTTTGCATATTTGATATGGAACTACTTGCCTTTTGAATATAGGCATAGTAATAATGTTTTTCATATTTCTGAATCTCTGGATCGTATATTAGCTCATCGTAAACAGCAATTGCCTTTTCCCTTTTGAGGTCTTTTTTTAAAGAAACCCCCTTTAGAATTTTCAATTGATAAACCATATTCTGATACCCCAACTCTTCGGCCATTTCAATATAATAGTCAATCTCCCGGTTAAAGTGGTTGTAATTACCTACAGAAGATAGATAATCCAATCGGATGTATTGTATTTCCAGTTCCTTAAATTTGTTCCCTTTTTGTTTGTAGTAGGCAAGGAGATCATCAATCCCTTTTTTCGATTCTGCGTATTTCTTGCGGTTTAGTTTAGCCCTGGCCAGTTCGGTTTTAATTTGTAGTTTCCTTGTTTGGTCGTAAGTGGTGTCGTATTGTTGGAGCAATTTGCTTAGAATCCCTTCTGTTTTCATGTAGTCTTGCTGTTCGTCCCAGTAGGCAGCCTGGCAAAGTTTCAGGTCGGTTTGCAGTTCCTTGTCCTGCCAGTTTGAAGATAAGCTGTCGAGTACTGTCAACAAACTGTCGACTTTCTTGAACTCCCAATCGAAAATGTCGTGGGTGGCCTGCCTTATTTTCAAGCCATATAATAATGGTGTGCCATCCATTCCTTCTGCAAGCATAAAAGCCGGAAGGATTTCTTCTTTGTCCCAATAGCCGTAGGTCTCGTATTTCAGCTTATCCCTCAACAAATAATAGTCAAGCCAAAGGTTCTTGTCATTGCATTTTTCTAATATCGGGGGCAAAGTGTCGAGGGTGTAAGCACATTCTTTCAAATACAGGGCTTCAAGCAGAAAATCCGCTTTGCGTAATTGCAAGCCGGCAAATTTTACCGTGTCGCGATTGGAATAATACTGTGTTGCCTTGTCGGAAAAGAAAATTGCAGCCTCGACGCTGTCTGCCTGATGGTATAGTTGTGACAGCATTGCATATACGGTAGCCGTTGAATCATTTACAGGAATATCAGCAACCAGGTCTAAATAGGTGTGGAAACAGGCGAGAGATTCCGGGCTGTTCCCAAGTTGAACGGCCTGGAATCCCCGGTCGAAATTGTCCTTTATTTCTTTTTCCTTATTTAGCGAACAAGATAAAAGCGAAAGTAGAACGAACGCAAAACATACCCGGATCAACAAATTCAATCTCATTACATACCCTGTTTGATGTCTTAAAACAAATGTATAATTTAGACAAGTGCAAGAAAATGAAAAAAAAGTGAAAAAAAAGTGTCACAAATTGTATTCTCGCGGTATTAATATCATAGGGGGAATTGTGTAGGGATCATGAAACAGATACAAACAAAATGACCAACGAATGAAAAGGCAAGCTGAGATTGAGAAGATAAAGAAAAACCTGAAGGTGGAAATAGCAAATGTTTATGTGAAACATAAAAGAAAATTTTTGTACCATTTTCAAATTAGACTTGGACTTGAAAAGGATTTTGCAGAGGATATCCTTTCAGAAACCATGATGACTTTTCAGACACAGATTGAAAATGATAGCCTTACCTCCTTGAATTGCAATTTAAAGACTTACCTGATTTCGATAGGAAGGAATATTATGATGAACCGGATCAGGAAGGAACAGAAATTAGAATACTCCGATAATCTTGATTCATTTACTTCAGATATTATCGAATTTGATAAGGAATTGGATTTGCTGGAAAGAGATGATATTATTTGGAAAATGTTTGACAAACTAAGTGATAGTTGTCAGGACGTAATTTGGATGTGGATTTATAAGGGATGGTCAAACGAACAAATAGCAAAAGCACTGGGCTATGACAATATTCTAACATTCAATGCAAAGAAAAAACGGTGTAAGAGAAAAATAAAGGAAATGATGTTAAAATGTAAACATTTTGAACGATGAAAAGAAAAGAAGAAATTGAAATGAATGATGATGTAATCGGGGATTATATCTCAGGCAAGCTTTCTGATGAAGAAAAAGTTGCCGTTGACAAGAGAATCAAAACCGATGACGATTTTGCAATGGAAGTTAAATTCTACAAAAAGCTTAAAGTAGCGTTTATTCAGAGAGAGTACGACGAAATGCTGAAACATGTACCGGCAGCCTACCGCGAACGACGTAGGAAGAATTTAAGGATTGTTACCTATACCGTTTCGGCTGCCGCAGTAATTGTGGTTATTGCCATGATGACAATATTTAATGAGCCGGACGAAATGGAACAACAACAAAATTCTATTACTGGCACAGATTTTATAAAGCGGTTCTTCGAAGCCCCACAACACTTGCTAAATCAGACTATGATGGGGGTTGATGAAGAAAAGCCGGGGGAATCTGCGGTAGAGCTTTATAAACAGGGGAATTATGTGGATGCAGCCAGGGAGTTTGATAAACTATTGCTCCATGATCCGGAAGAATCAATTATGTTCTATGCGGGAGCCTGTTACATGGCCACTGCCGAAATAGACAAAGCCCTGCCCCTGTTCCAGGAACTGAAAAACCGGGATGCCTTTTACAAAAACACCCTGAATTGGTACACTGCACTTATCTACCTCGAAAAAGGCCAAAACGAAAAAGCCCTGCCCTTTCTCGAAGAACTAAGTGCAAAAGAAAATGAGTTTAGTGAGAAGGTGGAGACGGTGCTGGGAGAGATTGGGGGGAGTGATAAAGGATAAGTGATATCCAAATTATCGAAAAAATTCAACATTCCAATGTTTTTATGATTGAATTTGACCAATGAAGAATTGCAAAATATTGATTCTTTTGAATATGTTGAACAGTATGTTACTTTTATAGAATCTTCTGCCACAACATACCCACATTTACATCCCTATCCCATCATTCTTTTTCCTGTTTGAAATAAAGGATCACCTGATCCAGCCTTGTATTAGTGGCTTGCAGTTGTTGCCGGGTATTGGTCAGTTCACGGATCAACTCCCCTTTCAAATCACTTACATCCACTTTGGTGAAATCGGTTTTCTCATGTTCGTTCAATTGAACCTGGCTTTCCCAATCTTGCGTTTGTTTTCTTTTACACCTTCGCTGTTACTTGCTACGGTCATTTTTGTGGAGAAGTAAAACCCCACTACAAAGACTGCTGCAATTACAAGCGAACAGAGAAGGTTTGGCCAACTGTTGACCAAACCTTCTATCCATCTGTTATCCTTTGCCATATCTTAAAATATTTCCATTTCACCCGCCCCGCCAAAGCGGTTTTTCATCATTTCTGTTTTGCCTTCTTCCATGCGGATGGAAGCATCAACAATATTTTCAAAGGTTTCCTCTCCCCGGAATGTCCCGTTCTTAGTTCCCCGAAAAACAAACCAGAATGATGTATTGGTCGCACGACCATCTGCAATCATTTGTTCGATTTGTTCGGGTGACATGCCAATGTGATTCACCTAATCAACAAAGGCAACATCATAATCACCAATATTTTCAGGCATTCCCACCTCAATCCGAATATTGGGATGAAAGGCATTCATTCGCCTGAACTTATCCTGGAGGGTTGCCCCTATCCCTTCCTCACTGGCCACAAACAGAACTTTTTTCCCAAGTTCTTTGGCCAGGTATGCGGCAAAGGCGACACCAAGTGTACTTTTCCCTGACCCAGGCCGTCCATAAGTCATCAAAGAAAAGGGTACTGTTACATGGCCTAATACACCTTTCCATTTACCCGTCAAGCCAAGCTCATTGAATTTCATGTCCTTCAATTGATCAGCCGATATACCCGCCAGCGATATTTCATCCACAGGGATTGGCTTTTGACCACCTACGTATTGAGTCAGGCTGGTCTTGATTTTCCGGAGCTTGGAAACGTGCTTGTCCTTTGGGTTCTTTTTGATAAGGTTTTGAGTGGTTTTCAGCAAACGTTCGGCACTCTCTTGTTTGTCCTTTTTTCCGGCAATACCTGTAAAGCGTTTTATCACATTCACCGATGGGCGTACTTTTTCGGATTTGGCCACTGCCTGGTACTTTGCCCTTTTTTCATCGCTGAAGGTGGTAATCAACACTTCATCGCGCCCGGCATCTATCGTAGCCCGGATAATGGTTTGCAGTTCCTTTTCGATGGTTCTTACCATATTATAATGGGCAGCCCTTTTCGTGATCGTTTCAGAAATGACCTGCTTTTCCACGTGAGCCAGCAAACGCAACATATAAGCAACAGTCCGCACTTTTCCCTCACAGCTTAAAAAGCGTTTTGCAATAGCCACTATCGGATCGATATGCCCCACCATTTTAGGGGCTTTCGCTTCTGGCTGCCTTGAGGTAGTTTTTTTTGCCGCCTTTGGAGCTGCTTTGGTTTTGGTTGCCGTTTTCGCTTTAGGAGTAGTTTTCTCCTTTGCCGGCACTGGCTTTTTACGCTCGCTTTTTTGCTTTGGAGTATGTTTTTTCTCCTCTGCCTTTATCGACTTGGCCAGTTCAGCGTTCAGGGCTTTCAGGTAAGCGTTGATGGCCTCCCTGATTTCCTTGTCATTGTCGTAGTCCTCGGCCAGCAAATCCATTGTAGAGTGGAAGGACTGGAATGAGTCCGGGAGCTTGTTAAAGTCGATTGCTTTCACCTCCTGGAAGTAATTTTTAATGCCTATCATGTGAGAATATTTTTAAGGGTTTAGAGCGTTGGAAAATTATAATTACTAATAAATATTGCCTTGTTTATGTTTGCCCCTATGGGGTGCATATCAACTTTATGAATTATTTAATTCCTACGCCCTTAAAATTCAAATTGCAGTTTCAGTGCCAATGC
>JAIOYV010000069.1 GCA_021740905.1 Bacteroidales bacterium
AACCAAATAAACCAAAAAGGAGGCAACATGTAAACCAAACATAAACGAATCTTGACAGTAGCGTAAGCCACTGAATAGGGAATTTATGCGCTTATCCCAAATGGGTTTCTAATATTACTCAGATTAGGAATAGCTGATCCTAATAAACCTGATTGGAAATTCGCTTAAGTTTACCGATATAGGAGAGGTAAAATTGGTTGTAGACCGAACGTTACATAACGACACAACCTGTACCCTTTACCTTACCGTAAAAGATACCGGCATAGGAATCCCTTCCGATAAACTTGAAAGTATTTTTGAAAGCTTTGCCCAATCCGATATCAATACAACCCGGAAATATGGTGGTACAGGCCTGGGATTGACCATAACCAAAAAGCTGATTGAGCTTCAGGGAGGAAAAATTAAGGTGGAAAGCGAACCTGGGAAAGGATCTGCCTTTAGGGTGGAGATCCCCTTTAAAATAGATCGCGAACCCCTCAATCCAATCAAAGAAGAACCTTTTGAATTTACTCCTTTTAATAATGATCTGAAAATCCTACTTGTTGAAGACAATGCTATTAATCAATTTGTAGCTTTGAAGTTGTTGAAAAACTGGGATGTTTCAGCCGATGTGGCTAACAATGGAAAAGAGGCTCTCGAATATCTTCAGAATTATAAATACAACCTTGTGTTAATGGATTTACAAATGCCGGTTATGGATGGATTAGAAGCCACTCTCGCTATCCGAAGCCTCAATGGAAAAACCCTGAATTCTAAAATCCCAATAATTGGCCTATCGGCTAATGCATTTACCGAAACAAAGGAAAAAGTAATAAAAGCCGGTATGGACGATTTCACTACAAAGCCCATCCAGCAAAAACAGTTGTATCAGATTATCAAGAAATATGCATTATCCAAAACCTAATAACAATTCCGATGGAGGTAAATTCTAATTCTGCTTTTTTCATCGAACTATTCGATCAATTTCCATTTGCAGTGATAGTGAGCGATGAGAATCAGCACATAATCTATGTGAACCAAAGCTATTCCAAAATCTTCCAGACCGATTTGAAAATAGACAAAGAATTATCCTGCTATGATATATTTGCCTGTATGAAGCCATCGCCAGCCAAATATGGTGATGAGCTCATTAAATGTAAAAACTGCATTTTCAAGGTAAGTCTAAACCATGCTCTTGAAAAAGGGAGTACAACTAAAAGAAAGCAGTGGATTATTCAACATAATAGTAGTCTGGAAGAAAGTATCCGCCTTGTAGAGATAACCGTTTCACCCTTTACATTTCAAAAGAAAACTTATACGATTACCATTCTTGAGGACATTAGCAAAAATGCAGAAATGAGCCTCAACGATGGTGAGCTTTTATCCGATTTTGTGAACAAAAACAGGTAAGCGCCTAAAAAATGCTTATCTCAACACCTATCCGCAAAGCAGGTAATTCAGGTAACTTTACAGGGTAATTAGCTGTGGTCTTAAACAAGTCGCTTAACCGGTACTTGCCAAAAATCACCCACTGTCCATGACCCGCGCGAACAGAAATACCATATTCAGTGTTCTCCATATAATCAAGCCCTGTTTCTGTGATTTCAAGCTTTTTGAGATCCTCAGTTGGATTTTTGTCCATTGTATAATGCCGGGTAGCGAAAAAATAAGTCCCATACGCTCCAATATCCAGATAATCACCAACATGGTTGCCGCGCTTGCCAAAATTAAAACGCTGGTAAATCTCGAATTTCATACCCGGTGCAAGAATTGATTCCTTGTCATGTTCGATGCTATCAGGTAATATTTTGGTCTTTGCATCTTGTTTTAACCGATACGCATTGGTAGAAAAATTCAGGTCAGCCCCCAATGCATACCAGTTACAGAGCTTAAGCTTATAGCGATAACCTACATCGAAACTCAGTGAATTTCCATGCATTATTTCTGAGCCTTTTTCAGCTGGATTGGACGGGATACTCAAACCAAAGTAAAAATGTCCATAATGCCGGAGGTTTTGCCCCCACTTGACTTCGCTAGTATCGTTTGCAAGATTTTCTTCCAGTAATACCCGTTGCGAATAGGTGATGACTGATGCTAATAGGAAAATGGATAAAAGGATTGTCTTCTTCATAATTATATCTTAAAAGGTTTTTTCAATAGTCTGTCCCTTTACATGTACCCTTAACTTTTGGCCATGCCTGAAACTGTCTTTCTGAAATGTCAATACTTCTTTTTGTTGAATCCCGATCACAGCATACTTCACTAATACCCCGTTTGATCCTTCAATGTGATAATATAAAATGGCAGGTTTCTCCGAATCTACCACCGACTGTTCAACTTCAACGACAATCGTACTATCCGTAATACCAAACCGGACCTGCTGATTTTCGTCCTTTTGGTTTGAAAAAAAATACGATGCCTGTGGAACTCCGTAGCCATGAGCATAGTCATAATAGGGATATAAGCTGCCCGATTTTTCTATTTCATCGAATAATTGCATGTTCTTATAATTTGGATTGGCACTCAGCACACAAGCTGCAAAACCAGCCACAAGTGGACTTGAAAAGGAAGTACCCTGGGTTTGCGTCATGCCCGATGAGGCAGCCGCCATCACATGCCCGAAAGCAGAAACATTGGGCTTACGGCTATGATCGGAACTCGGACCAAAGGAACTAAAACTGGTGTGATAGCCTGTGTTCGGGTTGATACCGCCAATGGAAAGCACACTATCCACATCGGCAGGGGTAACAACAACTTTCCAATCACCCGCACCTTCGTTGCCCATGGAATTCACAACCAGGATGCCTTTCCGGATGGCCATGCGTGCAGCCCTTGAAACCAGACTGGTATGCCCGTCCATTTCTTTGGGGAAGTAGCGTTGGTGTGTATAACCCAACGAGGAGTTGATAATCTGTGCCCCGTTTTTATCGGCCCATTCGGCAGCAGCCAACCAGTATTCTTCTTCTACAAAAGGCTCTTTTGATTTATATTCGGTACGGGCCAGCAGAAATTCAGCTTCAGTGGCCAGACCTATTTTCTTATCCTCGTGAATCCCGGCAATGCACGAAAGCACCATGCGACCGTGAGTGCCATCAGTATACACATCTTCATTCTTCTCGATGAAATCCCAGGTTTTGATAATCCGGCCCTCATCCCTGATATTTTGGAAAGCGCTATGTTTGTCCACCTGATTAAAGCCAATATCGAACACAGCCACACGAACCCCTTTGCCACGGATGCCCGCCTCCTCGAACAAACTGCCTTGCATGCTTTCGGTTTGAGCAACTAGCATTTCTTCGCTGTTCATGGCCTGTTCTTCCGCTTCATCAATCAAAGAAACTACTACCGAAGATTGCAAAGGTTCAACCCCTTTAACAAAAGAGAGTTGTTTCACCAAGGCGATTTGCTCCGGGTAAGCTTTAACCACCAAGGCATTGAACCAGCGCGAGGCAAATCCGGCATCTTCAACCATGGATCCAACTGTGAAAACATAGTCCTCGCGAACCGGTTTGTCGGTAAAATCGCTTAGGGTAATCTGGTTTACCACCCGCCGTTCAATGGCCTTGGCATCGAAATACTCCATAGGGTCGAAACTCACACCATCCTTGTCGGTAAATTCTACAAAATATTTTTCCTGCGAAAAAACCTGTGTGGCAATAATGGCAAACAAAACCAGCAACGCCGGCAATTTGATCAATCGTTGTGTCATCTGATTGTAATTTTAAACATCAGCAAAAATAACCAAACAAACAGAAAAGTATTTGGTTCTGGATGGGAATTTTAATAAAGCGATTTTAAGCGAAGGTTTCGCTCAAAGCGAAGCCTTCGCTGGTAGGAGCGGCAAGTCGCAGTGCGACTTAATGTCGCGCCCCGAGTTGGCACAGCCCCGCCTCATCAGACGTGTATTTAACTTGACTGTTATGTCCTGGCTTGGCTAAAGAATACCGAATAATGGCTATTGCCCTTTCACAAACTTCCCAACGAAAACATCCTTTTCGGAATACGCATTTATAATATAGATCCCTGGAGCAAATTCAGATGTGTTTAACCTGAAACACCCATCGGCGTTGCTGATGACAGATTCTATAAGCCGGGCACCAAAGGCATTGTACACAGCAATGGTGGCTAATGAAGATTTACCTCCAGAAAACCAGATGTTGACAAAATCGCTTGCCGGGTTAGGGCTAATCAACAATTTTCCGGCTGACTGGCTTCCTATTTCATCAATTGAAATTGTGGGCACTAGTTCCACTTTATCTACATACATAACACTGCCAAGGCTTATCTCTCCACCAGTTTCTTCGATATGGCTCGCTGAAAAGGCAATGTTCAAGGTGTCGGGAATTTCCGGGCCTGTGTAAGTGAATGGTACTTCGAAATAGGTCCAGTCAGTTGCCGGAGGAAGTGTGACAAATATTTCTTCCAGCGTAATCACAGAATCGAGGCCAGGATCGTAATAAAACAACCACGCTCCTGCCACGGAAGAATCGGCACCTATCGGAGTACTTTTATAATAGAAGGTGAATTTGTCCGGCACATCCGATATCGGAATCCCACCAGCCGGACCGCTTTCACCGATATGGCCATTGGTTATAAATGATATGCTATCGTCCCAGGCTGTGAGGGTGGTTTCGAGTTTTAGCGAAAAAGAACCATGATAATGATCTGAAGATTTTGAAACGGATACTCCCCCTCCTGAAATGGATATAAAATTAGACGACATCCAATACTCAGGATCCTCATAAGCAAGGTTTGCCCAATTCTCAAAACCATTGTTAGGCAGTTGCTGTGGTGTTCCTGTTAGTGCAATATCATCCAGAAATAAAACACTTCCGGCACCGGTGCTATTATCGGGCGATGAACTAAAGGCAACCATCGAGACTGAGTCGGGGATTCCCCAGGTAAACCAGGTTACGGGACTCCTTTCCAGGGCATACGAGTTTTGATCCCCAATAAATTGAAGAAACGAGATGGCAATAACATCACTGTTCGATTTGAAAAATACGGCCATCATTGCAGTATCCCCAGTTGAAATAGAATACTTTGCCCATACATGAACCGAATCGGGGACACCAGAATAGGGAATTCCGCCCCCTATCCCACCCTCTCCAGGCATCCCAATAAAAACTCCGCCGGGAATTACATCCTGGCCTGCTTGCATGGTTTCGAGCCGGATAGCATAATTCCCACCATGACAATCAGTCGTTTTTGATACGTTATGAACTCCAAATGTGAAGTAAGCCTGCATATTGGTCGTCATAAAACTATCGGGTTCGTCAAACATAGTTTGCGTTGTCCAATCTTCGAAGCTTCCGTTTGGAACAAGTTGGGCGTTGAGAAAAGCCGTAATTCCAGTGCATAAAGCCAGTAGTAAAAATATCTTTTTCATGATTTCAGAATTTAAAAATTGATTAAAGATACGACTAATTCCAGGTGTAAGTCAATAGTCCAAACCCTAATAATGAATAAAGCGTTTAAAGCTATCCTCCGAAATTTCAATTTAAAAAATCTAAAATTCAATTTCCAAATGACAGATAATAAGCAATATTAGAAATTACAAATTCGATACAGGTTGAAATTTTGATTCTTGAGGATTGTCATTTGTTGATTGTCATTTTCAAATTGAAATTACTATTGATATTACATTGAATAAGCATAAAAATCTGGTTTTCCACTTATTTTTTTAGTTGCCTATAAACATATCTACATGTATCTTGTTGTAGGGACTAATTTTACTAATCATCTTAAAAAATAAGATAGAATGGATTTGATTATTTACGTATTGCCCCTGACCGGGGTTGTTGCTTTACTTTTTACGCTTTGGCGATCAGCATGGGTAAGGAGACAAGATGAGGGTACGCCTAAAATGAAAATCATCGCCAAACACATTGCCGATGGTGCCATGGCTTTCCTGAAAGCCGAGTATAAGATATTGGCTGTATTTGTCTTTTTCGTGGCAATTCTTCTCATGTTCAAAGCCCGGGGCGAGTCGAACTCGAACTGGATGGTAGCTATATCCTTTGTGGTTGGGGCTGTTTCGTCGGCCCTGGCAGGTTTGATCGGGATGCGCGTGGCGACCAAAGCCAATGTGCGTACAGCCAATGCTGCCCGCAAATCGCTGGCTTCTGCACTCCAAATTGCCTTCAATGGTGGCTCCGTAATGGGGCTTGGAGTAGTTGGACTTGGAGTTCTCGGACTCGGAGGTTTATTTCTTTTCTACAACGAAGTATATGGCGATATCTGGGGTCTTGATGTGGTTTTGCATGTCATTTCCGGATTTAGCCTGGGGGCTTCGTCCATTGCCCTTTTTGCCCGGGTAGGTGGTGGTATCTACACCAAAGCTGCCGATGTAGGAGCCGACCTGGTTGGAAAAGTGGAAGCGGGAATCCCTGAAGATCATCCCTTGAACCCGGCCACCATAGCCGATAATGTGGGTGACAATGTGGGTGATGTTGCCGGGATGGGTGCCGACCTGTTTGAATCTTTCGTCGGTTCTATCCTCGCAACCATGGTTTTGGGGGCTGCTTTCGTGGCATTAAACCCTTTTCAGGAAGGATTTGCTTTAGGCCCTGTTTTATTGCCCCTTGCCCTTGCTGGGGTTGGTATTATTGTTAGCATAATAGGAACTTTCTTTGTACGGATCAAAGAAGACGGAAACCCACAGGCCGGCCTTAACAAAGGCGAGTTTGGTTCTGCCATTCTTATGATCATTGCATCGTATTTCCTGATCCGGCATTTTTTACCTTCGGAATGGGAATTCAACCAAAAAACTTATACCTCGCTCAATGTATTCCTGGCCACCATCGTAGGACTTGTTTCCGGATTGTTGGTTGGGAAAATTACCGAATATTACACTGCTACAGGCAAACGACCTGTAATGAATATCGTGAAGCAATCGGTGACTGGCAGTGCCACAAATATTATTTCGGGTCTCGGTGTGGGGATGATGTCAACAGCCTGGCCAATCCTGATCATCGCGGCAGCTATTCTTTTTTCTTTTGAATTGGCCGGATTGTACGGAATTGCCATTGCCGCCGTTGGGATGCTTGCAAATACAGGGATCCAATTGGCAGTTGATGCGTATGGGCCAATTTCGGACAACGCAGGCGGGATTGCTGAAATGTCGAACCTGCCGAAAGAAGTACGCCAACGTACCGATAAATTGGATGCTGTTGGAAATACAACAGCTGCAATCGGAAAAGGCTTTGCCATTGTTTCGGCAGCCTTGACCGCACTCTCCCTTTTTGCAGCATACATGCAACAAACCGGCATTGCCGATATTGGCATCGACATTGCCAAACCCCTCGTAATGGCAGGATTGTTTATTGGCGCCATGCTGCCCTTCGTTTTCTCTGCACTGTTGATGAATGCTGTTGGGCGCGCTGCCATGGCCATGATCGAAGAAGTACGGCGGCAGTTCCACGAAATCCCGAAACTAACCAGTGCATTGAAAATAATGCGCAAGTATGATTCGAACCTCGAAAATGCCACCGATGCCGAACGGCAAGAAATTGAAGATGCCGGCGATGCTGCCCAATACGAAAAGTGTGTGGAAATTTCGACCAATGCTTCAATCCGTGAAATGATTATCCCTGGCTTATTGGCCATTGCTGTCCCGGTTATTATCGGATTGGTTTTCGGGGCCGAAATGCTGGGAGGTGTACTGGCAGGTGTAACTGTATCGGGCGTACTACTGGCCATTTTCCAATCGAACGCCGGTGGGGCCTGGGACAATGCCAAAAAAATGATCGAAGAAGGCGTAACCATCAACGGGGTGAAACACGGTAAAGGCTCGGAAGCCCACAAAGCTGCCGTAGTGGGTGATACCGTTGGAGACCCCTTCAAAGACACCTCGGGCCCATCGCTGAATATTTTGCTAAAATTAATGGCCGTTGTGGCTCTGATTATTGCCCCCAGCATTTTGCGCGTTTTGCCCATTTCAGAAGCCAAAGGGGCGTGGGCTGTCGATTCGAAAGTCTCATACGTGAATTTCAAGGTAAACCACCTGTTGACTTCTGTTACCGGACGCTTCGACCAGATTTATGGAAACGTTTCGTTTGGCGACGAAATGGAGGATGCCAACATCGAAATCGTGATCAGCACAAATTCCATCAAAACAGGTTTTGAATACCGCGACGAATATTTGAAATCGGCAACACTGTTCAATACTTTCGATTACCCCGAAATTACATTCAAATCGAACGAGATCAACAAAACCGATAAGGGATATGAAACGCCAGGCAAGTTAACCATTAAAGGGGTTACACTGGATGTCACGCTTCCGTTTACCTACCTCGGGTTAGGAACCTCGCGCGATGGCCACAAAGTAGCTAATTTTGAAGGCGAGATTATTGTTAAACGCTCACAATTTGGGGTTGGTCCCGAACCGAAGCAAAATGCACAAGGCTTATTCGAAATTGGCGATAACGTGATCATCACCTTCTCGTTGCAGGTGGAAAGAAAATAAATAAATTCGATTTTTGATTGAAGATTAACGATTTTTGAAATAAGATTTGTGTCACAAACCACAAGATCAAAAATCAAAAATCGTTAATCATCAATCTCACGCCTTTTCATTGTTTTTATTCTTTCCTCAACTTTGGTTTTTGGGCAATGTTGAACCCCACCGTAACACCCACAATGTTGCCTTCTTTGCGTGGCGAGAAATAAAGGTTGACGGGCATGTTCAGATACCCCGACCGGAAAGTTTTCCCTACTGCAATAATCAGCCCTGTCGAAACGCCATATTCGCCCCGGTTGTCCATAGCATGTTCGAGGGTGTAGTTCGATCCTTCGGGCAAATCCTCTGCAAGATGCCATTTATCGGTTTCATCATAATACCCTTCGGCAGTCTGGACAACTCGGATAACCGGGCCAAGACCAAATTCAAGGCCATATTTGTTAAAACGGAAGCCGTTCATAAAGGTGATGGAAGGCACGACATACCCCGACTCCAGTCCGTTCAGGGCCGGGATCAACTCGACCAGAGCTTGAAAATCGCCCGAACTTAAATACTGCAACTCGAACTGGTAACCAAACATCGACGAGATAGGGTACATGCCAAACCCCCCTTCGTTTTTATCGGCTTCCATCCGTTTGGCCGTTTTCCCTGTAGTGTAGGTTGCTCCCATCCGGGGGCCGTTCAGTCTTACTGTTGTTTTTGGGCTTGTGATGGGCCGGTCGTAATTAACGAGCAAGTCGACCAATATCTCATCGTTGGGGATCTCCAATAGGTTTTTTATGGAAATCTCCACCATCACCTGTATTTCCGATTGCTGGTCCAAGTATTCCATCACATTGGTTTTCTCGATTTTCTCGGTTTTTACATCGATCATCCGAAGGATAATGATGATTTTCTCGCCAAACTTTTCGGCACTCCCCGAAAGCATTTTGTCGGCTTTGAGCAACTTCCCCACCTTCACCAATTGGGTTTTTCCAAAACATTTTGCCGGGTCGATACCGTTCTGTTTCATTATATCGGCCACATCGTATTTGTCGAGCACCTCGTAAGTATCGGTCTTTTCGAGTTCGAGACGCACCAGGCTGCCCATCGACACATTGTCGAGGTTCAAATCTTTCGTGTCAATGCTCACAATCGCAATGCTGGGCTTATCCTGTGCAAAAAGAACATTTATCGGAGCTATCAGGAAAAATACATAACTTAAAAATAGGGTCGAAATTTTCATGCATGTCTTCATCGCTTTTCAATTTTAATTTATACTGATACAAAACTACAAGCTGTGCCCAGCCCTTGAAAACGGCATTTCACGACAAGGCTATTCGATTCGGATAAATCAATAAAAACAGGGGGAGAAAAAACCATGGTGAAAAGTATTTTGTGAAAAATGCAAATTAATCCGGATAATTATCATAATTTGCAGATAATATGAGGCAGCTCCACGGTTGCTTCCAAAACTTTTTAGGATGGCTGAGAAAGAGAAAATATCGAAACAAAAACAGTTCTTCAAGAAGATTGAAGACATTATCCCGGCAACCACTTCCATGGTCAACGAGTTGGTCGATTTGCTGGGCGTTAGCATGGACAGTGCTTACCGGAGATTACGGGGCGAAACTTCGCTGACTTTGGACGAAGTGGTGATCCTTTGCAATCATTATAAAATTTCATTCGATTCCTTTATCAACCTCGAATCTGGGAATGTTTCCTTCAACTACACCCTTATGGACGAGGGCTTGCTTAGCTTTGCCAAGTACCACGACTCCTTGCTAAAAGATTTAAAGATTATCAGTACGGCAAAAGAAAAACGGATTACGTATGCCTGCGAAGACATCCCCGTTTTCCATAATATCAGCCTGGGCCCAATTGCCAAATTCAAAATGTTCTATTGGATGAAATCGATTTTGAACTCACCCGAGTTTGAGGGCAAGCAATTCGACCCGGCATTGATCCCCGAAGAGTTTATCGATCGGGCTAGGCAGATTTACGATTTATATTGCCTTATTCCATCCGTGGAAATTTGGACCGATACGACCATCCAAAGCACGGTAAAACAAATTGAATTTTACTGGGAGTCGGGTATGTTTAAATCGAAGGAAGATGCTTTGGAAGTTTGCGAATCACTGAAAGAAGAGATGGACATAGTACAAAAACAGGCCGAAAGAAGCACCAAATACCCAAAGCCCGGTGTACCCCCCGAATACGAAAACAACTACGAACTTTATTTTAGCGAGATTGAAATAACCAACAACTGTGTATTCGTAAACCTGGGCGAAACCCGGGCAGTCTATCTCGGGCACTTGTCGTTCAACACCATGTCGACCTCCAACATTGGCTATTGCATGGAAACCGAACAATGGCTCGAAAACCTGAAACGCAAATCGACCCTCATCTCCGGCGTTGCCGTAAAGCACCGCTACCAGTTTTTCCGCAGCTCGTTGAAGTTTGTGGACGATTTGGTGGAGCGGATTAAGGGGTCGTAGGTTTACTTTCCTTTTCTTAAATTTGCAATAAATCAATAAGTTATTAACAATATCAAAGAAACAGATGAAATATTAACTATTAGGGTGAAGAAGTCAAAGGCAAGAGCTTTTCGTTCTATGCTTTAGCTGTTTGATTTTGTTGAATTGGAAACAGCCGGAGAAAAGCTGAACCGATATATCCTTTCTTAACCTAAAAATATTCCAATTACTGACGATGAAATAATGAACATCATAAAATCCGATCATAGCAATAAAGCATAAATTATGCGTGAAACAAAATCTCTTTTTATTTCATTCGATACAAATATTTGGATTGGACTTCCTTTTTACCGGGGATAAGGACCTACTTATTCTAAAACAATATTATGACACAAAAATTCTGAGTTTTAGTGAATTCATTTCTGAAATGTATTAATGAAGTAATTTTCAACTACTCCCCCACCCCTTTCATCAATTCCTTCACCGCAGCTTCTAATTGTTGATCTTGCCCCTGGCATACTTTGCCGGGTTCGTTGGGCACTTTTATGTCGGGTTCGAGTTGGGTGTTTTCGAGGTATTTGCCATTGTTGGAAACCATCCCTACTTGCGGGATCCCGAATGTGACACCATTTTGCAGGCGTTCCCACCAAACCGCAGTTCCTGTTCCCGGTACCGGCATTCCAATCAGTTTGCCAATGCCCAGTGCTCTGTAAGTGAACGGAAACATGTGGGCATCTGAATAATTGCTTTCGCTCATCACCACACACGATGGCTTGGCCCATTTGAATTGGGGTTCTGTGCCCAGGTCTTGTCCTCGGGGTGAAATGCTGATGTAGAGCTTCCCGCCAAGGAACGTGGCCAGATCGTCGTGCAACCAGCCACCACCATTGAAACGGGTATCGACAACCAGGGCTTCTTTGTCGTGGTTTTTGCCCAGCACCTCTTCGTAAACCACACGGTAGCTCCTGTCGTTCATGCCCCGCACATGGACATAGCCGATTTTTCCATCAGAGGCTTTCTCGACAATGGCCCGGCAGTTTTCTACCCATCGTTTGTACTGCAATTCGTTTTCTTCTCCTCTGGAAATGGGCCTGACGACTTCATCCCATCGCTTTCTCTTATCTGGATCGTAAAGCGAAAGGAGAACATTCTCATGGGCAATTCTATTCAGCAAAGTATAGTAGTTCATATCGGCTGTGATTTCTTCACCACCAATTTTTTCAATAATTACCCCTGCCTTTATTTTCGAATCCTTTTTGATGACCGGGCTTTTGTCCATCACTTCGATGATTTTCAGGCCATCTCCCGTGTAGCTTTCATCATAAAACAAGCCCAAAGAGGCTGTTTCGTCCCCCATTGATGTTTGTGGCCAATATGAAGCACCTGTATGCGAGGCGTTCAATTCGCCCAGCAATTCGCTTAACATTTCAGCAAAATCGTAATTGTTATTGATGGATGGCAGGACCAGGGCATATTCCTTCTTATAGCCTTCCCAGTCAACATTATGCAGATCATCTACATAGAATTTCTTTTTCACTTGCCGCCAGATGTGCTCGTACAAATAGGCCCGTTCGTCGGCTTCGTTCAAATTCATTTCTGCCTTTATTGCCACCTCTGTTTTCTTCGACTTCTCCAATTCAATCTTCGATATTTTTCCCCCTGAAAGCACAAAAAGGTTTTTCCAATCCTTGTCGTGATGTAGGCTTCCGCTACTTTTGCTAACCCCTTTGAGGATGATTTTTGTCTCTTTCGATTTTAACTCAGTCTGCCACAAATCAAAACCTTTATCGGTGCTCGACAAATAGTACAATTTTTCACCATCGCCCGAAAGCAAGGCATCCGACAAACGGCTCGAATGAATGGTAAGCCGGGTTTTCCTATCTTCAATATTGGTTAGATCGAACTTTAGAGGCTCTATTTTTTCGTCTTTCTTTTCATCTTCCTCATCCTCTTTTTTCTTGTTTTTCTTTTTGTCTTTCTTCTTTTCATCTTCTTTCAGAAGTTCGTATTCCTCTTTGGGCAAGGTGAATTTGTCCCAAGCATCCTGTGTTAGGAACATCCCATAAATATCTTGTTCCGAACCCCAACCGCCACGGTTTTTCATTCCATCGCGGTCGGAAAACCAATACATCAGTTCGCCTTTCATGCCCCACTTTGGACTATAATCGCCAAAGCCACTTTGTGTTAAATTGATGATTTCTATACCACCCTCAGCACTCACCAGGCCAACTTCATCTTTCCAACTTTTTGCAGGAAGGAAATTCACCAGAAACCACTTGCTATCGGGCGACCAGGCATAATATTGATCGCCATCGGTATAAGAATAATTTTTATCGCCACTGACAATTTCCCGTACCTTTTTGCTTTTCAGATTGATCACTTTCAACGTAGTTCGTTCTTCCAGAAAGGCCACCTCTTTGCCATCGGGCGAATAGGATGGCTGAAACGTTTCTTTGTCAGTCTCCAGCAAAACCTCTTCGTTCAACAAAGTTGAATTGAAAAAGTATTTTTCTTCTTCGCGGCCCAGCGATGTTTGGTACAAATTCCAACTGTTGTTGCGCTCGCTGGCATACAAAACCGAACGGCCATCAGGGCTAAACTGCACATTTCGTTCTTGTTCTGGAGTACTGGTAATCCGCTTGCTTGTGCCCTCACTGATGCTCGACACAAATACTTCGCCCCTGATTACCATCGCTATCTCTTTGCCATTGGGCGATACAGCCATATCCGACACGCCCCCGCTCTGGTGGATATTCTTTTCTGCGTTGTGCCGATCTTCGGTTGAAATTGAAATATTGATTTTTTGAGGAGTTCCGCTGGGTGTTTTTGTATAAATATTACCATGATGACCAAAACACAAAACATCCACATTGCTAATAGAAAGAAAACGGATGGGATGTTTTGAGAAAGTCGTGATTTGCTCCTTTTGTGCAGGGTTCGTCAGGTTTGTTTTGAAGATATTGAAATCGCCCATTTCCTCGCTCAGATAATATACATCCTGATTGTTGGAGGCAAAAACCGGGTCTTGGTCTTCTCCTTCAAAAGAGCTTAGTTGCTTGTACTCCTTGCTCGAAATATCGTACATCCAAACATCGCGGGTAACCGATGAGGTGTGATGCTTGCGCCAGGCATTTTCGTAGCCTTTCCTATCGTGAAAAATGAGTTTTGATCCATCGGAACTCATCCTGCATTTTTCGGCAGGGGTCGTAAGGATTTGCTTTACCCGGCCACCCTCAACCGGAACCTGATAAAGTTCGGGCAGTGCCCCTGTTGGAAATTGCCTGTTGCTCGAAGCATCGAGACGGGCAGAGGTGAAAATTACGTGCTTGTTATCAGATGTGAAATCGGAAGGATAATCGGAGGAACTGTGAAAAGTGAGGCGCGTGGTTTTACCTCCTTCCGCAGAGATCACAAACACATCGAAGTTCCCAAACCGGTCTGAAGCAAAAGCAATATTTTTTCCATCTCTCGACCAAACTGGCCTAAAATCGTAGGCTTCGTGGATGGTCAGGATTTTAGCCTCGCCCCCCGAAGAGGGAACTGTGTACAAGTCGCCTCCAAAGCTAAACACAATGGTTTTCCCATCGGGAGAGATGGCAGGATAGCGCATCCATAGAGGGGAATCTTGAGAAAAGATTGAACTATAAGAAATTAAAATATATAAAAAAGGAAGATAGTATTTTGTCATGTTGTTTGATTTAGTTCATTGTAAAGGTTGATTTATAAAAAATGTTCATAAAGAGAATAAATACGAAGAGAACCAGCACCGAAGGCTTCACTGAGAACAAAACCCTCGGTTGGAGAAGCTTCAACTGCCTTAGTCTATCCTCCGAGAATATGTAAACTTCTGGCTTACCCGCCAATTCTCACCTCCATCGTTGGAGTCGGCCACTTCAAGTAAAAAACCCTTAGGGCTTATGTTTGAATAAATGTATTTCCTGGCTGACTTTTTTTCATTCTCTTGACCATAGCTTATTTGGGTGTTTTCAAAAATAAGACTATCTCCTGAAAAAGTTCCCTGGTAAACATCGGTATTTGAATAAAAGTCGTTGAACATAACCATTCTGTAATTACCGGTTTCAGAATTAAAGGTCCAGGAAGTAAGCTTTTCAATGGAAAAATAATTGGTGTATGAAATGGTTTCTTGCAGCATATTTTTGTTTTCGACATACTTAACAACAGAAGTTGTTGAATCGACATTTTGCCAGGATCCTCGCCGGTTCAACACATCGAAGACCACATTCCATTCTCCTTCGAAGGCATTTAGCTTTTTCATTTCATCACTAAGGGGTAGTCTAAAAATACCGGGGTCAATCTTACCATTTAGCTCCACCTTTTCGATTTCGGTTACCCGGTAGCGAATACTAAATACCCTTTCGATATGGAAAGGAGTAAGCACTTCACCCACTTTCCTGAAATCTTCGTAAATGGATTCTGCCGGGGCTGGCTCTGCAAAATCAGACCACATCGATTTGCTCATGTATTCGAGATAGGTTTTTGTGTTGAGAAACCAGGTTTCCTGTTGGCCGTTGTCACGGGTCAGTTCGAGTTTGAAACATTCGATGCCATCCACTACCTCCTTGCCCTTTAATTCAACTTTAAAGCCTCTTTCCTTATAATTGAGAAATGGAGTGCAGAACTCGGCCTTTTGGATGATAACATTGGCCTCAACCTCAGTTGCTTTTCGTGGGAACGACATATCGAACCAGGGATCGATTTTCCAGATCAGGTCGCCTATTTTTCCATCCACCACTTTGTGTTGTCCCAGATGGTAGCTGGCATAGTAGTTTCCTGGCCTGGACTTAATCTCGGTGAAGGGATTGGTTTCGCTAAAGCTGGTAAAATTTCCGGTGATCTTCATCGATTGTACGGCATCCCAATTTTTCATGCCCCCGTGTGCCTCGATGTGTTTTTTAATAATCTCGTCGACGGTTTGGCCATTCAACATTAACCCAGATAAACTAAAAGTAAGTATCAATCCAATTATTTTTGCTATTGCTTTCATGGTAATTCTTATTTAGATAATTGATAACATGCCATTTGAGTAAGATTCCTGACATATAGTATTCCATCAGCAAACGAAGGGGCTGTCCACGATTTCCCTGTCATGGTCTGGAACGATCCCAGTTCTTTGTATTTCTCGTGGCTTGGATCGACCACTATTACTTTTCCCTGATCAGACAATACGATCAATTTATTATCGACCAGAATCAGGCTGCCCTTTCCAAACCCACGCTGCGACCATTTTAATTCGCCGGTTTCAGCCGAAACACATTGCAAACGGGCACGGGTAAAACCGTAGAGGTATCCATCGTGATAAATGGAGGAACTCCAGTTATTCTGCATGGTTTTGCTGGCAAGGACTTCGGTTGGTTTATTGTTATCGACCTGGATAACAAAACCACCCGCCTTGCTAACAGACGACACAAATATTTTATTCGGAGGAATGAAAACCGGCATAGCAGTAGGATACCTCATGGGCATTTTGTACGACCACAACAAATCGCCTTTTACATTGTATGCGTGTAGCATGGTATCGGCTGCAAACACTATATGCACATGGTTTTCGATGGTGGCAATGGCCGGAGAATTATAACCTGAGCCTCCAACGCCCTTGCTCCAAATTGCTTTTCCTGATTTTTTATCAAAAGCCGTATACGCTTTTTCTTCCTTGCCTCCTGTTTCAAGGATAAGAATATCGTCGATTAGCAAAGGCGAAGAGGTATAACCCCAACGCGGCTGTGTGCTACCAAAATCAATCGGCAAATCGACCAACCAAAGAATATCTCCAGTTTTAACGGATAAGGCCATCAGTTTCCCAAATCCGCTTAGGCAATAGATATTTTCTGAATCCAAAGCAGGAGTTGAGCGTGGCCCATGCCCCCATCCATCCACTTCGATATACAACGAGTCGATCTTTGTTTTCCAGATTTCTTTTCCGGTATTAGCATCGAAAGCCTCCACGTATTCGTAGCCCGTGTCTACGGTGTCGCCAGCCAATATGTATGCTTTGCTATCGTCCACAACCACCTCTGGGAAACCCGACCCGATGTTTTTGGCCCAAAGGAGTTGAGGGCCTGATTCAGGCCATTCCAGCAGCAATCCAGTCTCATTTGAAATCCCATTTCTACTGTTGCCTCGAAATTGTTTCCAATTGGTTTGAGAAAACAGGTCGGGCGATACAGTCCACAGAAACATGAATAATACGCACAGTGCAAATATCCTTCTCGGTGTAATTATTCGTTGATTTTTGATTTTTGATTTTTTAAAATTTGTCATATCAATTATGTTAATAGTTACAAAATAGATGCTTTGTCGACTTTGAAAAAATGTTGAACACAATAAACAAAATGAACGGGTAAGGAGAAACATTGCCGGATACCAGGTTTTTGTATCATCGCAACTGAAAGATATAATTCACTTAAAAAACTTTTTGTTGGTAGCATCCGCCTTTGTCTTATCCCATTTTGTTTAGCTATCTACCCTGTTTCTGGCAGTAAAAGTAAACAAAATATAATAATAAGCAAGTTCGTTTTATGAAGAAATATCAGTCGTGTGACACTGTTTTACGGGATGAAGTTCGATAGAAAACGTTTGCGGGGTTCAGGTAAAAATAATGAACAAAATCCTTTGTACTGTGCTGCATTTCAATTATATTAGTGGCAAAAAATTGATGATTATGAAGAAAATACCTTTACTACTAGTTTTATGCTATTGGGGCGTTTTATCTATAAGTGCTCAAACAACTTTTTCATGGAGAAGTGAAGCCTCTGATGGAGACTGGCAACAATCAGGTAATTGGTGGGATGGAACTTCCTCTACAAATATTCCATTAGGATCAGAAGTTTTAACCTTTGCCAATGATGCTTATACTTCAATGACAAATGATTTGAGCTCTACGAATAGGTACCGATTGTATTTTAATAGCGGTTGCACACAATCCCGAACAATTACAGGGTCTACAGAAAATACCTTCTATGAGTATAACTTTAACATCCCTAAAATTGAGAACAATTCTTATGTCAGTCATACTATAAGCTTTCCAATAAAAAATGGGTATGTTGGTGGAATGGAAATTAATCCAATAAATGGTGATTTAACAATTTTAGGTACATACAATACGAATGGGAATAGCACTATAATTTATGGGGCTGGCTCAAAGTTATTGACTTTTGGAGGAGTAGTTTCAGGATCAGGAAGTTTTGTTATTATACAATATAGCAAAGTAATGATTTCAGCGAATTCTACGGTATCTGGGAGCTTTGCAATTGACGAAGGAGAACTTTGGTTTAATGAAAATGGAGCACTTGGTGGTGGAACCATTTTTGTTGGAAATGGAGGTATGACAACTATTACTGCCAAAGTTTGGTTATACGATCAAGACGGCGGCACAACGTGTGATGAGCCGATTGTAATAAACAATGCAAATAGTTCAATTAAAAGGGTAATTGGCGGATTACATACTTCAAACACAAATACCTTTAGTGGTTCTATAACACTTAATGGGCCTTTGACAATTGAAACACAATCTTCATCCGCCATTACTGAATTTAGTGGAGTAATCTCAAATAATCAGCTAATTGTTTCAAAAGGACCCGGCACAAATTTACTAAGCGCAGAGAATACCTGGACAGGTAATTTGTATGTAGTTTCGGGAGCTTTGGAGCTAACCAATACTACCGATCCTCTTGACTGCCCTAATGTTTATCTTGGTGAAACTTTTGGGTCGGATGATGCTACTTTACAAATTGGTGCAAGTAGCGTTACTGTCGATAACAACATAGAAGTTAGAAGCGGAAGCTCAGGCACAAAATATTTGAAATATACTCCCACAAATGGAAGTGGCGAATTTAGTGGAACATTGGCATTGAGTAGTGATGTAACAGTCGAGGTGGCCGGTTCGAGTATCCTAACACAAAGTGGAATTATTTCAGGTGGCAATTCATTGACAAAAACCGGAACCGGAACTTTAGTGCTTACAGCAGATAATACCTATACCGGAACAACAACAGTCTCAGCGGGTATATTAGAATTACAAGGAGATGTTAATTCAGGTACGATTATCGTTCAGAGTGGTGCAACATTAAGGATAAATGCCGAGGATGTGAGTATTTTTACACTTACAATTAATAGTGGCGGAGTCGTTGAGATTTTACCAGGGAAGTCGCTTACATCCGCCAGTCTTGTAACAAATAACGCGGGAAATTCAGGTATTATCATTAGGTCGGATGCATCTGGAAATGGGTCTCTGATATACAGCGATAGTGAAGTACCCGGTACAATTGAACGCTATATTCCCGGCTACACTGGCAGTAATGATGGCTGGCACTTACTCTCATCTCCGGTTAGCATTTTTGAAATTGCAAATTCTGATTTTGAGCCTGACACTAATGATGACTTATATGTTTTTGATGAAAGTTCAAATCAGTGGCTAAACTATAAAGTCCCCGGAAACAGTATAGACGATTTCATTCAAGGAGAAGGCTATTTAGTTGCATACGAAACAACAACAACAAAGGAATTTACCGGAACAATGAATTATAGCAGTATAACTTTTGACGACCTTTCAGTTGGATCCGGAAGTGGCTGGCAATTGCTTGGCAATCCTTTCCCTTGTGCCATTCAATGGAATACTCCATCGGTTGATTGGGCTATAACCGATTTTGGTGGAGTAGCAAAAGTATTAAACGTATCAAATGGTAACTATCTGGATATTAATGCTGGTAACATTATCCCGTCAACCAATGGCTTTTTTGTGCAGGCCGCTAATAGCACAAATACTATAACTATTCCAAGCAGTGCCCGAACTCATAGCACAACGAACAATTACAAAACAACTACACCTAATAAACTTACAGTTTCAGTAACCAACAATGCAAACAGTTACGCCGATATCACTAATATAGGCATAAAGCAAGATGCCTCAATGGATTTCGATTGGGCATTCGATTCTCACAAGCTTTTTGGATGGGAAACAGCCCCACAACTCTGGACAGCTATGGGCAACGAGATTTATTCCACAAACTATCTTGCACCCTTGCAGACTAGCTATTCCCTGCCCCTGAACTTCCATGCCGGGGTAAACAGCACATACCATCTGGCATTTGAGGGAATTTCTTCGTTCGATGCCAACCTAAATATTGTTCTTGAAGATGTGTTAACTAATACACTGATTGACCTGACATCGCAGAACAACTATTCGTTCCAGGCCAGCACTGCCGATATTGACGAACGCTTTGTTTTACATTTCAATATGGTAAACGAAAATAACGAGCTGCAAATAGATGAAAAGATTCAAATTTTTGCATCCGAAGATCAGGTGCAAGTATTGAACAAAACGGGTGAAACTGGAAAGTTTTCTATTCTTAATACAAATGGACAACTCGTGTTCAATAAGCATTTAACCTCACAAACCAGTCAGGTGTTTTCGATACAACTCGCCTCCGGCATTTATTTAATCCAGGCCACTGCCGGATCGGAAAATAAAAACAACAAACTATTTATTCGCTAATCAAAAAACTATATAAGCATGAAATTAAAAATTATAATTTTCTTGATCACTTTGATGTTTTGTTTGTCAATTGACAGTGTTATTGCGCAACCGCCTCCGCCTTCATCGGGACATGGAAATACAGGAGACGTTCCAGCAGGCGGCGGTGCTCCTATTGCCGGAGGTATTGGGATTCTTGTTTCTTTAGGTGTAGCTTATGGTGCAAGGAAATGGTATTTATCGAAAAAAGAGCAATAGAACAAAAGATTATTGTTGATTGACTTCGTCTAAGCTGAGGTAGATTGATTGATTAATCTGTGGCATTTTTCACAAACGGAATAGCCATGGATTCACAGATTTCTCAAATTCAATTATGCTGAATTTTTGGAATAAATTGGCAATATTGTATTTCTGTCGACTTTCAATATGTATATCACCTCCCTTAAAACATTAACACAAACGTTTTCGGAAAACATACCTGATTAAATGTCGTAATTTACTGATCAAATATACTTTACACATTTCAAAAAACAGTATATTTACCTACTTAAAAGGAAAGTGTATGGCTATGAAGAAAAGGTGTTTTATTTCGTTTGTCCTGATTTTTACAATCAGCTTTTTTCTTACAAATAATCCGCTTTTTGGGCAAAGTACCGAGAAAAAGGTGGTGCTACAAGGTTTCTGGTGGGATTACTGGAACAACAACTTTCCAAACTCCTGGGCCGATTATTTAGCGGAACTTGCCCCCCGCTTAAAAGCTCTGGATATTGATGCCGTCTGGATTCCTCCAAGCTATAAAAATGCAGGCACTGGCAATGTGGGCTATACGCCATTCGATCATTACGATTTGGGGGATAAATACCAGAAGGGAACTACCACGACTCGTTTTGGCGACAAGGATGCATTTCTGAGAATGGTAGCTATTTTTCATGCAAACGGTATTGAAGTAATCCAGGATGTGGTACTTAACCATGTGGCGGATGCCGGGGCTGTCAACGGACAAGGAGGCCAAGACCCTGAATTAACTTTTTCCATGGCAACCAACAATGGCTATAAAAATTTCCGCTATGTTTGCTACGATACCCCTGTTCCTGAATTGGGTGAAAACGCTACAGAATATCTTTCCAGAACAGGCCGCTGGCCAAAGAACTACCCCAATTTTCATCCACACTTGGGGCATAACGATTCAAGTGGCGATTGGGCAAGTCCTTATTGGGGTCCCGATTTTTGCTACGGTACAGCACAGGATGGAACCGCGAATGGCTATGGACAAAGCTCAAATGCCACCTATAACCCAATTCAGGCCTACGACTATAACCGCGACCAGGCCCGAAATTGGATCAAATGGTTCGTGAAGCAAACCGATGTTGATGGGTTTCGTTGGGATGCAGTGAAACATTTTCCCTATTTTGTTTTGCAGGATTTAAGCTGGAACGTGAAATATGCAAATGATTGGGCGGGGCGAGGCGAAAGTATGTACAATGTTGGCGAATATGTCGGTGGAGCATCCGAATTGGACACCTGGGTCAATAATGTGAAGAATTCAAACAACGGAAACGATGAGTTAGCAGGTACCTTCGATTTTTCGTTGCGCGGTGCAGTATATAATATGGTGACAGGGAATGGAACTTATGACATCGGGAGTATCCCCAGTGCCCAACAAAGCAGCCGGGTCACTTATTATTCGGGAAGTAACACGTATGTTCACCGAACTGTCCCCTTTGTGAACAACCACGATACTTTTCGGCCTACGGTGGATAGCTATGGAAACTATACCGGTTGGGATACCGGCAATGAGTTGGCTGCCCATGTTCATCCCGAAGATGGACGCTTGTCGGCCGCTTATGCGATAATATTTGCTGTGGATGGAAACCCAATGGTGTTTTTCGAAGACCTGTTTAATATTGGAAGCACCAGTAAAAGATGGTCGCACGAACCAACAAACACCACAGATTTGCCAGTAAATGAAGACTTGTTGAACATCATCTGGTGCCACCAGAATTTGGATTTCAAATCGGGTGAATATTTGGTGAGATGGCAAGCAGGCGATTTATTAATAATTGAGAGATCAGGAAAAGCACTGATTGTGATCACCGACAATTGGGATACATGGCAGGGAGCAACCGTTCAAACCAACTTTGCCAACGGTACAGAATTAATCGATTACTCCGGTGCAAACACAGGATCGAAATGGGTAAATGCAAGTGGGCAGGTTGAAATTTATGCACCTCCATGCAATGGTACAGCAAACTTTGGAAGAAGGGGTTATGCCATTTATGCACCTGCCGGGATTACTGGAACCTATCAACCCTCGCGAAATAATGTAACCACACAGGAATGGGAAATGGAAAACGACCTGGGTGATATTCACTGTAGTTCACTCAGGCAGGGTGGCAAACTGCCTGATAATTCAACAGAAAAAAGAATTGCCGGAAAAATATTTGTTGAGTCGGGTCAGGATGTGGATTACATACTCTATCCAGAGAATTCATCCAATTCATTAACCGTTGGCTTGTTTAATCTGGAGGGCACTTTACTCGATAGTGAATCGGGGACCGGAACCTTAACTGGAAATTTCACAACCTCTTCAACCGGATGGATAGTGATAAAGGCCAACAATACTTCTGCGACCTATTTAGGGCAGAAATGCTGGATAAAGGTTTCGTACCAAGCCCCACAAGTAGTCGATACTGATACATACCCTGCCCACCCGGGCACAGCCACTTGGACAGGGAATGTTGATACAGATGCTTCCGATTGTCATAACTGGCAGGAAGAATTCACACCTCGCTACGACATGAATGTGCTGATCCCCACAGGAGCACCCAATATGCCTGTTTTTGCATCGAACTTAGAATGTCAAGAACTCGACATTGAAAGCAACGCAAGCCTAACCGTGAATGCCGGTACACAAATTACTGTGAATGGCGATTTTACATTGAATGGTACGCTCCTCTTGCGAACTTATGGAGGCTCGCAAGCTACATTGTTAGACAATGGAACAATTACAGGAACCGGAAATTTGCAGGTGGAACAGTATCTAATCGAAGATCAGTGGCACTACATTTCTTCACCAGTTTCTGCCCAAACAGCTCAATTCCTAAATGGCGCCTACATGAAAACCTTCGATGAAAGCAACAATAATTGGGGCCCATACATTAGTAGTCTTAGTACTGTCTTAACACCCCAACAAGGATATGCGGTTTGGCTTACAACATCGGTGGTGGCTACTTACGATGGATTTCCAAATACCCAGGCCGTAGGTTCTTACATGGTTCAGAATACCACAAAAATTACAGACGGCTATAATTTTATAGGAAACCCATTTCCCTCTGCCATCGACTGGGATGCCACCAACGGTTGGAATAATCAAAACCTGGGTAGCCAGATTTGGATGTGGAATCCTACCTTTGGGCAATACGGTAGTTATGTAGCTGGAAACAATGGAGTAGGCACCAACGATGCAAGCAACATTATCCCTGTTGGGCAAGGATTTTTTGTTCAAGCAACAGCTGCCGGAAGTGTACAAATGGACAACCGGATCCGGCAACATAACAACGCATCGACATTCAAAAGCACAACAGTAGAAGATATTTTAAAATTGAAAGTAAGCTCTGCCAGTGGAGGCGATGAGTGTCTCGTTTCTTTCCGTCCTTATGCCAACCATTTGTACGATGAAACTTACGATGCCGAAAAATGGATGACTTCCGATACGACCAAACCATCGCTTTATACAATTGCCGGGGGGATTCAACTTTCAAACAATACCATGGGGAGCTTACAAGGTAGCATTGACATCCCTCTTTCATTTGTACCTGGTAGTGAAAATTATTATCAGCTATTTTCATTTTATGATGAAAGTTTCGATGCTACTATTTCAATTTTTCTAGAAGACTTATTTACGACTCAATTTATTGACTTACGGACTTTCTCGAATTATTCCTTTGCTGTAACGAGCAATCCTTCTACCGATAGGTTTGTGTTACATTTTAATTCATTGATAACTGAAATGCAGGAATGCGAGTTGTTCGACTTTAGCTGCTATGTGGGGACGAACTATATTCATATTGAATTCAATAAAGAGATTACTGATGCGATTTCTATCTCCTTATTTGATTTACAAGGCAGATTGTTAACTCAGATGACGGCGGGTAATAAAAGTCAAATCCTCCCAAAACCTTTGGCAAGTGGCATTTATTTAATCCATATTACTGAAAGTAAAAATACGCTTTCAAAGAAAGTTTTCATTGATTAGAAAAGAAAGAGCCATGGGAAAAGAAAAAAAGCTAAGCTCAACGATGAAATCCATAAAAAAACAAATTGCAATCCTTCTCTCCTTCACTCTATTTATTGGCAGGGCAGCTTATGCTTTCGACCCACCAGGACCAGGAGGTGACCCTAGCACAAATCCGAGTAACGAACCTCTGGGAGGTGGCGCACCAATAGGTGATGGATTGGTTTTTCTACTATTAATTGGAATTATCTATGCAGGTTTAAAAATATACCAAAATCATAAATCAAAACATTTATTATCGTAGAAGGGATTTGTACAATAATACCGATTACTATTTGAAATGCGCCTTTAGTTCGTTTCCCTCCTAAAGCCCCTTCAAATATGTATCGACATTTTCCCTTGAACTTTTTTCTCCAGGAAGCTACTTTATCCATTCTAGTTGAGAAAGTGGCAAAAAACACGACAATTCGTATGCATTGTTGACTATACAGCTGTCTATTTGTGCTTTAGGTGGGATGGAGACCTCCTGATTCGGTCACTCCAAATAATGCCTTTTTTGAGGAAATTTCAAACTTTTTGACATTAGTGCTTGCCAAAATAAAAAGATACAAAAAAAGCCCCCTAATAAAACGTAGGGGGCTTCATCCTTTTTCAACCTAATTTTACTTCTTATAAATATGAACCCATGCGTCATCGTACTCGCCTTCACGGACTTTGCGCATATCCAGCAGGGCTGGTTGAAGTTCATCGTACTTGGCTGTATAGATATAATACCACTTTCTGGTTTCGTTGTAAAGTATGTTAGCAGTATAGCCTTTGCTGTTTGCAATTCCAACACCACGCCTTGCATTTTCCAAATGTCTGAAAGAATAAACAATCACGTAACAGCCATCTTCTACAGATTTCTTATCGAAACTTACATTCTTACCGGTTCCTTGAATTTTATTAAGCTCGTAAACTTTTTCGCCTTTTATTTCAAGCACATTTTGCTTTAGCTCCTGCAATTCTTTATTCAGCCTATCTAGTTCACCTTGGTCTGTCGAATTCTTTGGAATTATCGTTTTGGTACCATCGTCCGATTTAAAATTATCCAACTGATTTCGCAGACTATCAATTTCGGCCTGAAGTTTTTCTTCGAGTGCTTTAATATCGTTGTTATTGCTTCCTGCTGGACGATTATTTAATCCCTCAACATCAGAATTAATCTTATCAACCTGCGATTTCATCAAAAGCTGACGGTCATTCATTTCCTTTATCTTCTCATCCAGTTTTCTGTCTTCCTTCGCCTGGCTGCTAAACTTATAAGTAAGCATTAGTTCATGGGTGCCATTTGAATATTCAGTGGGCAAGGTATTGGCAATTTGGTATGCATAAGCTATTCCCAGATTGTTTACCTGAATACCGCCCGATACAACCATGCTTTTGTTTGTTGGCCTGTAGGTAAATCCCAACCAATGATTTTTACTCGTCCCGGCAATCAGATTTATATCTAATTGCTCTGGTCCGGTTGGCGCCATCTTATAAAGCACCGAAGGCTTGAGAAAGAATTTCTCTTCAGCTTCCTTTTTAATACTAATCCGATATCCAGAATGGATAAGATAATGGCGTTTCAATTCAAAAGCATAATCTTTCTGGTTGTTTCCTTGATAGCTTATATCGTTGTCAATAACCTGGGGGATGGCAACCCCCAATTCAAATCCTCTAAAATTATAAAGTATCCCAAATCGTGCATCGAAGGCAAATCCATCATTGTCGTTATAAAGGAGCGGGTCGAAATCCTGTGTCCGTCCTTCTGAGGAATTTATTTTATTCTCGATAAAGCCGACGCCCATGCCAAAAGTCAGGTTGTGCTTTTTCTCTCTCGAAAAATGAATTTTATAAGAGTAATTTAAACTTCCTGAAAGCCGTTCGATCATACCTGCTTTGTCTCCGGTTATTAAAACGCCGAGACCCATCTTATCGTTATACGAATCGTGTATACCAAAGGAACCAGTACGTGGGGCCATTTCAAATCCTGACCATTGTTTACGTGCATCGACAAAAGCCTGCAAATAATCCTGATTGCCCGTAGCTGCAGGATTAATTAGGAATAATTGCTGGTGATAGAGACTGAACAATGGTTCTTGTTGTGCCATTCCGCTTTTAACTATTAAAAACAAAAATATGATGGCAGATATTGTAAGTATTTTTTTCATCTTCTTTCTATTTTTAGAGTTTAACGTAAAAGAGTTATAGCACCTGTGTAGGTGGCATCGCCTTGCTTGATCACATAATAATAAGCACCTTCGGGAAGTTCATCGCCATTGCTTGTTCCGTCCCAGTCGTTGCTGTAACCTTTCTGGTTCAGTACTTCCTCGCCCCAACGGTTAAATATTACCAATTCGTAATCATCGCTTAAACCTCCCGTCCTTGCAAACCATGTATCATTGTGCCCATCGCCGTTCGGGCTAACAAAATTGTCGGCTTGCAAATCGACATCGATAAATATGCTGCCGCTGTTTTTGCAACCATTCTCGTCGGTAATAGCCACATAATAAGTTGTTGGTTTATCAACTACTACAGAAGTATTGGCAGAAAATGGATTATACATGTTGATGACAGGGCTCCATAAATATTCAACAATAGTGTTGCTGCTGCTTGCCGATAGATTAACACCGCCCCCTGGTAAAACCATTGTTTCATCGCTTGAAACAGTAATATCGGGTTTTGGGTTTACCTTGATTATGGTTGATGCAGAATTTTGACAAATAGTTTGGGTTGAATAATGTGTCTCGTAAACTGTAACATCTATCTCGATTTGAGCCATACCAATTGGACATAGAAATCGCAAGGTATCATTGGTCACTTGATCGATGGTCAATGGTAAACTTGCACCCCAGGCAACCCCCTCATAATTGTCAACAAATATTTCGACTAACTCGCCTTCGCAAACTTTTTCGAGTGTTCCGCCTATTATCGCCATTGGAAGTGGATATACTGATATTTGATTCAGCATAGTATCTTTACATCCCCTAACCGATGTAACAATCAATGAAACATTATAAGTGCCATCCCCTGCAAAGTGATGGGATGGATTAAGAATGTCGTTAAACTCTCCTGAACCATCTCCAAAATCCCATTGCCATATCTCTACATCGTTGTTTGGATCCTCATCACTCATGGGAATAAACTCAAAATATGCCGCCTCTCCAAGACAGTTATTCTCAAATAAAAAGTCGGCTACGGGAGGCTCATAAATTACTACATTCTTGCTCTTGCTATCAACAAGGATGCTTCCAATATAGGCTTCAAGTGTGACCAGATAAGCATCTGGGTTCATAAAGCTATATTCCATTTCAGCATTATTACTAATGGTAGTTGTATCACCACCAATAAACCATCTGTAGCGAGTGATACTGGATGGACTGGTGGTGGTACTCACGAAATGTGTACTAGAGCCAGCACAGGCATCATAGTATACGAAATCGACTACTTGCGCATCCCCAATTTTTAAAATTGCCAAAAGCGCAAGTGCCAGACCAATTTTCCTAATTAAACTTTTCATAAACTTAAGTATTTTCATCCGTAACTAATTTATTTTCATTGTGAAGGATGAACCTATCCCCCAGCATGGCAGGGGGATAGGTTTCATCGTAAATAATTTTAGTTCTTTAATGTTTAACGCCTATTCAGTATAATAGGTTTAACCTTCACTCCATCCTTCGTAATAAATTGAACCATATAGGTTCCATAATTGTATGACGACAAATCGTATTGCCTATTCATCGACATCCTATCGATAAAGAACATCTCTTCTTCAACGACCCTGCCAACGGCATCGAATATCCGTACTGTCACGTCGCCGACAAAATGATCGGTTTCGTACGAAATGGTAAATATGCCATCGGTTGGGTTCGGGAACATGTTAATCAAGACCGAAGCTTCGAATTCTTCAATATCGGTAACCTGAACATAAATTGTAAGAGTATCCATATCGGATCCACAGTCATTTTTAACAGTAAGAATTACTGTATAATAACCAGTTGAGGTGTACTGATGGGTAACATTATTAGTTGTGTAAACAGTATCTGTTGTGCCATCGCCAAAGTCCCAAATATAGGTATTACCATTCGACGAGAAGTTTACAAATATAACTGTACCACCAGCATTTACATTGGTGAAATTAGCAACCGGGAAGTCCCCGGTAAATGGAACAAATATAGATTCTTCCACAGTACATCCGTGGCTGTCGGTCACTGTCACATCATAAGTGCCAGAAGCTAGCCCGGTGAGATTCTCAGTAGTAGCACCGGTTGACCAGGCAAAAGTATAAGGTGCCGTTCCTCCGGTTGGTGCAAGATTGATAGATCCTTCCAAATTATCCCCACATTCATCAGGAGTCACTGAGTATGGAACCAAAAGTTCAGTAGGTTCAATAACAGCAGCACTGCTAGTCACAGTACATCCATTCATGTCGGTTAGGGTGAAGCCATACGTACCAGCATACAAACCAACAATGTAATCAACTGCAGTTACTGCATTCGACCACAAATAAGTATACGGCATAACTCCACCGGTAATGGTGGCATGTACTGCTCCATCATGCTCGCCATAACAACTGATAGCAGTAGCATTTAAAGAAACTGCAAGTTGATCAGGCTCGGTCAATGTAAGAGTTTCGATCGAAATACATCCATTCAGATCAGTAACAGTTACGGTGTATGTACCAGCTCCAATGTTTGTAAGATCCTCATTTGTTCCAGCAGCACCCCAATCAATTGCATAAGGACTTAAGCCACCAGAAACGGTCAGATCAATACCACCATCGGTTTCGCCATTACAACTGATCGAATATCCATTATAATCGGTAGTGATAAGCGCCGAGGTAATCAAGGCAGGTGGTTCAGTCAAGGCCAAAGTAGAAGTGATTACACATCCATTGACATCCGTTACGGCTAATGTGTAAACACCAGCCCCAAAATTTGTCAAATTTTGTGTATTTGCTACCACTGCCCCCGAAGCATCGGTCCATTCAAACAAGTATGGTGGTAATCCACCCATCAGGTTGTTCACATTAATGTTTCCATCGCTAGCACCATTACAGCTAATGGAATAGCCATTGTACATAGCCAGGCCAGGATCAGAAAGTGTAAACGAAATCAACATAGGTTCAGTAATGGTAATAAACTGTACGCCGAAGCATCCATTGGCATCGGTAACTGTAACAGAATAAAATCCGGCACAAAGTGAACTAATATGATCAGTTATTGCACCCGTATTCCAGATATAACTATATGGTGCAACTCCACCCGTTGGAGTAATAAGAATATCGCCATCACATTCACCATTACAACTAACACCGAATCCATTGTAGTTGGATACAGTTACCAAAAGATCAAGATCTACCGGTTCTGTCAAGGTGTAACTTAATTCAGCCGCACAACCATTTGCATCGATCACTATCAGCGCGTAATTTCCTACAACCAAGTTGTTAAGATCCTGTGTTGAAGCACTTGGAGTCCAACTATAGGTATAAGGAGAGACACCTCCTGTTACGGTAACATCAATCCAACCATCGGATAAGCCATGACAACTAATATTGTATCCATTGTAATCGCTAAGTATAGCGGTAACAACCAATTCCGTTGGCTGTGTAATTTCGATCGTATTCAATTCTTCACAACCATTGGCATCGCTTACTGTATAGCTGTAGAAACCGGCGGCTAGACCTGAATTAGTAGAAGTTGTAGCTCCATCGCTCCATGCGTAACTATATGGAGAAACACCACCATTCACATTCAGTGCAATTACCCCTGTTGAGTCGCCATAGCAACTTACATTTGATATGGTTTCTGATACAGCTAAACCACTTGGCTGGCTAACTACAAAACTACTTTCTATTGTACAATTGTTGGCATCGATCACACTTACTGTGTAAGTACCTGCCAATAGTCCATAAATATCCTGACTAGCCCATCCGTTCGACCATGAATAGAAATATGGCGAAACGCCACCAGTAACAGTAATATCTACCGCACCACTTGCATTACCATTGCACAACACATTAGTTACAACAGCAGTAATCGAAAGTGCAGCAGGTTCTGTTATCACATAAGAAGCGGTGAAGACACAGCTATTGGCATCGGTAACAGTAACATCATAAGTACCCGCTCCAATAGCAGATAAATCTTGCGTTGTCACATTTCCGGTCCAACTATAAGTGTAAGGCATAACCCCTCCAGAAACTGTCAGATCAATTGCACCAGTTAACAGTCCATTACAAAGAACATGTGTAAGCGAACTAGTTACTGCAAGTGTCAATGGTTCTGAAATTGTATATGTTGCAACAAAAGTACAACCATTAGCATCGGTTACAGTTACTGTATATGAACCAGCAAGTACACCGGCCATGTCTTCTGATGTTGAACCATTTAACCAGGCAAAGGTATATGGTGAAACACCACCAGAGACACTTAGGTCGATTGCTCCTGTTGCATTACCGGCACACAGTACATCAGTAATCGCTCCGGTTACAACAAGTGGAGTAGGTTCAGTAATCGTAAAGGTTTCAATGTGTGTACATCCATTTGCATCAGTAACAGTAACAGTGTAGCTGCCACCTGATAATCCATTAAGATCTTGTAAAGGGAATCCATTTGACCAGATCACGGCATAAGGCATTACGCCACCTGATACTGTAAGATCAATTGCACCCGTAGCATCACCTGCGCAAAGCACGTTGGTAGCTAATGCAGATACGGTAAGCAATGGAGGCTCAGAAACCAGAAAATCAAGACCAACTGAACAACCGCTGGCATCGGTTACAACAACACTGTGGGTTCCAGCAGGTAGACCATCAATATCCTGTGTTGTTACGCCATTATATGTCCAAAGGTAAGAATAAGGGACAACACCACCAGTTACAGTAATATCTATTTCCCCATTTGATTCACCATAACAAGCAACTGGTGTAATAACATTAGCAATGTTAATTGCAGGTGGCTCGGTAACTACATAAGAAGTAGTATATAGACAGCCGTTTGCATCGGTTACCATTACCTCATAAGTACCCGCTACAAGGGTATCAAGGTCTTCGGATGTAATACCTCCAGTCCAATTGAAAGAATATGGTGCAATACCACCTGTTACCGTAATATCAATGGCTCCTGTTGAAGCACTAGCGCAGTCAACATTTGTTATGACGCCAGCTACCGAAACAGCAGTAGGCTGAGTTATTGTTACAAACTGCACTAATGTACAAGCATTTGCATCTGTAATGGTAAGCCAGTATACACCCACACCGAGATTAGCTATCGTACCAGAGGTTTCCGTATTGCTCCATTGGTATGTAAATGGCGCAACACCACCTGTCACGTTGGCTTGGATCTGACCATCGTTTCCACCGAAGCAACTTACATTGGTCACTGTAAAAGAATTTGCAAGTTGTGCTGGTTGGTCAATGAAAATTGAATCTGAAGACATACAACCATTGACATCTACCACATCAACAAAATACCATCCTGAAACAAGGTTGTTCAGATTGTTGATTGTTGTTCCTAATGAATTTGTCCAAACTAAAGTATAAGCAGGAGTACCTCCTGTTATATTCGCGGAAATCGATCCATTTGCATTACCAAAACAACTTACATCAGTTCCCGACAAGGATATTGCCAATGGGGCAGCCTGACCTACAGAAATTGCATAAGTTGCTTCACATCCATGATAATCGGTAACCACAATGGTATAAATACCAGCAACCAGATTTGTAATGTCTGCGGTAGTGGCATAAGGATTCCCGCCAAAAGTCCATACATACTGATAAGGATTGATCCCACCCACAGCAGTTATGTTGATAAATCCATCATTGCCACCATTACAACTTACATCACTAACTGAATCAATCACAAGACTTAATACCTGAGAAGGTTGTTGTAAGTAGAAATCATCGAATTGTGTACAACCATTAACATCGGTAACAGTTAAACTGTACATACCTTCAACCAAACCTGAAATACTATCGGTGGTAGGTACAACACCAACACCAAATGGTCCTGCCCATGAATATGTGTAAGGACTTGTTCCTCCAATAACATTGGCTACTAGCGAACCATTTCCACCTACGGTACAATCAACATAGTGGTCAAAGGTAATTTCAATCGAATCAGGCTCAACGATAGATTCACTTTCCACAACGGTACAACCATTTGCATCAGTCACGGTCACTTCATAGTTGCCAGCTAACAAACTTGTAATTGTTTGCGTAGTTTCAGAGTTGGACCAGAGATAAGTGTAGGCGTAGGCTGTAACACCACCACTGACATTAACTGTAATTGATCCATCATTGTATCCGAAACAGCTAGCATCGCTTATGTTAAACGAATCTATTGTCAAAGGTGTTGGTTCTGTAATTGTGAAGTCTTCCACAAATTCGCATAAATGATCATCGGTAATCGTAAGGGTATAAACCCCTGCCGATAATCCTGAAATCGAGGTTGTAGTTTCAGAGTTCGACCATGCATACAGATATGGGGCAATTCCTCCGGTTGCAACTGCACTTAAATCACCGTCCGAACCTCCATAGCAACTAACATTAAAGTTGTTGTAATCTGAAGCCGTAAAAACAATACCTAAGGTATCGGGTTCTGTAATTTCAATACTGTCGATCAACACACAAGCATTGGCATCGGTAATCGTAACAAAATACCATCCTGCAAATAAATTTGCCATGTCTTCAGTGGTTTCACTATTCGACCATGCAAAAGCATAAGGCATAGTACCATCAGAAACTGACAGGTCGATGGTTCCATTCGATTCTCCATTACAAATCACATTGGTTCCTGAAATTGTTGACACTAATGGGTCGGGTTGTGTTATTGTGAAATATTCAATTAAACTACAACCGTTCGCATCGGTAACCTGAACACCATAAGTCCCAATAGGAATACCTACTAGGTTTTGGGTAGTTTGCCCTGTTGCCCATAAATATGAATAAGGGGCAGTACCACCATTAATGGTCAAATTAATAGCACCATCCGAGAAACCATAGCAAGTAACATGGCTGATAGTTTCAACGATTTCAATTGCATCAGGCTGAACCAGAGTGTAAGTTTCAATCAGTTCACAATTATTAAAATCAGTAATTGTTATTTCATACACCCCTGCTACAAGACCATTCACAAAGTCAACACTGCTACCCGTGCTCCAGGTATATGTATAAGGAGCAATGCCTCCGGTAGCTTGAAGAACTATCGAGCCATTGGCTGCGCCATAACAACTAATATTCATTCCATTGTAATTGGAAAGAACTGCATTTGCCACGATTGGCATTGGTTCGGTAATAACAACAGAAACAGTTGGATTAGTCACAACAGCAGTTGTTCCGGTTAAACTTACTAATCCGCTTAGGCCATCAACTACCCAGTTACCTGCATCGGTAAACGCAGGATCGGTAGAATAAACAGGCTCAACTTCAATAGCGCTTCCGCCGGTTAATACCATCCAGGTAAATTCTTCCATGGAGGTAAAGCCATTTGTTTGGCCTGCATCGGCACCCCAAACTGCTATAATCTCAGTACCTCCGGTCCACTGGACATATCCGGCACAAGCCATAGCTCCAAGAGAGTCATAGAAGGCGCCAACAAGGTCGTTCACTGCTAATGGATTCCCATCAATAGTAATACTTCCTGCAGGGATCATAACAAGATGGCTATTGCCTGTTATTGAATAATTCCAATTAACAGCATTTACTCCTCCTGAAATAACCGAAACGGCCACACAGTTATTGGCATCAGTAACAGTAACACTATAGGTTCCTGCTGATAAACCTGAGACCGCACTAGTAGTTTCACTGTTCGACCAAAGATAAGTATAGGGAGATACTCCACCAGTAGCTACCACTGAAGCTTCGCCATCTGAATTTCCAAAACAACTGACACCATATCCGTTAAAATCGGTAAGAACTTGTGCTGTAGCTTCTAATAAACTTGGCTCATTAACAATTACAGAAACAATATACGTACAAGCATTGCCATCGGTAACTGTAACCTCATAGTTTCCAGCAGTCACAGCGGGAAGATCTTGGCTTGTTTCGCCATTCGACCAAAGATATGTATAAGGCATTGTACCACCTGACACAGTTGAAACAATGCTACCATCGTTACCACCATTGCATGTTACATCGCTAGCAACGAGACTTGCAGAAAGAACTACAGGTTCTGTAACTGTATAGTATTGAATGATTGAACAACCATTTACATCAACCACTTGCACGCCGTAAGTTCCAATAGAAAGTCCAGAGATAGAATTTGTAGTTGCATTTGTGGTCCAAAGGTATGAGTAGGGTGCTGTTCCACCAGTAGGCGTAATTAAAATGACTCCATCGAAACCGCCGAAACAACTGACATTTGTTATAGTGCCAGCAAGTGAAATTGGCGTGGGTTCTGTAAGTGTATAGTTTTCGACTAAAGAACAACCATTAGCATCCATTATAGTAACAGTATACGTACCAGCAATCAATCCATTGATAAATGAAGCAGAACTACCATTACTCCAACTATATGTATAAGGTGCAACACCTCCATTTAGCTGTAAAACAATTGATCCGTTTGATCCACCAAAGCAGCTTACATTTACTCCATTGAAATTGGAAATAATTGAATTAGATACTATTTGAGTTGGTTCTGTAATTACAGCAGTAATTGAACTACCACCAGCAGAAACGCTCGAACCGGTAAGAGTAACAATTCCACTTAAACCATCTACTACCCAATTTCCAGCATCGGTAAAAGCAGGATCGGTTAAATAAACAACACTCAATTCAAGAACATTTCCTCCTGTTAATGCTAACCAGGTGATTTCTTCCATGGAAGCAAAACCATTAGCTTGACCAAAGTCTGCGCCCCAAACTGCCATGATTTCAGTATTGCCCATCCACTGAACATATCCGGCACATGCAAGAGTACCCAGTGAATCGTAGAATGCTCCAACCAAATCATTTACTGCAAGAGCATTTCCATCAACGGTTATACTTCCTGCCGGGATCACAAATAAGTGACTATTTGCTGTAATTGAATAATTCCAATTTGTAACAGAAGATGTCGTAATTCCTTCAACAGCAACACATCCGTTTGCATCGGTTATGGTCACCGAATAAATACCTGCAGACAAGTTCATAAGATCCTCGGTGGTTTCACTATTTGACCATAAGTATTGATATGGCATAGTTCCACCTGAAACGGTCACGTCAATTGATCCATCAGCGTTTCCAAAGCAAGTAACATCAGTTGTTGCCGTTGTTGCGGTTACTGCGTTCACATTCAAAGTAAGAACTACTGTCGAATCACAGCCGTCAACGGTGGTGAATACTTCAGTGAATGTGCCAGCTGCGGTCAATGTTTGAGTACCGAACTGATAAGTATCGCCATCGCAAATGGTAGCAACATCGGTCGTGTTATAAACCGGGTTCACATTCAAAGTAAGGACTACTGTTGAATCACAGCCGTCAACGGTGGTGAATACTTCGGTGAATGTGCCAGCTACAGCCAAAGTTTGAGTGCCGAACTGATAAGTATCGCCATCGCATATAGTGGCCACATCGGTCGTGTTATAAACCGGGTTCACATTCAAAGTAAGAACTACTGTCGAATCACAGCCATCAACGGTGGTAAATACCTCTGTGAATGTTC
>JAIOYV010000070.1 GCA_021740905.1 Bacteroidales bacterium
AATGGCCAAAAATGCAAATATATTTTTTAATACCCTTGAATATAGCAATTTAGATATTAACAACTTCATGTTAATAACTGATCTCAAATTGTATGAAACGATAGCTCTTTTGGGGAAGTTATTTTGAAAGTTTCACTTATGAATTTTGTCCCACAATTTATCACCAGACCTACATAGTAAATACCGGGGGTAGTGATGGAAGCATACGTTGTAGTTAAGACGTACGAATTTGTTCCTTCAATAAAGGTCCACTCAATTTCTATTGTAGAGGCAGTGTAAAAAATGTTCGAAATATAGGCTGTGTCAGGGGGATTGGTGAAAAGGCAGGTGTCGATCAGGGTAAAAGCCGAATCGGTAACATTGGCCGAAGCTGGGTCGATAACAATGGCTGTATCCACTTGGCAGGAGTTTATGTCGGTAACTGTTACATGGTAGGTGCCCGGGCACAAATCGGAGGCCAGGGCAGTGGTTTGCATGGCCGGGTCGTCCCACTGAAAACTAAAAGGGGCTGTACCGCCAAAGGGGTATGCCTGTGCAAAGGCCCCACACATAAAGGCATTGCTTTCGTTTACCAATAAATTGGCCACCAGTTCCAGAGGCTCTTGAACTGTAAGGCTAAGTGAATGGCTTACAGCAAGGGCATCGGTAACTGTGATGCTATACGATCCTTGCGACAAATTCGCCAGGTCTTCGGTAGTTGCCCCATTCGACCAGATAAAACTATAGGGAGAAGTGCCAAAATTAACTGTAATGTCAATGGCTCCATCGGCAAGCCCAAAGCAGGTTACATCGGTAACTGCCGGGATTATATCAACCGAAGTCATCAACGAAGCAAGGCCGCTGATGCCATTTGTAATGTAGGTGCCTTGTTGGGCCATAGTGGTCATATAGGTAGCAATAGCATCGAACTCCTGGTTTAGAGAAGCTTTCCAAATTTTCCAGGTGAACGCTTCGCCGGGTTGGAGGCCATTATCGATACCTGCATCAGCACCCCAGGCAGTTACATAAGTGGTAGCGCCCATCCATTCTCTATAACCGCAACAACCTAATGTGCCAGCTGAATCGTAAAATACACCAACATAATCGCCTACCTCAATTGGGCTACCATTTACATAGGCTGCCCCATCGGGTAATAAAATAGTATGATTTTCACCTGTGATACCAAAGCTCCACCCGGGTTGCGAAAAGGCAGAAATTGACAAGGTAAGGCCAAATAGTAATAAAACGAATTGCCTGATTGAGAGTAAATGATTTCTTTTCATGGTCTTAGGTCTTATTTTATAAATTTAACAACAGCGTTTTGGTTGAACTCATTGAAAACCTTTGCAAAATAAATTCCTGGGGCAAGGTCTGGCAAGGCTATAGTGTTTTGCTTGTTCGTACTTAATTCTATTTCCGATTCCAACAATTGGCATCCGATGGAGTTGTAGATTTCAACTTTCAATATCTTACCTTCAGCATTAAATACCTGAAAATTCAAATCCTCTTTTATGGGGTTTGGATTTATCATACAGCTAAATTCACTGGGTTTGACTTCATTTATGCTGAATACTTCGGGGGTGATTTCGATAACCGATACAAGAGTGATTTCGGTAATGAATTTTGTCCCACAATTTATTGTCAGTGCCATATAGTAAGTACCCGACGAAGTAATGGAAACGTAGATGGAAGTTATCACATGCGTATTGGCTCCTTCGATAATGGTCCATTGAACCGACATAGACGAACCTGAGTACGAAATGTTCGAGATATAGGCCGTGTCGGGGGCATTGTTCAACAGGCAGGTATCGACCAGATTAATTGCAGTATCGGTAACCGTAATCGAATTGGGGTCGATAACAAGGGCTGTGTCCAACTGGCAGCCATTCGCATCACTAATGATGACGTGATACGTACCGGGGCACAAATCGGAGGCCACGGCGGTGGTTTGCATGGCCGGGTCGTCCCAGATAAAACTATAAAGGCCAGTTCCGCCCGAAGGGATAGCTTGTGCAAGCGCACCACACATAAAGGCATTGCTTTCGTCGACCAATAAGTCGGTCTCTAGTTCAACAGGCTCGTCCACCACCATGCTTAAGGAATGGCTTACGGCAAGGGCATCGGTAACCGATACGCTATACGATCCCGGTGGCAGGTTTATCAGGTCTTCGGTAGTGGCCCCGTTCGACCATAAAAAACTGTACGGCGAAGTGCCAAAATTAATGGTAATGTCAATGGCCCCATCGTCAAGCCCGCTACAAGTAACATCTGTAATCACCGGAAATATTTCATTCGAAGTCATAAGTGTGGCTATGCCGCTAAAACTATTTGTTGCATAAGTACCTTGACTATTAAACGGGGGGGTAGGAGAATACGTAGCAAAGGCATCGAACTCCAAGTTAAGAGAGGCTTTCCATATCTTCCAGGTGAACACTTCACCTGGTTGAAAACCATTATCAACACCAGTTTCGGAACCCCAGGCTGTAACTACAGTGGGGCCGCCTCCAGGCCACATTGTATATCCACCACAAGTCAATACTCCTGAAGCGTCATAAAATACTCCAATATAATCGCCTACCTCAATGGGTGCACTATTTACATAAACAACTCCATCGGGAATAAGAATGGTATGGTTTGACCCTGTGTTTAAATAGCTCCAACCTGGCTGCGAAAAGGCAGAGATTGATACGACAAGGCCAACTATCAACAAGGTGAATGATTTGATTGAAGGGAGATGATTTTTTTTCATAGTCTTAGGTTTTATTTGATGAATTTTATGACAGCGTTTTGGTTGAACTCATTATACACTTTGGCAAAATAAATCCCGGGGGAAAGGTCTGGCAAGGCTATCGTGTTTTGCTTGTTCGCATTTAGTTCAATCTCCAAATCCAGAAGTTTTCCTCCTATAGCGTTGTAGATTTCAACTTTCACTACATTCCCGGTAGCATTGAACACCTGAAGATTCAAATCCTCTTGTATTGGGTTTGGGTGGATTACACAGCTAAATTCATTGGGCTTGATTGTATTTATGCTGAATACCTGAGGTGTAATTTCGATAATAGAAACCAGGCTAATAGTGGTAATGAATTTGGTCCCGCAATTTATAACGAGGCCCACATAATAAATACCCGGGCTTGTAATGGTTGAATAAGTCGAATTAAACACAAAAACATTGGCGCCCTCAATTATGGTCCACTCGATTTCCATGGTCGAAGCTGTGTAATAAAGATTCGAGATGTAGGCTGTGTCAGGTGTATTGTTCAACAGGCAGGTGTCGATCAGGGTAAAAGCCGAATCGGTAACCGTTGGGGAACTCGGGTCAATAATAATTGAAGTATCAATTTGGCAAGAATGCCAATCGGTTACGGTAATATGATATACGCCAGGACATAAATTCGATGCCTGTGAAGTGGTTTGCATGGCCGGGTCGTCCCAGGTGTATGTATATGGAGCTGTGCCGCCAAAAGGATATGCTTTTGCATAAGCCTCGCACATAAAGGCATCGCCCTCGTGCACCAAGATATTTGCTACCAGCTCCAAAGGCTCTTGCACCGTAAGGCTTAACGAATTACTTACGGCAAGGGCATCGGTAACTGTTATGGTATATGAGCCTCCCGCCAGGTTGGTCAGGTCTTCGGTAGTTGCCCCGTTCGACCAGGCAAAACTGTAGGGAGAAGTACCAAAGTTGACGGTGATATCAATAGCCCCATTGTTTTGCCCATAGCACGATATGCCCGTCACTGCCGGGATAATTTCATCCGAAGTCATTAACGAGGCAACACCGCTAATGCCATTGGTCATATAAATTCCCTGTTGCGGCAAAGTGGGCAAGTAGGTAGCAATAGCGTCAAACTCCATGTTCAACGTAGCTTTCCATACTTTCCAATTAAAAACTTCACCTGCCTGATACCCATTGTCCATGCCAGCTTCCGCGCCCCAAGCGGTGATGCTCATTATTGCTCCCTGGTAGGTGGTGAACCCGCAACACTCCATTGTGCCCGAAGCGTCATAAAACAAGCCAATATAATCGCCAATCTCAATGGGGTTTCCGTTAATGTAGGTCACCCCATCGGGTATCATAATGGAATGGTTCGAGCCAGTATTGACATAACTCCAGCCAGGTTGGGAAAAGGCAGCGGTTGATAGGACAAGGCCCAAAGTCAATAAAGTGATTTGCTTGATTAAAGGTAAGGATCTTCTTTTCATACTGTTCTGTTTAAATCTTAATGAATTTATTTTTTAGTTTGATATTATCCTTGGTTTCAACATCCACAAAATAAACACCGGGTGCTAATTTTTTGGTTTCGATCTCTAAGATAGTTTTCGATTGGATTTCGTTGCCTGAGAGGGTGATTATTTTTTCCCCATCAACCGAATAAATTGAAATTTCTTCAATTTTTAATCCTGATAAAGGCAGTTGAACGATCAAGTAGCCATCAACTGGGTTGGGATATACGTACATGTTTTGAGCACCAGATAAGGGATTCTCGCCAATTCCAATCACTATTTCGGAAGGCTGGATAAAAAGCTTTATGTTGCTTACGCTTGAATGATCGGCCGATAAACTGATTGGGACTTCTTCTGAAAAATAACCCGCTTTTTCGGCCCGCAGGATATATTCTCCATACTCGACATTCAGCATATTGAAATTACCCTTCTCATCCGTGAGCTTGAACATGACCGGCTGAAAGTTTTCGTTCAGCAAAAGAATTGGGATGTTCCGTGCTGTATTTTCGCCCGTTGATTTTGGAATGAAGGAATCGATGAACCATTGATTATTGAAAATATCCTCCTCGTAAACGGATGTATCGAGATACGAAAGATTGCCACTTATGCTTGCCGGCCCATAAAAAATGCCTTCATAAGAAGATAGATAAATATTGGTGTTGGCGTAATCAATAGCGGTTTCGATGCGCGTAGAAAATGCCCAGCGGATATCGGCCCCGAAATAGGTGGGGAAATAAAGGGGATAGACATTAAATCCGTAATCGGGGTTGGGCACGGCATAAATCAGATATTTTCCATCGGGGGGCACGCTAAACGAGTAGTAGCCATTCGATACAAAAGTGTAATCGATGGCTTCGATATGCTGATCCTGAAACTCCTCGAAGAGAAGGACAACACCATCGGGCGAAGGGTTAGGTCCCATATATACCCGGCCCGATACCACAGGATAAGGTTCCAAAATAAAAAGGCTGTCGAAGGTGCTTTCGCAATTTGCAGCATCGGTCACGGTGAGCGAATAATATCCTTGTTCGAGCATCGAAAGGTTTTGTTTTGTTGACCCTGTGCTCCACAGAAAGGTGTAGGGCGGGGTGGCCCCAAACATCGATAAAAAGATAGATCCATCGCCGGCACTTGCGGTACTTATATCCGACACAATAAAATTGATTACAAGCTCGGGAGGTTGCGCGATGTACACATATTGGGTAACCGTGCAACTGTTGCCATCGATTACCGTGACAATATAATTTCCACCAGGCAGCTGATCAATATCGGCTTCCAGGCTCCAATTCGACCAGATGTAGAAATAAGGCAAGGCACCTCCGCTTACCTCCAAATCAATACTCCCGGTTTCGTCGCCAAAGCATAAAATATCTTCCGAAGTATAGGTAAGAGCCAGGCTGTCGGGCTCGGTAATCGTAAAGGTATCGGTAACCGAAAGCGAGGTGCCATCGGTGATTGTGACTATGTAGGTGCCCGGTGCCACGTTGGTCAAATCTTGCGAAACAGCCCCATTCGACCAAGAATAGCTGACTGGCAACGTAAAATCGATCATTGAAAGATTGATAGAGCCATCATTCTCACCATAGCATGAAACATTTTCTATATAGGCAAAAAAAGTGGGAGGGAGGGTGTTTTCAACAATCACTTCTTCTGAAAACTCACACTCTTTGTCATCGGTTACCTGGGCCAAATACATGCCGGCGCATAGATCAATAGCCGTATCTCCAGTTTGGCTATTGGGATCGTTCCAAATTACATTGTACGGAGGTGTGCCTCCACTTACCATAACAATTGCCTGCCCAACACAATTGCCCAGCGTATCAGGAATTACCAAAGATGAAATCTGTATGGGCGAAAGAAAAAGATCAAGGCTGTCGTTGTCGGGATTGCTATCTCCCACCAATTCGACAACTGCCCGTAAATGGTAGTCGATGGGGGTTTCCAAATTGGCTGGAACAAGGAGGACAATTTGGAGGGTATCATGAAAATTCATTGGCTGAACAACGGAATCGCTTATCCAGGGGCCACCATTTATGTTATATTTCAGGTAGAACCAATCAACAGGCGACACCCCCTCTGAAAAGACTTCCACAACAATTGTATCCGAAGAGCCAAGGTCGCAATAATCCGTCGGGTTTATCCAGGCCGATATCCCCATGTCGTGTTCCGTATCGCTGAGGGATTTCACTGCCGATTTTCCGTTCGCGTTAAAAAAGCCGAGATCGGGCCATATCCATGTTGCCGTGTCGATGTACGATGCCAACACAGTATATTCTTGTGCTTCGGAAGCATCCCATATTTTCCAGCTAAAAACATTGCCTTGGTAAAAACCTTCTTTTGCCGGAAAAGTGCTTGGATCATCGCCATAAGCAATAAGGATTGTGCCCTCAGTGCCAAACCCATCGTTGTATTGAAACTTTCCGGCACATCGCGAAACTCCCAGCGAATCGTAAAAAACAGCAATCACATCGCCATTCTGGATATAATCGCCGTTGAAAGAAACGGTGGTGTGTTCTGTAAAGGTAATTTCATGCTGAACGGGAGTGCTATACACTGTCCAGGGATCTGGGATCACGGTCAGGATTTCCACCGTGTCAACATGTAAACAAAGATGGGCATCGCTTACCGAAACCACATAATTGCCAGGATATAAGTTTGTCAAATACTGTCCTGTGGCTCCATTGTTCCAACTATAAAAATAAGGGGGAGTACCTCCGGTAACGGAAACACTGATACCGCCATTCGGAAATCCAAGTTGGCTGTAAGGCTGGCAGGTATGCTGGAGGGTCAAAGGACCAGGCTCATCGATAACTATACTCTCGGTGGTGGTAAAACCATTTACATTGGTTACAGTTACTATGTAAGTGCCTGCCGGCTTATTTATTATGGTGTCGCCCCAGGTGCCATCCGACCATTCGACTGTATAGGGTGGGTTTATCATAAAAATATCGATCCATGCGCTTCCATCGGTAGAGCCATTGCAAAATGCACTTTCAGAAAAATCTTGAAAAACTGGCTCTACGCAGTTTCCAAGATAGGTGAGTGCACTGCCGCCATTCACCACAAAAAGATTGCTATCGACATAATAGCTATCGTGGGCATAAAAGGCAATGTGTGAATAATAGGCGGTATCATTCACATGGAAGGTTTTCCAGTGAACCGAATCGCCCACAAAAAAACCCTCTTTGGCCGCAGTTAGGGTATCGTCGCCATGAGCCAAAAGGCTCTGGTTGCCCCCATACCAAACCATATAACCGGCACATGCGTAGGTTATCCCCAGCGAATCGTAAAAGACACCAACGTAATCGCCAATATCAAGAAAGTCGGTGGTGCATATAATCATATCTACAGGAAAATAGAATTCGTGGGTAATCGCGGTGTTGGTGTAAGGCCAGTCGGGCGTTTGTGCTTTTGTTTCAAGCACGTATAACATACTCAAACAACAAAGGATTACTATAATGGAAACTCTCTTCATAATCAAACTACCCTACATTTTATTAGGTGACATTAAAGTAGACCGGAAAACCGGAAAAGGTTGCTTGAAAAAGGGGGTTAAATTTAGAAAAAATACCCACAGTTTGAATTTGAGGAGATTCCTTCACTGCGTTCGGAAAAACGGGGTGTTTTGGAAGGAAGGGAGGAGTTGGCGGCTACACCTTCTCAATAAGTACTCCACGACTTTCCGAACGCAGTGAAGGAATCTCTGTACTATCCACCGATCTTTCCTAAATTACCTCAATCCCCTAATTCCGCAATTACACAATTCCCCAATCACCCACTCAACTAAATATCCTCTCTCTCTCAGTTTCCATGGCTTCCAGTTTTTCCTGCGCCTCGGCCCAGCTTTCCATAGCGTGTTCGAGTTGTTTCTTGATTTTTCCATATTCCGAAAATAGATTTTCGTCCGATATGTTTTCGGGTTTGGCCAGGAGTGCATCCATCCGGGCTATTTCGGTTTCCAGCTTGTGGATTTTATCCTCTTCTTTTTTTACCTGATTTTCGACTTTTCGCATGTCCCGGTCGAACTCTTTGCGTTGTTCGTAAATTTGCTTTTGATCTGAGGTTTCTTTTTTGGCTTTCGATTGTTTGTCTTTCCGCTCAATCTCCACCAGGTTGGCCAGCTTTCGTTTCCGCAGGAATTCGTATATGCTGCCCAGGTGTTCTTTTATTTTATTGTTCCGGAATTCGTAAATCTTATCCACCAGACCATCTAAAAAATGGCGGTCGTGCGATACGATAATCAGCGTGCCATCGTACTGGCCGAGGGCTTGCTTTAGGATGTCTTTCGACATCATGTCGAGGTGGTTGGTCGGCTCATCGAGTACCAATAGGTTTACAGGTTCGAGGAGCATTTTGGCCATGGCGAGCCGTGATCGTTCGCCGCCCGAAAGCACTTTCACTTTTTTGTCGATGGTTTCGCCACTGAACAGGAAGGAGCCAAGAAGGTCGCGGGTTTTGGTGCGCATCTCGCCCACAGCCGCATCGTCGATTATCTGAAAAACGGTCTTGTTTTCGTCCAGCAATTCGTCTTGGTTTTGGGCATAGTAGCCAATTTTTACGTTGTGACCCAGCTTAAACTCGCCGGTATAATCCAGCTCGCCCACAATAATTTTCGACAGGGTGGATTTTCCTTCCCCGTTGCGGCCCACAAAAGCAACTTTCTCACCCTTTTCCAAATAATAATCGATGTTGTTGAGCACCATCAAATCTCCGTATTTTTTGGTCAGTTCTTTTATCAACACCACATCGTTGCCCGAATGTGGGGCAGGAGGGAAGCGGAATCTCAACCGGGCATTTTCCACCTCGTCCACCTCAATCCGCTCGATCTTGTCCAGTTGCTTGATGCGTGATTGTACCTGCACAGCCTTGGTGGCTTTGTATCGGAAACGCTCGATAAAATCCTCGGTTTCTTCAATCTTCTTTTGCTGATTTTTGAACGCATTGAGCTGTTGTTCCCGCCGTTCCTTTCGCAATTGCTCGAACTTCGAATAGGACACCTTGTAGTCGTGCATCTTTCCCATCACCAACTCGATGGTGCGGTTGGTCACGGCATCGAGGAAGGCCCGGTCGTGAGAAATAAGCAGAACTGCCCCGGGGTAGTCTTTCAGGAAATCTTCGAGCCACTGGATCGATTCAATGTCCAAGTGGTTGGTAGGCTCGTCCAATAAAAGCAAGTCGGGTTGTTTCAGCAGGATTTTGGCCAGCTCGATGCGCATCCGCCAGCCCCCGCTCAATTCTTTGGTGGGCCTGTCGAAGTCCTTCCGCTCGAAGCCAAGCCCTATCAATATCTGTTCGATGTTGGCCTCCATCGATGTACCTTCCAGGATGTGGTAGCGATCGTTCAGGTGGCTCAGGTCGTGGATCAGTTTGTTGTATCCCTCCGAATGGAAATCATCACGGGTTTTCAGTTCTTCATTAATGAAATTGATCTTTCTTTCAAGTTCCATAAGCTCTTCGAAAGCTTTCATGGTTTCATTAAAAACAGACAGCTTGTTGCTCACGTTCATTTGTTGCGGAAGGTAGCCCAGGGTAAGGTCGGTGGGTTTCGAGATAGTACCTTCCTCGTAGCCCATTTCACCGATTATAAGCTTCAACAGGGTCGACTTGCCCGCGCCATTTTTACCCACCAGCCCAATCCTATCGCGCTGATTGATCATAAACGACATGTCGCTGAAAAGGCAAAACGCCCCAAAATATACCCCAACCTGATTTAACGAAACCATTTTTCCATTTTATTTTGAAAGTCGGCAAAGATAAGGGGAATTCGGATGTAGGGCAAATGTATCCGTGCCACCGGTCCAGTTTGCACCAGTCAGGGAGTTTTGCAAGTTTCTCCCGCTGTTCCAACAATACCGGTGGCACGGGTAAAGCTACTCCGGCGGGTAATAAAAATTAAAACTCTGGTATGCTTTTACCTGGTAACCTTTGCCGGGCTGCATTTGGCCAATGTTGTTTAGCGTATATTGGGGCCAATATACCTGCCCTGAGCCATCTTTAACTATTACCACATTGCTTGTGTAGTTCGAAAATATGCTATCGGCTACTATGGGCTGGAAGTTGAAATAAGGGATGATGTTCCAACCCATACTTATTTGCAACAGGGCCGTGTCGGGTTGTATTTTACCACCCAGCATAAACAGGCTGTCGGCCAGGGCCATTTTGATTTGGTAGCCCTGGTGGTATTGCCAATTTACTATAGTATTTACCCCAAACTGCGGCCAGTACACGTACCCTGCATTGTTTTTTAGGATGACAAGGTGATTTACCACAGGATAGAGCACCGACACCAGGCTATCCTCATATGGTTCGATATAACTTGAGATCATGCCCCACCCGGCTGGCAGGGGTACTTTTTGTTGGGAGTAGTCTAGCATTTTGGGGATGAAGGCATATTGACCTAATGAGTCGGTTAATGTAAAATTCCCAATTGTTATTTCTGCATTTTGGTGAATTACATTAAATGTGCTATAAAAATCATTTTGTTTACCCCAAGTAATACCTAATAAATAGCCCGGATGTGCTGTAGACAGATAACTCTTATACCATTGTAGGTTGCCATTGTCATCGAATTTTACATAAAAAATATTATTGTTGCTACTATCCAATATTTGAGAGTTGTGTGTAAAAGTTGCACCTGTGTCTTTAGTACCATATACTAATGTTTCGCCTTCATCATTTGTACTTAGGCCAAAATCTACCACATTCCATATATCGGTATCAATTGTAGATAGCCATTGCAAACTGCCTGTAGTATCAATTTTTCCATATAAACCCGCCCGAGTGCTTGGGTTTATATGTTTCATCGTATCAATTTTTAATGTGTCAGTATTCATTAAACAAGTAAAATAGAAGTGCTCATTAACAAAATCTGTATGATGAATATTCAGCTTTCCATCGAATAAAAGCGTCCAGTCAACCATACCTGTTGGATTTATTTTACACAAAACAGTAGCCATAGGTTCGTACGTGTTCGTCCGTGTAACGGTGTAATTACCAATCTGAGTGCTGTCTCCATAAAACTGTATAGGAGCATACACATTCCCGGCTTCATCTATCTCCAAGCAATAAATAGTTTCGTCCCCTTCGTTTCCAATTATTTCTACCCACTTTGTATTTCCACTAGATGCATTGAAACTGGCAATAAATACATCATCCATTATTGCATTATTGCCACAATAAAAATATTGGACGGAATCGATTTGCATGGAAATAGTAAAATTACCTGAACAAATAACATCGGTACCATTTTCATTCACAACAATGTCCGTTATTACGTATGTGTCAATTTGTTTTATCCATAATTCGTCACCAAGTGAATCCCACTTTGCAATAAAGTTATCACCATTTGCTGACCAATATGTGTTTCCATTAAAAATGAGACCATAGCTAGTTCTAAGTATGCCGTAAACGTTCTTATACCTATCAACACAAATTCCTCCTATACCATAATCCGAGGCATTAACACCCAATATGTCAATATTCATTAACAAATTGCCATCCGGGTTAAACTTTGCCCAAAAACTTTTATCGGTACTAATTGTTGAATCACCTAAAAGTGGCATGTATCCAGCATCACCACATATATATATATCCCCATCTTTATCGCTAATTATATCGTAAATTGATGGGAATAAATAATTTGTTGGTGAATAAACCTCAAATACATCTTCAACATAAGGAGGTGCGCTTGAGTTATTATATATATTCTGAGAAATTACTACTGAGAAATTAAATATTGAAATAATTGCAGTGAAAATTATCTTATTCATAATAATAAAATTTAATAGTACGGACGGCTAATTAGCCGTCCGTACTATACGATAAATGAAGAAAAAGGATTTAGAGAATTATTAATTTCTTAATTAATTTCTCATTACTATTGGTGACTATTACCCGGTAACTGCCTGGTGCCAGGTTGTTACATGGTACTGTAATTTTGTTGAAACCTAAGACTACCTCACTTTCCTGCGTATGTACAAAACAGCCCACATTATCTACAATCGAAACTTGTACATTACAATCTGTTTTAGTATTAAGCGTAATGTAGAACCTGTCGCTTGCAGGGTTGGGGGCTATTTTCAAATTGGAAAGAATAATAAATTCATTTCTTGCTGATTTATTCGCTTCAGCTATACTTGAAGTAATCGAAAGTCCATCGCGCGAATAAGTATTGTCACCTAAAGACCATGTGACAGTGAGCGGGCTTACTACGTTTGTTTGACTATTCCAATAACTTAAGGTGAACTGCTCGTTGTTGTTCATCCCTATTTTTATGCTGCTGCTTGCATCGTTTTCCCAAACAGGGATAGTAAAATTCGATCCGTTGTAAACTCCCGATCCCACTATGTTGCTTTGACTGTCGTATATCGCCAGTTCGTCGCCATTGTTAGGAGTATTCATTTTCTTATATTTTGGTTCTTAGTTAAAATTAATGTCATATTTTGGTTTTTGTCTCAAAGCATACTAATACTTTACCGTGCTTGAAAGGCAGACTTAGAAAGCATTGCTGTTTCGTAGTCTCAGGGTATTTCTTTCGGGTCGGTTAATGATAATCACCGGGGAAAACTGCTTCATGTTTTTGCCCGGCAACCAGTCTGTCGAACTTGTTCTTGCCAATCAGAAAGATGAAATTATCGGGATGAAAAAAGAGTGGGTAATTTTTACTTTCTCCTGCCTTCGGCAGGCAGGCTCTCTCTACAAACACTGGGTAATGGGCTTTGCATTGCTGAAACTTAGTTGTATTTCGTAATCTCATCCCTGGTACTATTTTGAGTTTCCAAAGGTAAAATAAGATTTGGTATAGGCAAGTTGGAAGAAACTTTGTTTTGTGCCAAGACCTGATTGTTGTGGCAAATTGTAGCGACGCGATCAACCGTGTCTCTACATGATAGCGGTGCCACCGCAAAAGAAGCGGTTGCACCGTAAGTTTCCTTCCTAAGTTTTACTACTTTTGCAAAAATTAAAATTTAGACTATGAAGTTTTTTATTGATACAGCAAACATCGACCAAATAAAGGAAGCCAACGATTTGGGGGTATTGGATGGCGTTACCACCAACCCATCGCTGATGGCCAAAGAAGGCATTTCGGGCGAGGATAACATAAAAGCCCACTATGTGAAAATCTGCAATATTGTGGATGGTGATGTAAGTGCCGAGGTTATTGCCACCGATTTTGAGGGCATGGTCCGCGAAGGTGAAATACTGGCTGCCCTGCATCCCAATATTGTGGTGAAAGTGCCTGTCACAAAGGATGGGATCAAGGCCATTAAATATTTTTCATCGAAAGGGATAAAGACCAATTGCACCCTGGTGTTTTCGCCGGGACAAGCTTTGTTGGCCGCCAAAGCCGGGGCTACTTATGTATCCCCTTTTATTGGCCGCCTCGACGATATCGCGTCCGATGGGGTCGAACTCATTTATCAGATTGTGGATCTGTATTCGACTTATGGATATGAGACCCAGGTATTGGCCGCTTCGATACGCCACACCCAGCATATTATCCAGTGTGCCGAAGCCGGTGCCGATGTATCGACTTGTCCGCTTGATGCCATTTTGGGTTTGTTAAAACACCCTTTAACGGATTTGGGATTGGAGAAATTTTTAAGCGATTACCGAAAGTTAAACCCGTAAGGCCATGTTGATACGCATTTATCCCGAAAACCCAAACGAGCGAGAGATCCAACAAGTAGTTGATGTATTGCAAAAGGGAGGTGTGATTATTTACCCAACCGATACAATTTACGGGATAGGGTGCGACATTACCAATCAAAAGGCCATCGAGCGGGTGGCGCGGATCAGGGGTGTAAAAACCGAAAAAGCCAATTTTTCGTTTATATGCCACGATTTAAGCCACTTGTCCGATTTCTGTTCGCCTTTGAACAACGAAGTTTTTAAGTTGATGAAGCGCAACCTGCCCGGCCCGTTCACCTTTATTTTACAGGCCAACAACAACGTGCCGAAATTGCTCAAGACCAGGCGGAAAACAATAGGGATAAGGGTTCCCGACAACAACATTGCCCGCGAAATTGTGAGGCAGTTGGGCAACCCGATACTATCGACATCGGTGCATGATGACGATGAAATCCTTGAATACACCACCGACCCGGAGTTGATACACGAACGTTATGGCGAACTGGTTGATCTGGTTATTGATGGCGGATACGGCGACAATATCCCTTCTGCGATTATCGATTGTTCTTCGGATGAAATTGAAATAATAAGGGAAGGAGCCAGGGAGCTGGAGTAAAGGAAGGGCGTGAGAGATTTTTTAAGTTCCGGGCGTTTAGTTTTGAAGTAAAATATTTTCCTTAGGGTGAATTTTGTGGCACACCCTAAAATTATCAATATAAAAAGTATATATTTGCTTTCATTATAAGGAAAAATTTAATCCCTTTTTGGACAAGACTATGATTTCAATATTGATACCGGCCTATAATTTCGATGTGACTAACCTGGTCAACACCCTGTATAACCAGGCTGTGGCATCAAAAAAAGAGTACGAGATAATTGTGCTTGATGATAATTCTGATGTATCATTCAAAAAGAAAAACCGGGTGGTCGACAAACTCCTTGGCGTACATTATTTCGAGTTGGAAAAAAACATAGGCAGGTCGGGTATCCGGAACCGCTTGTCTGAGATGGCCAAATACGAATATTTATTGTACATGGACTGCGATGCCGAGATACTCTATAATGATTATCTGGCCAATTACATAGCTATCTGTAGCGGAGAAGTGGTAGCTTGTGGGGGGTGGATTTATTCGCCGGTAGCACCCCGGGCCGATCGCCACCGCTTGCGCTGGAAATATGGTTTTTGGCGCGAAAGTCAGGATGCCAAAGAGCGAAAGCGTTTCCCTTATGCGTATTTTATGACCAATAACTTCCTGATCTCAAAATCGATTATCAAGAAATATAATTTCAACGAGGAAATAAAGGGATATGGCCATGAAGACACGCTTTTTGCTATTGATTTGAGGAGGAATCAAGTTCCCGTTACCCATATTGATAACCCGATGATACACCTTGGACTTGAAACCAATGTGGTGTTTCTCGACAAAACAAAACACCGCATCCGGAATCTTTTGAAGCTTCTCAGGATGTCGGATTACCACAAAGATTTGGAGAAACATTCGGCAGTAGTAAAAAGCCTGAACCGGCTAAAAAAGTGGGGGTTGACAGCGCCCTATTGCTGTATTTACGGAAGGACCCAACAAATGATGGTCAACAATCTTTTAGGAAAATATCCTTCGCTCCTTGTTTTCGACTTGTATAAGTTGGGCTACCTTTGCCAGATATATAGAAAGAAGAAGGTTGTTTTGGCAGATTTATAGGTTAGATTTAAAGAATTCAAAATAAGAGACCCGGTCATTGACCGGGTCTCTTATATATTTTATAACGGTATATTTCCATGCTTTTTCGGTGGGTTGACCTCGCTTTTGTTCTTGGTCATTTCGAGTGCTTCGATAAGCCTTTTTCGGGTGTTGCGAGGATAGATAATCTCATCGATATAGCCCAGTTCGGCTGCCCTGTATGGATTGGCAAAGGCCTCCTTGTATTCTTCTACTGCCTTCAACTTGTCCTCGTCGTTTAAATTTCGATACAGGATATTTACTGCTCCATCGGCTCCCATCACGGCAATTTCTGCGGAAGGATAGGCCAGGTTCACATCTGCACCTATGTGTTTGCTCGACATTACATCGTAAGCACCACCATAAGCTTTTCGGGTGATGAGTGTAATTTTTGGAACGGTAGCTTCGGAGAAAGCATATAGCAATTTAGCCCCATGCTTGATGATCCCTCCAAATTCCTGATCGGTACCGGGCAAGAACCCGGGCACATCGACCAGTGTGATAATGGGAATATTGAAAGCATCGCAAAAGCGGACAAAGCGGGCCGCTTTTGTCGATGAATTAATATCGAGAACACCGGCGAAAAAGGCAGGTTGATTGGCCACAAAACCAACAGGCCGGCCATTCATCCGGCCAAAGCCAATCACTATGTTCTGGGCATAATGCTCCTGCACCTCGAAGAAGTAATGGTTGTCGCAAACCGAGTTGATCAGTTCCTTAATATCGTAAGGTTTATTTGGATCTTCCGGCACCAGTTTCATAAGTGCTTCGTCCTTGCGGTCGATTGGGTCGATGTTTGGCTTGATAGGTGGGTCTTCCATGTTGTTCGATGGAAGGAACGACATCATTTCGCGAATGGTCATGATGCTTTGCTCGTCGTTTTCCGACATGAAATGGGCTACTCCACTCTTGGTGTTGTGAGTTACTGCACCACCTAGTTCCTTCTTGGTCACTTCTTCGTGAGTAACTGATTTTACCACATCGGGACCGGTCACGAACATATAGCTGGTTTCCTTCACCATAAAAATAAAATCGGTGAGGGCTGGGGAATAAACCGCCCCGCCTGCGCAAGGCCCAAGAATAGCGGATATTTGAGGGATCACCCCCGAAGCTTTCACATTCAGCAAAAATATATCGGCATATCCGGCAAGGCTCTGCACACCTTCCTGGATGCGGGCCCCGCCTGAGTCGTTCAACCCAATAAGAGGAGCTCCATTCTTCATGGCCAACTTGGTTATCTTCACAATTTTGTTGGCATTGGTGATGCTTAACGATCCACCAAAAACGGTAAAATCCTGGGCAAATACATACACCATCCTGCCATCAATATTGCCATATCCGGTAACAACACCATCGCCCAGAAATTTCGATTCGGCCATCCCAAAATCAGAAATGTTGTGGACCACATATTTGTCGAGTTCGACAAAAGAATCGGGATCCAATAAAATATCTATCCTTTCGCGTGCAGTTAATCTGCCCGATTCGTGTTGCTTGTCAATTCTGTTTTGCCCGCCACCCAATTCAGCCAGACGGTTTTTCTCTTCTAATATCTTATATTTATCTTCGTTTGTCAACATGATTCAATGATTTAATTCTACAATTATTCGAGTATTACCAAAGGCTGTTTGCCATCAATCGTGTCGCCTTCTGCAACACAAATTTCGCTTACAATCCCATCTCTGGGTGCCTTGTATTCACTTTCCATTTTCATGGCCGAGATAATAATTACTGGTTGGCCCTGCGTAACTTCATCACCCACTTTCACAGGTATTTTAACTACTTTGCCGGGCATGGGACTTGAAATGGTATTGGCCGATTCATCGCCCATCGACTTGTTCCTGTTCTTCATGAACCTGGATTCTGCATCTACAATCTCAAGATCGTAGCTGTTCCGATAGGTATTTACGATATATTTCTTTTTGGAATCGCCCTCGATAAGCTCCACATTATAGGACTTACCATTTCTGATAATTGAGTACACCCCTTGTTCTACCTGGCAAATATCCAATTTATATTCTTCGTCATCGACCAGAACATGGACCTGATTTCCTTCGCGCGAAAGCAATTTTAAGTTTGCTTCCCTCGAATCAACATTTATCTGTAAGGATATATTATTTTGCATAATTTCTTGATTTTAACTTACCAACGCAAAATGGCTTTCCTGCGTCCAAAATTTTTCCAATATTCCGATGAAGTTGAATGGGCCGGGACAGTAGTTTCTGATTTTCCCATTTTATCGAGATAATCGACCAGGGCCGTGATCAAGGCAATGTCTTCGCAGGTTTCATCGCAAGTGTCCATTTCCATCAAAAACTCTTCATTGTTTTCGATGAAGTGTGTGTCGTACTTTCCGTTCACAAAATCATCGGCTTCCATTATCCTTTCAAGAAATTTGATGGAAGTTTTTACTCCGGTGATCTTATATTCGTACAAAGCCCTTTTCATCCGCTTGATAGCTTCTTCGCGGGTATTGCCGTGCACAATAAGTTTCGAAATCATAGGGTCGTAATAGATAGGTATTTCGTATCCTTCGTACACGTAGCCGTCGGTGCGCACACCCAATCCGAGAGGCTCGGTGATGTGTTTGATCAAACCCGGGCTGGGCATAAAATTGTTGGAAGGGTCTTCGGCGTATATCCTACATTCAATAGCATGTCCGCTTTGGACAATGTCTTCTTGCTTGTGATTAAGTTTTTCGCCCCTTGCAATCCTGATTTGCTCCTTCACCAGGTCGATACCGACTACCCTTTCGGTAATTGGATGTTCCACCTGGAGGCGGGTATTCATTTCGAGGAAATAAAAGTTATGGTCATTGTCGACCAGAAACTCGATGGTGCCAGCCCCCGTGTAATTCACAGCTGCAGCCGCAGCCACTGCTTTTTCGCCCATTTCTTTCCTGAGTTCAGGCGTCATTAAGGGAGAAGGTGATTCTTCCACCACTTTTTGATGACGGCGTTGGACTGAACACTCGCGCTCGCACAAATGGATCACGTTGCCATGCGAATCGCCCAAAACCTGAAACTCGATATGGTGGGGCGACTCGATGTATTTCTCCACATACACGGCATCATCACCAAAGGAAGCCATGGCCTCCGATTTTGCAGCCTTGACAGCCTGAACGATGTCAGCTTCTTTCTTCACCAGGCGCATTCCTTTTCCACCTCCCCCGGCAGATGCTTTAACCATAACCGGCAAGCCAACCTTCATGACAACTTCCAGGGCCATTTCGTCGGAAGTGATATTGTCTTTTGTCCCTGGGACAACCGGAACACCAGATGCCATCATCCGTTGGCGGGCCGAAATTTTATCGCCCATTACCGAAATCACTTCTGGTGATGGCCCAATAAAAATAATTCCCTCGTCTTTGCACCTCTGCGAAAAAGCTGCATTCTCGGAAAGGAACCCATAGCCCGGGTGGATGGCTTGGGCACCAGATTTTTTTGCGGCATCGATAATTTTATCGATTACCAAATAGCTCTCGTTCGAGGGAGATGGGCCGATAAAGTAGGCTTCGTCGGCGTATCGTACATGCATCGACTTTCGGTCGGCTTCGGAATACACCGCCACCGAGCGGATACCCATTTCGCGGCACGAACGCATTACACGGACGGCTATTTCGCCCCTGTTTGCAATAAGAATTTTATTAATCATTCGATCTAATTTTCTGCCTTATAAAGAATTAACAATCACTAACACTAAATTTAGATATGTAAATATATCAATAAATCGAGTAATACAAACAACTGGTATAATGGAAATGTTTAATTGGCTTGTGGGAGTCCAATAAAATAAGCTACTTTTGAAAAAGAAATTTACGTGGTGGGTAAAAGTTTTTTCTATGTTTTAATATTGCTATTCAGCACAATGGATGTTACTGTTTCCATTGGTCAAGAACCCTACTCGATTTTAATTGAGTGTATTAAGAAACCGGGTAGTAAAAAAATAGTCTTTGACAAGGCATATAGTTGGATGCAGAGTGACCCTGATTTTACTATTGAGGAAAAGGACTTTGATAAAGATAGACTTAAAGCCCAAGCAAAATTCGACTATCCAAACAATGTAATACTTGAAGATGTATCCATTTCGCCGGGAATTGGAGAAAAAACTTCAGGGCATGTCAACTATGATGTCCTAATAACAGTGACCGACACAAGCTACAGCATCGAGTTCACAAATTTCAAACATTTCTCAACCTATGATGCCAAACAATTTAGTTTTGGGGTAATCCCCAAAAACCCTGAAAGTTTCAGCAATCAGTGCAACGAAGACCCCGAATGGTGCAAGCTGGTGTGGATGGACATCACCAAAACGGCCAGGCTGAAAACCCGGATGAAAAGGATGAAGGCGAATTGGTGAAAAGAAAGGATTTAAGATTTGAGATTAACGATTTTTGATTTTTGATCTGGTGGTTCGTTCCACACATCTTAATACTAAGATCGTTAATGGTCGTTCTGAAATCAAATTTTTATTCTTTTTAATTTAATGGATATTATGAAAAGAGGTCATAGTTAGTGAGGAACCTATCTCTACCAGCTTCGTTCACAACCTTACTTCTTCACCCGTTTGTCGATATATTTCGAGTTGATGACCCGCAGTGTCCCCATATAGTCTAATTTGAATTCGAGGATGTCTCCTACATTGTATTTCTTTTTGTTATCTCCCAGATCGAAAACAAACATGTCCGAACTTGCCCCAACAAAACTTATATCAGGATCGACCGGTTCGATATGTTTCTTTTCAACATCCAGCAAACCTATGTCGATGATGGCCCTGTACATGGTTTTTCCTATTGATTCTTCATCCATCTCAAACGAGCCCCCATCCACATTGGTACCCATTTCGCCCATTGGCATAATAGGTTTTTCGGTCACCTCTATGATTTCAGAATAAAGCCTGAAGACATCATGGTTCATCCTACTGAAGGTTGTGTTATTGTACACGTCGGTTCCCAGAAAAAGGGTTTCGCCTACCCTGAAATGATTGATCCCTTTGGGGAGCAAATTTTGAAAAATGAGGGGAATAGTAACCGACGACCCTCCTGAAACATAAGGGATTTGCCGGTCGAATTTCGCTTCGATAAGTTGTTCGTACAAGCTCAACTGGATTAACTTATCGTGGTTTGGAAGTACGCCGTACAAACACGACAGGTTTGTGCCAATGCCCACCACCTCGATGTTTTTGAGTTTAAACACCTTTTCGTAGAATTTCATAAAGTCTTCACCCATCACCCCTTCGCGGAGATCGCCGAGTTCGATCATGATAATAATTTTGTGGACTTTTTTTTGCTTCTGGGCTTCTTTAGAAAGCATCATGATGGTCTTGATTTCAGTATTCATACTAACATCAGCAAACTTCACTACACTTTCGATAGCCTGCTTGGCAGGGGGTTTTATATAGATCGTTTCAATGTTTGGGTTAATCGACTTTATGGTTTCTAAATTCGATACCCTGGAATCGCAAACCTGAGTGATGCCCAAATTTAATAATACCGACAGGTAGTCTTTATTTCCACAAAGCAACTTGGATACAACCGACCATTGAATGTCGTTTTTTATAAAAAGTTTATCCAGGAAATCGAAATTCTCCTTTAATTTTTTTACATCAAGCGTGATATATGCCATGATTATAGTTTATTAATGATTGTTCGTTTAATACTTTCCGACAAGTGGGCCAACACCTCGTAATTAAGTTGTTCGCTTATGTCGCTGAAGGCGCTTACTTTTATCTCCAAATCGCCTTGTTTCCCTATAATTACTACCTCGTCCCCAATTTCTGCATCCGGCAGATTGGTGATATCGGCAATGATCATATTCATATTTACAACCCCTATTACACTGCATCGTTGCCCACGAATCAAAACCCGGCCCTTATTGCTCAACGATCTGCTGTACCCGCTCGAATACCCAATTGGGATCAATGCAGTTTTAATATCGCTTTGTGCAAGGTACGAAATTCCATAGCTAACAAACTCACCGGTCTTGATGTATTTTATCGACATGATTTGGCTTTGCCATCCAAGTATCCTGTTCAGGGGGTCAGTTTTAGTAGCTTTATTGTTTATATATTGAATAAAAACTTCGGTACTCGACCAAAATCCGTACATCATAATCCCAACCCTCACCAAGTCCATTCGGGCTTTGGGGTATACAAACGCAGCTGCCGAATTGGCCACATGTTTACATTTTGGCACTATGTTGTTTGCTTCAAGGACTGAGAGCATTTTTTGATACTTTTTTAGCTGCTTCTGAATCCTGGGATGATTTGAGATACTCTCGGCTCCGGCAAGGTGTGTGCAAAAACCAACGACATCAAAATAATCCGGATTCTCTTTAATAATCGAAATTGCCTCATTTAAAACAGAAGGATTTAATCCAGATCGGTTCATTCCAGTTTCTGCTTCAAGATGTATTTTAGCCTTGATATTTAATCGCTTTGCTGATTCCAGTGCCGTTTGCAATCGTTCCAGGTTAAAGACAAAAAACTCAAATCCTTTGCACAGTACATCGTTCATGTCTTCATCCGATACCCAGCCCATAATCATGATGGTGGCCGGGGCCGAGAGGCTTTTGTAAACCCGCATGGCTTCGCTATAGTAAAAAACCGAGTAATGGTCGATGCCGTGTTTTTCGAAAAGGGGTACAATTTGTTCTATGCCATGTCCATAAGCATTGGCTTTTACCACTGCCGAAACTTTTACTTTCGCACCTAGTTTTTTCTTTAAAAAGTCGATGTTGTTTTTTACCGATTTCTCATTCAGGGTTATGATGGAACTATTATTCATTCTTTTACTTTTTTCTTTAGTAGATTTACGATAAGATACATTGCTGCCGATGCGCTTATCCCAAAAATATTTGCATTAAGGCCAAGTGGTAATTTTATTTCTGAAACTATTAATATGACGGTTGTACTGCCACCCACTATCATTGATATCAGGGCTGCCTGGGAGTTTGGTTTCTTCCCATAAAGGGCGGCCAAAACGGGTACAAATAAACCGGATACCATAAATGCATACGAATACAGCATAAGTTCCAGCACGTTCGTCATATAGGAAGCAAGTAGCAGCGACAAAGCACCAATGGCAAGGGTAATAATTTGTGATGCCTTTAATCGTGATTTTGTGTTGTGATTAAATCTGAATACCTTGCTTAATATATCAACCTGTACATTTCCCGATGCTGCCATCAAACAACTATCGGCTGTCGAAAGGATGGCTGAGAAGTAGGCCGAAAGCATCAGGCCCATTAGTCCTGCCGGAAGAACAGTATTTAATAAAATAGGTAAACCCATTTCTGCATCCATCGCCGATCCTGCCGCATAACCTAGTTCGGTAAACATCCCATTTTCGAAGGCCACGCGCGAAAACAAACCGAGTGTGACTCCCATAAATGCCATAATGGGCCATTCAAACAAGCCTGCAATAAACCAGGCTTTCTTTGCTTGCTTTTCGCTTTTCGAAGCATAGATTCTTTGATAAAGCGTCATTCCCACAAACCAAATTGGGATAATGGTCACCCCCCAGTTAACCAGTTGCTGCCAGGTAGTATTCGACATGGAAAGAAACTCAGGACCAATGGTAGCTTTAATGGTTTCCATGCCCCCAATGGCATAGTACGAAATGGGAATCCCAAGAAATACCATGCCCGACATGAGGATTATCCATTGAATGGTATCGGTGTAAATTACTGCTTTTAAGCCTCCTATGCCGGTATATACTATGGCAATTACCCCCATAATAATAAGCGCGGTCAATAAATCTATTTCAACAAAAGTTGCCGAAGCCAGTTTAGCCCCGGCCAATAATTGCGAACTGGTAAAACCAATATATCCAATGGCAGAAATTACGCCGGCAATAAAGGCTACTTTGGAATTGTAGAAATGTTCAAAAACTTCAGGAAAAGTAAAAAACTTATGCTTCACCGAAAGTTTGCTTATTATAGGGATCATTACCACAGCACTAAGCCAGGCGCCGATTAACCCGGTAAAAAGCATCCACGATCCGGCCAGGCCGATCATAAAGCCCAGCCCTCCAAGGCCAATAGAGAAACCACCGCCAACATCGGTGGCAACAACCGATAGACCTATATGCCAGCTACTCATGGAACGTCCACCGACATAATAATCTTCGACGTTCTTGTTTTTTCTGAAAAAATAGACACCTACTCCCAGCATAGCTGCGAAATAGACGATAAATATCAGGATGTCAATAAAGTTCATATTTCTGCAAAAAGGAAAAAGTAGTAGAGACAGCAACCTGCCTGTACTACTTTTCTATTATTAATTAGTGAACTAAACTACGCAGTCTTGAAATACCTCATTTCAATGTATTTGCTGGTAAAACCGACTTTTTCGTAAAGGAAGCGGGCTGGATTTTCCGGTTCTACGTGCAAGGCAATATTTCCCTGGGCATGGTTTATTGTTTCTTTCATCAGGTGTTTCCCAATGCCTTGTCCCCTGAAATCTTTATGTGTAGCAATATAAACCAGGATGTTTTCGGGGATATATCCTTTCATGCCGGTTTGGTTCACTACCACAACTCCCGATATTTTTTCCCCTTCGTGCGACACCAATATAAAACCTCCAAAGGATTGCCATTCTCTGAGGGCATAGTCAACACACTTTGCGATATCTGTTTTAAGGTCGCCATATTCTTCCAGGTGCTCGTACAAAAAATCAATAATCCTGGTTTTCTCTTTCAAATCAGGCTTTGCCAATTCGTCATACTTTTTCGTTTCAATCATAAAATTCTCCAATGTTTATTCATATACAAGGGGGGCAATATAAAATTTTAGCCCAGTTAGCCAAATTTAGTTTTGCTCCAGAATTTAGGGAAATGCCTACAAGCCAGAACAGGAAGGACATTGAGAGGGATTCAGTTTCCGGGAAATATTTTCAAACTAAAATTGAATTTGATCGGATTGTGTGTTTCAATTAAAAATAGCACATCCCTTTCAGGATAAAATATAACCAATAGATTTTCGGCCTGAACCTTAATTCATCCAATACTTCCCCGGAAAATCACTCTCCAACCTTTTCCTATCTGAAAAACCCAGCGAATCGGCTTTGGCAAGTAATTCACCTACCTTTTCATCCTCATTATTTTTGAAAGCATACAAGGCTCGGTAGTACCACGTATCAGGATTGGCTGGTTCGAGCAGGGTGTATATCTGGAGCAAATGACTGGCTTGCATTAAATCGTTTTTTTTAAGTGTGGAATTCACCTGAGAATAGAGCACGATGCCCCAAAAAGATTGAATCCGTTTCAGCAATGCTTTTTTGGTATAGGAAGGATCGGCAAGTTGCATATCCATTACGTCTTTTTCGTGCATCCACCAAGGAAGCGATTGTGATGCGAGAGCCTCCATGTAATATTTCCGTAATTTATTTTCCTGCTGAAGCTCGGCTATCCACGTGTTTTTATTCTTTTTGTATGCTTCAGAAGAATATATCTCATCCAGCTTGCTTTTCAGCTTTTTATTTTCCTTCCCGGTAGGAAAAAGAATTTGCAGGTTTCGAAAGATAAAGCTCGCTGCCATAGCAGATTTAGCCTTAAATAAACTGTCAGCTAAAAGGGTTTGTTGATCGAACCAGGATTGCCTTTCTTCATTGGAAGCCAATCCCGGCAAATATTCCATAAACTGAACTGCTTGTTTTAGGGCCAATTTATCGGGCCATTCGTGGATGCCATCGAAAATATTCAAAGCCACTTTGGGAGCTTCCTCAGCTTTTGGGTTTAGCAGGGCATTGGCATATTCCATGAAATTGAAATCGCCATTGCCCACCAAACCATACACTGGACAGTGAATCGTTTGTAATTGCTGATCGTTGACAAAAGCCCCACAGGCAATTACTCCGGCTACTTTGTGTTGACCGGCAAACGACAGTGCCATCCTGGCCCCACCTGAAAAACCAGCTAAAAAAACACGCGGTCTATCGACGGGGAATTTCGATTTTACATCTTCAATCAAATCGGAAATGGCCTGTTCGTACCCTGGGAAATTGTTTTGGATCAGATTGGAGGCAGCCATAATCATCTCTGGTTTCGAATCCACCTGAACAAACTTGTCGAGGGCTTTATTGCCTTCACCATGCGGGTCGAGCACTATTAACAATGGAAATTGATCGTCCAGGTTGTGAGCCGGAATATACAACTGATAGCTGTGGCCCGGGTCGTTTGTGCAAGATGCTTCTTTGGTTTCGGATAGAATGACCTTGTTCTTTTTATCGGTCTGATTTCCACAGGATGCCAATGCAAAAATGAGGATGATAGAAAGATATCTGATTTTTTTCATAAAACAGTTTTCAATAAATGCCAATTGTTAATTATATTGTCTCAATTAGATAGCTGAATAGTGTAAATCTCTCCAACTCCTCAACTCAGAACTTTTTAACTCCGAACCCAAAACCTTTTATCCCTTCATGTGCACATCGCGCTGTGGGAAAGGAATAACCACTCCATTCTTTCTAAAGGCATCGTCGATGGCAAAACGGATAGCACTCTTTATGTTCTCTACCTCGAAAGACATCAGTGTCCAGAAATAAAGTTGAAAATCGAGGGATGAATCTCCAAAGTTGTTGAACCGGACAAAGGGTTTTGGGCTGGTTTCTATACTTTCAATTGTATTTGCACACTCCAACAATAGTTTTTCAACCAGCCTGACATCTGAGCCATACGCCACTCCGACATCAATTTTAAAACGGGTTTTCTTTTCCAGGTGGCTCCAGTTTATCAGGTTTTCGCTGGTAAATTTATGGTTGGGAATAATCACATTCACATTATCGCGCGTGGTGACGACAGTTGTTCGCAGGCCAATGTTCAACACCCGGCCTACCATCCCATCCACTTCAACCACATCGGTAATTCGCAGGCTGCCATCGAAAAGGATAATCAATCCTGAAACGATATCGCTGAAAATCTGCTGCAAGCCAAATCCAATACCGACCAACAAGGCTGCTGAACCTGCCACCAGGATAGTTACTTTAACGCCAATTGTTTCGAGTACCAGCGAAATGGCAATTATCCATATAAAGTATTTGATGATCTGGTACACGGTAAGGCCTCTGGAAAGATCAAAGTGATTTAATCGGGTAGACCGTTTGATTACCTTTTTGATAAACATTAAAAGCAGCGAGGTAATCACAATAATTATGACCGAAACAATCAGGCTGTACACGGTGATATTGTACTTATCCGACTCGAACAACTCATAACCGATTAAATCTTTTATGTCCATCTTCTTATATATTTTGTAATTTGCTTCACGTCATTTCGCTTCGCTGTCATTCATTGTCATTTGCGCTTCGCGCGTCATTTATTGTTCCCCCCCTTTACTACTTAATAACTATCAATGACAACTTAGTGACCACCTAATGGCTATTTAATGACTTTTCACTTTTTCAGAGAACAAGTTTTCAAACAAATTCTTTTCTTGTGCCGTTGCAAACAGGGTCTCCAATTCCAGTTGAAGTTTTTTTGTGCTGATGCCCACCTGTATTTCGCCGCCCACTGCAAACGAGATCAAACCGGTTTCTTCCGATACAACCAGGGCAACGGCATCGGTGCTTTCGGTTATCCCGATAGCCGCCCGGTGCCTCATACCAAAATCGGCAGGCAATTGCTTTTCGGAAAGAGGCAAAACACAGCGGGCCGCATAAATTTTTTCGTTATTTATGATTACCGCACCATCATGTAAAGGGCTATTCTTATAAAAAATACTAACTAACAAACGGCTGCTGGTATCGGCATTTAAAACATCTTTAATGCTTAAGAAACTATCCAAAGGGATTTGTCTTTGAACTACAATCAAAGCCCCTGTTTTGGCCATCGACATAGCCCGGAATGAAGTTACAATTTCTTGAATCTTGATCGAGTAGTTTTTTGAACTCCCCGTCCATAAATTGCTAAGAAACGGGAACCTTTCCTGTGTCAAATAGCGGCTTCCCAACAACAAGAAGCCTTTCCGCAATTCGGGCTGAAAAACAATTATCAAAGCAATAACCCCAACCCCGATAAATTGACCCAATATGCTACTAAGCAATTGCATGTTGAGGGCTTTTACAAAATACCAGAACAGATAAACGGCCAATACACCAATGGCGATTTTTATAGCGTACGTCCCACGGATAAGCTTGTGGATCTGATACAACACAAAAGCAAACAACAGGATGTCGAGGATGTCTAAAAACCGTATTGTTATAAATGAAATTATCATTGTTCTTTCTTTTGTCCAAAAATCAGGTATTTCCCTGAGATTATAAAATTAGCCTGCTCCATTTACTTTCTGGACCAATCGGATACATTCCATCGCCTCTTTCACGTCATGTACACGAAGGATATTCGCCCCCCGCTCCAATGCCAGGCCATGCAAAATGGAAGTCCCGTTCAATGCCATGTCGGGGTTCGACCCCAGCAAATTGTATATCATCGACTTTCGCGACAGGCCAACCATAACAGGAAGTTCAAAGATTTTGAAATGATCCAGTTTTTGGAGCAATTCAAAATTGTGATCGAGGCTTTTTCCAAAGCCAAACCCCGGATCGATTATTATATCCGACACACCCAGCAGCTTTAATTTTTCTACCCGAAGAGCAAAATATTTCAGGATGTCTTGTACCAGGTTATTGTAGATGGGATTTTCCTGCATAGTCTGTGGCTTGCCCTGAATATGCATCATGCAATAAGGAAGGCCCAGGTTTGCAACCGTCGCAAACATGCTTTTATCAAATTCGCCGGCAGAAATATCGTTCACCATAAAAGGCCCAAAACAATTGAACAACTCTTGTACAACGCCCGACCGAAAAGTGTCGACGGAAAACCTGGCTTCCGGAAAACTTTCTTTTACAAAACGGATGACAGGGATGAGTCGGCGAAGTTCTTCCACCTCGTCGGGAAGAACAGCTCCCGGACGGCTCGAAACCGCTCCCACATCTATAAATACCGCACCTTCATCAAGCATTTGTTTCACCTGTTGAAGGGCTTTTTCGTGTTGAACAAAGCGACCACCATCATAAAAAGAATCTGGAGTGATATTTAATATTCCCATTACAAGCGGCTGGCTCAAATCAATAAGCTCGCCGTTCAATTGCAAGCTGGTCTTTCGCTTAAAACCCGAATGTTCCATCAAGGATGCTCTTTTTGTTCTTCGCAAAAGTAGTAAAGTTTCGTGATACAGGGAGTGCGGCGTGTACGCCGGGGAGAATGATAATCTGATGATGCTGGTTACTGGATACCGGGTACTGGGATGGGTACTAATTAAGGTTGAAATGCAATCATCGGAAATATAAAAATATCGAATGAGAAATACTGAAGAATGTTGGAGAAATGCTTCCTCATTCAATATTGAATGTTCGATGTTCAATATTGGATATTTATTTTTGTAGAGACGCGATTTATCGCGTCTCTACAGCTACTGACAGATTATTGGACTGAATACTATGTACTGCGGACCGGGTATTGGGTGCTAGTCTGCTGGGAACTTGGGTTACTGGATTATTCCTGGCTGGTAATACCAATTAAAATTAGATAATAGAAACTTGAATTATTGAAATGAGTTGAAATAAGCTTCCCATAGAAACTTTAATCCGTAAACTTCGTTTAGAGATGGAGTACTGCCAAAACCATTTTGCATGGGCACAATGGTATTTACGTAAATGGGCAGGTTAATAATTATTGTATTTTATAAGTTGAGGAGTATTTATGAGTTCACAAACAATCAATAACCAGCGCGGTGAAATTGAATTTAGGAAGCAATTGGCCAAACAGCACGTTTCGGGCGAAATGTTGTTACCGGATTATTATGATAAAGACGAGCATGATCAAATTTTGCTTGAGCGAATGAATACGACCATAAGCGATATCAAGAAACTTGAGGCACAGGGTGTTTCATTGTCCCCTTTTGTTGAGTTGGGTGCTGAAAGGGGGCAGAGGGCTTTGGTGCTTGCCAACGATTTCAATGCCGAGGGATTTGCTGTCGATATTTCCTTTCATCAACTAAAAACAACAAAGCATTTTGCCCAGGTGTTCAATAAACCTAATTTACCGATCAGGGTTTGTTGCGATGTGAACAATCTTCCGTTTCGCGACAATTCATTCCCATTTGCTTTTTGCTACGAATTCCTTCACCATTTCCCTTCGCCAAAACCTATTTTGAAGGGAGTGTACCGGATACTAACGAATGGTGTATTCTTCTTTAACGAGGAACCTTTCAAGCGGCCCAAATTGCCTTTGTACAAACAGCGTCATAAAATATACTCGAAATCTACCTTGCGCAAAAGCAGGGTGATGCGTTTTATCGAGTCGTTCATCTCTGAAGAATATTGCGATGAAAGAGAATATGGGATACTCGAAAACGACGATATCTCGATGAAAGAATGGCGTGATTCCATAGCCGTATTTGATTCAAAGAAAGTAGAAGTTTCCAGTCTCAGAGAAAAGTTTATTAGTGAGTTGGGCGACAAGATAGGCCTGAAAAACCTGCCTAACTTGCTGTTGGGAGGCGGCATTAGTGGTGTATGTAGAAAAGAAAACGCAAAGCAGGCAGATAAACCATCAAACCTCCTGGACTTGCTGGCATGCCCCAATTGCCTTGCTAATCCCAACGAACAGACTGAGAAACATCCACCTTTGAAACAGTCGGAAAGCAAGCTGGAGTGCACAGTATGTGGATCGTCCTATCCAATTATAGATGATATTATTCTCTTGTTTAAAAAAGATTTGTTCAAAGAATTATATCCCGATTTTGCAGGTAAAGAGTTGGAGTGATGGAGTGTTGGAGGGGATTCTCAGAATTTCAATCTTAGGTCCAGTTCATCGCCTTTTATTTTCCAACAGGTTTCCTCGCACTTGGTGGTTTTTACAGTGCGGAGTTCCTGCCCATCGACCACCCTAATGGTGTCGTCACCCTTATAGTATTCTGCCACAGCCGAGTAATACTGGTTTACTTCTAAGTAGTATGATTCCTTGGTGAGGTAGCTGTAAAACGAGTCGATCAGTTCACCATCATCTATTTTACCTTTATATGTTAACACCAGCACCGAATCCTGGTTTTCCGGTTTGGTAAGTTTTAGCACAAAAAGGGCATCCACGGGTTCGTCGAGCGAGCAATCTTCAAAATCATAATCGCTGCAAGGATCCAAATTACAAGACCACAATAGAAATCCCATTAATAAAATCACAAGGTATTTACCTAAATCTTGATTCATAATTCAAATGTTAAAGTCAAAGGCCCTGGCTTACAAAAATTATTCCTGCCCAACTACTTGATTCCCCAATTCCTTAATTTTCTACTTTCCTTCCTTCAAAATCAACTTATCGAGCATTTCCGTATAAGCCAAAAGGGAATCCATTGTATAACTGCCCTTCATCCGCACAATTGCTCCTTCCCAGGAAAAAATTATCAGTTCTGCCAGGTTTTCGATATTTGTTTCTTTTGATAGAAAGTTTTGCTCTACTGCTTGTCGCAGGCAATCGATATGGGCCTGCTTTATGGATAAGAACACCTTGTTGGCAGCCTCCTGGATAATGGGGTTGTTGTGGCCTACTTCCTGCGATATTTTGTTTGCAAACCCTCCATACGGGAAGGTATGTGTATCGATCATACTTTTTGCATATCCCCTATAAAGTTCTTTGATCCGGTCCAACGGCGGGAGGTTTGTATGTTCGAGTTTTTCTTTCAGGTGAAAAAGGACTTCTTGTGCGTAGAAATCGATGACCTCGGCAGTAAAAGTAACTTTGTTCTGAAAATAATGATAAAACGATCCCTTTGGTATGTCAGCTTCGGCAATGATATCGCTAATGCCCGTACCATTGAACCCCTTTGTATCCATGAGACTGAAACCTGCCTGGATGATTTTTAGTTTCTTGTTGTTTATCCTCACCTACCTCAAATTTGATTTACAATATTTCAGGTTACAATCTTCAACAGAAGAAATTGACCAGTAATGGATGCAAAGATAGGTGGATTTATTTTTATAGGGTCCATTCCTTTTTGATGATTATCTTTTTCCTTTCTATCATGCCTTCACCTGAAATCAACAAAATATAAATGCCATTATTTACTAGTAAAGATCATTTCATGATTATAGCTGCCAGCTTGAAGGTCATTCCACTCCCACCCATCATCTTTAATCAGCGATAACAATAGTCTACGTCTTAACTTGATCTTTTCGTAGGCCAAATCAGCGGTCTCACCCGGAATCAGCAGTATCCCATTCGTCTCAAGTGCTGCAAGTTCAGGTAGGGGAGGGTCTTCAACTCCAGGGGTAATAAAAGCTTCGGGTAGCGTTACGAGATAGGAAGTGATAGCTCTTCGTAGCCCCATCAGTACATTGAATGAAGGTTGCTGGGCTTCTGGAATAGCATGAAGCAGAGTTGTAAGTACCTCATCAAGGTTTGTAAGGTTGAGTACGAAAGCTTCTTTTTTGTCGGAAGAATGAAAGAAATGGAGAACAGAATAGGCTTTATGATTTTGGGCGTGTAAAATGATACTACCTGTGAGGCTAATAAATGGTTGCTCTAATTCCTTGAAATTTTTCCCATTCCAATGATTCATTAAAATATCTTCTACCAAACAACCCAAGGTGGTAATATATACACTAATTCTCCTTTTAATAATTTCAGCAGAAACCACCGGAATTAAGTAAGTGATGGCTATTGAGATCAGAATCAACCCGGAAAACGAAAGTATTGCCGTAAGAATATCCCAGAAGGAGCCATCAGGCTCGATGTCGCCCAAGCCCAATGTGGACAAAGTATAGCCCGTATAAAATATTTTATCAATAATGGTGGTAGGCGAATTGGTCTCAACATTCATCAGCGAATCGGGTTGGCTGATAAACAAAAGGCTGGCAGAAATCCATATCAACAGCAACCAGTTAATGAGGATAGCCACTAAAATGAAAGCCCCACCCAACTCAAGAGGTTTTGCGGATCCTGTTTTTTTTTGAATGGCTAACAGTACTGCCCATATAGTTTTGGACAGCCGTTTTGTAATATAGCCTGCGCCACGCACCGACAATGAGGTGTTGATTAAATCAGTAGCGGTAATGAGGAGGAGTATTACTCCCAGAGCAAATACGAAGTAGTTCATATTATTGCTTATGATTAAGTTCAACATCCATAGTATTCCATTATTGTTTTAATTTTGAACACACAAAGTAAAGCCTACTTCAAGATAAATGATTACATAATCTCTCGATAGAGTTACATAATTCATAGGTTTTGGATTTGCCGATTTTTTTCCACGCAAGCTCGGATTTCAGATCCGAGCTATTAAAGTAGCTTGGACCAAGACTAGATTTCTTAATCCACAGCTAAGTGGTCATGCATTTAAACCACACCAGATATTCTGGGTTTTAGATTTGATCAGAAAAAGCATGGATTGCAAACCTTTGAAAGCTCCGGCGGTATATGCAGGCGAGACCCGGACAGCCTGTCCCGCATACAGTGGTTTCGACCAATCGGTACTGGCTAAATCGTGAGAGGTTCTCCCCATTAGTTTTTACTGATGGGGCTGCCTACTCGATTAGCCAATGTAGGTTTTTAGGTCACCTTTTATATTCATCAACTTTTCATGGTTAATTTTATAGATATCATCACTTTCTTCTTCTACAACACCAGACTTAAGTAATAAATCAATCAATTTATTTGTCTTAGAATATCCATAATATAGTGTCAACTGTAAATCAGACCTTTTAAATTGGTTACGTTGTGTTAGGAAGCCAATGAAATTGTTGAACTCATCAGTAGGGTTGTATGATTCAATATCAGCTTGTGTTATCAGACTAGATTGAGTATTTGATATTGAATTAATTGTATCCACAAAATCCTTTAATCCATCCAGCTTAGAGGTTTGTAATACTTCATTAAGTCCTTGTTCTGATTCAAGGAAATAATTGCTATATAAACATATCGGGATTTGTTTATTATTTGAAAATCTTTTATCAGGCCCACCTTTTTTATTTACATATTTCCAGGTATAATCAATAATCTTAGAGTCGGATGATACAGCACCATCTTCAACAAACTGAGAATCATTTGAAGAGAACCTCAAGTTCTTATACATTATCGAAGCGTATTTACTTTCCTTTTTAATCAGTAATCGTTCGGGTAAGAAATAGAACTTAATATTTTTTAAACCAATAAATGGGATTTTTGCATTTGTCACGAAATACTTCATTGGTAATTTGTGCGGAGAACGTTCAGAAATTAAATCTCTATTCACCAAGGTTGAAGCACCTCCATGATATTTTTTATCATGTCCAGATGATGATGTTCGTATTTGCCAAACTTGCCGTACATTCAAGAATGACTGAAATGAGTTTTGAAATTTCTCATATAAATCATTCATTTCATCATCTAGGTCATAATAGATTTCAATAGTTTTTCGCTTTTTATCTATCTGCTTCATTTTTATTAGAATAAAAATCCATAAACCAAATAGTATAATAGATAAAGTAATGACCAATATTTTATTTGTACTGAATCGAGTAATTGATGTACTTGAAATTATTTTGCTTTTAATATCGACAAGGGGGATATAGATAAAACCCCTCACATTTTCCGCTGTAACCAAAATCCAATCATTTTGAATAGAGTCATTTAATACTCTAAGTTCGTCTCCTTTATGAACTTGAATAATCTTATCGCTTTTTACATTGCTTTCTGCCCTAATATTTACGACATCACTTTTTACAATTACAATTTTTGCTTCAACTTTGTCATAATTGTATGGTATAAAGAAGTAAACTGAGAAAATAATAAGAACTACTAATCCAAGAAAAAAGAATAAATTTAAAAAACTTACTTTATTATCCTTTTTCTCTAATTCTTCGATAAATTCTTGAGAATCAATATCAGTTAAATTATCGAAATTAACTGTTTCAATAATTTCTTGATTTTTATCTACATGCTGGATTGTTGGAACTTCAACAAATTCTTGTTTCTGGTTGTCTTGTTTACCATTAAAAGAAATGTGTTTTCTATAATACAAGCCATTTCTCCCAAGATGTACATAAGTCCCTTTAGGACTAAAAACTAGTCTGGCTCCTTTTACTCCAGTAGAAACACCAATTCCAGACTTAGAAAAATTAAGTCTTATAGGACCTAAACCTGCTGATTTTCTAAAATAAAATCCCATAGTTTTTATTATTTGGTGATGCTATCATCGTATTTTGGCAAACGGTTGAGGCTAAAACAAGTGGCAAGTTTCGAGCCACTTAACTGTCAACCAACACGAATGTATGTGCGGGCGACGAAGCTTCAATTTTATTTTAAACCCGCCATTTGTTATACCTTTGTTTATGCTTTATTTGCTTTCAAGTAATACTAACCAATTTTCATTCTCGAACTTCCGTTCAATTTCATACCATTCTTCTTCGTCGACTCTGTCAATTTTTCTCGAAATTTTATTAATGATTAATCTTTCATTTTTCTTTATTCCATAATCAATAAACTTTTTTATTTCACTTTTCTCTTTTTCATTCAAAGAACCTATTCTAGTGGCTCTTTCAAGTGAAGTTTCTCCAATAATTGATTTGTTTTCATGCGAATTGTCTATTCCCGTTTCAGAAATCCTTTCCAATAATCTTTGTTTCGCAAGCAAAAACTCAGATTCTATAAGAATTCCTTTCTTCTGAAATTCGATGAGTTTAGTTAATTCTGCAGTAATTGAAGAGTCATTGCTTGATTTTGAAATGTCTTGCAAAGTTTTCTGTTGCAATTTTTGCGTTTTCAATAATTCATGTTCGTAGCGTTCTGCTTCTAAAGATTTAGAGGTCAGAGTGAAAATTAAGCCTATTAACGGACTTAAAAGTATTGAGAGAAAAAAAGAACCAGCAAATCCAATTTTTTTATTTGCTCCCACAATTCCAATTACTATTGAAAATATCAACCAAGAAATAATCCATGCTATCATAATAATATTTTTTTATTTTTATTTTTCTATGTATGGTGGTCTTTAACTTGCCATTTACGGGCAGCATATTCTTTGTGGCTAACTTTGAAAAACAAATCTATCTGTACACACAGATTTTCATTTGGAACTAAAATGTTCATATTCATCCCGAAACCCGCCATAAAGTATTTTACATTGTTAAGCATAGGGCATTTTAATATATCATTCTTTTCTATCAACATTGTCAAGAATTATTTTCTCTCGAACAAAAGGCTCTAAATTTCATACAAATCTCCTTGAAATAATATGTTTTTAGACAATCCTTTTGATATTCGAAGAAGCATTTTTCCAATACTTTTAACTCAGGATATTTCAAAAATTCATTATAGGCCCTATTCCACGCCTCAATTTCTCTAGTAATATTTGTCTTTTCTACTGCACCAGATAATCCATGCCCAAATTCATGCAAAATATCCCAAATTACGTGCTCTGGCTTTCTGAATACCTTGTTTAGTTTTAATCTAATATGAGGGGATTTACCAATTTCACTATCAGTTCTACTTTCAGGAAAACAATCACAAGAAGAAATAACAACCTTATTAGTTTCTATAGAATCTACATTTTTTACAAGACCTTTCCGTCGTTGTAAAAAAAGCCTGATAAATCAGGGAGGACAGTACCACCGAATTTATTACCTTTAGGTCTTGTAAAAAATGTAGTTATAATATTGATTAGAAGGAACTCGACATGAGC
>JAIOYV010000071.1 GCA_021740905.1 Bacteroidales bacterium
CAATTTGTATCAAAAAACCTGAGATGCCGCCTCAAATCCCTTAAAAATAGCGCGAAGATTGTTTTTTAGGGTGCTCACTATAAGGCTTTGCTGTCAGGCTGTTAGGGCAAAAGTTAAATTCATAAGGAATAGCTGTACATGTATCTCTATTAACTGCCTCAACGATTACCTTGGTAAAAGTAGGATTAATTTTGCACAAAGAGATGAGGCTGCCTAAAATCTTTTCAGACAGCCTCATCTTGTTGAGTGTAAGATTCAAAATAACTTCCACATTCTGATTTCTGCGGAATTTATTCTGAAACTCTCACTTACCTGATCAAAACCATCTTTTTGGTTTCAGCATATTTCTCCGATTTGAGCCTGTAATAGTATGACCCAACAGGTAAATCATGCGCATCAAAGAAAATACTATGCTGCCCTGCTTGGTCTACCTCATCTTTCAGTATGGCCACTTTCTCTCCAATCACATTGAAAATAGAAAATTCTATCCGGGTGCTTTCAGGCAGGTAATAGCTGAATTCCGTTTCGAACGTAAATGGATTCGGCACATTTTGGTTTAACCGGAAACCTGCCTGACCGGCAGGCAGGCCCGAAACCAAAGCCCCCACCGAAATTTTGTTTTTTTCATACCTGCCGTTTCCTTCGATCCAATCCAAACCTGTCAGGTTATTTTCTAACCCTGACAGGTTTGAGTACGTCCTCACCGTAAATTCTTCGCCCTCGACCAAACCATCTATTTCGAGGGTAGTTTCATCGTCGCCCCAAAGGGTGATGGCCGTAAAATTGCCATCGACCACAGCGCAACCAACCGGCAAACCCGATTGGTTGAACACCCCTATTTCTGTCCCATAATTCATTTCATGTGTCAGCAAGCCCAGGCTCATGTTGTTGCCGGTATTAATGGCCTTTTTGAAATACCTGTTTTGGGGCTGCATCATTTCAACTTTTGAATACATGATAGAATTGGCCGGGTAAGTAAGGATTTGCTGCGAGTTCATCTTTATCTGATAGCCTTCGCCGGGCATCATGTTGCCGATTGCATTGATTCCCCATTGTGGCCAATATATTTGACCGTTCCCATTTTTCACAAGATTAACTTCGGAAACAACCGGGCTTAACATCACGTTGATGGGTGCAGGTGCTTTTCGCAGGTAGCCCAAAAAGCTCCATCCCTGAACAATGGTAACCGGAGTGTTTTCAGGTACTACACCCAATCCTTCCACTGTCATGGTTTGTGCAGAGTTCATTTTTATCTGGTATCCTTCGCCAATGAGTACCTCACCGATAGTATTAATGCCCCATTGTGGCCAGTAGGTGTTTCCATTACCATCTTTGGCAATGATTACCTCCGAAACAAAGGGTGTGCACAGGCTATCAATATTGGGTTCAAAAGGATCCATATAGGTAGAGAAGAAACTCCAACCCATTGGCAGGTTGATGTATTGATATTCCATAGAGAAGGCTCCAAGTGACAATAGCCCACTCATTCCATCCGGTTCGAAGTATCCGGTGTTGGGCATGGCCGGGGGCTGGATATAAGTGGCTGTAGCATCGAACACCATCCCGTCGCTTGCCCGCCAGATTTTCCATTGGAAGGCTTCTCCCACTGCAAAACCATCGGGTTGTGTAGTCAGGGTATCGTCGCCATATACCCTGACAGACTGAATCTGACTGGTCCATTCCATAAAACCGGCGCAGGCAGGTGTTCCAAGAGAATCGTAGAAAACACCCACAAAATCGCCCAGAGAAATAGGACTGCCATCAATCGTAATAGAAGAAGTGTATGGTGTATAAATGGTATGTGAATTCCCGGTATTCGTGTAAGTCCAGGTTGTATTGATTTGTGGGATGGGTGTAATAGCCCCGGCCTTAATGATCATACCACTTAAGAGGGCATAATTGATGGCTTCGGTCACCATGACAATATCGCTTGCCCTATCGGATTTCTGCACAGGTACCGTGGCGACAAGGGAATCGGTTTCCCAGGTAAGGCCTCCATTCATTGTTCTCCAGATACCCGAAACACCCGGGTTGGCCGTGCTTGAAATCAATCCGGTATTTTCTGTCAGGAAAAACATATCACCCACATCGAGGTATGAAATAGGAGGTACATTCCGAACATCCCAGGTAAGCCCCTGGTCGGTTGTTCGGATGATGTTGAACCACGAACCATTGGGCAACCTCGTCATTACATAGCCTGTCGATTCGTTCACAAAGTCGAGGTCTTTGCCAACGCCGCCACCTTGAACCTGATAGTTGTTTGTCCAACTTAGACCGCCATTTGTAGTTTTGTGCACATAATTGCTACCCACTACAAAACCCACCGAATCATTTACAAACTCACCACCATAGCCAAAGCACAGCTCGGGCGTTGGCCGGACATTCCAGGTGAGGCCGCCATCGGTTGTCAGGAACATGACATCCTGGACGGTCTGCAAGGTGATGTTGTAGGTCCTGGCATTGGCAAATCCTACGTTAACATTTAACATTTCAAAATCTACCATGCCAAAATCGCTGTAGGTGCTGAAATCCGCGAATATGGTATCCGATCGCAAGGTCCATGTCATACCCCCATCCGAAGTGACCCAGGTGTCGAATTGATGGGAGTTCCATTGCATTGGGTGACCGATGACGATGCCATTGTTCACATCGAAGAACCAGGCTCCATATATAGCAAGAGGCAAGCCCTGATAGGAGGATGGGATTGGATTTGTTTGTGTCCAGGTCTGTCCGCCATCCAGGGTTTTCTTGATGGTGTTGAACGGATTTGAAAAGACGCCGCCAGGCCATTGATCCCCACTATAAAACCCTATGTTCTGGCTTAACCATTGATGGTATTGCAGATCATCTACATTGATGGTAGCAATGGAATCCCAGGGTGGAAGGGGTACATTGTTGATGGTAAATACAGCATTGCTTTCATCCTTGGTCACGCCAACACGGTTTACTTTTATGCGGCAATTGGTAGTAGAAATATTTGGCACAGTCCACCAATACGACAAACCGCTTACATTTTCTTCAATAAGAACATAGTGGCTCCCGGCATCAGGCGTATAGGATAGTTCAACCCCATCGAAAGTACCCGTTTGGCTCCAGGTGATCTGAATCGAATCGTTCCCGGTAAAAACCTCTCCGCCATTGGGATAGAGCACTGTAATTTCGATTTCATTTACAGTAAATGGTGCATCGCTATCGTCGTAGATGGTGGTTCCGTGCAGTTGCAACCTCACTTCGGCAGTTGTTGTAGTTACATTCGGAAGAACATATTCTAATGAACCTGTATTCGGGACCGTTGCCCTTAACGAGAAACCATATCCGAGCTTGTAGTAAAAATCGACTAATGCTGAAGGACTACTTCCTGTATTATCCCAGGTAACAATTAAAGTATCACCGCCTTGATAGACTTCCCCTCCGTTTGGTGAAAGAACGGTGATGGAATCGGTATTCCCTACAATGGTGAAATAAGTGTCGGTAGTATCGCTGCCATAAGCCAACAGACAAGTTGTTGAGTTGATGTTTGGTATTGCCCATTGTATTGCTTCCAGTTCTGCCGGGGCATCGCCGGCCCAAACCCAGGTTGCGCCGCCATCCGAAGAGAATTTGATGTCGTTGAAATCCACATTTCCGTTGGCATCCCAAATAATGGTATCGAGGAAAGCACCTGTGAAAACCTCACCTCCATTGGGATAAAGTAATTCAATAGGAGCTGTTGGGCCTACTTCAAATGCCTGATCGCTGATATCGTAAATGGATGAATTAGCCGATTCTACAACTTTAATCAGGAAGTTAGCCGAAGCGAATGTTGGACTCCAACTGAAGAAGCCTGTATTGGCAACCAGTTCTTCAATTATGTACCATGAGGAACCTCCGTTGGCGGAATAGTAAATATCAACAGATTCGAACAAGCCTGTCCAAGTCCAGATAATGCTATCGTTTGAGTTAGTTTCAATCAATTCGCCGCCATTCGGATAGGTAATCGTAATTGAATGTGCCTCTTCGATGGAAAATACCATATCGCTACTGTCAGCCACAGCCGGATCGGTGGCATCTTCAATCTTGATCAAACAATTCGATGACATGATATTCGGGATTGACCAGGCGTAACTACCATCGTTGGATTCGCTACCAGAAACCAGGGACCATGTTGCAGCGCTATCCGAACTGAAATAAATGTTGATGTCACCCACTTGTCCTGCTGACTGCCACGAAATATAGGAAGTGGTTCCAATTATGAAGGTCTGGCCCGCATTGTGGGATGTAAGTGTAAGCTCGGGAGCAATGTAATTTATGGTGAAAGTGTTATCGCTCTCATCCCAAACCGAAGTATTTCCTGTTTGTTCAACCTTTATCTTACAATCTGTTGACCCTACGTTTGGCACGGTCCAGTTGTAGTAGGTGCCGGTTAAATTATCTGCAATCAATGTCCAATTAGTGCCATTGTCGAGGGTATAATACAAATCGACAGAAGGAATATTCCCTGTTTTTATCCACCAGATGTAATGGGTGCTAAGGCCATCCCAGCTTTGGCCTCCGTTCGGAACATCAACCATAAGGGTATTTTGAACAATCGTAAAGGCTGCATCACTTTCATCCAAAACTGTAGGACTGCCGGTTTCTTCAATTCTGATTAAACAATTGGTTGAGGCTACGGAAGGAACCGTCCAGGCATACGTCCCGGTGTTGCTTACATTGTTTGAAATCAATGTAAAGTAATCGCCGCCATCGGTGCTGTAATACAGATCAACGTTTGCAACCTGTCCTGTGGAATTCCAGGCGATGTTGTGAATAGCTCCTTCATTTAGTGACATGCTGCTGTTAGGAGAGGTAATGGTAAGTGTGTTCGCAGGACAAGTCAGTGTTTCATTATAAAGTCCACTTACATCGGAAGAGGACAAATTCCCGGCATACATCCGAATATCATCCAAAGCACCATTGAAATAGAGCGAGCCACAGGGATTTCCTGCATCATCGGCCTCCCCTCCAATGGCAAGTTGTGCGGGGCCATTCTGTATGTTGCCCAACGAACCGTAAATATTCCCGGCTGTCAGGGTTTGCAATTGATTGTCGATATAAATCTCTACCCTGTCGAGACCGCTTGAATAAATGCTTCCGTCGTAGTTTACAGCAATATGGTGCCAGTTGAGGTCGGAAATAGTACCCACAGTCCTCATGTTCACCAAGGCTTGGTAAATAAGGGTTGAGGCAAAGGCAAACTTGATGGTCCCTGTATTTTCCAGTGAAAGGCTGAACTCGCGCTGGTTCGAACTACAATAATTGCCTGCATTCTTGGCGATAATAGTTCCCCATGATCCAGAGCCATTCTTCTTGATCCAAACCGAAAAAGCAAAGCTCGAATCAGGTGCAGCAAAAACCTCATCCAATGTATCACCCAATGTGATGTAGCCATCGGATGGCCCAAATTTAAAGGCATGGTTGGGACAACCAAAACGGTCTGTGACCAGTTCCAGGTCGTGCCGTTGTCCATTGATGCTTCCTACATCATCGTTTGCAGAGCCCTCGTTGAAATAATATTGAGCTAACAACACATTGTTTCCGGGCACTACCGGCTGCTGAATGATGAATACGGCATCGCTTTGGTCGGCCAGGGCTCCCGAAACAATTTTTACGAGACACTGGGAAGATGCCACCCCGGGAACTGTCCAGGCATATTGCCCGGTATTTTGCAGATTATCATCGATAAAAATCCAGTTAATCCCATTATCGGTTGAATAGTAGAGATCGATCAAGCCAATAGTGCCAGTACTGCTCCAGGTGATGAAATAGGTATTGCCTTCGGTTAATATTTCACCACCGTTGGGTGTAAGAAGTGTGAGGCTGTTCGCTACTGGCGGGCTAATGGTGAACACCGAATCGCTCACATCAAATACAGTTGAACCTCCCAATCCCTGTACTTTTATCAGGCATTGGGCACTCGAAACATTTGGAACTATATATTGGAATCCACCAGAGTTTTGAACATTATCGTTCAGCATTATCCAGTTGGCTCCATTGTCAACGGAATAGTGAATCATCACATTGCCCGATATACCAGTCGATGTCCACGAAATATAGGACCAATCGTTTGCTGTTATTACTTCGCCACCATTGGGGTAATTTATAGTAATGCTTGCCGGAGCCGGTTGCTCAATGGTGAATGTTGAATCGCTCACATCCATTACTGTTGAACCTCCAAGTTCCTGCACTTTAATCAGGCATTGGGCACTCGAAACAACTGGAACCTGGTATTGGAATCCACCTGAGTTTTGAACATTATCGTTCAGAAGTATCCAGTTGCTTCCATTGTCGATGGAATAGTGAATCATAACATTGCCCACAGTTCCGGTCGAGGTCCACGATATGTATGACCAATCGCCTGCCGTTATTACTTCGCCGCCATTGGGGTAATTTATAGTAATGCTTGCAGGGCTGGGTGGCTCAATTATGAAAGTTGAATCGCTTACATCCATTACTGTTGATCCTCCCAGTTCCTGCACTTTTATCAGGCATTGGGTACTCGAAACAGGTGGAACCTGGTATTGGAATCCACCTGAGTTTTGAACATTATCGTTCAGAAGTATCCAGTTGCTTCCATTGTCGATGGAATAGTGAATCATAACATTGCCCACAGTTCCGGTCGAGGTCCACGAAACATAAGACCAATCGCCACTTGTTATTACTTCGCCCCCGTTGGGATATATTATTGTAATACTGGCCGGAGCCGGAGGTTCAATGGTGAATGTTGAATCGCTCACATCCCCCATACCGGTCATTGCTTCCTGAACTCTTACCAGACATTGAGTGCTGTTTGCAGATGGAAGTACATATTGGTAACTGCCAGAGTTTTGCACATAATCATTAATCAAAATCCAACTAACACCATTATCGACCGAATAGTGCAGCATAACATTGCCCACGTTTCCTGTTGATGACCACGAGATATATGAGGCATCTCCACTGGTTAGTACTTCGCCACCATTGGGGTAAAGAATGGTAATGGTATTCGTTGCAGCACCGATTTCAAAAGCGTTATCGCTTATGTCGTATTCATTTGAGTTATTTGAATTCATAATCCCCATCAGCGCATTCGTAGTGAGCGTGGTAGGAACTTGCCAGGTATAGGTGCCATCGTTGTCGGTATCATTCGCAATAGGTATCCAGTTGCTACCACCGTTGATGGAATAGAAAATATGTACAAGGCTTATCGGGCCGGTTGAACTCCAGGTAATATTGTAGTTTGAACCTGGGGATAAAACCTCCCCTCCATTGGGGGTGATCACTGTTATAGAACCCGGAGGAGGCAAAACGATCTCAAAAGTGCTGTCGCTTACATCCACTACATTATACGAGTCGATGATTTTTATTAAGCCACTCGACGATACCGCCCAACTTGGAATGGTCCAGGCATACGAACCGCTATTATAAACAAAGTTGTCGAGAAGATCCCAGGTAACACTATCATTCGAATAGTATATTTCGAGGAGACCGATAGTCCCTGTTGAGGACCAGGTTATGTTTTGAGTTGTTCCTGTTGTCCAAACCTCGCCCCCATTGGGTGAAATAATGGTAATTGAATTTACTCCTGCGTTTATTGTAAAGGCACTGTCGCTCACATCTGCCAAAGATGAATTTAACACGTCATTAATCTTAATAAGGGCATTGCTCGTATTGACATTTACCACATTCCAATAGTAATATCCATCGTTTGCTGAATAATCATCAATGTAGGTCCAGTTGGTTCCTCCGTCTATCGAATACCAAATTTCAACATAGTCGATTACCCCGGTGCTCGCCCAGGTGATATCGTAAAAGCTTGCTCCGGTAAGGATTTCACCGCCATTAGGGGTGACTACGGTAATTGAGTTGGGCAATGGATTGCCGATTTCAAAAGTAGTATCGCTCACATCCACAATGGAAGCGTTGTTCACATCTTCGATCTTAATCAAGGCATTTGTGGATGGTGCATTGGGGACGGTCCAGGCATACGATCCAGTATTGGGGTTGTAGGGAGCGATGTTCGTCCAGTTGCTACCATTATCGGTCGAATACCAAATTTTCACATAAGAGACCTGCCCCGTTGTCGACCAGGTAATGTTTTGTGTACTGCTGATCGACCAAACTTCCCCACCATTGGGTGAAGTAACAGTAATGGTTTGGGCAATGGCACTAATTGTAAAGGCACTGTCGCTCGCATCACTTACATTCGGATTGTATGAATCAACAATTGCGATAAAAGCATTTGTGGTTGGCAAATTCGCAACAAGCCAGGTATAGGTTCCATCGTTATCGGTATCGTTGGCCACAAACGACCAGTTGGTTCCACCATCCAAAGAATAAAAAATATCTACATGAGTCATTGCACCTGTCGAACTCCAGGTGATATCGTAGTTTGTCCCTCCGGCTAAAACTTCGCCGCCATTGGGTGTAATAAGAGTAATACTTGTTAGTGGCGCACCTATTTCAAATGCACTATCGCTTACATCAACCACAGAGGAATTAGACTCATCATTTATTTTTACCAGTGCATTTGTAGTATAGTCTGGTGGAATTGTCCATTCATACAAACCATCATTCAGTGTAAAATCATTAATATAGGCCCAGTTGACACCATAATCGATGGAGTACCAAATTTCAACATGATTTATACTCCCTGTTGATGCCCAAGTAATGTTTTGTGTACTTCCGGCCGGCCAAACTTCGCCTCCGTTGGGCGTAAGCACCGTGATAGAACCTGGTGCGCTTCCAATAGTAAATTCATTATCGCTCACATCGCCCCAGACCGGATTAACCGAATCGTGTACCTTAACCAGTACATTCGTGGAAGTAACAGGTGGCAAATTCCAGGAATATACACCCGTATTCGGTGCGTAATTGGCAATAGTAACCCAGTTCCCACCACCATTTAAGGAATACCATATTATTACAGAACTTATTGATCCGGTGGATGTCCAGGTAATGTCATGGACACTGGATGGTGCCCAAACCTCGCCTCCATTGGGTGAAGTAATGGTAATCGAATTAACCACTGGTGAAGTAATTGTAAATACATTATCGCTGTTATCACCGATGGTTGGGTCGAGTTGATTCTCAACCCTTACCAATACATCCTGTGAATTGATCATAGGTACTGTCCAGTAGTAGCCACCATTATTTCCCTGATAGGTATCAATGGTTGTCCAGTTGATGCCTCCATCGGTAGAATATAACAAGTGAATAAACGAAGTCAGGCCAACTGACCCCCAGGTAATCTCATAAGTACTACCCCCTGTTAGTGTTTCGCCCCCGTTGGGAGTCAAAACCAAAAGCGAGCTATAAAAGGTTGTTGTTATTGTGAAGGTGCTATCACTTGCATCTGCCACCGCCGGGTTGGCGGTTTCAGCCACTTTAACCAAGGCGGTTTGTGATGGAGTATTGGGAATCTGCCACTGATACTGGCCATTATTCGGCACATTCGATGCAATGGAACTCCAGGTTGTACCCGAATCGACTGAATAGGTAAGATCGACATTGTTGATGTTACCGGTGGATGCCCAGGTAACATAATAGGTTGCCGAAATAGTCAGGTATTGGCCCCCGTTCGGGTGGGTTAATGTCAATGAATTGACAGCTGCGCCGATTTCAAATAAAGCATCGCTGACATCAACCACAGAAGTATTTCCAAACTCATTAATCTTGATAAGGGCATTTGTGGTAATCGTATTCGGAACGGTCCATTCAAATATCCCAGCATTGAAGGCATGATCGTCGATATAACTCCAGGTAATTCCAGCGTCTGACGAGAACCAAATCTCCACATAATCAATGACACCGGTATTTGTCCAGGTGATGAAATAAGAGCTTCCGGCAGTCAGGATTTCTCCACCGTTCGGAGTAGTTACTGTAATGGTGTTTAATGAAGCAATTTCAAACACTCCATTGCTGATATCAACCACTTGGGACGAAGCTACATCATGAATTTTTATAAGGGCATTTGTGGTGGTCAAATTTGGAATGGTCCATTCATACAAACCATCGTTGTAGGAATAATCATCAATCAAGTTCCAGTTCGTGCCATTGTTGGTTGAATAATAAATGACCACATAACTTACCGTTCCAGTCGTCGACCAGGTAATATTCTGCGTACTTCCGGCAGTCCAAACTTCACCCCCGTTCGGTGAAATGACAGTAATGGTATTTGGAACTCCGTTTATCGTAAATGCTGCATCACTCACATCGAAGATATTTCCATTGCTGAATTCAGTGATCTTGATCAAGGCATTGGTGGTTGAAATATTGGGGACTGTCCACATATAGGTGCTGTCGTTGTTTTCATGATCAGCGATAAAGTTCCAGGTTGTTCCTCCATCGGTAGAATAATAAAGGTCCAGATAGCTAATTGACTGGTCGCTTGTCCAGGTGATTTCGTACGTACTTCCTCCGGTGAGAACCTCGCCTCCATTGGGTGCTGTAACCGTAACCGGATTAGAGACAATTTGATTGATCTCAAAGGCAGCATCGCTTAAATCAACCACTGAGGTATTATAAACTTCATTGATTTTGATCAGGGCATTTACAGTAGTCACATTCGGAACAGTCCAGGCATATTGGCCATTGTTTTGGGCATAATCATCAATGTAACTCCATACCTGCCCTCCATCGGTTGAATACCATATTTCAACATTGGAAATAGTACCGGTGGATGACCAGGTAATAATTTGGGTACTTCCTGCTGTCCAGGTTTCACCTCCGTTGGGTGTAATAACTGTAAGAGAATTAGCTACCATAGTGATGGTAAATGGTGCATCGCTAAAATCGTAAGTACTCGAACTGTTGAACTCAGAAATGGCTATCAAGGCATTGGTGGTGGAAACATTCGGGACATTCCAGGTGTAGCTGCTGTCGTTCAATTCATGATCAGCAATTATATTCCAGTTCGACCCTCCATCGGTTGAGTAATACAGATCGACATAGTTAAACGAACCATCGCTTATCCAGGTGATATTGTAGGTGCTTCCACCAATGAGAGTCTCGCCACCATTGGGTGTAGTAACTTGAATAGGAATCACCTCATTGATTGTGAAAGTGCTGTCGCTCACATCAACCACCGATGTATTGTACACCTCGTTGATTTTGATGAGTGCATTGGTTGTGCTAACATTGGGTACGTTCCATTCATACTCACCATCATTTAGCGAATAGTCATCAATGTAATCCCAGATATTCCCGCCATCCGTCGAATACCAAATTTCCACAAAGTTGATCAACCCTGAGGTGGTCCATGTAATGAAGTGTGTGCTGTTTCCGGCAAAGACTTCACCTCCATTAGGCGAAGTTACGGTTATTGAATTCGGAACAGCATTAATGGTAAACGGAGCATCGCTAACATCGCCATTGGCCTGGTTGAAAACTTCATGCACTTTAATCAGTGCATTGGTGGTTGAGACATTGGCCACTGTCCATTCTTTAAATCCATTGTTGAATTTAAAATCATCAACCGTAGCCCATGTCGTGCCGCCATCGGTAGAATATAAAATTCCCACGTAGTTACCGGAATACCCTGATGTGGACCAGGTGATGGTATAGGAACTTCCTCCAGTCAAAACTTCTCCTCCATTTGGAGTTATTACTGTGAAAGGACTTGATGCTGCAATTTCGAAATTATTATCACTCACATCATCCACTGAAGTATTGAACACTTCATTGATTTTTACGAGGGCACTTGTTGTGATATTGTTCGGGATTGTCCACTCATAAAGACCATCATTGTAGGAATAATCATCAATATATGTCCAACTTGTGCCAGCATTAGTAGAATACCAAATTTCAACATACGAGATAGAACCGGTGGTTGACCATGTAATGTCATGAGTAGAACCAACAACCCAGGTTTCACCTCCGTTTGGTGAGAGTACAGTTATAGAATTAGCCACTGCATTGATCGTAAATGCAGCATCGCTTTCATCATAAATATTCCCATTGCTGAACTCCGTGATTTTGATCAAGGCATTGGTAGTAGAAACATTTGGAACTGTCCACATATAACTACTGTCATTGGCTTCGTGATCGGCAATGAATAACCAGGTTTGGCCTCCATCTGTTGAATAATAAAGGTCGAGCCAGGTGATAGATTGATCACTCGTCCAGGTAATTTCGTAGGTGCTTCCTCCTGTAAGTGTTTCGCCTCCATTGGGAGTGACCACCGTAACAGGATTGGATACGATAGTGCTTATTTCAAATGTACTGTCGCTCACATCAACTACCGATGTATTGTACACTTCGTTGATTTTAACCAGAGCATTTAGGGTTGATACAGTTGGCACAGTCCATTCGTACAATCCATCGTTGGTCGAATAATCGTCGATGTAATTCCAAATTTGCCCACCATCGATCGAATACCAAATCTCAACAAAGTCGATTGAACCGGTGGTTGACCAGGTAATGTCTTGCATTGTTCCGGCAGTCCAGGTTTCGCCCCCATTTGGAGAGATAACTGTAATTGTGTTTGAAACGGGTGCGCTTATCTCAAAAACCGCATTGCTTACATCAATTACGGACGTGTTGTATCCGTTAATCTTTACCAGGGCTGTAGTGGTAGGCGTGTTGGGGACTGTCCATGTATATTGTCCTGTATTGGCGGCAAAATTGTCGATATACGACCAGGATACACCATTGTTGGATGAAAACCACAACTCGACAGCATTAAAAGAACCAATGCTTGACCAGGTAATATTTTGTGTCGATCCCTGAGTCCAAACCTCGCCACCATTCGGAGATGTGATAGTTAATGAAGGTGGAACAAAACTAATACTGAACACAGCATCACTAATATCGTTCACCGAAGTGTTCCCAAACTCATTAATCTTTATCAAAGCATTGCTGGTATTATAGTTCGCCACAGTCCATGTAAAGGAGCCATCGTTATCGGCATGATCGTCAATATAATTCCATGTACTTCCTCCATTGGTCGAATACCAGATCTCAACATATGGAATAGTACCTGAAGAAGTCCAGGTAATGTTATAATTGCTTAATCCCGTAAGCGACTCGCCCCCATTGGGTGTTATCACAGTAATCGAATTTGTAGAGGCAGCCCCGATTTCAAAAGTGCTGTCGCTTACATCAACAACTGAGCTATTATACACTTCATTGATTTTAATGAGGGCGCTTATTGAAGGTATATTTGGAACTGTCCAGGCGTATTGGCCATTATTTGTTGCATAGTCATCAATGTAATCCCAACTACTCCCATTATTGGTGGAGTACCATATTTCGACAGCTCCATACGTAAAAGTCCCGGTTGTACTCCAGGTAATGATCTGAGTAGTTCCTGCCGTCCAGACCTCCCCGCCATTGGGCGAGATCACAGTTACAGAGTTTGCAACTGCATTAATTGTAAACACTGCATCGCTTACATCGAATACACTGGTGTTGCTCATCTCGGTGATCATGATCTTGGCAGAACTGGTCGAGATATTTGGAACCATCCAGGAGTAAATTCCATCGTTCGTTTCAAAATCTGAAATAAAAGTCCAGTTCGTTCCTCCATCAGTCGAGTAGTATATGTCAAGCAAGGTAATAGAACCATCGCTGGTCCAGGTAATATCGTAGGTCGAGCCACCAGTCAAGGTTTCGCCGCCATTGGGTGCTGTAACCGTAACCGGGTTAGAGACCACAGCTGCAATTTCAAAAGTACTGTCGCTCACATCCACCACGGATGAATTATACACTTCATTGATTTTAATAAGAGCACTTGTTGTGGGCACATTGGGAACCGTCCAGGCATATTGGCCGTTGTTGGTGGCATAGTCATCAATGTAATCCCAACTACTTCCATTATTGGTGGAGTACCAGATTTCCACAGCCCCATAAGTAAATGTTCCTGTTGTCGACCAGGTAATAATTTGAGTGGTACCAGCTGTCCAAACTTCTCCTCCATTAGGCGAAATTACCGTAACCGAGTTTGCTACCTGAGTGATTGAAAATTCATAATCACTGTAATCCACTACCGAAGTATTCCCAAATTCGTTGATTTTTATGAGAGCTGTTGTAGTTGATACGTTTGGAACATTCCAGGAAACCAATCCATCATTGAAAGCATGATCATCAATGTAGTTCCAGTTATTTCCCCAATCTGTCGAATACCATACTTCAACATAATCAATTGTACCTGTAGTAGACCATTCCACGTCAACCGAAGATCCTCCGGTCAGCAATTCTCCACCATTTGGATAGATAACAGTGATACTATTGGGGACAGATGCTGCAATTGAAAATACACTATCACTGACATCAACTGTCAGAGAACTTCCAACAGCATGAATTTTAATCAGGGCATTTGAAGTAGTATATGATGGGACTGTCCATACATATTGTCCGGTATTCTGATAGTAATCATTAATTATTAGCCAACTTGAACCATTATTGACAGAGTAATACAAAACCACATTGCTTATCGAACCGGTTGAAGTCCAGGTGATGAGTTCTGTTGTACCCGATGTCCAGGTTTCGCCGCCATTGGGTGAAGAAACGGTAATCGAATTTACCGGTGGGCTTATGGTAAAGGTCGCATCACTTACGTCAACCACAGAGGTATTATACACCTCATTAATTTTGATCAAAGCATTTGTTGTTGAGATGGGTGCCGGAACTGTCCAGGCAAATTGCCCGGAGTTTTGGGCATAATCATCGATATAATACCAGTTATTTCCATTATTTGTTGAGTACCAGATTTCAACAAAACTAATCATTCCAGTCGAAGACCAGGTAATATTGTGGGTATTTCCAGCCGTCCAACTTTCGCCACCATTGGGTTGAATGATTGTGATGGAACTGGGCTGGGCAGCCTGAATGGTGAAAGTGCTGTCGCTTATATCAAATACAGAGCTGTTCCCAACTTCATTGATCTTGATCAATCCAATAGTAGTGGTCAAATAAGAAACAGTCCATGTATATTGTCCGGTGTTGTCCGCAAAATCATTGATATAGTCCCAGTTCGATCCTCCATCTTCCGAAAACCAAATCTCCACGTAACTGCCAACTCCGATCGAAGTCCAGATAATGTTGTGGGTTGTACCACTGGTCAATACTTCACCCCCGTTTGGAGAAGTTATTGTAATCGAATTGGTAATTGCAGATATTGTAAAAGGGGCATCACTCACATCAAATACGGATGAATTACCCGCTTCCTGCACTTTGATCAAGCCATTGGTGGTCGCGATGTTGGCCACATTCCAGAGGTAAATACCATCGTTGGCGGTAAAATCATCTACATAAGACCAAGAGGTTCCTCCATTGGTGGAGTAATAGATTTCAGCATAAATGAATGTACCTGTCCAACTCCAAGTAATGGTATAGTTGCTGCCACCGGTTAGTGTTTCACCTCCATTGGGTGTTTGTACGGTGATTGCATTTGAAGCCATTGCACTAATTTCGAAAGTACTATCGCTTTGATCTGCTATGGTAGGATTGCCGGCTTCGTTTATTTTAATTAGAGCTGATGTCGTTGCTGAACTTGGCACAGTCCACTCATAGATTCCATCATTAAACACATTGTCGTCGATATAGCCCCAGGTCGAGCCACTATCGGTAGACAAGTATAGTTCTAAATTTCCAACTGTCCCTGTTGTTGTCCAGGTGATGTAATGAGATGAGCCGGGACTAAGAACTTCTCCTCCGTTTGGTGAAGTAAGCGTGACTGAATTTGTAACCGCATTTATTGAAAACACATTGTTACTGTAATCTACCACCGAAGTATTTCCAAACTGATTGATCTTGATGACTGCCGAGCTAGTGGTGATATTCGGGACAGTCCATTCAAACAGGCCATCGTTAAAGGCATGATCATCGATGTAGTTATAATTATTTCCCCAATCGATAGAATACCAAATCTCCACATAATCGAAGCTTCCGGTCGAACTCCAGGTGATGTTGTAAGTGTTTCCTCCGGTAAGGCTTTCACCGCCATTGGGAGTTAGTATTGTGAGGGTATTGGCCACGGCACCAATGGTAAAATAGGCATCGCTCTGATCGACATAAATCGACTGTGCTTTTACCAAACAGGTCGTAGAGTTTACATTGGGCACCGTCCAGTTGTATGTACCTGTTACCGGGAGATTGTCGTTGATAAATTCCCAGGTAGAGCCACCATCGGTTGAATAATAGAGATCGACCAAAAAAGAAGATCCATAACTGACCCACTGAATGGTGTAGGTTGACCCGGCAGTGAGCACCTCTCCCCCATTGGGAGTAATTACATCAACCGATTGCCCGAGGAGTCCCGAAAAACTTAGAAAAATTAGTAAAATCGTGGTAAGTAAATTTCTTTTCATAGTACAAGTTATTTAGTTACAATTTTATATCCCAATAAGTACTGAGTCTGTTCAGCGAAAGGTTGCCATCCAAAATGATGGTTGTATTTTAAGAGCAATAGATAACCTTGTTATCCTATTTCAGGGGAGTTGTATTTGACATAAAAAAATTTGAAATCCAATAAAGCTAAACACAAAACAACACCCCTGATAGCAAAGATACAATTTTTCAGTATTTGTGCAAGAATTTAGCGAGCATAAACCCAAACATTGTGGCTATTGGTACCAACATCAATATAATTCTCCTGTTAAATTGCGGCGAATATGCTACCTTTGAAATATGATAGATAAAAAACTTGAGGAATAAATCCTATTCTGAAACTACTATACTTCGCCCGGGATAAATTTCCACTCATCAATAGCCCCGTCCTTTAGGTCGGGGTATACTGATAAACAAGTTGATATGGGCTTTAGCCTAATATGGTAAATGCGGAAATTTATCCCGTTTACGGTATATATTGAGGAAGATGAGGCTATCAAATCAATGTGCAGTAAAGGGTAATTTATCCAAATCCACATTCCCGCCCGATAAAATAATTCCTGTTTTTTTATGCTGAAATAGATGTGGGTTTTCCATAATAGCTGCCAAAGGTACAGCCGACGACGGCTCTACAATTATTTTCATCCGCTCATAAATCATGCGCATGGCCTTTACAATAGTTTCCTCCTCCACCCTTAAAATATCATCCACATGTTTTAGGATGATTTCAAGAGTAAGGTCGCCAAGCGAAGTAAGCAGGCCATCGGCAATGGTTTTGGGGTTTGTGCTGGGGATAAGTTGGCCCGACTTAAACGAACGATAAGCATCGTCGGCACCGGATGGTTCGGCAGCAATTACTTTTATATTGGGGTTGATCGATTTACTCGATATGGCTGTCCCGCTCAACAATCCGCCACCTCCCACTGGAGCCATCACAATTTGCAGGTCTGGATAGTCTTCCAACAATTCTTTGGCGGCGGTGGCCTGTCCGCAAATAATACGGTCGAAATTATAGGGGTGGATAAAATTGGCACCTGTCTGTTCAATCACTTTCTCCATGGTCGATTCGCGGGCTTCGAGAGTAGGCTCGCAATAAGTGATTTCTGCCCCATAACCGGCCACTGCTTTTTTCTTGATGTCCGGCGAATTGTCGGGCATCACAATGTACGATTTGATGCCCCTCATCCTGGCAGCCAATGCAAGGGCAGCCGCATGGTTGCCCGACGAATGGGTCCCGACACCTTTCATAGCCTCCTCATCCGACAAAGAAAAAACAGCATTGCAGGCTCCGCGAAATTTAAACGCCCCTACTTTCTGAAAGTTTTCGCATTTGAATAACAGCTCGCAGCCCAATATGCTATCGATCGAGGAAGAAGACAATACCGGGGTGCGATGGATGTATTTCGAGATACGCCGATGTGCTTCCTGCACCTGCGAAAAAACGGGGATAGGACCGGACATCTTATTCTATGTTCTTTTGGGGTTTGTCGGCCTTTTTGCCGAACAGCGAATAATGGACATAGCGTTTGGGGTTTGTGCGCAAATCTTTCATCAACAATTCAAGTTCTTTGCTTGCTTTTTCTAAGTTCGCGTACAACTTTGGATCGTTCAGCAATAGGCCCAGCGAGCCTTCCCCATTGTTTATTTTGTTGGTGATTTCGTGTACATTCTTCAAGGCCAGGTCAGCCTCGTGCACAGCAGCGGCCAGGTCGAGATGCGAAAGGGAATCGGAAAAAACAGCCAGATTGTCGAAAATGGTGTTCAGCTCTCCGGTATTGTCGGCCAGGGTAGTGGAAATGGAATCGACATTTTGAAGGATACTTGCGATGCTCCCCTTTTCTTCGTGTATGATACCCGATAGCTCTTTGGCCACCATTTCGAGCGAAGAAATGGTGAGGTTGATATTTTTAAAAATCTGGGCTATTTGAGATTGTGTTTTTGGGGTAAATACCGCCTGTACTCCTCCCAACAGGGAATCGAAACTTAGCATCAGTGCCTCTGCTTTTTGTCGCAGCGGAAATATTTGTGCATTTACTTCTTCGCGTAAATCGTTTTCGAAAGCGGGCAACAAGGTATCGCCAAAATTGTGGAAGGCCGTTGTGTCATACAATATCAACTGAACTTCTTTGGTGCCCATCAAGTCAGCACTTACAATTCGGGCAACCGACTTCAGGGGTATCCTGAGGTTTTCGCTCAACACAATGCCCACGTGTATTTTAAACGTGGAGGTATTGAGCTTTACTTCGTCAACCTGGCCAATCTGAAAGCCGTTCAGCATGACCCGGGTCGAATTTTCAAGCCCGCCCACTTTGGTGTACACTACATTGTATCTTTTTTCTTCCTTAAAAAGGCTTAGGCCCTTTAAGAAGTTTAGGCCCCACACCAGCACGAATAGGCTTACCAGTACGATTGCCCCTATTTTAACATTTCTGAATTTGCTCAAAACGTTCTAATATTTTTGGTTTTAAATCGAATGTAAAGATAAAAAGGAAAGCAACGAAAGCAAAAGAAAAATGTGTAAGAGTTGAAAGTTCTGAGTTAAAGAGTTCTATGTTGAAGAGTTGAGGAGTTGAAGGGCTCGGAATTTGAAGTTATGAGAATATTAGCCGAAAGGTAGGTTTGGAGTAAAATTGGGATTTGAAATTGGGCTTTTGCTGAAAACAAAAAACTTGTTCTGAGCTGGTCGAAGTAACAGCCTTGCCCCGGTATTTCGGCTGGAGGAAATTATACCCTAATAGCCTGTCTGCGGACTATGGCAGGCTGGTTCTCTTAATCTGGGGGCTTTGATTGACTGGAACGACGTATGATTTCGTAAAAGATTGCGGACTTCAAACCTATTATACTGAAACCGGGATAAATTTCTGCAATAGGACAAAATTCAATCGGTTAATAAAAAGGTGGTAATAATCAAAAACATCTGAAAGTTTTAGGTGCATGAAAATTCTTGCTACTTTTCTACCATACTGTCGCCTCTCCGAGGCTATGTGGTCTTTATCTTTATTGTTTCTACCATGCTGTCGCCTCTTCGAGGCTTATCGAATATTTAATAATTGAGTAGAGTTCCGTCAGGAACGGCACTATGGTAGCAATTAAAAAGGAGCAAGTTTACCAAGCCTCGTTGAGGCGACAGTATGGTTTGATAGATTTGATAAAATGCGGAAATTTATCCCGTTTGAAGTATAAGTTACCGCCCAATTGATACGGGTGATAACACTTGATAAGGTCTGAAACCCTTTTGAATCATAAACATTGCTGTAGCACTTACTTTTTCGGTTTTTAAAAAATCCAATTCAGTCAGCCAAATTTATTTCAAATTTTTCATTATTTCATTTTTCCTAAACCTTACCATTCGAATAATCAGGTCTTTTGGCAATGGTTTGTCAAATGGAAACTTAACAGTACCTTTTCCTAGCTCAAAATTTTTTAGCTCATCTGTAAAATTGTCTATGGTTGCTTCAAAAGGGTAAAAGCTTACATATTTTGCATAAGCGACTATCATTATTTGTTGTTCGGGTTTTAATCTCGGAACAAGCATAAAAGAAGGTACTTTATAGTTTGGAATCTCCACCGTTTCTGGGACAGCTTCTTTGATGATACTTCTCAATTCCAGTAAAATTATTTGTGCTTCATTCGATTGACTGGCGATATAGTCGTCCACAGTCTTGAAGATTGGCATTGATCCTTTTTTTGCCATTTTATTCAAAATTTTCAATTGTCAATAAATGTAGATTTCGTTCATTTTATATGTACTACAACGTGTTATGCTCAGTTTTTCTTTCTTCCGTCATAGTTGTTGTCTTAAAATTTCGTTTAGCTCGTCTGATTTGTTCAACGTCATTAAATGTCCACCGTGTTTAATTGTCGAGTTACATGTTACAAAACTTAAGGGTAAGATTTTGTCACTTGTCCCGTGAATATGAAATATGTTTTTGGTCAGTGTTTGATTTGTCCAACGTGTAACTTTGTCAATTGCCCATTTCAAAAATGTCGGGTCGGTGTCAATGAGAATTTGTTTTAAAATTTGTTTGTCAAACGTTGAACTTGTCCCGAAAAACCAGTTTGTAATAAAGTTTGCACTTTTAGAAAGTCTTGTCGGCAAAAGTTTATGTAGTCTAAGCTGTCCTGCGAAACGATAGTAAAATGGTATTTCCTTTTTTGTCTTAGCTGAAGCAATTAAAATTACTTTTTCGGTGTCAATTTGTTTAGCTACTTCAACTGCAATTAGCCCACCGAATGAAAGTCCGATTAAAGTTGGTTTTGGAGTAGTGATTTGGTCAAGAAGTCGAGTTGTGTAATTTTCAATTGTCTCTTTATCTAGCGGACCATTCCATTTTATAAAAGTTGTCGAAAAGCCAGAAAAGTCAAGTCGTTGAAAAACTCTTTCGTCTGTTCCAAGTCCACTAAATATGTAAAGTTCTTTGCTCAAAGTTTGTAAACTATTTTCAACGTGTCATTAATTCCATCGGTTAGCATTTCAACAAGTTCTTCATTCATAAACTCATAGTCGTCTGCAATATTTAAAATTTCAATTTTTGGTAGTTCCAAATGTCTGTATAGTCCCCAAATTTTTGCTCGCTGTCCAGTTTCCATAACAAAAACCAAGTCAGCCCAATCCAAATCGTTTTCTGAAATCTTTCTATCACTTTTGGGGCTAAGTCCAGCCGAACGAATATTAAAACGGTCATCATTTTTGAAAATGTGTTCAGCTGTCCTACTTCGCTTTTTATTTCGTCCACAAACTACAAGTATGTTTGGTCTATTGGTCATTATTTTCTGTCGTCCTAAAATTGGGCATAACTATTTGTTTAATCAATTGAGATTAATTGTTTTTGTAAAGCACTCATTAAAGTTGAATAATTAGGTCCTGTCATTGGGGTTTCGATTTAGTTTTCACCAAAAGTACGAATTCTTTTGTTTGGGGCAACCTCTGGGCGATGACAAATATTCATTTACAACCGCACAAATTTATTTGAGAGGGTTGGGTTGTTGGGCTACCAAATTGTGCTTTGAGATGCACGGCCTTGTGTCTCTACTACTACCTTCTGAGGTCTGAATACTGAGAAACTGTGGACTGAAGACTGGTTCAATCCTTCAACTCCTTCCTTGCCTTTTTCACCGAAATCTTTTCGCCATTTTTAAAGGCAACCAGGAAAGCATCGGGCACTTTTTTCTTTACTTCTTTAAAAAAAGAAGAGATCTGATGATAGTCGCTAAAGTTGCCAACCGTGTATTTGTAGGTGCCACCGATTAGGGTTTCTTCAACATTCTCAAGACCGGCAAAATTTTTCGGGACTAAGGGAATCTGTTTTGATGATGATGCAACCTGTACTTTAAAAACGATGCCCGAATCGCTTTTTTCAACAAGGGGGTCATTCATTATGCTGTTTATCGAATCTAGTTTTTGGAGTTCGAATGTCGAAACGGTTTTGGCCGATATTTCGTTTTTGTAATCGCGGAAGGCCCTGTAAATCCCAGAGGCGATCAAATCCTGTCCATACTCCGAATTCAGGAATTTTTCCTCTTCGGGGTTGGTCAAAAAACCCGTTTCGATCAGTACACTTGGCATGGTGGTTTGCCAAAGCACTAAAAAACCCATTTGATGTACGCCTCTGCTTTTTCGACCGGCACGGTTTGCAAATTGGTCCTGGATTTTTGCTGCCAACAGCAGGCTCAGTTCCATATAGGCGTTTTGTTCAAGAGAGATGCGGATATACGATTCCGGGGAATATGGGTCGAAACCCGCATATTTCGATTTATAATTCTCCTCTTTCATAATTACAGCATTCTCGCGTTGGGCAACAGCCAGGTTTTCCTCGTTCTTGTGAAGTCCCATTACATACGACCCGGTGCCGAAGACTTTTGCATTCTCGACCCCGTCTACATGGATCGACATGAACAGATCGGCCTTGTTTTTATTAGCTAATTCGGGCCGTTCGTGCAATTCGGGGTACACATCGGTGGTGCGGGTGTATATTACTTTCACATCTTTCAGGTTGTCCTCGATGTATTTTCCTACTTTTAAAGAAATACTGAGGGCAATATCTTTTTCGACCGATATCTTGCCTATTGTACCAGGGTCGCGGCCACCATGCCCCGGGTCAATTACCACCACGAATTTATCTGTGGGTGGGACTTCTACTTGAATAAATGATGAGAGGATTATCGGGATCAGGATAAGAAAGGATAAGAAAATGCGTTTGGGGTTGAAATGATTGATAACAGAATGTGCAGGTGAAGCCGAAATCCCGAGAGGGACTATTCGGGAACGATTGGTTGATTTGACCTTGGCCCCTTTAGCGTATGTGTGACCGAAATTCTGCATATCTATTGACATTTTTTAATTAGCTTTGAACCCTGTATTTCCGGGGGTATTGCCGGGACTTCCTGCCTGTTGGTAAATCATTCGACCAACACCGGAAAACCCATCCTTACACCTGGATAACAGAGTTGAGGCAAAAATAGTATATATAAATTGATCGTAAAACTACTGAAAAAGCTTTTAGTCGTATCGGCCTTGCTGATATTTTTCCCGGGCAGCCTATTTGCCGGGAGTATCCTGTCGGGGTCTACGATCGGTTTTCCGCAAAATATAGCCGATACCATCCCTGTTGCCGATAGCCTAAGGCCCGATTCCACTTTATTGAAGATGCGGGAAAGGCAGCAAGCCAAACAACGAAAATCTAAACAATCGCCCCTCGAAGACCCTGTGTTTTATTCGGCCAAAGACTCGATGCCCTTCGATACCGAAAAGCAAAGGATTTATTTATACACCGGAGCCAAAATCACCTACCAGGATATTGTCCTCACGGCAGATTATATTGAAGTGGACATGGCCACCAATACTATTTACGCCACCGGTGTAACCGACAGCTTGGGGAATAAAGTAGGCCGCCCCATATTTATCGAAGGCGACAAAAAGTTCCAGTCAGATACCATGCACTATAATTTTCAGACCAAAAAAGGATATATCAAAAATTTGATCACCGAAGAAGATGGAGGGTTTTTACATAGCGAAACCACCAAGCGTTTGCCCGATGAAACCATCTGCATTTACGATGGGAAATATACGACCTGCGATTTGGAGCACCCCCATTTTTATATCCACCTGTCCAAGGCCAAGGTAATCCCCAACGATAAAATTGTGTCGGGAAAGGCCAACCTTGTAATTGCCGATATTCCTACACCTCTTGGTATCCCCTTTGGTTTTTTTCCGAATCAGAAAAAATTCACTTCAGGGATATTGTTCCCTGAATATGGTGAAGAACAAAACAGGGGCTTCTTTCTCCGCGACGGCGGATACTATTTTGCTTTTTCCGATTATTTCGACCTTGCCTTGCGCGGCGACATATACTCGCGCGGAACCTGGGGCACCAAGTTGCACACCAATTACAAAAAACGCTACCGCTTAAACGGGAGCCTCGACCTGAAATATTACAAAAACGTAGTAGGCGACGAGGATCTGAATAATTATTCGTCGAACAAAGATTTCTCGATTGTTTGGACCCACACGCAGGATCCCAAGGCCAACCCCAGCAGCTCGTTTTCGGCCAATGTGAACATGAGTTCTACCTCCTACGACCAAAACCAAACCTATAGTACCGACCGCTACCTGAACAACACCAAATCGTCGAGCATCTCGTATAGCAAACGATGGGGCAGCAATGTAAACCTATCGACCAATTTCAGGCACTCGCAAAACAGCCTCAACAAAAGTGTGAACATGACCTTGCCAAGCCTCACTTTTAATGTGTCGCGGCAATATCCTTTCCGAAAAAAAGAAAGGGTGGGTGCAATGAAATGGTACGAGAACATTGAAATTAAGTACAATGCCAAATTGGAAAACCAGATCAATGCCGGCGATTCGGTGATCTTTACCAGCAAAGCCCTCGACTACCTGAAAAATGGTTTTCAACATAGTATCCCTTTGTCGACAAATTTCAAGTTTTTCAAGTTTTTCACCTTTACCCCATCGCTTACGTACACCGGGCGTATGTACACAAAGTCGATCCGAAAGAATTGGGATGAAAATATTATGAATTCCGATTCGACTTATGGGGCCGTAAAAATCGACACCATTAATTCATTAAGTTATGCCAACGATTTTGCCCCAAGCGTGAGCCTGTCAGTCAACCCAACAATTTATGGGATGTTCCAGTTTAAAAAAGGACGGATAAAAGCCTTCCGGCATGTAATGACCCCCTCGGCAAGTTTTAGCTTTAAACCCGGCATGGGACCCGACAATCCAGCCATCTGGAAACCTACTCCCGTAGGGCCTGATTCAGTGAACACAAACAGGACTTATTCCATTTATGAAGGCTCTCTGTATGGCTCTCCCGTAAGCAAGAAACGGTCCGGTGTGTTAAGTTTCTCACTGGGGAATAATGTGGAAATGAAAATGAAAAGCCGAAACGACACCATCGACGAGGATATAAAAATCAAGATTCTTGAAAGCCTTTCATTTTCGAGCGGCTACGATTTCTACCGCGAAGATAACCGGTTCAATAATATTACGATCAGTGGACGGACTACCCTGTTCAAAAACCTAAACCTGAATTTTGGCGGCACGGTCGATCCCTACACCCTCGACTCGCTGATGAACCGCACAAATGCTTTCGAGTTGGAAGAAAACCACAGGATTGGTCGGTTAACGGCAGCCAACTTTAGCACCGGGTATGCTTTTAAACCGGCAAGTGCCAAGGAGAAATCGGCCGAAGAAGAAGGACTGGTTGGGGATTACAGCCGCGACTATGTCGATTTCAGCATCCCCTGGAGCTTCCGATTCGACTATACCTGGCGATACTCAAAACCAAAGGATGAAAAAACAGTGACCCAAACCTTCTCCTTTTCGGGCGATCTAAAACTAACCGAGAAATGGAAGATCGGTTTCTCGTCGGGCTACGATATCGATGCTAAAGATTTTACCTACACCTCAATCGACATATACCGCGACCTCCACTGCTGGGAGGCCCGCTTTACCTGGATCCCCTTCGGAGGCCGCCAACAATATAGTTTTCAAATTAATGTAAAATCGACCGTGCTCCAGGATTTGAAATGGGCAAAGCGGAAGAGTTGGTATGATAATTTTTAATGCATTGGGGAATTAAGGCTCTCCAATGCTGATGCCTGCCTGTACGGAGCCGCTTTGGAGGGTGAAAATTGGTGATTGGAGGTAAAAAAAACAAGACACTTAAAACACATAGAATACCATAGTGAACCTTAGTGGGCTTAGTGCCTTTGTGGTAAAAAAGATAAACCACTGAGGCACTTTGAACACATAGAAACACTAAGAAAACCCTAGCCTCATTAAAGTGGAAGCATGACTGCTGCCTAAAAAAAAGTTTTCAACAATCGGCATAAGTAATCCACCAAAAATTGGCTTGTTGGGGCATTGTAGTATTTTTGCGATCGGGCACTATTCTGTTCAAAACTAAATTGTGCCATTGTCATTATTAACACATTAAGCCGGATTTACGATGATTGATCTTCTGTACTACAACGACCTTGATTTTAAAAAAGTAAGCAAGCAATTCGACAAGGTGGCCGGACAACTGGCCCAGTTGGATTTCAATTCTGCCGAGGTCAAGAAAATCACGGAATCGGGTTTGTACAGGGCAAAGCTCGATTACGAAAACAGGCTGTTGTTCAAGTTTGCCACATATAACGAAAAAACATATATCCTTCTGCTGGAAGTAATCTATAACCACGATTACGACAAATCGCGCTTTCTGCGGGGGACAAAGATCGATGAAAGCAAATTTGTGGTAGTGCCATCGGCCAAGGCCATTGACGAAAATGAAGCAGACCAACTGATGTACGTGAACCCCGCGCTGAACAAATTCCACCTCCTCGACAAGGTGATTTCGTTTGATGCTTACCAGGAAGAGGTATTCCGCGTAAAGCCACCGGTCATCATTATTGGATCGGCGGGCAGCGGAAAAACCGCACTTACCCTCGAAAAGCTGAAAACCCTGAAAGGCCGGGTGCTGTACGTTACCCTGTCGCCATTTCTGGTTGAGAATTCGTCGAACCTGTACTACTCGCATTTTTATGAGAACGAAAAACAAGAGATCGATTTTCTGTCGTTTGCCGATTACTGTTCGACCATACGGATTTTGAAGGGGCACGAGATGGACCAGCGCGCTTTCGGGCAATGGATGCAGACCCGTGCCCATGTCTATGGGATCAGGGATGTTCACAAATTGTTTGAGGAATTCAGGGGCGTGCTCACAGGCATGGAAGTGGACAAACCTTATCTCAGTCGAAAGGATTACCTTGACCTGGGTGTGCGGCGCTCCATCTTTCTTGGTCCGGAACGCGACAAGGTGTACGATGTATTTGAGAAATACCTGGAATTTATCGGCGAAAACGGCATGTACGACCTCAACATGGTTTCGTACGAATATCTCGAATATTGCAAACCTGCTTACGATTTTGTGGTGGTCGACGAAATGCAGGATTTCACCAACATCCAGCTTTTCCTGATCCTGAAATCGCTGAACACGAAAGGGAGCTTCATCCTTTGTGGCGATTCGAACCAGATCGTTCACCCCAACTTTTTTTCGTGGACCAACGTGAAAAGCATGTTTTACAAGCAGGATATGGTGGACCGCGACATAAAAGTGCTGCGGACCAACTACCGCAACTCGACCGAAATTACGGTCATCGCCAACCGCTTGCTGAAAATAAAGCACGCCCGCTTTGGCTCTATCGACAAAGAAAGCACTTACCTGATAGAGGCCGTGGGCAATGTGGCAGGCGAGGTAACGTTGCTGAAAGACAGCGACAAGGTACGCCAGGATTTGAACAAAAAAACCTCACGGTCGACCCGCTTTGCTGTGTTGGTGATGAGGCAGGAGGACAAAACGAAAGCCCGGAAAATTTTCAAAACCCCGCTGCTTTTCTCGATCCACGAATCGAAAGGGCTGGAATACGAAAATGTGATTATCCTGAATTTTGTGAGCGACTATGCCCGCGAGTTCAACGAGATCATTCAGCCCGTAAACGAGCAGGATATTGACAACGATGAATTAGTGTATGGGCGGCAACGCGACAAAACCGACAAATCGCTCGATGCCTACAAATTTTACATCAATTCGTTGTATGTGGCCATTACGCGGGGCATTCAAAATATTTATGTGGTAGAGGCCAACCACAAACACAAAACCCTTCAGGTGCTGAACCTGGTGGAAACGGGCAGCGAAGTGAGGATAAAGGAGAATGTGTCGTCGGCGGAGGATTGGAAAAAGGAAGCAGAACGTCTCGAAAAGCAAGGCAAGAAAGAACATGCCGACGAAATCCGCAAGGTATTTTTCGCCCAGGAACAACCCGATTGGGTGCCCCTTACCAGCGAAACCGTTGCAGCCCTGAAGAAAGAAGCCTTCGACCCCGACAACTTCAACAAAAAAGCCAAAGACAAACTGTTTGCCTACGCCCTGCTATACGAGGAACTGGAAATCATCGACCGACTTGCCAACCTGAAATACCGCCGAGCCGAGAAATATGAGGAGGAACGCGGATCGGTGTACCGGAAGTACTACCCCGAATACAAAAACAACGACCTCAAACAAATTGCCCGGCTTATTGGCAAATACGGCATCAACTACCGCGACCAATTTAACCTTACACCCCTACTGGCCGCAATACAGGCCGGCAGTATTAAGGCCATCCCTTTTTTGCTGGAACGAGGAGCCGATATCACGATGATGGACGGAATTGGCAGAAACCCATTCCGTACGGCCATAGTGCAAAATTTCAACAAACAGATGAACCAGCAAGTGGCCGACCTCGTTTTTGGGGCGTTTGTTTCGGATACGGTACGCTTGAAAATTGACGATAAACTGGTGATTATCCCAAGCCGCAAATTCGAGTTTTTGTTGCTTAACTTTTTGCTGTCGGTACAAAAACAACTGGTTTCCATTGAAGACCGACCATACTTCCAAAGAGGCATAAGGGCACAGACAATTGCCGAGGCTTTGGAAGATTACCCCGAACAATTGGTGCCCGGTTTCAGGAAGAAAAAGAATTACGTCTCGGCCATGCTGTCGAAAAACGAGATTGAAGGCAACAGCCCGTACAACCATAAAATCATGCTCCGTGTGCAACATGGCGAGTACCTCCTCAACAGGGACATGGAAATGATGGTAAACGACGAGTGGAAAAATGTGTACGACCTAATGAACATGGACAAACCAGTGTACCTTTCGGAAGAACAAAAAGCCGCCAGGGTACAAGAAGAAATTGAGTATTATAGGAGAAAGGAGGAAGAGGCAAGAGATAGATTGCGACAGAAGGCCCTTGATGATCACCGCGAATATTTGCTACAAAAAGGGATCTTCAAAAAAAAGAACAAAGAACAAATGAAAAAGCAAAAATGGATGGAGGAACTAATAAAAGAAAACTCCTTTAACTTCAACCCAAAGCCCACGAAAAAGACAATCCCCGAAATCAAAAAAGAAGCCTTGGAAGACCCAAACCAATTGAAGTTACCGTGGGATGAATAGACTCGGGTTTCGGGTTTCGGGATTCGGGTTTCGGGTTTCGGGTTTCGGGTTTCGGGTTCGGGATTCGGGTTTCGGGTTCGGGATTCGGGTTTCGGGTTTCGGGTTTCGGGTTTCGGGTTTCGGGTTCGTGTTCATCCCCATCTATCTTCTCTCTTTCATAGCCCAATCCAGTCTGGGACTGTATCAAAATACAAAACTTAGCCACCAAGACACAAAAGCACAAAGTTTCACAAAGGATTAAATAATTGTTGTCATGCACTTTGTGTATCTTCGAGTCTTAGAGACTTTGTGGCTACTTTTTGTTTATAGCATTTTGATACATCCCCACAATCCGTGTTTCATGGTAAGAGTGGTCTAATTTTCCAATAAACTTAGCTACGAAGACAAGCCCTTCCTTGTTTTAAGGAAGGGTTGGGATGGATGAAAAAAATGAATGTGGGTTTCGGGTTTCGGGTTTCGGGTTCTCGGGTTGACGCGTGACATCCATAGCTTTAACGTTGGATAGGGTTTCAGGAATGTCCGATAAACAATACTGAAAGTGGAAACTATTTGATCTCTATTTTTCAAGGTCTATCATTAAACATTGAATATTGAATGTTCGATATTCGATATTTTTTCACTCAGGAACCAATACCCAGATGCCCCCGTTGATCTTCCTTTTAGGGCATTGTTTCGCGGCAACTGGTAGAGACTCACGGCTGTGCGTCTCTACGGCTACTGATAAAGTTAATTTGCGAAGAGGAAATCCTGAAAGAGACAAACGGGTTATATTGGATATAGTTTAGTGTTGTTGCAAGAGTGTCGGCGTGACTTGTAGTCACACCGACACTTATTAATGAAACTAAATCACACCCTACCGCATGATCATCATTTTTTTTGTGCAGTTATATCCCGAAGTTTCCAACCTGTAATAATAGCTTCCCGCCGGTAATTGCTTGGTTTGATATTTCAGGCTGTGTTTACCTGCTTCCATTTCGCCCGAAACCAAAACCTCTACCACTTCGCCCAACAAATTGATTATGCTAAATTCCACCCTTGTTTTTTCCGGCAGGTAAAAGCCGAACTCTGTTTCGTGGGTGAAGGGGTTAGGCGTATTCTGAAACAGGATGGCTTCATCGTGTGCAATGGTTTTCAATAATCCAACGATGGCAATTTTGTTGTATTGGTAGGTGTTGTCGCCTTGGGTGAACTCCAAACCTGTCAGGTTTTTTTTCAAACCTGACAGGTTTCGGTACGTCTGCAACGAAAAACTCTCCCCGGGCTGTAAACCATCTATTTCGGGTGTGGTTTCATCGTCGCCCCAAATTGTGATGGCCATGTTGCCGCCATCGAAAACCCCGGTGCCAACCAACAATCCACTTTCGCCAAAAACCCCGACTTCATCGCCGGGTTGGGGAATTTGCTGCCAGGAAGAACGGGGGATGCCGAGGGTCATGTTGTTGCCAGTGTTTAAAGGGTTTTTAAAATAATTCGGTGAGGCAGATTGGTAAAAAGGTTTAAGCATGCTTGGGGAATTGGCGGGATAAATTAGGGTATCGGCAATCGACATCTTAATCTGGTATCCTTGGCCGGGTTGCATATCTCCAATCAGGTTTACACCAAATACAGGCCAATACACTTGTCCATCCTGGTCTTTTACAATTTGGATGTTTCCTGACAAAGAACTTAGCATATCCGGTAAATAACCAGGGGAGTTGCGCAAATATCCAATTAGGCTCCAGGCTGCCGGAACTAAATTGCTGATGTTTTCTGGCTCGACTGCCATACCAGAAATAACTAAAGTATCAATATTGTTTGTTTTGATTTGATAGCCCTGGCCAATGGACATGTTGCCAATAAGGTTTACACCAAATGCTGGCCAGTATACCTGGCCATCGCCATTCTTGACAATCGCAACATTTGAAACAATGGACGAGATAACGGAGTCGATAGAGGGGATGACAGGGATTATAAAAGAAGAAAATATACCCCATCCCGCAGACAAATGAATTTCTTGCTGGTCGAAACTTGATGTATCGTGAAACGGGGTTGCATCAACTACACTTGAATAGTCGCTTTCGTTGCCGCTAATATCATACGCTTTTATGGTGAAATAGTACAGCGTATCGTTAAACAAACCTTGCACAGTATACATGGTGTCCACACCTACAATTATTGGCGATGGCTTGCCCCATACGGTTGATATTCCTTCATAAGGCGGAAGGGTTGAGTCGGTGTCAAAATAAACTATGTAGCCACCCAAATCATCTTCATCCACCGATGACCAGGTAAGGTTTACTTTGCTGTTATCAGCTATTGCAGTCAGGTTTAGCGGGGCAACTGGGGCAATGGTATCAATAAACACGACTGTATCCCTTGCACTGGCCGAACCAATTTCACTTCGTGCTGTAACTATTGCTCTACCAGCAATATAACTTGATTTAAGTTCAAATTGAATAATTCCGTTCAGGCTTTCAATTTGAATGCCCTCCAAACTGGTATCAGCATCGGCATTTGTAATATGCCCATGATTAGTTTTTACTGTAAACAATTGTCCATTCGATATTATTGAAAAATCATTGTTTCGGATAGTATCACTTGTAATGGTTGATATTGAAATGCTATCGGCAAAGAGCGTATCAGGATTTGCATTCAGGCCAAATGAACCGAAAGGCATGGCCGGAGCAAGTGTGTACAATGCCAACCGGTTTATGGGTGCTGTGAGTGAATTGTTTGCTGTATCAACAATTCCACCCACATAAACCCACTGATGGTTTTCTTTGTTTTCGTAGTACAAAGCCAAGGTGGTTTCATCCATATCTACCACATCCGAATCGGGGTAGAGTATTGTAAACCATGCAGTATCAGGTAAAATAGTATCGTAAGGTTCGAACTGATAAAATCCACCTACACCGTACACCATGCCAAAGCTTTCGATGGCCATAGATTTATTCTGCTCAAAAATCTTTTGAGGACCTTTCCCGACTGAACCTTTCGTTTTGCTTGGGGCATCCCCATACCAACTCCAGGAAGTGCAATGCAGGGTATCGATATTAGTTGGCCATGAGTTTTGGTCGAAAACAATATACGAATCCATGTCGCCGACATAAAAAATGGAATCGGATTTAAACAAGCCAAAAGGATTGGTGAAGAAATCAATTGTGCCCATAGCAATTCTAACTACCAGCGGTACATTATCTGTAATATCCTGAACAACTTCCTGATAGGTCTTATTGATAGCTGGAATTTCTCCAGTATATTTCCAGTTCGGATAATGCTTTCCCATAGCCCATTTGCCGGTTTCAATAACCATTGACTTTCTTTGTTCAAAGCCTGTACCCCCGCCAACTTCCGCTTTTAATCCGCTTGTCAATGCACCCTTTATTTCAATATTAAAACCAAGGCTTTGTTCAATATTTGCCTTTTCCTTTTGATAAGTGATATTTGTATTACCAGTTTGGGAAACCTGCAAATTATACAAAGCAGTAAATAAGCTCCTTGCTATTTCATTGGCCGAGTTTTTACTGATCAGGAAATTGCCTGAACTCTGGTTTATATTTCTTAAATTCTGAAAATCTGCGGTTAGACCACTTATTGCCTGCTGAATAGCTGTTCCGGGCAATTCATAAACAACTTCGCTTTCTATGCCGGCAAAAAACCTGCGATGCAAGAACCTGAGTTGCGCCCGGGTAATACTAAAGGTCTGGGCATCGAGAAAAACAGATACTTCAAATCCTCGTGTCCCCTCATAATTAAGCAAGTCCAATTCAGTACTCAATTCTTTCAATCCTGCATCATCGCTACTTTGATTGGTCTCATCATCATCAAAATCGAAATATATACCTGCTCCGGCCGAACCTGCAAGTGTTCCGCTCATCCCAAATGAGTACTCATTTTCCTGGCTTGTCTCATGATGGGTGATACTTAATGTTACATGACCTTCTGTACCCACACTTGCCTGAACACCAATCTGTAAGTTTTGCGTTGCATTGATTCCTGCATTGGCTTGTGCTTGTGCATTTACCTTCACATCGAGCCCTTTTTTATCGCCAAGAAAGGCGTTTTGCATACTCGATTGATTGGTAAACCATTCCTGGCATTTTGTAAGCAAACGAATAAGGGTATTATCAATTGAATTAAAATTCCCGTCTGCAAAAAGGATGTATTGCGAAACTGCCTGCCAGCCATCGTAATTGGTGTGAGGGAAAGTATAATAGTCTTCTGTAACCCCGGCTATTCCGCCACCCACTCCTGCCGATGCCCCAGCACCAGCACTAACCGGACCCAATTCCACCTTTGCCTCAGCAGAGGCTGAAAATTCAACCCCGGCATAATTCCTGCCCTGTCGTATGATGAAAATATCTTCTGCATCAAAAGATGTAGAATTACGTTCAATCAAACTTACAGAACTACCTCTTTCAAACTCTACTTCTACAATGCTTATCCCAAGTTTACCAAAAGTAGAATTATCCCATGTTTTTTCATATTCCGAATCAACCACCTCACATGCAAAGCCAACAGGGTTCGACAAAACAGTGTTGTTAATGTCGGTGATAGAAAATGAAGCACTGGCCCCAGCTTGTCCGTTTCCTATTTCGCTGCTTTCAATTTCTATATCAACCAATCCATCGGCATTTGCTGTAAAGATTTTATCGTACGAATTGACCGAAACCGTAACATAAGCCCCCGCACCTGTCAGGTTTGTGTTTGGCTCTTTTACAAGATAGTATCTATGCAGGGTTCCACCTTCTATTACTTCAGAAACAGTTGGATTTGGATTGGGCAATACATTGGCAATATTAAAACTGGCTGAATGAGGCACCAATTCGATATTCAAAATTTGGGATGGATTGTTTGCCGTCAGGTGTATGCCTGATACTGTCTGACTGTAATACCCATTAGCATAAAAAGTAAGGCTATATCCGTAACCGAAAGGGAGCGAAATATTAAAAGTACCGGTCGAAGTGGCCGAATAGGTGTTAATAGACAGACTATTGGGATAGATATAAAGATGTGCATTGGGTATAGACAGGCCGGTATTTGCATTGGTTACAGTTCCGGTAATTGAGGCCCAGGGATTTATCAACCCCATGGTATTCAATACAAACAGGTTTGAATAGCCTGTTATGTATTCTCCCATTGTATTCATGTCAAAAACCGCAGAGTAACCGGTTATGATGGGAGACGGTTCGTATTGCTGAGTGCCTATTGTAAATGTATTTGACACACCATAAAAGATTGATTGCGAAAATATCTTTCCTGATGTAATCACCAGCGCGATTACCATAATGTAAAAAGTAAAAGTCCTTTTCATATTTATCTGTTTTTAGTTTTTTATCAATCCTTTAGAATATCCATTTTTAAATAATATATAATTCCACCACCAGCCACTTAGTTTTTCAATTATTATTCGCTTTCGCATCTCGTAGGTTTTGTAATGCTTCAATAACCCAAGATAGGAGTTCATACAACAACGAAATTCCATTTTCTCCCTCTTGTCTGGTTTGTGTTGCCGGGCGATGAAATTATGTTTGCTGATAGAAGTATAGAAATTTGACAAGGTGCGGTTGGCCACATACATCCTGTTCGGTTTGATTACTGCTCCAAGATACTTCACCCCCTTTGCAAAATGCTGTAAATAAACTTTATGTGGATGTAATGTGAGTTTTAGGTTATTGTTTAAGTAATCGGAAATTGGTGGGATTAAGCTGCTCAGGTATTTCTTATTGGGATGGATCAATATAAAATCATCCACATAGCGTCCATAATATCTGATGCCCAAATCCTTTTTTACAAAATGGTCAAACTCATTCAGGTAAATATTGCCAAATAGCTGTGAAGTAAGGTTTCCTATTGGCAAGCCTTTACCTGATGGCTGGTTAAATAGGCTTTTAGCGGCTGGGAGACCTTGCCAATCCTTTCTATGGCCTTTGATGATACAGTTTTTTGTGGCATCATTAAAAATAACTTTATTGAGTAAGTGCAATACGAGGTTAACATCAAAGTGAAAGGATTCGGAACACATGTCAAGCTGTGTTTTTATTTTATCAAAAAAAAATTTCCTGTCAATGCCCATAAAGTAGCCCTGAACGTCGAGCTTGAGGATATAACAATCCCTGCGGTAATTGTCGGAACAGGAACGGATAAAATGGTCGATCCTTTTTATCCCGTAATGAGTACCTTTCCCTTTTCGGCAACTATAGCTATCGTTGATAAAAGTTTTCTCGAAAACAGGCGACAGGTAGTAGAAGAGTAGATGATGAACGATTCGATCGCGGAAATCGGGGGCAAACACTTCCCTTTTTACAGGCTTTTTTACAATGAAACAATAGCCTGGTTTTGGCGCGTAATTGCCCGCAATAATTTCTTCGTATAGTTCTAAAAGTTTGCTTTCAAAGCCAATCTCAAACTCAAGGGCTTTTTTCGAATTTCGTTTGTTTTTACGACAATCGTAATAAGCCTTGAACAGGTCTTCTTTGTTCAACCAGTATTCATCCCGTAATATGTCCCAGTTTATTTTTGTTTGCATCCTATTTTCGTTTTGGCCTAAAGGCCGATTTCCTCGTGCCTCCCATCCCCGGCATAAATGCCGGGGCTATTGATCCTATTCTCTCGCGCACACCATCCCCGGGGCTAAAGACCCGTGCTATTGATGGGTTTTTGGCCGGTAGTGTTCTATTTCAGTAGCCCGGTCATTTATGGCCGGGAATTGTTTCCCGACCCATCGCGGGCTTTAGCCCATTTGTTTTTCCATATATTTCTCATCCATTTGTGTTGGCCTTTAGGCCAATTCCGTGTTCCGTTTTATTTTCCCCCGGCATAAATGTCGGGGCTATTGATGTCTCCATACTTATGCATGGACAAACTGGTTGAACCTTTACCCCCGGCATAAATGCCTGGGCTATTGATATTCGTTCCATATCTATTTTCCTTCATCCTGGTTTTTCAATAGCCCGGCCATTCATGGCCGGGAAATGATACGCAACCCATCCTGGGCTTTAGCCCTTCAACCTTTCAAATCCACATTTGATCAATAGTTGTTCATATTCCTGTTCCCAGGTAACCTTTTTATGATGCTCCTCCTGTTCCCTAATATATTTCCTAACCGCCTCAAGATGTGAATAACTGATCGAAGCTGCATAATATTCATCCTGCCATTCAAAATGGGATTGGGTTAGTTTATTCTGATTGATCCAATGGGAACTTTCCCCTTTTATCAATCCTATTAATTTAGCAATGTTCTG
>JAIOYV010000072.1 GCA_021740905.1 Bacteroidales bacterium
GAAAGAATATCAAAAGGGCATTAAGGTTACCAAATCAGATTTGGACGAAGAAAGAATTGTATTTCATCCCAAAATACCAGAACTTAACTACAGAATCTTTCCCTAATTTTGTGGAAGTTATTTTGACAGTATTACTAAGCGAAATTACAGTAGTATCCATTTTTGAAATTACAAACGAAGTATTCAGCATAAATACTGTCAAACCCAATGAATTTAGCTGTGCGATCCATCCAAACCCCATAAAAGATGATTTGAATTTTCAGGTATTCAATGCCAAAGGTAAGATATTGAAAGTTGAAATCTACAACTCGATAGGATGCCAATTATTTACTTCGGAAATTGAAATAAGTACTAATAAGCAAAACACTATAGCCTTGCCAGACCTTTCCCCAGGAATTTATTTTGCAAAGGTTTTCAATGAATTCAACCAAAATGTTGTGATGAAATTCATAAAATAAGCCCGTTTAATTTAGTTATTTTTTAGCTCGTGTTTAAGCCGGATATTTTGGGATCCGGCTTTTTTTTAGATGGGATTTATTGACAATACCCTCGGAGAGGGCAAATAGCGATAGAAATGGTAGTTGGTACATCAACCCATTAAGGATGACATAGGTTTCGGTGTTTTTAGAGGGTTTTGTTGCGCTGATGGAATTCCCCCTGCGGTCGAAATCTGTTGAAATATCCCAGCCCAGGTACAAATCGGATTTTATCCTTGAATTTATCTTGCATTTGCAATTTAGGCCACAATATCCCAACTTTACCAATACAAATCATACAGAAATGGAAGTATCCAAAAAGCAATTGCAACAGCTCCTTTCGGCTATCTCTGCCTGGCAGAAAAAAGGGATGTTGAGCGACGACAAGGCCGATGAATTGCGCCAAAGCCTGTCGTACAAAAAATTCGATTGGAAACAACTGGCCCGCTATAGTTTCTGGACAGCCCTGGCCAGTGCTTTCATTTCGCTTGCCTCGCTGATGGCCGACGATTACATAATTGCCCTAGCCGAACGCCTGATGCAAACCAGCGATTACATCTTCTCCATTTTCTTTTTTGTTTTCTCGGCGGCCTGTTATTTTTGGGCCTGGCGCATTCAAACCCGAAAACGCGAGAAACACCTTAGTGTCGAATTTATCTCTTTGGCGGCATCGCTTCTGCTGGGCGGGGCGCTGATCTATTTGTTGAAATCGTTCGATAAAGTGGGCGATTTCCCTGCCTGGGTCTTTTTGTTGTGCGCTGTTTTGTGGGGCATCATGGCCAATTTCTTTTCATCCGAAAGTACCTGGTTGCTTAGCCTGGTTTCGTTGTACGGTTGGTTTGGATTGGGCACTTATGCTATTTCTGGCGATCCCTGGTCTTTTCTTGGAATGAACTATGCCTTGCGCTTTGTCATTTTTAGTATGCTCCTTTTTTATCTTGGCTATTTTATCCGGTTTTGGGTGAGGTTTAAATTCTATACACTAACACGCTACTTCACCTTATCTGCTTTTTTTACCGCTTTTTGGTTGCTCTCGATATTTGGGAATTACACCGATTTCGAGGTATGGGAACAAATCCGCCAGGAAAACCTGTACTATTGGGGCATCATTTTCGGCTTGGTGGCAATCGCCTTTATTATATATGGGATGAAACGCGACGACGATTTTGCACGTGCCTACGGTATTTCTTTTCTTCTGTTGAATATTTACACACGGTATTTCGAATTCTTTTGGGAAGAATCGCACAAGGCTATTTTCTTTGCTATACTGGCCGTTTCGTTTTGGTTGATCGGACGGAAGGCGGAAAGGCTGTATAATTTGGATTTCCGGAAGAAAGGGGGGTAACATCACCACAATAAATTGTGGTGGTATCTCAAAGGTATCAATTCCAATTCCTTCATCCTCGATAAAGGAAAACTCGAAAGTGGCTGCTACATCCTAAAAGCTAGGGACACGAACGGGAATATTTACGTTGATAAATTGATAATGTAAGGAACGGAACGATAGTCACCATGAAGCGGAGATCCCGAAAGGAATGAAAGGGCAACGAGCAGTTTTTGTGGGGGGTACACTTTAAAAGTTCACTGGGGTGCGGCAAAATCCAAGATCACTACCATCACAGCAAAGGCAAACGGGGATGTTTGAGAAATTGGACACAAAATATTATAAATAACCTGTCGTACCTACGGCACTTTGCACAATACCGGATACAAACTTCTACCATACTGTCATCCCTACGATATTAATTATGAATCCGACTGGTGTGGTAGTGTGGTAGGCAGTTAAGCAACAAGCAACCAGCAACCAGTCTCCTACCCAAACTGACTGATATTTTCAAGCTTTTGCATATTTGTGATTTCAATGGCTTTGGCTTGCTCGGTGATGATCCCTTCGCTTTGAAATTCTTTTAAAACCCGGATGGCACTGTCTTTCGACATGGCGGTCATGTCGGCAATATCCTGGCGCGAAAGCACAAGTTCGAACAAGGGCTTCCCATACACCTCTTTCGACAAGTAGAGCAAAGCATCGGCCATCCGCCCGTGCATTTGCTTTTGGGTAAGGCTCATCATTTTATCAAAAGTGAAAATGCTTTGCCTGTTGAGTGATCGAATAAAATCCATGTTAAAGTCTTTGTTTTCTTCAATCAGGGTTTTCCAATTTTCGACAGGGATAAAGCAAGCCGTGGTTTCCTTTAGGGCCGAAATAGAGTAATGATGCCGGGTGTCGGAAAATATTCCAGGCCCTCCGGCATATTCACCTTCTTTCAATATTTTTATGATGAGGTTTTTATTCTGAAAACCTTCGATGTACACTTTGGCAAGCCCTGAAGTGAGGAAAATTATGTGTGTAGCCGAGGTTCCCTGCTTGTAGATCATCTCATCAGGCTTAAAGACAACTTCAAACCGATCCTTGTTCAATACCTCTAAGTGCTTGTCACTTAACGATTTTGTAATAGGCGATTTGTTATTGCAGTCCTTGCAATCAAAACATCTATGCGATTTCAAAAATTGAGTCATAAGTTAAAAAATACTTTTTCCGTATTACAAAGATACATATTAATATGTTTACAATGATATATATCGATTTACATAATGACATTTACCATGCATGCTAACAGAAATATCTTTATTTTTGTGTTTTGTAGATGGTAAGCAATATCTACATTTACAATTGTCTAAATAGTTAAATATGTAATTAATATTCTTTCTAATTAATAAATTTTAGTATGATGCAAAGATCAATTATTAAAAGAGTTATCATGGTGTTCTCAGTAGCACTACTATTTACAGCGTGTGAATATGCATATATTACACCCGAGGTAATTGAAGCAAAAAGAGACTTCAAGGAGGACATCGTCCCCATCTTTGAGAACCGTGGTTGCAGTGCAGTGGAATGTCATAAGCCATTAGGTTCGCTGGCACCCGACTTTTCTTCAGAAAACGTATACGAATCTATTCTGGGTTATGTAGATACAATAAGCCCAGAACAAAGTGCCCTTTATTTAGCGCTTACTACCGGCACCACACACAAGGGAATGACATCTTCGGATATGCAGAATGATATTTTACAATGGATCGCGCAAGGTGCAAAGGATAAGGTTGTAATAATACCCAAGAGTTTTGCAAACGACATTATCCCTATTTTTAATCAGAAATGTAATATGGCAGGATGCCATGTTGAAGGACATTCTGCTGTAGATCTATCGCCAGCAAATGCTTATGCAAGCATAAATGCAAAGGGGCTGATTGATTTGGCAACTCCTGAAAATAGTGGGTTGTATACAATAATTCACCAAAGTGGTTCACACGACGGACGCTCAACAGCTACCCAGCAGGCTTTGATCCTTCAATGGATTACCGAAGGAGCTCTGGATAATTAATTTATGGTTTCACATTAAACAATTTCAAAAATGAAGAAAATGGTATATAAGAGAATAAGTATTTTAGCAATTGGATTCCTGTTTGCCGGGATGTCTTTATTTGCCCAGGAAGATAAACAAGAGGATAAGCCGGTACGTTTTGCCTGGAATAGCGAATTGCTGATTGATAACCAAACACCCTTGATGCAAAATGAAAAGACCTGGCAATTTCATATACACCACAGGTTTGGGACATTGGAAAACGGGATCAGTGATTTGTATGGTATTTATGCCCCATCGAATATCCGGATTGGATTGAATTATGGCGTTACCAGTAAGTTGACTATTGGATTTGGCACCGAAAAGAACAACAAAATGCAAGAGCTGATGTGGAAGGTGAAATTGTTAGAGCAAACAAGATCATGGCGCATACCAATCGACCTTACCTATTTTGGGAATGTGGTGATTGATGGCAGAGAAGAAGAAAACTTTGGTACTGACTTTACCTTTACAAACCGTTTAAGCTTCTTCAACCAGCTTATCGTATCCAGTAAATTAACCGACAAATTATCCTTGATGTGTGCAGTGGGCTATGCTCATTTTAATGCTTTAGATACTGCAAAATATGATGGTATGGCACATGACAAACTGGGGATAACTTTTGGTGGCAGGTACAATTTCCATAACGAAATGTCCTTTATTATTGAATATGATCATCCTATTGACATTTATGGCGATGAGGAAGAACCTGCAAAACCAAACCTGGGAATTGGATGGGAAATTAATACAGGTACTCACGCATTCCAGGTAACTGCTGCAAACTACAGTCATATTATCAATCAGAAAAATTTAATATTTAATCGAAATGACATGACAAATGGTGGATGGCTAATTGGATTCAATATTGTAGTTCGATTCTAATCAATGATACTGGAGGAAATGGTTGTAGGCTAACTCAATGCTATGGGTTAGTGTAACTCTTACAAAAGTATAAAATTGACAACCACTTCTTTTATTCTTTAAAATCAAAATTTATTACCAAACAGGACAGATATGAAAAATCAACCAATAATAGGGATTTTTTTGGCGATCTATGTATTTACAGGCTTTATGTGTTTTGCACAAGAGGCTGCAGACACCTTGGAATTGCCCGCAAGCGCACTCGAAAATGAGAGCTGTTTGCATTGCCATGGAGAGGCAAAGTTTGATATGTACAATAGCGACTCATCCATGGTACTGAAAAAGCACATGTACAAAGTTATCGACAGAGATTTATTTTACAATCCTTTATCTGTCCATCGTGAGTTTAGTTGTACTGACTGCCATTCGAGTGAATTTAAGGAATTTCCACATCCCCTTGAAGGACGTTTTGAGACCCCGCTTGTTTGCATGGATTGTCACGAAGGCGATGATGCTTTTGCCAAGTTTAATTTCGAAGGCATTGCCCAAGAATATGGGGCAAGCATTCATCACACCGAATTGGGAGATGAGTTCAACTGTTGGAGTTGTCACAACCCACATGGTTATATCCTCCATGCACGGAGCGATGACAACATTAAGGATATTATTACCTACAACAACAATGTTTGCCTTAGCTGCCACAGTAACGTCGATAAGTTTGAATTACTGACCGACCGCGAGCTGATTGACATAATCGGTAATCACCAGTGGCTCCCCAATCAAAAAGTACATTTCGAAAATGTACGCTGCATCGATTGCCATTCCAAAACCAGTGACACTACTTTGGTGGCCCATCAGATCCAGCCAAAAGATAAGGCAGTTAAGAATTGTGTCGAATGTCATTCACAAAATTCGCATCTGATGGCCAGCCTTTATAAATTTCAAACTATTGAGGCAAGGAGCAAAATAGGTTTTATGAATGCTGTTATTTTGAACGAGTCGTATGTGATTGGTGCCAACCGAAATGTATTTCTTAACCGCGCCAGTATTATAATATTCATCCTCACCTTGTTAGGGATAGCCGTACATGCAATTATCCGAATGGTCATTAAATAAAAGTAGAAATCATGTCAGAAGAAAAAATATATTTATATCCCATTTGGGTAAGGATTTGGCACTGGCTAAATGCAATATCATTTTTAGCACTTGTTTTATCAGGCATAAGCATGCAATATGCAAGCTCTGGATTTTCAATCATTCCTTTTGAACTTTCGGTCACTATGCACAACATAACCGGAATTGCAGTCACCTTTTTAACCCTGATTTTCATTATTGTCAACCGTTTCACCGACAATGGGTTTTATTATAATATGACCACAAAAACCCTGGCAACACGGTTATTTAATCAGTCGAAGTATTATTTGTACGGGAAATTCAAAGGAGAAAAACCTCCCTATCCGATTAGTATGAAAAGGAAGTTTAATCCCTTGCAGCGATTGGCGTATGTGGTGGTGATGTATATTTTTATGCCGTTGCTGATCATTAGCGGTATAGGATTATTTTTCCCTGAAATAATCCCGGCTAAAGTATTTGCGATGAACGGTATTCTTTTAACCGCAGTGCTTCATGTAATCATGGGTTTTCTATGCTCCCTGTTCCTTGTAGTGCACCTATATTTATGTACAATGGGATCGTCGGTTGGGGCATTGTTTAAAGGAATGATTACTGGATACCACCAATAAGGTTAAGCAAAAGTGGAATGTTTATCAGCTCTCATATCTTGTTGAAATAGAGTTTGAAAATAGGTTAGGAATAATTTGGAGAGGGTGTTTCAATACTGGGACACCCTCTTTTTTTTTGTTGTTTGTTTTTCCTTGATTTGAATAAATGGGAGCATGAACAATTTCCGTCGGGGGTAGCGAAGGGAAAAATTCGTATCCAACCATTACATAAAAGTCCATGCTTCACAACTGCCGGTGCTTTTGAATCTGATTTTATTCCAAACCATAAATACTTCGCTCCTTTCGGAACACTTTGTTTGACTCCAGAAAGGGCACATATTAATAGCAAAAAAAAACACCAGTATCCGAAAGCTCAGGGAAGATCAAAGTTGGATATTAAACATCGCACTTGGTAAACTTCAGCACATCAATAGCCCCGTCCTTTTGGTCGGGGTGTATTGATAAACAAATTGATATGGGCTTTCGCCCAACAAGGTAAATGCGGAAATTTATCCCGTTTACAGTAATATTGAATGAAGATGGTGAACGATTAAATTTTATACTCACCCTCAACTTTTGGTATTGAACCAAATTTTCTTAATTATTTAAGGATAACTTCCAAACATTGTCCATCCTCTTTCAATGAACTACTTCAAAATAATATCATAAAAAAGCCCCCCTGCACAAGCAGAGAGGCTTTCCATTAGCTATAAAAAATTATTAATTAAATCATTGGATTAAATTCCAAGTGCAGTTTCGCACTGCGTAAGCATAGCTTTGTAGTAAGTTGGGTTGTGAGCACCATGGCTTCTGTCTTCCAGAAGATACATGAAGTTAAACCATGCATCAAAATGTTCCGTAGAAAGTGAAGCATAAACAGGATGGAAAAGTCCATCTTCTTCAGAAAAATGTACAGCATGGATTCCTTCTAAAGCTTCTCCAACAAGCTGAATTCTTTCTGCTATTTCATCCATTTCAGTTTCTTTGCTACCATGGCAAGCATCGCAATTTTCAGCCAATGGCATGAAGCTATGATTGCTTTCAGGACCCATGTGGCAACCCACGCAACCACCACTGTGTGATGCGTAAGGTACACCAGCAACCGTTCCACCAATTCCTGCCCAGATGTTCCCTTGAGGACCGTGGTGAGGGCCAGCATGTGTACTACTAATATAAGAGTAACCAGTTGGCACATCAAATACAACTTCAACAGTCATGTTTACTTCGTCAACTGTAACCGATCCATTTGGTCCGATAGCTGTGGTGTTTTTGTAAACTTCATAATCAGCACCTGAGAAAGTTCGGGTGTAAGTGGTAGGATCCTTATCAAACGAAGCACGGCCAGTACGAGCCTGGTGGCAATTGATACATAAATTATTATTTCCTTCATCAACAGTAGCACCACTACCATCTAGCATAGCAACTGCACCTTCTACCCTGAAAGCATAGTCGGTTGAATCAAAGGTGTTGTGTAAATCGTGACAGGTTGAACATTCCCATGCTTTCGGGTCAGCAATGTCACTAGCTACTTCACCATTTAAAGTCCATTCAACAAAACCGTCATGTGAGTGACACTGTGCACAAGCTGCTCTTCCACCGGCATATTCAACGGCAATAGCTCCCGAGGCGTGCTGTGACCGTGCAAACTGAACAGTAATTTGGTTCTTGAGATCTGCATTGTGGCAAACAAGGCAAGTTACATCTCCGTTAAGGCCTGGAGTTCCGTCTGTACCATTTAAACCATCTTTACCGGCAGGTCCTTCTGGTCCCTCGCAAGAAGTGAATACAAACAGTCCGAGGAATAATCCTGCAAAAATAGAAGTGATAATTCTTAATTGTAATTTTTTCATCATTATAACATTTTAAATTATTAATAAAGTTCCTTTTTCATGTAGCTAAAACTAATACTTTTACGATTCCCCGATTGAATTTAAGCAAAGACATACCATTTTAAAAAAAGAGATATTATCTTTATATATATCGAGATATGTCGATACGTGTACGACATTAGCCTTGGCCAAATATGTTGGCCAGCATGTTTGCGACTTGAGAAAGCCTGAAATAGTACACAATTTAAGGAGTAAGACAATCAGGATCAGCTACTACAATGAATGGCATGAATGTGCAGTTGGCGGGAAGTAGCGAGCCTATAGAAAACAAACTGAATAGATTAAATTTTAATAAAACTAAATAAGAATGCCATTATTCAACCCGTAGAAATTCCTAAATATTGAATTTGTAGGGGGAATGTAGGTGCATTATAATTGTGTTTGAGGCCATGTAAAAAGCAAATTTGATTAGGTTGCAGACATTCTGGGTGTATGAAAAAACCTGCTTTCTCCACAAAAATCTCATTCCTCAAAATTCAAAAATTACAGTTAAAAAAAAAGCACCCTGTAGGGTGCTTTTCTTTTAGTTTTATGCGAAATAATTAAATTCCAAGTGCAGTTTCTGCCTGGTTAATTAATTGTTTAATATAAGATGGGTTATGTGCACTATTACTCCTGTCTTCAAGAACATAGATAAAGTTCCACCATGCATCAAATTGCGCAGTAGTAAGTGAAGCATAAAGTGGATGGAAAGTTCCATCTTCATCAGAGTAATGCACCGCATGGATGGTTTCCAAAGCTTCTCCAACAGCATGAATTCTGTCAGCAATTGCATCCATTTCGGGTTCTTTACTAGCATGACAAGCTACACAATTTTCTTCCAAAGGCATAAAGCTATGATCTGAATCAGGACCCATGTGGCAAGATACACACCCACCACTGTGTGATGAATAAGGAGTCCCGGCAAGAGTTCCACCAACCCCAGCCCATAAGTTTCCTTGAGGACCGTGGTGTGGACCAGCATGAGTACTACTAATATAAGCATGCGTAGCCGCTGGTACATCAAATACAACAACAACAGTATCATTGGTTGCATTGATGGTTACTGATCCATTAGGACCAATCGCAGTGGTTGTTGAATACACATCGAAATCAGCACCTGTGAAAGTCCGGGTGTAGGTTTCATCAGTAGCAACATCATACGAAGCACGATCCCTACGAGCCTGGTGGCAATTGATACAAGTATTATTTGACCCTCCTTCCACTGTAACTCCACTTCCATCAATTAATTCAACATCAGCACCAAGTCTAAAGGCATAATCTGTTGCATCAAATGTGGTGTGCAAGTCATGGCAAGTTGAACATTCCCATGCACTTGGATTTGAAATATCTTCGGCAACCTCACCTGTTAATGCAAATTCAAGATAACCCTCGTGCGAGTGACATTGTGCACAAGAAGCCCTTCCTCCAGCATATTCAACGGCAATGGCGCCTGAAGAATGTTGAGATCTTGCGAATTGAGCGGCAATTACATTCTTAGCGTATGCACCATGGCATTCCAAACAGGTAATATTGCCATCGACACCATCTGTCCCATCAGAACCGTCGGTGCCATTTATTCCGTCTATTCCATTAATACCATTAGTCCCATTTGTTCCATCGGCTCCAGCTGGTCCGGCTGGTCCGGCAGGCCCTGCGGGTCCTTCGCATGACGTGAAAACAAAAAGTCCGAGGAATAATCCTGCAAACATGGCAGTGATAATTCTTAATTGTAATTTTTTCATCATCGTAACATTTTAATTAATAATAAAGTTCCTTTTTTATGTAGCTAAATCTAATATATAATGTAATTTCTGGCTAAATTTAAACAAAGACATACTATTTTAATATGAAAGATATAATCTTTTACATATATCGACATAAGTCGATATATGTACGGAATTAGGCTGGGTAAAATATGCTGGGCAACATTTATTTTGAATTGGTCATGCGTAGAATAAAGCTATGTCAAAAAAGTAAAGCATACAGGATCAGATAGTTTAACTATGATCTCACATTCTCAATTGAAAGAAGCTTGAAGGCATAGCAGAAACATGTAGCGACATGATAAATTTTAATAGAACGAAATTAAGAATTCTTTTTTCCGCCTAAAAAAAATGCGTAAAATTCGTCTTTGTAGTGGCAATGTAGGCCTATATTAATTGTGATTGGAACTTGGTGATAGACAATTTTGATTGGTTTGCAGCCATTCTTGGTGTTTGATAAAGCCATCCTCCTTCCTAAAAATCCGATCCTCTATTGTGTGTATTAATATCGTACAAAATACATCAAGGAGCAAACCTATTTACAGGGAAATATGGTTTACTAATTTATTGCAAAAATGCAAACAATTTATTAGCACTTATGAAAAATGTATGCTGATATTTGTTTCCGAAAAGGCCTAACAGGTAATGAATTAAAAAAAATGAACAGGAAGTTTCTGCACCATAATATATACATACCTTTCATGGGTATGTGATTAAAACGCAAAAACCCCGAAAGCAGATTGCTTTCGGGGTTTCATTAAGTTCCCTTTTATGGGGTATATAATATGGTATCTATATGATTTACATCATACCACCCATACCGCCGCCCATACCGCCGCCCATTGGTGGCATTGGGTTTTCTTCTTTTTCGTCGGCAATTATACATTCGGTTGTCAACAACATACCACCAATTGATGCTGCGTTTTCGAGGGCAATACGAGCTACTTTAGTAGGATCGATTACACCCGAACGGAGCAGGTTCTCGTATTTGTCGGTGCGAGCGTTGAAGCCCATTGCGCCTTTGCCTTCTTTTACTTTCTGAGCTACCACAGCACCGTCCATACCTGCATTCTCTGCAATCTGACGTAGTGGCTCTTCCAAAGCACGACGGATAATAGCAATACCTGTATCTTCGTCACTGTTATCGCCTTTTAACTTATCAAGTGCTTTGATGGCACGGATGTAAGCTACCCCACCACCAGGAATAATCCCTTCTTCGACAGCAGCACGGGTCGCGCTTAGTGCATCGTCAACACGGTCTTTCTTCTCTTTCATTTCAATTTCAGAGGCAGCACCAATATAAATAACAGCTACACCACCGGCTAATTTAGCGAGGCGTTCCTGTAATTTTTCCCTATCGTAGTCCGAAGTTGTGATTTCGATCTGTGCTTTGATTTGTTTTACGCGGGCATCAATCATATCTTTTGTTCCGGCACCGTTTACAATGGTCGTATTGTCTTTGTCCATCGAAATTTTCTCGGCGTTCCCAAGCATATCGAGGGTAGTCCCTTCGAGTTTCATGCCTTTTTCTTCTGAAATTACAGTACCACCTGTCAAGATAGCTATGTCTTCCAACATTTCTTTACGGCGATCGCCAAAGCCTGGAGCTTTCACGGCAGCAATCTTTAACGAACCACGAAGTTTGTTCACAACAAGAGTAGCCAAAGCTTCACCATCTACATCTTCAGCAATAATCATTAATGGACGACCATTTTGTGCAACTGGCTCAAGAACAGGAAGAAGGTCTTTCATGGTTGATATCTTCTTGTCGTATAGCAAAATGAAAGGGTTTTCGAGAACGGCTTCCATCTTTTCGGTGTTGGTAACAAAGTAGGGTGAAATATATCCACGGTCGAATTGCATGCCCTCAACAGTATCTACATGGGTGTCTGTCCCTTTGGCTTCTTCAACGGTGATAACGCCTTCTTTACCTACAGTTTCCATGGCCTGGGCAATCAGCTTACCAATAATCATGTCGTTGTTGCTAGAAATAGAAGCAACCTGCTCAATTTTGCTGTTGTCATCACCAATCGCTTTCGATTGCGATTTCAGGCTTTCTACAACCTTAAGTACTGCTTTGTCGATACCTCGTTTCAAATCCATTGGGTTCGCTCCGGCTGTCACGTTTTTCAAACCCACCTTCACAATCGACTGAGCCAAAACAGTGGCAGTTGTTGTACCATCACCAGCATCGTCGCCTGTTTTGGAAGCTACTTCTTTTACCATTTGAGCACCCATGTTTTCGAATGGGTCAGCTAATTCTATTTCTTTAGCCACTGTAACACCATCTTTGGTTACCTGAGGTGCGCCAAATTTTTTATCTATTACCACATTCCGGCCTTTAGGCCCGAGGGTTACTTTCACTGCATCAGCAAGTTGATCAACGCCCTTCTTTAATAAGTCGCGCGATTCGATATTAAACTTTATAATCTTAGCCATTTTATTTCTGTTTTTTTATGTTCGACAATAGGATTAAATAATTGCAAGAATATCAGACTGGTTCATGATTAAATAATCATTTCCTTCGTGAGAAATCTCAGTGCCTGAATATTTTCCGTACATAACTTTGTCACCCACTTTTACTTCCATTGGTTCTTCTTCAGTTCCTTTTCCTACTGCAACTACTTTTCCTTGTTGCGGTTTTTCTTTCGCAGAATCAGGTATAATTATACCAGAGGCTGTTTTTTTCTCTGCTTCAATCGCTTCAATTAGTACCCGTGTACCGAGCGGCTTAATTTGTACTTTCGACATATTATTTAAATTTTAAATTAAACATTTTTATTTGCGCCCTGCTTTGTCATAATGTATGCCAAAGCTTCTTTGTCGCTGTGGGTTAGAAGACAAAAAGGGCAACAATACATTCAAGCTCCTATCTTTCAGGAAGATAATTAAATATGATAAATATTGAGAGGACTGACATGAAAACTAATTTGCTGACATCATTGCACTTCACTAGCTCCTATTACCTGGGTGTAAGTGCCATTATTTCAGTGTGTAATATATTCCCTTATTCGGACAAAAATGAATTTCAGCAATAGTGACAGCCTGACATTCTTTCGATAGTGGGAGTACGGCTCCAATTTTCTGCTTAACCCGATTTGGTGGGGCTTAGACTTTTGCCCTGGAATTGGCTCCTAGCAAAAAAAAAATGCCGGCAAATATGATTTGTCGGCATTTCAAATATCTTATAATTTCAGATTTTATTCTGTCTGTTCAGGGTCTCCTGAATTATCGGGTTGTTCAAAACCGGAAGGTTCCGTAGCCGGAGCTGTGGTCGGAAACTGAGCAGCTTGTTGTGCATCGGTAAAATCGACCATTTCGAGTTGTGAACGCGATTCAACAGTCTGGTCTTTTGGGATTACCGCACTGGCAAAAATGCTGAATACCAACAAAGCAATGGCCAGATACCATGTCGTTTTTTCGAGAAAGTCGGTGGTCTTTCTTACACCCATCACCTGATTCGATGATGAAAAATTAGAAGCCAGGCCTCCACCTTTTGAGTTCTGCACCAGAACAATCAAAATCATTAAAATGGCCACTACCAGTATTAATCCTGAAACAATTGTAAACATTGTAAAATATTATTCGTTTTTTAAGTCCTTTATTTTTTCAATTTGGTGTGCAAAGTAAATGCTTTTTTCGGGATATTTCAAACTTAATTTTTCATACGCAAGCAAGGCTTTGTTATAGTGCTTTTGGTTGATGTAAATTTTTGCTAATGTATCAGTTATGAAGTCATCACTATCTTCGATGCTCGACTCAGAAATATCTTTTTGTTGCTTTTCGGAATGTAAGGGAGGGGCAATTCTGGGATCAGCTTTAATAAAATTGTCGATAAGCGCTTGCTGATCGTTTCTCGTTGGAGGACTTTCGTTCTTCTTCTCTTCTTCCGATTTCTGTTGAACCATTACTTTTGAACCCGGCTGTGACAAAAGTTTGATCCAATCATCAAATGAATGTTTCTCCCTGGCTATTTTGTCAATCCTATTTACAGGATCAGGGATTTCCTTATCTGGTGCATGAACATCGTTCAATTCAATTGTTTCGGAGGTGCTCTCCAAAAGGTTTTTTTTCTTCTGAATGGTTTCTTGGGGTTCGGACAAATCGAGGATGTGTTGGGGCTCTTCATCCAATTTTTTCAACAGTTCATGCCCAAGCCACTCCCTGATCCCATGCTGATCTTTTTCTGTTTTTTCAGTTTTACCTGTAATTGCTTTGTCCTCCGAAGAAATTCCTTCGAATAATTTTTGATCAGAAGATAGGACACTTGCCTTTTTAAAAGCTTTTTCAATAACAGATGGCTTATCTGTTTCTACATTCGACGAAAATTCTTGTCCTTGTTCGAGGTTAGCTTCTTCTTCTGAATTTTCGGAATGGGGATGCAAGAAACTGTACAATATCTTCCGGTTGCCCACAAAGGAAGATGAAATCCTAAGCTGCTTGTTGAATTTCAGGTGGCCTATATCGTGCAAGTTTTTGAGGTATAAAAGATGGGCCGTCTGAAAATAGGGGTATTCAGTTATGATATCTTCCATTACTTTCAGCGAATTATCGTTGAGCAATGCAGGGTTTTCGAGATATGTATAGAACTGTTCGCGGCTCATGCCCGGGTTTACCAATTTACGACCGATTCATTAAAAATATCTTCTACCAATTGTTTCACAATTTCCTCTGTCAGCTCAGTTTCCACCTGGCTTAAATCCTTTGAACTGCTGTAATTTTCGAAGCGGGAAAAGCTTTTGTCAAAATCGAATTTCGAGTCAGGGTCTTTCGAGTTTACGTACCTTACCCGCACCGTTATCGTGAGGCGGTTTTCAGCAGCCACATCATTTTCTTTTATCGCCATTGGCTTGGTCTCGTAGCCGGTTATCTCGCCCTCGAAATGCAAATCGCCAACCCCGTTTACAAGGGTAAGGCTGGTTTGCGACACAAATTTATCCTTTAGGGCATCAGTCAAATCCTGGCTCAATTGAGGGTTCACTAAAGGGGCATTATTCTGAAAATAATTCACCGAAACTGTTTTTGCATCAGGTGGGATGGATGCTCCCGATAAGGAATAACTTACCGAACCGCATTGCGGCAACCCGGACAAAAGGAAAAATCCGGCAATAACTATTTGGACTAAGTATGAAAGTATTTTTCTCATCATCAACTCTATTAAACAATATTCAATAAACAATAATCATTTAAAAAGATTATCCATCAATATCATATTCTTTTATTTTCCTGTATAGTGTGCGTTCCGAAATACCCAGGTTTTGCGCTGCATATTTGCGTTTCCCTTTGTGTTTGTCGAGGGCCTTTTTTATCAGCTCAATTTCTTTGTCTTGGAGTGACAGTGATTCCTCCACATATTCTTCGGTATCTTCAATTATATGGCTATCTGTTTGAGGGGGATGATAACTGTCCTGCCGTGGCGTGTAGTCATGGCTTATAGACTGGTCGTTGTCTGCATAAAACTTCTTGATAAGCTGGGCATTTTCCTCCCTGACGGTCACATCGTCAGTACCATGATGGATAATTTCATTCACCAGCTTTTTCAAGTCGTTCACGTCGCGTTTCATATCAAACAAAACCTGATACAGGATTTCTCGTTCAGAAGCAAAGGTTTTTTCATCAACAGGTTTGTAAATGGCCGGTAAGTTGGGCATTGTGGAAACCGGCAGATAAGCTTGTAAGGCTTCGGGCGATATATTTCGTTCCTGTTCAATGATTGAAATTTGCTCGGTAATATTTTTCAATTGCCTCACATTGCCGGGCCATTTAAAGTTGATCAGGATTCGTTGGGCGTCTTCGTTTAATTTGATGGATGGCATGCGATACCGCTCGGCAAAATCGTTTGCAAATTTTCTGAACAGGAGAAAAATATCCTCCTTTCGGGCACGCAGCGAAGGTATGGTTATGGGCACCGTATTGAGGCGATAAAACAAATCCTCCCTGAATTTATTCTGGTAAATGGCTTCCATCAGATTCACGTTTGTGGCAGCCACAACACGCACATCGGTTTTTTGCGCCTTAGACGACCCTACCCTTATAAACTCACCGGTTTCGATAACCCGCAACAAACGAACCTGTGTCGACAGAGGCAATTCGCCCACTTCATCCAAAAAAATGGTCCCTTTGTCGGCCACCTCGAAATATCCTTTGCGGGCATCGTGCGCCCCCGTAAACGAACCTTTCTCGTGCCCAAACAGTTCGGAATCGATGGTGCCTTCGGGAATAGCCCCGCAATTGACGGCAATATAGCTTTCGTGTTTTCGGGCACTGTACTGATGGATTATTTTAGGGAAGACCTCCTTCCCCGATCCGCTTTCGCCGGTAATCAACACCGATAAGTCAGTAGGTGCAACCTGTACTGCAATATCAATAGCCCGGTTTATCAAGGGCGAATTTCCGATTATGCCAAAACGTTGTTTTATCTGTTGAACTTCCATTATTAAGTAAACTTTTTCTTTCAATTCTAATTCAACAAAATTACTGATTTTATGCCTCTTTAAAAAACACCTGACTGACAAAAATTCCGATTGTAGTTCAAACCTGTAACGAATCGAAAGTCAAAATTTGGTAGTTGTCAGCTCGCGCTTCATATTTGCCGGTTGACTGCCTGTTGTCCAGGTAGAGACGCACGGCTGTGCATCTCAAAAGTAGCTGACCCCAACTATAAATTGGCTCAACAAAATCTTTGTTGAAAAATGAAACCAGAAATCATATCTTCTATACACACATTTTACTACTTTTGTCGGCTTAAATTTTTAAACTGGATGGCATCGACAAAATTACCCAATACGGGCTTTAGCATATTTTCTGAAATGACCAGAAAGGCAAATGAATACCAGGCTATCAACCTTTCGCAGGGCTTTCCGGAGTTCGATTGTTCCGATCGATTGAAAGAACGTGTTGCATATTATATGGGTAAAGGCTTTAACCAATATGCACCACTCGAAGGGGTATTGCCTCTCCGCGAAAGCATAAGCCATACCATTATAGGATTGCATAATCGTACTTATGACCCGGTTTCGGAAATCACCATTACCGCCGGAGCAACACAAGCCATTTTCACAGCCATCACTGCATTTGTGCGCGAAGATGATGAGGTGATAGTGATTGAACCCGCCTTTGATACCTACGAGCCTACCATTCGGTTGAACGGAGGCCGCCCTGTATTTGTGCAACTCACCCCGGGCACATATTCTATTAACTGGGACGAGATGCAACGGAGCGTAAACTCGCACACCAAAATGATCATCATCAACACCCCACATAATCCCAGTGGGATGACTTTTTCGGAAGAAGATATGCTAAGGCTGCAAAAGATTGTGAATGGCAGCAAGATTCTCATCCTGAGCGATGAAGTGTACGAGCATATTGTTTTTGATAGGGGCCAGCATCAATCCGTGGCGCGTTACCCCGAACTGGCTAAACGTAGCCTGTTGATTTCATCGTTCGGAAAAACCTATAATACAACCGGCTGGAAGGTTGGCTATTGTTGTGCCCCGCCTGAATTAACGTATGAATTTCGAAAAATCCATCAACTCATTGTGTATGCGGCCAACACACCCATCCAACACGCTTACTCCGATATGTTGGCAGACAAGGACAGTTGGCAAAACCTAAAACATTTTTACGAGCAAAAGCGCAATACTTTTGTCAATCTAATAAAAGGCAGTCGGTTTAAGGTAATCCCTTCTTCGGGAACCTATTTTCAGCTATTGAATTATTCCGAAATATCGGACAAACCGGATATTGATTTCACCGATTACCTGGTAAAAGAAATAGGCATCGCAGCAATCCCGCTCTCGGTTTTTTACCACGAAAAGACCGACCATAAAGTACTCCGGTTTTGCTTTGCCAAAAACGACGATACTCTGGCCGAGGCTGCCCGAAAGCTATGTAAATTGTAAAATTACACTCCAGGTTTTATTGGGTAGTATTCTGCAAAATCTTTTTTCTTCTTTATTTTTGTTGATATGAATCTATTGATGATAAGCAATACCTGGGTATATATAATTATGGGCATAGTGGCCCTGCACTTTGTAGTTGGGATTGGCTATGTGATCTATAAGATTTACGGGGGGAAGAAAGAAAAATAGTTCGGAGTTAAAAAAGTTCGGAGTTCGGGAATTCTGAGTTCGGGAGTTCTGAGTCCTTTTGCAAATAGTGGTCCCTGACAGGTTCGACCGAGGGTTTCGCTTTGAGCGAAGCCCTCGGTTGCCAAAGATTTACATTTACCGAAATTGTAACAGGTTTCTCTCTATGGTACCAATGACATCTTCTTGGCAATTGATACGGGGTGGGGATCCCTTTTCGTAACACTTCAATTCGACTTCCCAACCACTCAGCTTTTCAACCACTCAACCACTCAACCACCTAACTTCTCAACTCTTCAACTCAGAACTCCCCAACTCAGAACTCCCCACCTACTTCGGTGCGGTTTTGTACAGGTAGGCGGCAATAAATGTAAATATAATATTTGGTATCCAGGCGGCCAGCAGGGGATTGAAGTTTCCGTTGATGGCAAATTGTTGCGATATCTGCATAAAAAGGATGTAGGCAAAACTAATCAGCAAGCCAAGGCCAATGTGAAGCCCCAGCCCCCCCTTCACTTTCCGGGAGGATAATGAAACACCTATCAAAGTAAGGATGAAGGTGGAAAAGGGAAATGCAAATCGCCGGTATTTTTCGATCAGGTAGGCTTCGATATTTTCCACCCCGTGCATTCGCTGGTTCTCGATAAAAGCATTTAATCGTGGCAGCGACATGGTTTCAACAATATTGTCCCGCATACTAAAATCGCCGGGGGCCATTTTTATGGTAGTATCCATCGATGTCCCTTTTTCGATTTCCTCGTCAAGGCCATCTATATTTCGGATATAATAATTGCTTACACGCCATTTCCCGCTTTCTTCATCAAACTTAACATAGTCTGAATTAAGCTTGGAAACCAGCTTTCCATCCACGAATTTTTCCATAGCAAACTTATAGCCTACACTGTTGGTCACATTGTAGTTCTCCATATAGATATAAATGCCTGGCTCCACTTGACGGTGAATGTTTCTATCATAATTTCGGTATGGGTTCCGTAAATATTTTTCGGCAAAATCGAGCCTTGTTTTATTGGCTGGTGGAATTATGTAGCTGCTCAACACAAATGAGAATAGGGCAATGACCAGAGCCGATAAAAAGTAGGGCCACATTAATCGCTTAAAGCTGACACCGCTCGAAAGAATAGCGATTATCTCGGTGTTGTAAGCCATTTTCGAGGTAAAGAAAATAACTGCGATGAAAGTAAACAAGGCCGAAAACAAATTGGCAAAATAAGGGATAAAGTTAAGGTAATAATCAAAAATAATCTCCGACACAGGGGCTTCTTTCTCGATGAAATCGTCGATGCGTTCGGTAATATCGAACACCACCGAAATACTGATGATAAGCACGATGGCAAAAAAGAATGTCCCAAGGAACTTTCTGATAATGTATATGTCAAGCTTTTTTAACAATGCCTTTTTTATTTTGATGCTATATACGCCTATTATCCAAATTTAGTATTTAAAGCCTCTCCGTCACCTTCCCAACCATCGCTTTTTTCCAACTATCGAAAGTCCCGGCAATGATTTGCTTTCTGGCTTCTTTCACCAACCAGATGTAAAAACCCAGGTTATGGATGCTTGCTATCTGGGCGCCCAGTATTTCCTTCGAAATTATTAAGTGCCGAAGGTAAGCTTTTGAATAGAAACTATCGACAAAAGTTGTCCCATTCGGATCGACCGGGCTGAAATCATTTTCCCACCGTTTATTTTTCATGTTGATAATTCCCTCGCTGGTAAACAACATGCCATTTCGTCCATTCCGGGTGGGCATCACACAATCGAACATATCAATCCCCAAAGCGATTGATTCGAGAATGTTGGCCGGGGTGCCCACGCCCATCAGGTAGCGGGGTTTGTCGAAGGGCAATATTTCGGTCACCACATCGGTCATTTCGTACATCACTTCGGCTGGTTCGCCCACACTCAAACCCCCAATGGCGTTGCCGTCCATTCCATAACTGGCAATGGTTTCAGCCGATTGTTTCCGCAAATCCCGGAAAGATGACCCTTGCACAATAGGAAAAAAACTTTGTGTGTGGCCATATTTTGGCCCGGTTTTCAGGAAATGGTCAACCCCCCGTTTCAACCACCGGTGGGTCAGTTCCATCGAGTTTTTTGCATATTGAAAATCGGAATCTCCGGGCGGGCATTCGTCTAAAGCCATGATGATGTCGGCCCCGATGGTGCGCTGGATATCGACCACCTTTTCGGGGGTAAAAGTGTGTTTCGACCCATCGATGTGCGATTGAAAAGTGACCCCCTCCTCTTTGAGCTTTCGCATTTCGGCCAACGAAAAAACCTGGTAGCCTCCGCTGTCGGTCAAAATGGGTTTGTCCCACCCATTGAATTTATGCAATCCCCCGGCCTGCCCCATTATTTCGAGGCCAGGCCGCAGGTATAAATGATAGGTGTTGCCAAGGATAATCTGCGCCCCAATGTCGTCCTTCAACTCACGCTGGTGTACGGCCTTCACCGATCCGGCAGTGCCCACCGGCATAAAAATGGGGGTTTCGATTTCGCCATGGTCGGTTTGTATTTTCCCGGCCCTGGCTTTCGACCCCGTGTCGCTTTTTAATAATTCAAATTTCATCTTAAAAAATATTGGCGCAAAGATAGGGTTTTGAGTTGAAGAGTTCGGAGTTGAGAGAGTTCTGAGTTGAGAGAGTTCTGAGTTGGATAGTTCGGAGTTGGATAGTTCGGAGTTGAAAGTTAAATAGAAATTAGGCTCGTAGGTCATCAAACTTACTCCCGAAGTATCGGGATTGTTTAAGTAGAAACTTTTAATATCAGATATGATACTTCAATTTTGCTGAAGGCAAATTCCCCATACTACTTATCTTACCATAAAAGACATATAAGAAAATATAAATACTTTTATGTCCTTATATGCCTTATCTGGTTTTGCCCTTTTATGATGATGGATACACTGATTATAGGATTGTTTAGATTTCGGAATTTCGTCATAATAGGCTGACAATAACTTCCACCGGACATCCGGGGTTTAAATTAATTCCCGTACTTACGGGATCAATAGACAATAATAATTTGGATAGAAACTTGGCCTTGGGGTATGACCCCGCTACCGCACGAATCCTTTCGTACGGTTTAGATTATAAAATAGCCACAAAAAAGTTTTTCCCGAAAAGCGGAACAATCAGTCCGGCAGCCAGGGCTCGAAACACGAGACTCGAAACCCGAAACCCGAGACCAAATTCAAAACCCCTCAAAAATCCCCAGCCCAAACAGCGCGAAATCATACTTTACGGGGTCGGTGGGATCGAACGTTCGAAGGCTTTGAGTAATTTCCAGCACGGCTTTCCAATCGTTTTGCTGCCGCGACAGAATTCCCAGCTTTCTACCTACGTTTCCGGTATGCACATCAAGGGGCAGGTATAAACGGGCAGGATCGATTTTGTCCCACAAACCAAAGTGGACACCCCTTCCATCCTTGCGCACCATCCACATCAAAAACATATTCAACCTTTTTGCCGATGAGTTTTTAAGGATATTAGCCACATGTTTTTCAGACCGTTTTTGGTGATCTTCTTCAAGAAAAATAGTTCTGAAATATTCAAGGGCCGATTCCACCGAATTTTCTACTGAATATCCCTTTGTGAAAACCTGTTCAAGGCCTCCGTGGTTTTTATACATATTCTGGAGCGAGCGGATAAAAAATCGACAATCCTCCCTGTTAAAAGTACGGTGTACAAAAGCATCAAATACCGACAAATCGGATTGCTCTGCGTTCAGAATAAATTGGTATGGCTGGTTGTCCATAAAGGCCATCAACCGAAAGGCATTTTTGATAATAGTTTTTCGCTGCCCCCAGGCGATGGAAGCCGAAAGGAAAGCTGCAATCTCAATATCTTCCTTTGATGAAAATGAATGAGGCACCTGGATCGGATCAGACACTACAAAATCAGGAGTATTGTATTGATAATACTTCTCGTCGAGAAAGTCTTTTAGTTCGTTTTTTTCCATGTTGGTCTTTGATGGTCATTCGATAGTCATTTGCTTCGCGTCATTAGGAAGTCATTCGGTTATCATTCAATTGGCAATTGTTGTCATTCAGTAGTCATTCAGTAGTCATTCAGTAGTCATTCAGTAGTCATTCAGTAGTCATTCAATTGTCCTTTGTAGTCATAAGGTTGTCAAATTCGTTGCGAAGTTAATGACAATAAATAACACAAAGCTAATGACTATTGAATGACGGCGAAGCCAAATGACGCAAAGCAAATAACTATCGAATGACAGCGAAGCAAATGACAGCGTAGCCAAATAAAAAAAATGAGCCATGCTATAAAGCATGACCCATTTCTTCAACTATGAAAAAAAATTATTTTTTTGGAATATTTTTCAATGTTTCAAGCAAGAAATCGTAAAATTTCTGAACAGTTGCAATATTCACTTTTTCGTCGGGCGAGTGAGGGAAACGGATGGTTGGGCCAAACGAAATCATGTCCCAATTTGGGTAAACACCGCCGAGGAGTCCACATTCCAAACCAGCGTGGATAGCTTTAATCTCAGGGATTTTTCCAAACTTGTTGTTATACACTTGCTGCATGGTTTTCAAGATAGGCGAATCCATATTGGGTTTCCAACCTGGATAAGCACCTTCAAATTTAACCGTGGCTCCGGCCAATTCAAACACCGACTCGATGCTGCTGCTCAGTGCAGTTTTGGCCGAATCGACTGAGCTGCGCATGAGGCAAGCTACTTTCACCTGTTTGTTTGCAGATTTTACAATGGCCAGATTGGTTGAAGTTTCGACCAAACCAGGCATCGAATCGCTCATGCGGATCACCCCGTTGGGGCAAGCCACAATGGCATGGGCCAGTTTGACCTGTGTATCTTCATCCATTAAATTGGCGGGTAAATCTGTAGGTTCCAATATTATTTTCATGTCAGGCTCGGTGACGGCAAGTTCTGCCTTAACCATGCCTTCGTAATTGGCAACACATTTTTTCAAATCATCTGCTTTGGCTTCAGCAACTACAACCACCGAAAATGCTTCGCGGGGGATGGCATTGCGAAGACTTCCGCCATCGATGCTTGCCAAACGCAAGCCATGCTGCTTGTGGGCATGTTTCAGAAAGCGGAACGTGAGAATGTTGGCATTTCCACGACCGATTGGGATATCCATCCCGGAGTGACCACCCTTTAAACCTGTAACTGCCAGATTAAAAGCTTTCATTCCGGCAGGAACAGCAACTTCTGTAAAATTGAAAGTGATGTTGGCATCTTCGCCACCGGCACAACCGACGTACAATTCGCCTTCATCCTCAGAGTCCATATTAATCAGGATGTCTCCTTTTAAGATACCTGGCTTGAGGCCAAATGCTCCTGTCATCCCAGTTTCTTCGTCGCACGTAAACAATGCCTCAACAGGCCCATGTGCAACATCTTTGGCTTCCAAAATAGCCATTGCAGCTGCCACGCCCATGCCATTGTCAGCTCCAAGGGTAGTGCCATTGGCCGTTACCCAATCACCATCTACGTAGGCTTCGATTGGATCGGTGGCAAAATCGTGTGTTTTATCGCTATTTTTTTGAGGTACCATGTCGAGGTGGCCTTGCAGCACAACACCTTGGCGGTCTTCCATCCCGGTAGTGGCAGGTTTGCGGATAATGACATTGCCAACTTCATCTTTAATGGTTTCGAGACCCAGCTTTTTGCCAAAATCAACTATAAAGGCTTGAATTGCATCTTCGTATTTCGAGGGCCGGGCAATTTGTGTGAGGCTGTAAAAATGTTTCCAGATTACTTTTGGTTCGAGATTTAAAATTTCCTTACTCATATTATTTTTATTTTAAGGGTTTAGAATTTAAAACGCTAAAAGTACGGCATATTTTTCAGAAAGAAAAAACAGATCACAGTGGGGCAGTTCTTAGTTGGCAATCTGTCAACCCTCCTGAGCTTGTCAGATGGCAAAGGCAGGCGTTAGCGGATAGGGGACAGGCAGGTCTTGGTCCTCATCGGCCTAAAATATCCAATATCGAACATTCAATATCCAATACTGAATGAGGAAGTATTTGTTCAAGGTTCTTCAACATTTCTCATTCGATGTTCAATATTGAATGTTCGATGTTTAATTTTTTTTCAGATGATTGCATCTTAACCCTAATTACACATCGCACGGGATAAATTTCCACACATCAATAGCCCCGTCCTTTAGGTCGGGGTATATTGATAAACAAGTTGATATGGGCTTTAGCCCAATATGGTATATGCGAAAACTTATCCCGTTTACGGTTTACCATTTTCGCCTCATAATTTTCCTATTTTTGACATCCTTATATTTATCGTATTGTTAAAAATTAGAGAAAAGGGGAAATTGTGTATGTTTTACCATGCAACTATTATGGCCTTGCCTACATCTACTTTTCTATACAAAACTATAAACCTAAATTCTATGAAGAAGTACTTAGCCCTTGCAAACTGCGTGAAGTTCGCACTTATCCTAATCGTTTCGGCATTGATCCCTTTTAATATGTTTGCTGAATGGGTCCCCATCAACCCCAACCAATCGGTGCAAAGCCCACCCAAAGTGACCATCCTCAGCGACGATATGAACAGTACCGTGCTGAAAATCGAGATCAACGGGTTCAACCTAAAAAATCTCCAGGTGGGTGGAAAAACCTACCAGACGGTTGATTTATTATCGGATATCTTTTCTACAGAAGCTGGTTATCCTGAGTTGCCATACATTTCAAAAGTTTTGGCAGTTCCCGATCAGGCAAGCGTTTCGGTCGAAATAATTGAAACAGGCGATGTCGAAACATACAGTAATATTTACCTGCCACCAGCCAGGGTAAGCTGGTACGAAAGCCAGGGCGAGACTCCATACACAGAAAACCCGGAGGCCTACCAGTCGATGGACATCTATCCCGCTAATAATGCTGCATTGGACCCGCCAGCCATATTTCGCGATTTTCGTATTGCAAGGGTATCGTTATTTCCGGTTCGTTATTTGGCTTTCAAAAAGGAATTGCAGGTAGCTTCGTCCATCACCATCCGTGTAAATTATGGCAGTGGAGTGGCGATTAATCCGAAGACCACCGCACGAAAGGCCATTACACCTTCCTTTGGAAAATTGTACCAAGGCTTCATTTTTAATTATCTGAACGTGTTAAAAAGCTTATACAATGGGGTGGAAGACGGGCAGGAATTGATGTTGTGCATCATGCCCGACGAATTTGTAGCCAGTTTTCAGGTGTATGCCGATTGGAAACGCGAAAGTGGCACCAATGTGCACATAACCAAATTCACCGACATAAACGCAAACGCCAGCAACCCCGATATAATAAAAAATCACATTGCCGATGCGTATAACAATTGGCCCATTCCGCCAAGCTATGTGCTCATTGTGGGCGACAACAATATCTTTCCAAAGAAGGTCGTAAACTACGATTATTCATTTCCCAACGAAGATTATTTTGTTGAGATTGAAGGGAACGATTTTTTCCCCGAAATGATGATCGGGCGATTCACCAATCAGGGCGATTACCGGATGCAGGTGATGATAAACAAATTCATGAAGTACGAAAAAGACCCGTATGTAACCAATACCGACTGGTTTAAAAAAGGGATTTGTTGTTCGAATAATGAATATGAATCGCAAGTAGAAACCAAACGCTATGCTGCCGAAATGATGACCTCTGGTGGTTTTACCGTCGATACCCTGATGAGTGATGGCTCTGGCTGGGGTGGAACTCCCTGTTCGATGGATTTAAACGATGTTACAAGTGCCATTGATGAGGGGAGAAGTTGGCTGAATTATCGGGGCGAAGGCTGGAGCGACGGCTGGCATGCCAACTGTTATTTTTTCGATGCCACCGATGTTACGGGTTTGAACAATGGAGAGAAACTCACATTTGTAACCAGTATTGGTTGTGGCGTGGCAATGTTCTCCGCAAACGGTGGTAATTGTTTTGGCGAGGAATGGATACAACTCGGCACACTGACCAATTTTAGAGGCGCAGTCGCATTTGTTGGCCCAACGTCAAACACACACACTACCTACAACAACAAGATAGATAAAGGGATTTATTCGGGAATGTTCCAGGAAGGCATGGAAACACCAGGTACAGCACTACTGCGAGGGAAGCTCTATATGTACAATGTATTTGGAAACGATCCCTGGGTTGAATATCATTACAGGGTCTATTGTGTGTTGGGCGATCCAAGCATTCATATCTGGAAAGATATTCCACAGACCGTAGCTGTGAGCCATCCTGCAACCATTGCCATTGGCTATAACCAGGTGGAAGTTACCGTAACTTTTGGAACTTCGGGGGCAGCTGTGGCCAATGCACAGGTTTGCCTGTCTGGTGACGCCGTTTTTATGACCGGTACTACCGATTCTCTAGGCAAAGTGTTTGTTGGCATTACCCCTCTTGTTGAGGATACCTTGACAATTACGGTCCGGGGCGGCAATGTTATCCCATACCAGGGAACAATAGCAGTAGTGCAGACTGCCGAGCACGTTGGGCCCAACACTACTCCTGTGATAGTAGATATTGATGGCAACCAGAATGGCACGGCAAACCCGAACGAAAACTGCAACATTACCTTTTCGCTGATGAATTGGGGCCTGCAAACTGCCAGCAATGTTCAGGCAACACTTACTTCTTCCGACCCCAATGTACAGGTAGTGACCACAAGCCCATTGAGTTTTGGAAATCTGGCTGCCGGTGGTTCTTTTACAGGAAGCCCATTTCAATATTTCATACTGCCAACTTGCCCCATAGGACACGTAATTATTCTCCATTTGCACGTAACCAGCAATACCAGCTCATGGGATTACCAATATTCCGATGTGGTAAATGGATGCGACTTGGTCTACCTCGATTATGTGGTGAACGACGACAGCATTGCCTTTTCGAATTACCGGATGGATCCGGGTGAGACAGTAAAACTATTCCTGAAGATTGAAAATATTGGAGAGGATGTTGCCCCAAACACAAAGGGAATCCTCTACTGCAACGATCCCTATATTACCATCGAAGACTCCATGGGTACCTTTGGATCGTTGGGGGTGGGAGCTTTTGCATTGAGCCAAAATGATTATTTCAAAGTCAGTGTCGATGCCAGCTGCCCGGTTGGGTACCTTGCAGAATATACTTTGAAACTATACACCGAAGGTGGGCCCTATCCTTATGAAATTATTCGCACTCTCAGCATTCCGGTAGGCCTTGCAGGGGCCAACGATTACACAGGCCCTGACCTATATGGATATTATGCCTATTCGAGCGATGATGTGATTTTTGAACAGGCACCGGTTTACGATTGGATGGAAATAAATACGATTGGCACCGAACTGAACATGCCAAGCAGCGATTACACCCAGACTATTACCATCCCCTTTACTTTCAAATATTACAGCATGGATTACACCGAACTTCGGGTAAGTACCGATGGTTGGATTGCCTTTGGAAGTGGATCGCAAACCGCCTACGAAAACACCCCCTTGCCAAACAACGATAATGTGGACGCTATGGCAGCAGTTTTTTGGGACGATCTCCACGATAACAACTGGGAAACCGGAAAGCTTTTTTATTACAACGATGTTGCCAACCACCGTCTTATTGTTCAATGGGACAGCATAGCGCATTACAACGATCAGGACGACCCTGACAAGGAAGTTTTCCAGGCCATTCTTTTGGACCCGGCCTATTATCTTACCCCAACCGGCGATGGTGAGCTTATCTTCCAATACAGTAGAATTATCGTACGGACAAACTGTACGGTTGGAATTGAGAACAAATTGGAAAATATTGGTCTGCAATACGTGTACAATAATAGCTACGACATTACCGCCTCGGTACTAAAAAATGATTTTGCGATCAAGTTTACTACCGTACCGCCTTTCTCTACTTTGTCCGATGAAGGCTCGAAAATGGAGGTTCCCGGCTATAGTTTGGGACAAAATTACCCCAACCCCTTTAGCCCAAACACCTGGATCAGTTATTCGATCCCAAAAGAAGCGAAAGTGGAACTCCATATATTTGACATTAGCGGGCAGCTGATTCGCACGTTGCAAAACCAGCAACAGGCAGCCGGAAATTATACGCTGATGTGGAATGGATTAAACAACGATGGCGACAAGGTCAGCTCAGGCGTATTTTTTTATCGCCTCCAAACAGATGAATTTGTAGCAACAAAAAAATTATTTATGCTTAAATAGGAGATGGAGGAATGGGGTATTAGGGTGGTACTTGCCAATTACCATCCAATACTCCACCACTCCATCACTCCAATTTTTATTTAAATGGAAACTGATTTTTATTCTGCCCAACAACCCTTTCAGAAGGAGCCAATTTAAGTGACCCAACCATGTACATTTTTTACATTTTACTGGTAATGACAATTGCGGTGGCAATATTTGGTTTGATTGAATACAGGCTACATCAAAAGCGGATCTATTCCATCCCCATCCGGATCCACATTAACGGGACCCGGGGCAAATCGAGTGTGACCCGTTTGGTGGGGGCAGGTTTGCGCGAAGGAGGCATTTCATCTATTACCAAAGTGACCGGCACTTTTCCCCGGTTGATATTGGAAGATGGCACCGAAACCCATATTTATCGAAAGTCGGGGGCAAATATCCTGGAGCAATTGTCTATTGTAAAATTTGCCGCAAAGCGAAAAGCAAAAGCCCTTGTGATGGAGTGCATGGCCCTGCAACCCCAATACCAGACCATCACCGAAAATCAAATGATACACGCCAACATAGGGGTAATGACCAATGTGCGCATGGACCATGTGGATGTGATGGGGCACACACTTCCGGAAATTGCCGAAACCCTGGGCCGTACAATTCCTAAAAATGCGCATCTCTTTTCTTCTGAAAATATGATCCCTGATCAACTTAAAAAGATCGCAGACAAACGAAACACCGAATGTCATTTTATTGATCTGAACATAGTAAGTGTAGAGGAAATGAAAGGCTTTAGCTATATCGAGCATCGCGAAAATGTGGCCCTCGCCCTGGCTATTTGCGAACAAGTAAAAGTAGATCGGGAAACCGCACTGCGAGGAATGTACAAGGCCATCCCCGATGCCGGGGCATTGATGTGTTTTCGTGTAAATGCTTTTCAGAAAGAACTATTTTTCTACAATGCCTTTGCCGCCAACGACCCCGATTCAACCCTAATGATTTGGAACAAGATTAAGGAGGAGATCGGTTTCGAAGGCATCCGTATCGTACTCCTAAATACGCGCCAGGACCGACTCGATCGTGCCCGTCAGTTGGCCGAAATGTCGGCAAGTAAATTAGGTGCTGAGTTGGACTATCTCATGCTGATTGGGCAGTCCACCGAAGTGGTAGAGAACATGGCCACCGGTTATGGATTGCCATCACAGAAAATTATAAACCTGGGTTACACAACCCCTCAAAATGTATTTGAAAAAGCATTAGCTTTAACCGATACCAAGTCGTCGATAGTTGCCATTGGCAATATGGGTGGCATGGGGGCAGAAACATCGGAGTTTTTTGAACATAGAAGTTCTGTAAAATTATGATTGAATTAGCAATTACATTAGGCCTATTTTTCAGTTTGCTTTCCTACGAAGTTTTCGGGTTGGCTGCCGGGGGAATAGTTGTGCCGGGCTATTTGGCCCTGCAACTCTCGCACCCCGAACGCCTGGCCGGCACCATGGTGGTAAGCTTTGTGACCTACTTAATCATTAAAGCCCTGGGCAAGTACACCTTTTTATACGGTCGCCGCCAGATGGTGTTCAGTTTGTTGGTTGGTTGTTTGTTGGCCTATTTTTCGCGCTACTTTTTAATGTTTGATGTAGCGGGTAGTTCAGTCGAGCTTCAGGCTGTTGGATGGGCAATCCCAGGTTTGATTGCCCACTGGTTTGGCAAGCAGGGAGTCTATAAAACATTAAGTGTATTGTTTGTGGCAGCAGTGCTTGTTCGCCTGATCGTAATATTAATTTTCAATGGGGCCTTGTTGCCAGAGTAATGAAATGAAATAATGCCCCAGATTTACAGATTAAAAATTATACAGAATGAAAAATATTTAGCAAAGAATGAATCTAATCCGAAAAGTAGATTATTTATCCCTAAGGGATAAAATTTGAATAACCGCCGGTGAAACCGGCGGAGAATGGTGGAGTATCGTTCTCAACCCTGATAAGGGTTGAACTTTTAGTCTATTCATATTCAGCCCCTATCAGGGCTGTAAGCTGATACTGCCTCTTCCGCCAGTTTCACTGGCGGTTATTCAAATTAAGTCCTTTCAGGACTATCCTGTTAATTTTAGATATTTCGGATTAGGCTCAAGAATTAGAAAGTTGAATCTGTGGCATAGCTTCATAGAACTTAAGGAAATAAATTAGAATGTATAAATTTAGAGCAAAATCGAATATTGTTTTAACAGTCCTGTCTGTGCTTTCTTTGTTGGCGTTTATTGCTGTGGAGAATGGAAAGGTGGAGGTGAAGCAAAAATGGTATGCCGAAAAACTTGAAGCGGCCGAACTATCTCAATTGGCAGCCAATACACTGAAAGAATACCGGCTTGGCAAAGGTGTTTTTATTGATGCCATTAACGACCCCAACAACACGGCCTTGATTGGCCAGGAATACACACTGGTCACTACCGACCGGGGTTATATCGAGGCAAAACTGTCTTCCACAAATCCCAACTTTGCTGCCGTAATTGTCCAGCTTTTAAAGGACGCCGGATTAAAAGAAAAGGACAATGTAGCTGTGGCTATGACAGGTTCGTTTCCGGGCTTGAATATTTCCATCATGGCTGCCTTGGAAGCCCTCGACCTAAAACCCATTGTCATCACTTCGGTGGGTGCTTCTAATTTTGGGGCAAACGATCCCTACTTTACCTGGCTCGACATGGAAAATGTATTGTACGAATCGAATGTGTTCCACACTAAATCGGTGGCTGCATCGATGGGTGGCGGGGCCGATATTGGCCGGGGCCTAAGTCCCGAAGGGCGGGAATTGATTGTGAAGGCCATTGAACGAAATGATGTTGAATTGATCCAGGAAGATCACCTCGAAAACAGCATTGCCAAAAGAATGAAAATCTACCAAAAAGAAAGTGGACAAACACCCATAAAGGCATTTATTAATGTGGGTGGTGGAATTGCCAGTTTGGGAAATACGGTGAATGGGAAAATAATCCCTGCCGGGCTAACCGAATTATTGCCACAAAGCAATTTCCCGGTGCGAGGTGTGATGATCCAGATGGGACAGAACGAAATCCCAATCATCCATCTTCTAAACATAAATCAATTATTGACAAAATATGGCTTGCCCTTTAGCCCTGTACCTTTGCCAGAACCTGGCGAAGGCGAAATTTTTGTGCAGGAGAAATACAGTGTTGTAGTTACTTCTGTTTCAGTATTGATTTTACTCATCGTAATCATCTTTGTGTATGTGAGCGAACGCAAACAACATCAACTGGGGACTGAAATTGTTAGCGGGGCAAATAATCCAAAACCAAAAGAAGAAGAGAATGTGGATATACTATCTTTGTAAATAGTGCTTAATGTTGAAAGGAATGAGAGACATACTATTTGCGATATTGACAACTTTGATTTTTAGTCCAATATTTGGGCAGGAAATAGATTACGGCGGAGTATATTCATATGGAACTTCGCCTGATAGTGGACGTGTCGGAATTATTTATATACATCCGAACTCTGATAGCACACTTTTGTTTTATTTGGAGTTAAATAGAGGTGCCCCTTCATATAATACTGGGGCAATTATTGGTCAAATGAATATTTACAGCCCGGGTGATGCTGATTTTACTATGATTAAAGAATCTGATTTTGTTAACTGTAGTATGAACTTCTGGTTCACAAACGACTCACTATACATTAGGACAAATTATGAAGCAGATGATTGTGGGTATGGATATGGTGTATACTCTCATGGTGACTTTAAACTTATAAATCCAGAAACACCAGAATTCTTTATTGATAGAAGTGGAGAAAAAATATATTTTAAATCTTTGGAATGGACCAAATGGTGGGACTGATAATAATTAAACAACAAAGTGGAAGCCAATAGTGAAAAACAACTCTACCTAGCCATCCAAAATACGATATGATAACATTAACAACTACTATATAAACGAACAACCAAACTATGGCCATTATGAAAAACACTCTATTGCTTTTGCTGATAGCCCTTTTGTCCTTTTCGGGCACAATGGCCCAATCGAGCAAGAAATCGCGCAGTTTGAAACCGACCAATTATCAAAAGAGGGTCACAACAATTGTCGCGGAAAAATCGAGGAATTATTACTCGCTCGACAATGAGAAGGCTTCAGTTATCACACTTCAGGGGCCAGGGAAACTTCGGGTACTGACCCGGGGGCGATTTGAACCAAAACAAGGTGATAAAATCGAGTATGAGATTCTGTACACAATTGATGGCGGGGAACAAATGCAAGTAAAAATGAGCAAGGTGGTTCGCTCTAAAATTGCAAAATATAAGAACACGGCACTTGGCGTACCTGCCGACAGCAAGGATTTTGAGATAGACCTGGGACGGGGTTATCACAATATCGAATTCAAACTAACTAAAAATGACATTCCTGTTGCTGTGCGCTATGTGTTTACGCCCACCAAGGCAAAGAAACAAGACTGGATTGCATTTTCACCGCTGCAACCGTCCGAGCCTGTCGATTTAATTTCCCGTGAGGAAGCCGTTGGTTATTATCGTTTTTCGACAGACAAACCCATGAAGGTGGAAGTAAACGGGCCTACCGAATTGCGGATATTGACCCGGATCGAATATCAATACCAGATGAAAGGAAGGATTGATTATCGTTTGCAGGTAAAAGAAAATGGCAAGGCTATAAACACCTACCAGTTAAGTTCGGTTCGCTCGGAAATTGCGGTGTACAAAACCGACAAAGAGCTGGTTCCAGGCAAAGCCCGCGAATTTGTAATTATTGTCCCAAAGGGAAGGCACACCTACGAAATTGTTCCTTTAGACAAAGATAAAAATAAAGTATTAGGCCGCATTTTGTTGCCTAAGAAAGCAGTAAAACTCAAAAATGATTAATGATTATTTATTAATGATAAATGAATTAAAGTGCCAAATTAAACCTTAAAGCCTCTGTGCAACTCTGTGTTTTCTTTGTGAAACTCTGTGTAATAACTTCTTGGCTATACCACAGAGTTTCACAGAGGTCCCACAGAGTTTCACAGAGAAAAAAACGAAATATGAAAAAACGAAAATATTTACACCATCCCTCCCTTTTTAGAGTATGCCTCCTCATCCTGATGATGTTTAGCCTACTCTCGAACGGGGATGCCCTTGCGCAAAAAAAGAGCAAGAAGAAAAAGAAAACCACCGATTGGGATATCGAGTTCAGCCTTGGTTCGAGCTACGATGACAATATCCTGAAATACTCCGACAAATACCTCGACCGGTTTATGAACCACGAGGATGAAGGGCGTTTCCACATCGATACCTACGACGACATTATCCTCCAGCCTGCCATTGGGGCAACATACTCCTTCCGGCTTTTTGGCAAGCAAAAATCGCAATTGGATGCCAACTTCAAACGCAGTTTTTACATGGTGAACGATATCAAAAGCTGGACTTATGCCAGTTTCGGATTTCGGCATTATCTAAACAAGGATCTAAGTTTTAAGCTTTCGTACAGCCACATCCCCTACTTTTACATCCGCCATTTCCGCGACGACGACTGGGTCGATGTTTTCGGCTACACCCAGGAAACCTTTAGGCCAATGGCATTCTCGAAAGACAGTTACGCCTTTTGGATTCAGAATACTTTCTTCGAAAACACCCGGGTAAAATTTTCATTGTCCTACATGAAATACTTTTACAACTCCAGTTTCACCGAGTACGATTGCGACAATATGGAATACGAGCTAAAAATTTACCAACCCATTCATAAAAAAGTAAAATTGGTGTTGGGCTATCAATTTACAGTTTCCGATGCACAAGCCTACGACGAAAGTTTCGAGACCAAAGAAAGCTCCAACGACTCGGACGGTTCGTTCGAGGAGGATCTATTTTCTGTGGGGTTCGATTGGAACATGCCCCGGATTTTCGATCGCTACAATACACTGGATGTAGAGGCAATGGTGATGAAACGGTATTTTTCATCAACTCATTATCTGGAAGAAGACCCTACCCATGCGGGTCGGGTAGATGATAATTTTCGTCTGTATATTACCTACGACATAAAATTGAATAAACAATTGAAGCTCTCTGTTTTCTACAATTGGCTTTACCGAGAATCGGACACCAAAGCAGAAGCGAACAAAGAATATTTAAAAAATGAAAAGGCATATCGTCAGAATCAGCTAGGGTTTAAGTTGGCCTACGATATAAGTTTATAAATAAGGGATAATCTCCCTATTACTTTCAAAATAGAAATATAAAAAAAATAAAAACATAGAAAATGAAAACCCTTAAATCGTTTGTTTACTTGTTGTTTGCCGCTTTCGTTGTAGTAAGTTGCGGAAAACCAACCGACCCCGAATCTATAAATAATGATGGAAGCACGGGAGGCTATAGAATAATCGGAAAGCTTTCAACACCAGGTTACCCGCAAGATGTTGTATTGGATAGCAACTATTGTTATGTAACACAAGGTGAAGGTGGATTATTGATTGCCGATATCACCGATCGGGAGGATCCGAAGATGGCTTCATTAATAAGCCAGGGTGTAAGGGGGTATTCCAATAAAATTATCCAGAAAGACAGTATCGTTTATATCTCGGCGGGTTCGTTGGGAGTAACTGCGGTGATAATCTCCGACCCGGAAAACCCTATTGCAGTTCAATCGAACATTGACCTAAAACCTGCCCGCGATTTTCATATCATGGGGGACTATATGTTTACCTCGATAAGCGAACAGGGAGTGCAATTGGCAGAACTTAGTTATCTGCCCCACCCCGATCCACGGAAAGTAATAAAGACATCGGGCTTTGCACGTGGCATGACCTCCACCGCCGACAGTAGTTATTTGTTGGTGGCCTGTGGCGAAATGGGATTGTCCATCTACAATATTTCCGATTTTCAGGATGGCTATGGAGATTACCCCCTCGCCGGGTGGGGCGATACAGAGGGCTACGCAGAGGACGTTGAAATATTGCAAGATCAGGATATTGCCTTCATGGCCTGCGGTACAGCCGGGTTGCAAATCGTCGATTTTTCCGATTCCTCCAATGTCCATGTTGTGGGAGCTTATGATGGCAGTGGTTACGCCAAAGAACTTATCTATGAAAACGGCCTGATTTATATGACCGCCGAATCGGGTGGTCTACAGGTGATCAACGTAAGTGATGTAACGGAACCTTTCCTGGTAGGCTCGGTGAACACCCAATATGCGCTGGGCATCGACAAGGATGATAAGTACATTTATATTGCTGATGAGGACGAGGGGTTGATTATTATTGCGATTCCGGATTGACAGTTGGCAGTCTTCTGTAGGCAGTTCTCAGTTGTAGTCGGCAATTTCTTATCTCAGTTGAATGTATCTTTGACTTTAATGTAACATTTTATTGAATCAGGCATAAAAAAAACAAATCTCATCTTAAATGTTGAAAGAAACGAATGGAGTTCATTTTAGAGATAGGTTGCTACGGAGCACTGTCTCCCCGTGGGGGAGCTTGTCCCAATGTAGTCGGGAAGAATAAGAGGGGGGAATTCTTTCAAACAAATCCACCCACTAGCCCCCGCCAGCGGGGGACATCCTTCAAGACAGCTACCAATATTAGCTTTGAATACTTGACAGTCTAAATATATTTTATA
>JAIOYV010000151.1 GCA_021740905.1 Bacteroidales bacterium
AAACAGTTGGCTATGAATTTTAATTCGTCTTAATTTTATCAAAGCATGATATTTCGTTTTTTTTGAAATATTACGCCTGCAAATCAGTACTTTAACTCATGGAAATCAAGATTTTCAAAAACTACCGGACAGCTATGGTCAAGATTATAATATCACATAAAATTAGTACATAAGTTTTTGTAGTTTTACATAACATTACTCCACCAAATGTGTTTATTTTGGGGAATGGAAAAAGTATTAAGTAAATTTACAACAAGATGGAAACAAAAATCATAAATACCTTAGTGGAAAACTGGCACAGGTGTGGTGTGGACGAAGGAGATGTTTTACTGGTTCACTCATCCCTAAAACGACTGTTGATGAAAGTGAAAACTGAATTTGGAGAGAGCATATCGCCAAAAGTGATCTATGATTCTTTATTGAAAGCTTTGGGACAAAGTGGTACATTGGTGTTGCCTCTTTATAATTTCGATTTTCCAAAAGTGAAATTCTTCGACATCCGAACAACACCATCACACATGGGTGCGCTCACCGAAATTGGAAGGAATGACCTAAACTCTGTGAGGACAGGACATCCCATTTATTCATTTTCAATTATCGGGAAACATGCAAAAGATTTCATTGGGATAGATAATAAAAGTGGCTATGGGGCAGATTCTCCTTTTGCAAAAATCAAGGAATTGGATGGTAAAATTGCCATTATTGGATTGACAGACCAGAATTCGATGACTTCGTATCACTTTGTGGAAGAACAAAACCTGGTAGATTACAGGTATTTTAAGGAATTCCCAGGGGAGTATGTCGATGCGAACGGTGTGAAATCGGACCGAACTTATTTGTTGTATGTACGCGACCTCGAAAAAGGGGTCAAGACCGATGTAAACCGGATGATGGAATATTTATGGGAAATAGGAGCTTATACGGGCGACAGGCACGATGAAGGCTACGGTATGCGCACCATCGACTTTAATGTTTTCTATAACGAAACAGATAAAATCATTAAAAGTGGGAATGCCATAAATTATTTAGTCTCAATTGAAAAATAATAAATTGAAACACATGAAGAAAGTAAAGTTAAACACCGTTGTAGAATTTAAAAAGACATACACGAGTGAGGATCTTATCGATTTTGCAAGAATATCGGAAGACAATAACCCAATCCATATTGACGAAGAATATGCTGCAAAATCGATATTTGAAAAAAGGGTGGTACATGGAGTTTTGTTGGCAGGTATGTTTTCAAAAATATTTGGAACTATCTATCCGGGCAATGGCACCATCTATTTATCCCAATCATCAAAATTTTTAAAACCGGCTTATCTCAATGACTTGATTACTGCAAAAGTCACGTTGACCAGTTTCGACAATGAAAAGAAAAGAGGGATATTTTTAACCGAATGTTTTAATGAATCGGGAGCCCTTGTATTGACTGGTGAAGCAAAAATCCTTTTTCCAAAAACGTTTGAATTGTCAACTGATGAGGAATGAGATTGAATATTACTTCGACCGGCTTTGGCCAATAACAAGAAGTCTTACTGGAAACGGAAACAGGGAATCGCTATCTATTTTATCGGAGAAAATAGATCTGAAAGTAAGTGAAGTGCCATGTGGGACTAAGTGCTTCGATTGGAATGTCCCACCTGAATGGAATATCCGGGAAGCCTGGATAAAAAACAGCAAGGGAAACATTGTAATTGATCTGGCTGAAAACAATTTACACATCCTGGGTTATTCCGAGCCATTTCGAGACAAACTAAATTTTGAAGAATTAAAGCCACACTTGTACACATTGCCGGATCAACCAGACCTGATCCCTTACCTTACTTCCTATTATAAAAGAAGATGGGGTTTCTGTTTAAGCCACAATCAGTTTTTATCACTTGATTCAACCGATACATACGAGGTTTTTATTGATTCTACTTTGGATGATAAAGGTTCGATGACCATTGGGGAAGCCCTTATTAAAGGCCGATCGGAAAAGGAAATTTTGTTTTCGACCTATATATGCCATCCATCCCTGGCAAGCAATGAGCTGTCGGGACCACTGGTTTCAGCCTTTCTGTACCAAAAGCTTAAAGAGCGCAACAACTTGAAATATACGTACAGATTTCTGTTTGTGCCAGAAACAATCGGGAGTATTTACAGCCTGTCGGTGAAAGGTGAATATTGGAAAAAAAATCTAATGGCAGGGTTCGTCATAACCTGTATAGGCGATGATGGGAATTTCACTTACAAAAAGAGCCGGATTGGAAATGCCCTGCCCGACAGAGCTGTAATGGCTATTCTGTCGCAAACCGAAAAGGACTTCAATCTTGTCGAGTTCTTCCCCAGTGGCAGCGACGAAAGACAATATTGCTCGCCCGGTTTCAATTTGCCTGTGGGGTCTTTGATGCGGACTATGTATGGAAAGTATCCTGAATATCATACCTCGGCCGACAACAAGAACTATGTCTCTTTTGAAGCCATGGAGAATTCGGTGTTGAAGTATTTGGAGATAGTTGATGTCCTGGAAAGGAATGAAAAATATATCAATACGATGCCCTATTGCGAGCCACAACTTGGCAAACGAGGCTTGTACCCAACACTTGGATCACAAAAAGGGAAAGAAGATTTCGTGAAAGCTATGATGTGGATTTTGAATCTTGCCGATGGGACCAATGACTTAATAGCCATTTCAGAAAAAAGCAAAATGCCTATCAAAGAATTGATCCCGGTAATCGAAACTCTCATCGAAAATGGAATTTTGGAAAATGAAAAGGAGCTGGGATAAGGTAATTGCTTTGGAGCATCTCTCAAAATGAATCTTCCAAATTATTTTTTTATTCTGTGAATCTATGGCTAATAGGCTTGGTGAAATTTATCAGCAAACTCCATTGTAACATCCATATTATCAGTGGATATCAATTTCGAGATATTTTCTTCGGTAATAAAACTAAGATTCGCGCAACTTATCCGATTTTCTAAAGCAAGACTTGGTAACAATTATTTGATCTCTTCACAGGTACTATTAGCGGATCAAGTTGAATCCTCGTAGCAATTCATTTACTAATTCGATACATCGAACGGCAGACCATCATCTACATTTATGACGAGAGTTTAATATTGCAAAACACAGAAAAAGCACTAAAGTATAGGTCAAGGTTTTCATATTATTAACCGATAATGGAATTCATCTTTATTCCCTGTAGAGATAGATTATACCCGGGATCTCAACAGGTTTACCTTCCAGGTTCACTGCTTTTATGATGTAATAATATGTTCCTCGACCGGCCAGGCTTCCGTCGTTTAAATAGCCATTCCAACTACCTTGCGGATCGGTCCAGCTAAAAAGGCGTTCGCCACCAAGGCTTAAAACTACACAGGTAAACGATTGAAAACCTGAAGCATCGACAGTGAACACATCGTTTTTACCGTCCCCGTTGGGGGTTAACACAATGGTCCCCTGTGATTCCTTGAGGTCTTTTACAATAAGCTTTGGGCCGTAAAAAGTCGATTTGCACGACTTATTATTTGTCATTTCCAAAACCGGAAAATAGATGGCCTCCCTGGTGTAAAGATATTCAGGATTGGCTAAGCCGGAAGTTTTACCATCGCCAAATTTCCATTTGAACTGAATGTCCGAAGCGGTTTCGTAAGATAGATCCCCAATGGTTGACATATTGGTAAAATAAACCATTGCCGGGAAATCGTTGCCTGGATCAGAAACGAGGAACCGGGCTTGCATTTCTTCGGGATAATCCACTGTCAATAGCTGTTTGTCCTGACATTGTTTATTTGAAACTTCCAAAGCAATTGTATGCAGTCCGCCTTCCATCCAGGTCAACTGGTATTCCTGTTCGGCAATCTTACTCGAAGTGGCAGCATTAAAATCCCAGCTATAATCCATCCCTTGCTTTACCGGGCTTTTTAGATAAACCGGGTCGCCATAGCATTTAGCTTGCTTCACAACAACGATTTCGGCTTTGGGCAATTCCACAAAGTGAATGGCAACCGTATCGCTTATTTCGCAAGGGCCGACCTTTTCAACCCATATAAATTGATGGACATCATATTTATAAACCCGGGTCATCGATACTTTATTCAGTGGTGTTTCGATCTTGCTTTCTTGCAAAGCAATCCAGTTTCCATTCAGTCCGGTAGATTTTAGCTCCACCTCAAGGCCGCAAACCAGCTGGTCGGTACCTGCCGATATGTTGTTCATCAAAACAAATTCAACCTCTACTTCATCAGCCGAAGAAACGCCATCCAACTCTTCGGTCCATTGCAATTCGTATAGTCCGGCTTCTTCCACTTTCACCTTAGTAGCTTTTGAGTTGTCCGATTTTTCAAACGCAACTTTACGTCCGTCGTTTGAGGAATAAGCCCAATTGCCATTGGCCGAAGGGTTCGAGAATTTTGTGCTAAGTTCGGTTTCAAGCCCGCAAACTATTAGGTCTTCGCCTGCATTGGCAGTTAAAACTGGCTTGGCTTTTTTGGTTTGAACTGGTATTTCATCCTTTTTTTCTGAAGATATTTCGGGTTGGGCTACTGCTTTGGTTTCCTGAATTTTGGCTTGTTCCACTTGCTCAATCACCACAGGTTTTTCCTGGGCAATTTGTTCGGCTTGTTCTGATTCTTTCAAGCCAAAATAAGCCATGGTGAGTATGATGGCACCACCGGCAACCCCGGCTGCAATGCGCCAAATCATTCTTGAGCGTGCGGGCAGCATCTGTTTCGACGATACAGTGTCTTTAATTCGGGCAAGTACCCGGTCGGGAGGATTTACCTCGAAACCATCGAAGGCATCCTTTATCCTATTTTCGAATGTATTGTTCTGTTCCATTTATATTATTGTCTTACTCTTTTCAATCTCTGGCCGGGCTTCCCGGTTCATTCCTATTATCTTTTGCTGAAGGGCCAAGCGGGCTTTCATAAACTGCGACTTGGAGGTACTTTCCGAAATATCCAACATCTCGCCAATCTCACGGTGTTTGTAGCCATCCATCACATGCAGGTTGAAAACCATTTGGTAACCCTCTGGCAATTCGCGGATCGCTTCCAGCAATTCGTTCATCGACAAATCATCCATCACCGGGTCGGAAGACCAATTGTTCAGGCGATATTCCGTCAACTCCTGGTCCATCCCCCTTTGTTTATTTTTTCGGTAATGATTAATGGCCGATGTGACCATGATCCTACGCAACCAACCTTCAAAAGAACCTTCCTGACGAAAAAATTTCAACTGATCAAGTATCCGAATGAACCCATCGTGCAACAGATCTTCCGCTTCTTCCTGATTCCTGGTGTATCGAAGGCATATACCAAACAAAATGGGTGCATACCTAAGGTACAGTTCATCCAAAGCTCCGTCACTATTTGAGATACATTGTTCAACTAATTGCTTTTCGTTTAACATTCAATCGTCACAAATTTTCGGGTAAGACAAAATGGTTTGTATTTTCGTTGTATGGAGTTGAAAAAAAAAATTAAAAGTTGAAAAGTTCTGAGTTCAAAGTTCTGAGTTTGGCCAATGTCCATTCATAAATATGGTTGACACTATATCCAGTTTTTCAAACTTCTTGTTAATAACATTATTTACATTTTATAAAAACTTCATTTACATTTGAACTGTAAAGCGAAACGGAGATGGGCTCTGCTGGGGAGCAAC
>JAIOYV010000003.1 GCA_021740905.1 Bacteroidales bacterium
TTTCAACAAGGGGAAAGTCGAATTTTTTATACTTTTATGCAGTGGAATAAAGCCCATAATTTTTTTTAAAAGTTTGCGCTTCAAAAATTGGAATTTTCGGGCTTTATTCCTATATTAATCTTTCGGACAGCTATGGTATATTGTACAGTAATTCACGGGCACGGAAAAGTTGGGCCTTAACCGTGCCAATGGGCAGGCTAAGTTCATCGGCAATTTCTTCGTACGAGAATTCCTGAAAATAGCGTAGTTCGATAAGTGTACGGTATCGTGGCTTTAGGTTGCTTACCACCGATTTCAAAAGATTTGCTTTTTGCTGGCTAATAAGAGTTTCCTCTGGGGTTTTAGCATCTGATTCAAGTATAATCTGACGCTCGTTATCCTTGTCTGTACCCCCATCAATAGATACTGTTATGGCCCGTTTTTTACGAAGAAAGTCGATGCAATTGTTGGTCGCAATTTTAAACAACCAGGTACTAAAGGCAAAACTGGGGCTGTATTGATGGATATTTCTAAATGCCTTCCCGAATGCTTCGATGGTCAAATCATCAGCATCATCTCGGTTCGAGACCATTTTAAGGAGCATGAAGAAAATGGCATCGCGGTATCGCGACATTAATTCCGAAAAGGCTTTTTGGTCGCCTTCCCTTGCCAGAAGGACTAATCTGAAATCCTCCCTCGCTTTATCTGATAAATTTGAATAATTCTCCATTCAATAAGCCTTGCAATATTTGCTGACGAAAATAGGAAAAAAATCAGGGCTGCAAGATTATTCGCCCCAATGTTTTTACATTTTTTGATAAAAAACATTATCTCAACTTTTTATGGCTGTCTGAAATATGCAATCCGGGGATGTTTTAAACAGTTAATTACTTAATTGGTTAAACACAACAGGGAACTGGTTGCTGGTTACTCGTTACTGACTGCTGGTTACTCATTACTGGTTGCTGATTTGTCCATTGCCAACTGCTTACTGCTTACTGCCGACTGCTTGCTTTCTTTCTGATATTCAAAATACAACTGTTTGATAATCCCGTCCGACAATCCTGTTTTTGGGATATGGATATTTTTCAGGTTCGACCACTTCATAATGTTCAAAAATATTTCCCCTGCCGGGATAATCACATCAGCACGGTCAGGGTTCAGCCCCAGCTCCTTCATTCTGTCGTTGTAGGTAAGCGAGCGTATCGAATCAAATAGTTCAAGCAAATGGTAATAGCTCAATGGCTTGCCTTCCTTTTTGCCCGATAGTTTAAAATATTTATTGATGTTTCCCCCAGTCCCGATCAAAATGGCTTTTCTGTATCTGGAGCCCAGTTCGTTCATCAATTGCTTCATGTCCTCTTTTTCCTTTTTGCTTACCTTCTTTTTCAGAAGCCGTAAAGTGCCTATGTTAAAGGAGTGTGAGCTGACCACTTCGTTGTTTGATAGCACAGTTATTTCGGTGCTTCCGCCACCCACATCCACGTAAATGTAAGTTGAATTGATGTCGGTGTTGCTGGCAAAATTTGATTGAAGGATGATCTGAGCCTCATCTTTTCCATCAATAATTTCGATATCCATCCCACTTTGCTTTTTCACAAAGTCGATCACTTCTACATTGTTAGTGGCTTCGCGCATGGCTGAGGTGGCGCAGGCCCGGTAAGCCACCACATTTTCAACCTTCATCAGCAGTTTAAAGGCCGACATGGTATCAGCCAGCATTTCCATTTTATTTTTGGGTATGATATGGTTTTCAAAAACCGGGTCGCCCAAACGGACAGGCATCCTGATGATAGAAGATTTTTTCAGGGTCGAAGCACCTCCGTCTTCCATCACATTCACAAACAAAAGGCGCACGGCATTGGACCCGATATCGATTGAGGCAAATTTCAATAATTTCATAGTTTCTGGTTTTAATTTCTGATGAAAGATCTGTCATCTATTCCGGGATTAAAAATAGTGAAAAAAAGAAAGGCTGCATATAGCAGCCTTCTTTTCAATTATTTCGAACCCTCGATTCTTACATAAAAGGTTTCACCGTTTCGATCAATTCGGGCAAATCCATACCAATGTTTTTTAGGTGGTCGATGGTTGGCACACCATTACTGTTCCATCCCCGGCGTTTGTACACGGCATCCAGCAATTTTTCGTACTGGCTTTCGCGGTGCTTGCGCAGGGCAGCTTTTTTCTCGTCGGTCGATTTTCCTGCTGGGTCGATGCCAAGGATTTCTTTCAATTGCTTGTCGTAACGTTCGGCGCGGCTTTCGTATTCTTCGTTGGTAACAGGCCCTGCGGCACGGTAAGGTTGGGCGTCGTACTGGCGGGTTCCGTATCCACGGCGAAGGTTGAAAATACGCTGGAAGTTATACACCCTTTCCGACATACGGATTAGTTCTTCCTTGCTGAAATCGTTTCCGGTCACGGCTTTGTAAATAGTCACATAATTATCGACATGCTCGGGCACTTTGGCCGGTTCGGAGGTTTCGGCATTGTTTACCGGCTCCACATCGTTCCAGGGCAATTTGCACAAACCTACCAGACCAAACCAGGTACGGAACATGGGGAAATAATGTAAGGCCTCAGCTTTTGCCTCGAAAGTTGGGATTTGGTTGTTCACCATGTCCATAAAGATCAACCAGGCTTCGTCGTGCTGAGGGCCTTTGTTGGTCATGGCAAAACCGCCTTGCTGTGCCAAGGACTCTTTCGAAACATATTCAGAATATTCAAGGTTCTTGTTAACCATTCCTATGTCGTCGAGGAAAGCTTTGTCGGCTCCATGCTCTTCAACCAAAATTTTCTTTAATCCGGCAATGCCAAGTCCTACCTGCTTTCCGAATTTAGCTCCGGCAGCGAGTTGGTGCAATAGTTCGATAGCAGCTTCCTTGTTTCCGAAATTCAGTTCAAGACCACCCGACATTTCTTTGGTGATGATCCCGGCTTCGTAACACTCCATTACAAAGGCAAGCAAAGTACCCCAGGTAATGGTGCAAATTCCGTAGGTGTCGCAATAGAAATTGGCTTCAATGATATAGTCGGGGTCGAATATTCCGCAGTTTGATCCCAGGCCACCGGCGTTTTCATACTCTGGCCCATCCACAATTACTTCGGCACCTTTGTAAGGCCCGGTTTGTACAATAAATGGGTTCACTGCCTTGGCGCACGACATGTTGCAGCCAATCCAACAACCATCGGGTGTGCCTTGCACAAAGCGACTTTTCCAAACCTCCGAGTCGATATTTTTAATATCCTTATGACTCCCATACTTATAATTGTTTGTAGGAAGAAGGTCGTAGTCGTTCATTATTTCCATCAGGTGGGCAGTCCCTTTGGTGCGCATTTCGCATTGCGAATCGTCCAGGTCGCGCATTTCTTTGTTGAAACGCTTTCCGCGTTCCATAATGGCAGGCATATCGACAACATTGTTTGCTGTTCCCTTAATGCCAGGAACTTTAATTACGATGGCCTTGATTTTTTTATCGCGGAAAACACTTCCAATCCCACCGCGCCCGGCTTGTTTTAGGCGCACTCTTTCCTTTTTTTTGTCGTAGAAACTTACATTCAACATTCCGATAAGGGAATTGTCGGCTGCTTCACCGGCAGATACCACCGAGATATTCATTTTTTCCTTGTCGTCGTTGGCATACATTTCAGTAAGGGTCTCGGCCAGTGCATGACTGTCTATTGGCTCAAGCGGAGCTTCGAAAATTTCAACTTTATGGTTTATCCCATCAATGTAAATAATGACATCATTTTCTGCTTTCCCTTGTAATTCGATGGCATCGAAACCATTGAATTTAAGGAAGGGGCCAAAGAATCCGCCTACGTTACTGTCCATAATAAAATCGGTGGGCGAAATGGTCACTACCAACGATTTTCCTGTTCCCGAATATTGGGTGATCCCACCGATGGGCCCAGATGAAAGGATGATCTCGTTTTCCGGGTCGTTCCATTTTGTGTCGGGCTTAGTGGCGTCCCACAACAGGCGCAACCCATAGCCTTTTCCTCCAATGAATTTCTCTTTCATCTCGGCAGGGACAGTCTTCTCTTTAATCTCTTTGCTGCCCACATTCACATAAAGGATTTTGTCGGTATATCCTTTATCGAGAGGGGTCCATTCGTATTTCCATTCAGTAATAAGCTTGTGTGCTTTGGTCATTTCATCAATCTGCATATTCTATATCTTTAAGTTTCCTTCATAAGTGAGGCAAAATTAGAACATTAATAGTTTTCGTCTATGGATTTTCTGAATGATATTTGTCAATATGAAATTCTTTGCAACTCGATTAAGAAACTGGTTTCTAAAGAGATAAAATCAAACCTTTATTTGCTCTGCAATTTAGAATAAATCTGTTTAATAAAAAGATGAAATACATGAGTGAAATTGACTTTTTTTGATGAAAATTGAATTGTTTATTTGAAAGATTAAAACCTATTGGTGCAATTACTTGTTAAACATTTCAAAAGCATTATTAATCAAAATATAGAAGTACGATGACTTTCGATGAAATAAGGGCGAAGCTTAAAACCAAAACAGTCGGGATAGCCGGTGCTGGCGGTTTGGGGTCGAATTGTGCCGTGGCCTTGGCACGGTCGGGGGTAGGAAAACTAATAGTGGCCGATTTCGATGTTATCGACTTGAGTAATCTAAACAGGCAATATTATTTTTATCATCAACTTGGGCGGAAAAAAGTTCTGGCTCTACAGGAGAATGTGAAGATGGTAAACCCTGAAGTTGTATTTGTGCCTTTGTCACTCAAGCTCGACTCGGTTTCTATTAAAAAGGTTTTTGCCAATTGTGATATCATTGTGGAGGCGTTCGACCGAAACGACATGAAACAGATGATTATCGAAACCGTGCAGGAATTTTTCCCCGACAAGCCTTTGGTGATAGGTTCGGGCATGGCCGGTTTTGGCGGCAACAACCTAATCCGCACCGAACAACATGGAATCCTTTATATATGTGGTGATCAGCAAAGCGAGGTGTCGGATGTTCTGCCCCCGCTTGCCCCACGTGTCGGTGTGGTTTCGATGATGCAGGCCAACCAGGTGTTGGAAATTCTATTAAAATCTTAATTTTGGCTTAAATTTCAAACTTTATAAATATGAAAATCATCCTCAACAACAAAATTGAATTTCTCGATGCCGAAGAAGTTTCATTTACTGAATTATTGGCCTTGAAAAACTATACTTTTAAAATGCTTGTCACAAAACTTAACAACCAATTGGTCAAGAAAGAATACCGCGACACTACCTTCATCAAAAATGGTGACGATGTTAGTGTTATGCACTTGGTGAGCGGGGGGTAGGATAATGTCTTTACAAGAGCTTAATCAACCTTCACCAACTTTTCAGTTTTCACAATTCCTCCAGATCTTACATTGACAAAATAAATTCCACAGGGGTATTTTGAAATATCAAATTGATTTTTCGTACCTTTTATGCTTTCCAAAAGAATAGCCTTTCCATACAAATTGGTTATCTGTACAGTCCCGGTTGTTGCCCTCTCAAATTGCAAAGTAAATTCCCCCGATGTTGGATTTGGGTAGATATTTATTTTGTTATGGACGATTGAATTGTCTGAAATACTATTCGTACAGGTAGTTGTGAAATATACATTGGAGCTATTTGCGGTATCCAGGTATGTAACACTTGCTGGAGGAAAAGGCATTGTCCAAACACAGACTTCTGTTAAAGAGGGCATCACGCTCAATTTAATATTCTCTAATAAAGTATTTTGTGAAATGTCCAAATAGCTTAATTGATTTGAGTTACCGTATAAATTTTTTAAATTTTGATTATTGGAAACATCTACGTCGGTTAATTGGTTGATATTAAAAAACAAATTAACAAGGCTACTACAACTCGAAATATTCAGGTTTGTCAATAAATTATTGTTGCATCTTAAATATTCTAAATTGATATTATTGGATAAATCCAGGCTGGTTAATTGATTAAAATTGCAGTCTAGGGTGTGAAGCAAAAAATTAGTAGAAACATCCAAAGTGGTCAATTGATTCTTACCGCACCATATCATTGCTAAATTGCTATTAAGGGAAAAATCCAGTGCCGATATTTGATTGCCCTCACAATTGAGGGAAGTCAAATTTGGATTAGAGGAAATGTTGAGGCTGGACAACATATTATTAACGCATTCCAGCTCTGTTAAAATGGTATTGTTTGATACATCCAAAGTGGTCAATTGATTATCACCACAATGTAAATTTGTTAGATTTGTATTGTTTGATACATTTAACACTGTTAATTGATTCTCGTAACAACTCAGTGTTAATAGGGCGGTATTATTGGAAACATCAAGGATGGTAAGCGAATTAGTGCTACACCACAAATCTGTTAAGGAAGTATTCGGCGAAATATTTAAACTGGTCAATAGATTATTATAACAATAAAGCTCTGCCAAATTCAGATTACTGGCTACATTTAAACTAGTCAATTGATTGAAAGCACAAATTAATTCCTGTAAATTCAGATTATTTGAAATTGAAAGAGTACTTATCTGATTATTATGACAATATAATCTTGTTAACAATAAATTGCTTGAAACATCTAAGCTATTTAATTGATTATTTTGACAAAACAAATTTGTTAAATTCAGATTATTGGAAATATTTAAAGTGGTTAACTGATTGAAACTGCAATTAAGTATACTCAAATTGGTGCAATTGGATATATCAAGGCTAGAAAATTGATTATTATAGCAATGCAAGGAGGTCAAATTTATAAAAGATTCTATGCCTGTCATGTCTGAAATACCTTTATTTTCTACATATAAAAAAGCTACAGCTTCGGCTTCCGCGACACTTATTAGCGAATCTGCATTAACATCAACTCCATCGTCGATTAGGGCAGCTAAAAAATTTGCGTCCGGGATAATTACATTCTGGGCATACATCGAAGGAAAAAGAGAGAGAATGAGCAAAAGGGAAAGGAAAGTTTTCATTGTTTTTAGTATTTATGTGTAATTATTAAGGTTAACTCATGTCGGGAAATTGGTATTATTTTGATAACAAAGATAATTAATTCTTTTGTACATTCGTAGAAACTCAAAAATACAATACCATGAAAAAGATTCTACTAATTTTATCTACCATCCTTCTTTCTCCCTGCTTTCTAAATGCCCAAACCGTTTTAGTCGATTTTGGTGCTGCAACATCTAATAATGTGTTCGGTATGCCGGGTTGGAACAACTTGTTGCTGAGTAACAACATGGTATATCTATCTCCTGGTGGGAGTGGGGTTTCCCCCCAGAGTAACCTGGACGAGTTCACCGATTATATGGGTGTTTCGGGGCCTAGTGCTTTTAATTTTCAGGTCAACCACCGGGTAGTGGTTACTTGGTATAATAACTCGAACCAAACTTTCAATTTTTCGGCACGGATAAGTTTCTCTGATACCGATTATCCTGACTCGGGCACTGCAACCGGAAACTGGTTCACCATGCGATCGTTCACTAATTACCAGCATACTTATTCGGAGGCATTGCCCTATTCTTTAATAAAAACTGTTTTCAATATTGTTGACCAGGGTGTTCATGCTTGTACTGGGAACCATAATTCGGTAAATGTGAACCTGCACATCGAATGGTTCGACAGTTCGTTGAAGCCCAACCTTATTTGCGACAAAATTGAATTGTACGACGATGCCGACACATCTGCCCCTGCGCAACCCACAAACCTTCAGGCAGTGGTTTTGTCTGATTCTAAAATTGCCCTAAGCTGGAATGTTCCAACCGACAATGTTGCCGTTACCGAATACTATGTGTACAAAAACGGGGAAATGGAATCGTACTCCCGCATCAATGCTGATACAATCTATTTTCTTGAACCGGCCACATCCTACGCATTTCAGGTAACAGCCTTAGACAATGTGCTAAACGAAAGTGCACCGTCCCAATCAATAACTGTAAGCACAATGGCTTTTCAGGGCGACACATCGTTGATAAACCCATCGGTGTTCGAATATGCCGGAGCATTCCGGTTTCCCGACAACACCAATTGGGGTGCCGATGCCCTGGCATACAATCCCAACGGTGACGGGGGCCTAACAGGGAGCGGCTCTTCCGACGGACATCCGGGATCGTTGTTTACATCGAACATAAATACACCTTCCGATGCATACATTGGTGAATTTAATATCCCAGGCCCGGTCATTCCAACACCTCTGGCTGTCGATTCTTTGCCTCAGGCAACCCAACTTCAGGGATTCTCCAACATCCGTCCTGCCAATATAAATAATTATCCTTATGTGGATGTTTGGGTAAACGATATAGCCTGGCTTCCTGCACAGGGAGCACAGACCAATGCGAAATTGTACAGTGCCTGGGGGTATTATTACCAACTAATGGGCGAGACTAAATATCCTGCCCTGAGTTGGTGCGATGCCCAAAACCTGGCAGGCTCTACAAAACAGGGTGGCTGGTATCTCGGCAGCCCCACCGGCTGGCCCGAACCCGCTTATTGCAACGACTACCTTTTTCCGGTACCTCAACTTTGGGCCGATGCAAACACCAATGGCAGGTCGCTTTTAAATGGCCGCTACCGCGAAGGGGGATTGAGTGGGCTGGGACCCACTTTGTATGCCATTGCACCCTGGCAATCGGGGAACCCACCAGCTGTTGGTGAAACACTTTCGTACACCACATTGCTGGAATACGGCCCGGTGCTAAATTCGGTTGATGATTATTATTACCCCAATGCTATTAATGACTACAACCATGCCGATTACTGGAAAGATGCTGTGTGGCTGAAGGATAATAGCAAAAATGCAGTTGCCATTGTCGGTTTAAAAGGGTTAGGGGTAAATTACTATGGTTACAAAGGGGAACAGATGCGTCACGAATGGGTAATTGCCGATCTCCCATACCCGGAATTTTATGCTACCGATCCAAACGGAAAAGGATGGCAAGCCGGAAGGATGGCTCCGATAATGGTCCTTTACAAGCCACAGGATTTGGCCGATGTTGCAGCAGGCGTTCAAAATTCGTACGACATCCAACCTTATGCGGCCATGAGGTTCGACCCCGGTATTTTCTATTCCGATCATCCTGAACTAAGGAGTGCAGCTTTCGACCGGGAGAATGAAATCCTTTACATCACTGAATTTTGCGAGGAGTACGATGGCCGTGCTGTGGTTCATGTGTGGACTACAAGTTCGGTTATTGTTGATATTGAGAATTACCATTCTCCTGAAAGGCGATTTATAGTCTATCCGAATCCATCAAATGGGTATTTTCAGATTGAAATTGCCACTGGTCTACCAGGTAAATTCAGAATAGAGATATATAACACCCTTGGGAAAAATGTTTGTTCAGGCTTTCGGGAAAAGGAAGCTTGTAGTCAAATTTCATTGTATCCATCAGAGAAACTAATGGCTGGTGTTTATTACCTGCAGGTTTGGGGCTGCAATGGAAAACATAATGAATTAATAGGGAGTAGAAGGATAGTTGTGGTGGATTGAAAAAAAGCCTGCCCTTGAATCAGGGCAGGCTTTCATTTATCATTCTGAATAATCCGTTTAAAAATTATATGACAAACCTATGCCCAGCACTTCTTTGAATTGAATTTCGGGAGACAGTTTTGTTGGGTCATCACCAAATAAAATATCATTGTCGTAGATAAGTGTGGTCGATAAATTAGCCGACAAGTACTTGTTGATCTTCATCGTAATCAGCACTTCCCAGTTTACATCAAGGTTTTGAGGCTTGTCGAGATAGTTGGAGAATAAATCGATCTTTGTGCTGAAATTCACATTTTCCATGATATCTTTTTTGTAGGCTATTTTCATATAGGCCCCAAATTCTGTCCGTATCTTTTCACCAGCATCTAAGCCATAGGTAGTGGAAAATAGTGTATCATTGACAAAAGTTACCTTTCCGCTAAGGGGTGAAATGAACATCGAAAAGTTATCGTTTGGTTTATAGTCCATACCCAAAGCAAGGTTCAAGTAGGCCGGTACCATAAAGTTCGAAATTTCCTCATTGGGGACATCGGGATCGTTGGAATATTTGTAACCGGTAGTCATTTGGGTCTTAAAATTGGCCAGTGCGCTATAGTACCAATTTTTGCTGGCGTTGCGGCCATACTTCGAGGCAAGCTCGATTTTATCGTCAGTTTTTCGCCAGCCTTGATCACCTTGTTTCATGGTGCCATAACCAAAACCCAGGGTATTGTCCCAGGTCGAATTGCCTTTTTTATAATTGGCAAAAAGGTTCAGCATCAAATTTCCTGATATTGAATTTTCTCCACCGGCTGCCCAATTACTGAGTGAAACCTGTGAGAAGGCAAGTGAGCCTGCTCCTCCTGTTTTCCAAGTTTTCGCTGGTTCTTCTTGAGCGTTCAGGCTTAAAGCCATTGTTGCAAGTATTGCTATTGCATAAATAGTTTTCTTCATATTTGAATTTATTAATTAATATTCTTTTTTAAGTTGTTATTTGACATTATACATGTGAACATCGGTTTGCGGGAATGGGATAGAAATATTTTCCTTGTCGAATTCTTTCTTCACAGCTTCGGTCATATCGAAGAAAATGCCCCAATAATCGCCGGAATTGGCCCACACACGAACCGCAAAATTCACAGAACTGTCGGCCAATTCTGAAACGGCAATAAAGGGTGCCGGGTCTTTGAGTATCCTGGAGTCTGCACCAATCAATCTTTGAAGTACTGTTTTGGCAGCATCAATATTATCACTATAGCCAATGCCAAAAGTAAAATCGACCCTCCGTGTAGGTTCGGTCGAAAAGTTTACCATGGAACCTGTTGCTAGGCTCCCATTGGGCTGGATAATGGTTTTGTTGTCGGGGGTTTTCAGGATAGTGTTGAAAATCTGGATTTCTTTTACAGTGCCGGAATAGCCTTGTGCTTCAATGAAATCTCCAACCTTAAACGGTTTGAAAATCATGAGCATTACCCCTCCTGCAAAATTCTGCAAAGTTCCCGACAGGGCCATTCCAACTGCAAACCCGGCAGCAGCAAGAATGGCAACAAAAGAAGTAGTTTGCACGCCAACAATTTCGATAACTGAAATCACAAGCAATACTTTTAATAATATACTGACAAAGCTGGATAGAAAAGATGTTAGAGCTTCATCCATTTTTCGTTTCTTCAATAACTTATTGAATAGCTTAGTAATTGATTTAATAACCAATAAGCCAATAATCAATACAATAATAGCCAATGCGAGCTTGGGTGCATAAATTACAAAAAGATCGACAAATTTGTCAACATAAATCCCTGTTTTTTCCATAAGTTTTTTTATTTGTGATACTGAATAGTCCTTTTTTCCAAAGGCAATTTTACTTTTTCAGGAGATCCCTGATTTCTGTCAATAAAACTTCTTCTTTCGAAGGGGCGGCGGGCGCGGCAGGGGCTTCTGCTTCTTTCTTTTCCATTCTTTCTTTCATCTTGTTATAGCCTTTTACAACCATGAAAATGGCAAATGCCACAATCAGAAAAGTTAGGACAGCGTTGATAAAAAGCCCATAAGAAATAGCCACTTCTGCTACTGCATCACCTGCGCCTTCCATAGTTTCGGCAATGGCTGGTTGAATAATCAGCTTTAATTCTGAAAAATCGACTCCCCCAAAAAGCAATCCAATGGGTGGCATTAGAATGTCGGCAACAAAAGATTTGATAATGGCTCCAAAATAAAGGGCCATAATTAGGCCAACAGCCATTTCCATGACATTCCCCTTTGCAATAAACTTCTTAAATTCTTTCATTTTTCTGTGTCTTTAATTAATAATGATAAATAATACTTTCTCAATTTTTTGAAATACAGTACATTCAAACAAAACTATAAATATTTAGTTCAAAATAAAAAGCCTTTGAGCTTGTTCTTTTTAAAGTCATACTCTTTGTCCAATAATTATAAATTGAAAAGAGCCGGAAAAACCGGCTCTATCTCAAAATGTAAGGGCATTATTTTATTACTTTGAAATTTTTCGAGAGTTTGTTGTTGTTAGTTTGCAGGGTGTAAAGATAGTTTCCCGCAGGGTAGGGACTGGTATTTAGATTGTATTTGTGTACTCCGGCATCAAAGTGGCCGGAAGCAATCTCTTCTATAAACTCGCCAAGAGCATTGAAAACTCGTAAGCTTATATCTGTTTCACCAGCAAGGAGAAATGAGATTTCGGTTCCCGACTTGCAGGGATTGGGTGTATTTTGAAATAATTCTGTACTCATTGTTTGGGCCAATTGTCCCGCCACGGCAAGTCCGTCGTTTTTATAGTACTGATTGCCCTCGAACCAGGAACGTACCTGATAATTAGTTTCCTTTGCTTTTGCATGGTCAAATAGCCTGATCTCATATTCTTCGTTAGGCAGCATGCCTTCCTTTTGATAAAATGTATAGGGGTCGTCGCCCCAAATAGCAATGGCCATATTGCCACCATTATATACAGCCGATCCAACCAGTTTTCCACCGGTCGTAAAAATACCGATCTCGTCGCCAACAGAAGGAAGCGAGGGCCATGCAGATTCAGGGATCGCAAGAGTCATATTGCAACCTGTCGGGGTTATTTTTTCGTACTCAACAGGAGCATATTCCGAATGGAAACCGAGTGATTTTTGACTTGGCGAGTTGGCTGGATACGTAATTATAATAGGACTGTTTGTATTTATCTGATACCCTTTGCCGGGTATCATATTACCAATCCCGTTTACTCCCCAATAGGGCCAGTACACAGCGCCTTGGGAATCTTTTACAATAATTATGTTGGCGACAACCGGGCTTAACATGGTTATAATGCTTGCGGGCGATTGCCTCAAGTACCCAATAATACTCCAGCCCAGTGGTACGCTCACAGGAGTAAGTTCGGGGATAATAGCAATTCCTGTTACATCGAGGGTTGATGCGTTTGCCATATTGACTTGATAGCCTTCGCCAATGACCATATCGTTTATCATATCGACAAATGGGGGCCAATAAACCAGGCCTGCACCGTTTTTTATTATTATGATATTGTTAAAAACAGGTAAAAAAACAGCTTCTATATCAGGATCGGACGGGATTACGTAGGTCGAAAAAATTCCCCATCCCTGATTAAGAGTCAAGGTTTGTGTTTCTTGGCTGTAAGCAACCAATGCAGAAATCCCACTTAATCCATTGGTAACATAGTATGCTGTATTTGAAAATCCGGTGGTCTCGTATGTTGCGGTAGCAAAATATTCCAGGCCATTAGATGCGTCCCAAACCATAAAAGTGAATTCTTCGCCTGATGCAAAACCATCTTTGTCACTGGTGCCGGAATCGTCGCCCCAGGCTGCAAGAAAACTGGTTAGCCCAGTGTAAACCATAAAGCCTCCACATTCATAAGTGCCGTTGTCGTCGTAAAAAACGCCTAAGTAATCGCCCACTTCAATAGGGGTGCCATTTATGGTGATGGCTGCAAAATTAGGGATAAGGATAGAATGGTTGATCCCGGTATTTGTAAATACCCAGCCGGGTGAGGAAGTTGGTGGTAAAACTTCAAAACCACTCCACTTAGAAACAATCCCATCCGTGGGGTTTTCAACCTTTACATCGTACATGCCGGTTGGCGCATTAAAAGGGACACTCAGATTGATGCTTAACTGGCTGGGACTTTGAACGGTAACATTTGTTCCGGTCATGATGGTTTGGCTAGCTTGCTCGAACCATACCGTTTCGCTGCCCTGTGTAAAATGGGTATATTGTCCGCTAATGGCGACACTCAGCGATTCGCCTTGTTCTGCATTGTCGGGGTTTACAAGAATAATTTCGGGAGCATTGGAAGATGTCCCGTTAATCTCCACATCGTCTACCATCCAGGCATATTCCCACGAACCAACATAGTGAAAACGTATCCAAACAGCCGGTTCGTTATCGGCCAAGGCTGAGATATCGACAAGAACCGTGTTGCTTACAGTTGACAAATAGGGAACAGAAGCATTTACTTCTATGTCGGTCCAGGTTGTGCCATTGGTACTTACTCCTATATAGCAATGTTCTGATTGATACCTGCGATACAATTGCTGAAAACTCAATTCGAGGTTACTGCCCAAAGAGAGGTTGATTGCGGAAGAAGTATAAATGCTTGCATCCTGACTACCTCCGGATGAACCTATATAATCGGAATCGTAAAGAGCAAATCCATTGGCAGCCGTAGTGGACGGAATTATACCCATCGGAAATGAATAGGTGCCAGCCGGGCCAGTGGTTGTGATTACCCAGTTCTGCGCATTTCCCAGAGAGTTGCTTATGGTCCAATCGGCACCGACCGAAAAATCATTGCTCCAAAAAAGACTAGTGACAGCCTTGGTCGATTTTTGACTGGAAAAAACAATTTCATTATTAAAAATATAACTTGAGGGCACAGTAGATTTAATCTGGGCTACCCCGACACTTAAAATAAATAAGAAAAGTAGAAACGAATAGATTTTTTTCATGACAGCTCCTTTGAAATGTTATATAACTTACAAAAATAAGCAAAGCAATCGAAACTGAAAAGGAATTATTCTTTTCAAATGAAATTAATATTTTTACGACTGACTGCTGACTGAAGACTGAGTTAATCTTCCTCGTAATGAAAATCATGCTTCAATCCGGAGAATTCGATCAAATCGCATTTTAGAGAGCCTACTAACAAATTGAATCGGACCCGAACTGGCAACCTGTTTTGGTCGTCCGAAAACCAGATTTCCATATCATCTTCTGTCTTGAACACCCGTCCAACTTCTGTTACAGGCATAAATTTAATACAATCGACTGTTCCCAGTTTTGTAGATATAGTTTCCTTCCCTTTATATCGGAGGACCAGAGGAAATACTTCATCGCCAAAATAGGAGGTAATCCGTATTATGGTGTCGGGCACCAATTTCATGTCATTCAGCATGTTTCTTAAACAGTAGAAAGAGGAAAGGATGTCGAAACAATTTTGCGGTACTGTCACCTTGCCCGACTTCTGGCTTACAACATAATTTTCTTCCTGATTATAAACCACCTCGTTGTAGTACCGGTATTTGCCTTCGCGGATATTACGGATGGCTTTTTCGGGCAACCCATTTTTCTTGTTGAAATAACTTTCGTAAACATCGCTTACATGATAAAGCCTGTCGGTAAAACCAATCGATTTCGCGTGCATCTTAACATGGTAAACATCCTTTCCTTGAATAACCTCATTGTTGAGGACAAGGGATGCGTGACCGCCGTCGAACCAACCATAATACATTAGGTATTTGAGGTTTTCTCCAGCTTTATAGGTTGAATTTGTTGAAGCATTAGTATTCTGTCCAACCGTTTTCAGCATGCCACTTAGTAGGAAAACCGAAAATATAATCATGCAAATTTGTTTCATTTTGAGTTTTATTTTGTTTCATTTTAACCATTACAAAGGCCAAGCCAAGTATAGTTATTATTGCCCATTTTACAAAACTGCACGGTTTTAAAGCGGACAGCAGTTGAATGTAAACGAAGCCAGTTTTGTTGAACAATGAAACTGATCACTTGTTTCTAATTTGTTGGAACGATATTTGAGAAGCAGCATCCGACAAAAACAGGAGGAATAACATGAAAAAGATCATTACCCTTTTTGCAATTTTAATCATAAGCCTTACTACGAGCCAGGCTCAGCTAGTAGTGCCAGATTTCACACTTACTGATATAAACGGAAATAGCTATAATTTATATACCGAATTGGCGAATGGAAAAACTATCGTATTGGATTTTTTTGCCCTCCAGTGCGGAAGTTGCCAAACAGGGATAGCCTTTGCAGAGAATGTATGGCAAACCTACGGGAACAATGGAAGCGACTTGTGGGTTTGGGCTATTGAAACAACATTGAGCAATCCTATCGACATACAAGACTTTGTGCAGGTAAACGGGGGGACATTCCCTGGTTTTTCTATTGCCGAAAACGACACCTTGTACAGTTTTTTCAATATTACATACACCCCACAATATTTTGTGATTTGCCCCAATGGCTACATAAAATCATGTGCCGTTGAACAAATTGTCAATTATGTCGAGTCGTGCCCCCAATTAAATAGTATTTCGGATAGTGGCTATAAGCAATCTGCAATAAATTCAATATCGACACAAAATAGTTTAAAAATTAACTTCTCCAATTTTTCGACCAACCCCTTAGCATTTGAGTTATTCGATATTCTAGGAAATAAAATTTCGCAAACATCCGATTTTTATCCACAGGGCAACCATAGCATTACGATGAACAAATCAGGTTTGTCAAGGGGCTACTATTTTGTCAGGATGTCCGAGGCAGGTAAATATGTGAGTACAAAAAAGTTTGTAATCCAATAAATATTTTGTGTTTTCTTGAATTAAAAAAAAGAATATATTTGCACACCCAAAAAATCGCGGATGTGGCGTAATTGGTAGCCGCGCTAGACTTAGGATCTAGTGTCGAGAGACGTGGGGGTTCGAGTCCCTTCATCCGCACAAAAAAGTGTTGAACCGCTTCAAGTTCTGGTGCTTCGTTCCGGAGTTGAGCGGTTTTTTAATGAAAGCTTTAAACAGGAAAACGATTAAAAAATGGAACTTACCACTGAAAACATTGGCCACTTAGAATCTATTATCAAGATTCAAATCACAGCAGCAGACTACCTCGAAAATGTAAACAATTCCTTGAAAGACTACAGGAAGAAAGTTGATCTTAAGGGATTCCGCAAGGGAATGGTACCCATGGGCGTTGTTAAAAAGATGGTTGGGAAAGCAATACTTGGCGAAGAGATAAATAAATTGGTCTCGAAAGGATTGACCGATTTTTTGCAAAAGGGAGAACTAAATATTTTAGGGGAACCCCTTCCCAGTTTGAAGGAACAAACCCCCATTGACTGGGATACACAATCCGATTTTGAATTTGTTTTCGACGTGGGCCTTGCACCCGAATTTGAAGTGAAATTATCGTTTGATGAAGACCATGTCCCCTATTATGTTATTCAAGTTACCAATGAAATGATCGACGATCAAGTCGAAAAGTTCAAGCAGCAGTTTGGTGAGATGAACAATCAAGATGTGGTTGAAAAGGAATCCGGTATTATTGGAGATTTGGTTGAACTTGACGATGAAGGTAATGTAAAAGAGGGTGGGATTGAAGCCAAAGATGCCAAGTTGTTGGTCCGCTTAGTAAAAGATGAAGAAATCCAAAATTCACTAATTGGTGCTAATCAACAACAGATTATTTCTTTTAATTTGCGCAATGCATTCCCGAACGATACTGAAATTTCTTCAATGCTTGGAATTGACAAAGAGGCGGCAGCAGATCTTAACTCCGATTTTCAACTTACCATTAAAGAAATATCCAAATACGTTCATGGTGAAGTCGATCAAAAGCTTTTCGACCAAGTTTATGGTGAGGGAACTGTAAATTCGGAAGAAGAATTTCGTGCGAAAATCAAAGAGAATATTGCCAATTCCCTGGTCAAGGAAAGCGACTTCAAATTCCAGATCGATATGAAGGAATATTTGATGAATAAATTCCAGTTCGATTTGCCTGCCGAATTTCTTAAGCGTTGGCTTTTAGAAGTAAATGAAGACCTGAAGAGGGATGAATTAGAAAAAGATTGGCCACTGTTTGAGAAAGATTTCAAATGGCAAATGATATCCTCGAAAATAAGTGATGAGAAAGAGATCAAAGTATCGGAAGAAGATTTGAAAGAAGAAGCCAAACGGGTTGCCCGAAATCAATTTATGCAATATGGCATGGGCAATTTGCCTGACGAGAATCTTGAAGAATTCGCAAAATATATCCTTGACAAGGAAGAGGATCGTAAGAAAATGGCCACTCAGATATTTGAAACCAAAATTTTTGGGGAACTTAAAAATATGGTCCAACTCGACAAACAGGATATTAGCGACAAGGACTTTATGAAAATGTTTGAGCAGAAGCCTGAGATAGATGCAGGAACACTCCAGTTGGATGAAGAAGCCTTAGCCATTGAATCTTCGGATGAAATTGAAAAGGAAGAAAATTAAACATGCTTTCTTACCCTAATTTGAGGAACTATTCAAATTTTATTAATTTTGTGCAAAACACATTAATTATCAAGCAATGAACAATCAGGAAGAATTTAGGAAATATGCAACGGGCCACCTGGGCTTGAGCAGTACGACCTACGACAAATATACCAGCTATTTCAACAGCTACATTACACCTAATATTATTGAAGAACGCCAATTGAACGTGGTGGCCATGGACGTTTTTTCGCGTTTGATGATGGACCGGATTATTTTCCTCGGCTTGCCCATTGATGATTATGTGGCCAATGTGATCCAGGCCCAATTGCTTTTTCTCGATTCAAGCGATCCCTCAAAAGATATTCAAATTTACTTTAACACCCCAGGAGGGTCCGTTCATGCCGGTCTTGGTATTTATGACACCATGCAATACATTAGTTCCGATGTAGCCACAATTTGTACGGGCATGGCAGCTTCGATGGGTGCTATACTATTGGCCGCCGGCAGCAAAGATAAGCGTACGGCCCTTAAGCACTCTCGTATTATGATTCACCAACCCATGGGTGGTGCACAAGGTCAGGCTTCGGATATTGAAATTACGGCCCGCGAAATCCAGAAATTAAAGAAGGAATTGTACGAAATACTGGCCGATCATTCGGGTAATCCATACAAAAAGATTGTTAAGGATGCCGATCGGGATTATTGGATGACATCCGAAGAGGCTAAAGAATACGGAATGATCGACAAAGTTCTCGACCGAAATCATAACAAAAAATAAACTACCTTCGTAGGCAGGCAAATTAACTATTTACAAATTTAGCTATTATGGATAAATGCTCATTTTGCGGACGCGATAAAAAAGACACCAACTTGCTTATAGCTGGCATAAATGGTCATATTTGTGATAGTTGTGTAGAGCAGGCCATCCAGATTGTTGAAGAGGAGCTGAAAAAGAAGAGCGATTTTGATGTCAAACATATCAAGCTGCAAAAACCAATCGAAATAAAAGCTTTCCTCGATCAGTATGTGATTGGTCAGGAGGAAGCTAAAAAATTCCTGTCAGTAGCTGTTTACAATCATTACAAGCGACTTCTTCAAAAGGTGGAGACCGATGATGTAGAAATTGAAAAATCCAACATCATCATGGTTGGCGAAACGGGGACTGGAAAAACCTTACTGGCCAGGACCATTGCCAAAATGCTGCATGTGCCTTTTACCATTGTTGATGCAACCGTACTTACCGAAGCCGGTTATGTTGGCGAAGATATCGAAAGTCTTTTGACTCGACTTTTACAGGCTGCCGATTACGATGTAAAAGCGGCCGAAAAGGGCATCGTTTTTATTGATGAGATCGACAAAATAGCCCGCAAAGGCGACAACCCATCCATTACCCGCGATGTGTCAGGCGAGGGTGTGCAACAGGGATTGTTGAAATTACTTGAAGGCGCTATTGTAAATGTACCACCTCAGGGTGGGCGAAAGCACCCCGACCAAAAAATGATCCCTGTAAACACAAAAAACATCCTGTTTATTTGTGGAGGGGCTTTTGATGGCATCGACAAAAAAATTGGACATCGGTTAAATACACAGGTAGTTGGCTATTCGATCGATAGGGAGGCCAATAAAATTGACAGGGACAACCTGTTGCAATATATTGCCCCACAAGATTTAAAAGCCTTTGGCCTGATACCTGAAATTATTGGCCGCTTGCCAGTGCTCACTTATCTGAAACCCTTAGACAGAATAGCACTACGGGCTATATTGACAGAACCCAAGAATTCCATTATAAAGCAATATGTCAAGCTATTTAAAATTGATAAGATTGATTTGACGTTCGAGGAAGAAACTTTCGAATATATTGTCGACAAGGCTATCGAGTTTAAGCTGGGTGCACGAGGTTTGCGCTCCTTATGCGAAGCCATTATGATGGATGCCATGTTCGAACTGCCTTCCAATAAAGTTAACGAAATTACCATTACCCGTCCCTACGCCAAAGACAAGATTGAAAAGTCGAATGTCCAGAAATTGAAGGTGGCTTCCTAGGCAACATCAAATAATAAGCTTAAACCCTTTGCCGTGCACATTGATTATTTCGATCGTTGGTTCGCTGCTTAGGAGTTTTCTTAGTTTGGTGATATACACATCCATGCTGCGGGCATTGAAATAGGTGTCGTCGCGCCATATTTTTTGTAGGGCATAGTTTCTTTCCAGCACCTCGTTCCGGTTTTCGCATAGCAGTTTTAACAGTTCCGATTCTTTGGTGGTAAGCTTGGTTACTGCATCGTTGTGCATGAGTGTACGTTTATTGGGATCGAACAGGAATTTTCCGAGGTGAAAAATTTCGGGTTGGTTTTCCTTATGTTTGTTTGACCGCCTGATTAGGGCATCGATCCTGAAAAGCAATTCTTCCATGCTGAACGGTTTTTTCATGTAATCGTCGCCACCAGCCCGGAAACCTTCAATAACATCTTCCTGCATCGACTTGGCCGATAGGAAAATGATTGGTATTTCACTGTTGATAGACCGGATATCCTTTGCCAGCGAAAGACCATCTTTGTAAGGCATCATTATATCGAGAATACAAACATCATAGTTTTGATTCATAAATGCTTTGTATCCCTTTTCACCATCCTTGGCCCAATCGGCATTGTAGTTTTTTGCTTTTAAATATTCCTGAAGTAGAGACCCCAGGTTTTCATCATCCTCAACCAATAAAATCTTTGTCATAACTGCTTTCATCTTTTCGTTTGGTGAATGGCAAAAATATCAATTTTAAAGTACTAGGTTTACAATTAAACCCAAATTATTTTAAAGAACTACTTTTTTGTTTGTGTAATACCAAACATCTTCCTAATATCACGACTCTACTGTTATTCTCAGAATTTGTCATACATCCAATGACTCTTGCATTGGGTAGCTGAAAGGAAAATACATCTTGAACGTAGTCCCTCCTCCCATTTCGCTATCCACCGAAATAGTGCCACCGTGCTCTTCGACCACTTTTTTCACATAGCTTAATCCAAGTCCAAAGCCTTTCACATTATGGATGTTCCCGGTAGGTACACGGAAAAAGTTTTCGAATATTTTTTGCTGATTTTCTTTTGCTATTCCAATCCCATTGTCGATCACCTCTACATGGACACCTTGTTTTGTCGTCTTGGTCGCTATTTTAATGTGAGGGATATCGGTACAATATTTTATAGCATTGTCCAGCAGGTTAAAAAACACATTGGTCAAATGGATTTCATCGGCGTTTATCAGAGTGCTTCCCTCGTCCAGATCGAGGTAAATCGAACCACTTTTTTTCTGGACATGCAAATCGAAGCTATTCTTCACTTTCAGTAAAACACCATTCACTTCAAGTGGAACGAAATTGAATTTTAATTTGCCTTTTTCGAATAGGGCCACTTGCAATGCTTTTTCAACTTGGTAGCCAAGTCTTTTGGTTTCATCCTCGATAATGTTTGAAATATGCGATACCATTTGTTCGTTATTGGCCATGCTATTGTCTTTCAGCATTTGGCCGGCAAGCGATAGGGTTGAAATCGGAGTTTTTAGCTCATGTGTCATGTTGTTGATGAAATCGTTTTTAATCTCCGACAATTTCTTTTGGCGAATGATGATAATCAAAGAAATGGCAAACAAACCAATAATGGCAAGTATCAGGATAAGCGACGAAATGCCCATCACTCCAATAGAATTAAGAATAAATTTATCCTTTCTCGGGAAGTATAATTCCAAATAACTGGGTTGGGCAAAAAAGTCTCCAGGGGAGAGCTGGACACGGTAAATATCATTCTCGTTTTGCGGGTGATAATCGGCAGACGCCATTATGTATCCGGTTCGGGGTTTTAGTACAGCATATTCATATTCGAGCGAAATCCCGTTGTTGTCGAGGCTTTTGTGAATAGTTTTTTCGAGATCTGCTTTGTCTATTTTATATTCAGCTTCCCGGTCGATCGAAAGTATCTGGCCCACCATATTCTCAAAATAATCGAATTGTTGCGACAAAATATTACTATGAGGATTATTCATGGTGGGATATTTCTTATTGTCGCCAAAATGGTATGTTCGGGTTTGGGTTTCACCCAGCTCGTTTTCTACGGTAAAAACCATCGAATCATTAGAGAATACTGAGATCTTGGCATTTGAAGTGCAGAAAAAAGTGTCTTCGAGATACGTAACTCCTTCGTCGATCAGAAACTCAAAACCAAGAGTGTCTTCTTCCTGACTTTCACTTTCAATACCCGGTTGTTGATTAAACCCTTTTTGGTTGCCAGGCAGTTGCGAGTTGTAGTTCAGCATGGCTTTGGTTGCTTGGAGTTGCTGCACCGTTTCCGAAAGCGACTGGTTCACCAATTGGCTGAAATGATTCTCTTTCACTTCAACGGCATCGCGCAGATAAATGCTTTGCAGGAAAATTAAACCGACCAGGGCGGCCAGCATAACAAAAATCAATATGCGGATCAATGCTGTATTCATACCAAGCAAAGATAATAGCTATTAGTTGGTTGCAGCGATTTATTTAACATACTTTAACCTAACTTAAGCCGACTTAACCTGCTTGAGCCATAGATTTGTTGGCAGAAAGAATTTTACAATATGAACTAAAAAAAAAGGAGAACCTTATCATGAGAAAAATTTTGATCTTAATCGGCTTGTTTTTGTTTTTCTATGCCCATACTCCCGGACTGGGCCAAACTGTCGATACTTGTATGGTAAAAGTAAAACTGGAAGTGGGCGATGGCCATTGGGTTGCATTCGACACGAGTATCATTAACCATGATTGTGACTGGAATGAAGTTGACAGGATATTGAAAAGCCTGGACCTTGATTCGATCATTAAAACAGCCGAAATCGATTTTGACAAACACGCTAATTCCCCCATCAGTTTTCTAAAAAACGTATATATGGTAAAATGCGATTCTACCTTGCCTGATGGTGAGCAATTGCGCACCGTAATCAAAGTTTTTGCTGATAGTACCGATGAAGTGATCCAATTTGAAAGCATGGACGATATGTTTGAGAAGATTGATCTCGACATGGATGTAATCAGGGAAAAACTTGGCGATAATGATTTTCAAATGTTTATGGATAAAGATATCGACATTGATTCGCTATTAAAAACAAAAGATGGTGAGCCTATTTTCTTATCCAAAGATGGAAATGTCCACGTAATTTGTGGTGATACGGATGGCGAAAAGAAAATAATGGTGAAAACCATTGTGGAAGATAAGGATGGCGAAATGATTACCAAAGTAATTACAACCGATAAAAATGGCAATGAGATTATGATTGAAGATGATGATATGGAAGTAATCACAGATGGTGATGAAAAAATCATCAAGCACAAAATCAATGTAAAAGAGGGAAAATGCGCCGAGGTCATTATTTTGAAGATGGGGGCATGCAAAATTAAAATTGAAGACTTTAGCCGAAAAGAAAAAGCCAATATGCCCGATGTGCTAAACCTAAAATCGAAAGATAAGCTCAAACCCGATAATCTGAAATACTTCCCAAATCCCAACGAGGGAAGGTTTACCCTAAGTTTCGATTTGCCCGAGAACGGGGAAGCAAGCATAACCATTTTTGATATGGCAGGCAAGGAACTCTTCCGTGATAGCACCACGGCCCAAAGTAAATCGTACGAAAGCCAGATCGACATTAGCGAGTATGGCAAAGGGACCTATATCCTGAAAATAGAAACTGGGGATAAAGCCTGTTCAAAGAAAATAATTGTTGAGTAATATTTCGCTTGTAATCATGAAGAAGGAGGCACTTGACCCAGGCCTCCTTTTTTATTTTAGATTTTCAGCATCCCTAAAGTGGGCGAAATTATCAGCTCAGCCTATAAGGGCTGGGTAGAAATGATGTGCTAGGTTCGCCGGTGGAGTTAGTAAATATAAATCTGCCCGTATGTTCCCGGCTAAACGTGGAAGGATTTGCATTGAATGTGATTGTCAACCAACTTATCGACCACCTATTAACCAACTCCCCCACTTACCTTCTCACCCTAACCATCAATTCATTGAAAACGGATAACTCACCCCATTCATGGTTGCAACAGCCTGGGCATCGCATGTGCCATTGCCATAATCCACTGTAATGTCAGAATAGTTTTGACGCTCAATAGTAAGTTCTCCGGACATTATCCAGGGACAACCAACCTTTGCGTGCAAGGGTGTATTGATATTCACCGCAAAAGTATCCCCCACCGAATTGATCCCATCGGTCGTGCCCGATATCAGGTATTCATCGTCGAGCAATATCCAAGTAGGTTCGCCTACCACCCATTCGCGGGTACGCGATGCACTCCAGTGAACCTGGCTATTGTCAGGTTTGGTAATCACACCGTTTGTCACGGTGATAGTAAAGCTCAGGTTCGAGTTTGTGTTGAGGCCGTTGTTTTCAACTGTCTTTGTGCCTTCAATCTTGTTGTCGTTCACATAGTAATCGTCGAAAGTAACTGTGTAAACCGAACCCGACTGGCGGTACCAATTGGTTAGGTTGACTAATATTATTCCACGGCGTTCTTTTCCATCTGTGCCCAGGCAGTTGGTTGGGCCAAAGTCGATGGTGAGTGTTTTGGGCCAGGTAACCAAATCGAAAGGAGTTAAAGTGACCGTAGCACAACCTCCGGCAAGTGTCGATTTTGATCCTGCATTCAGGTCATCCTCGCTGGTTTTTGAAGCATCGGTCACTTGCTGGAACACATCGTCGAACAGGTTTTCCGACAAAGCATTTTCTTTTACCGATAATAGATCATCGTTGTTGGTAGTGGTTTTGTCTTTACCGCAGGCAGTGAAAATCAGCAAGACAAAACAGATCAAGGCAATTCGTTTCATTTGTATTTTCATTTTCTTATTCGATTTTATTTAATTTGAAAGTTTGCATTCCGCTATTGTCAGCCACCTGTAGGAAATAAACACCCTTTTTAATTCCCGAAAGGTCAAGTTTTCCATAGGGTTCAATGTCTATTTCTTCGATTATTAAATTTCCTAATACATCGTACAAGCTAATTTTTGCTGCAATTTTATTATTTACATTTAACTCATTCACAAACGGGTTTGGATATATGTGTGGTATATTATTTCCCATTTCGGCAATGCCTAACATAGGTAAAATTGGGTCAGGTTCATTAAACAGGCTGTCGATCTCGGCCTGGGTAAGTACCTTGTCGAACAACTTTACGTCATCAATTTTTCCATCGAAAGCAAAATCGCCGCAAGCCTGTCCAAGCGAATCGAGAGGAATACCAATCCCCAAATGAGAAGGGCCGTCTTCCATCGTCTCAATAGTACCATCCAGCCAATTTATGCTTGTGCTTTCCTGTACGCCGTTCAAATAAATCTTAATCCTTTCCAAAAGATTTGAAGTTGGGATACTCGCATCGTAGGTAAAAACTACATGGTACCACCCGGTATTCTGATAAATCACCGTGTTTCCAAGTACACTATGTTTTGTGGTAGTGGTGTTAAGATAGGCAAAATTGGCAAATTCAAGTTTTTGATCCGGGCTCATGCGGATAAAAAACTCCCGTCCGTTTTCGTTGCAATTCGAATTCCCATATTTTCCGAAGATGACTTTATTTGCCATATTCTCGTAAGGTTCAATCCAGAAGGAGAAACTGAATTTGGCCACTGGTTCTGTAAAAATCTCATCGAAACTATCGCCAAGATCGATAAAAGAAGGATAATCGGAAATAAAATAGTAGGCCGAATCGTGATGACCAAACCGATCGGTGGTAAGGAATGCACCATTCACTAAGCCATCAATCCCGCTTCCCAATTCCTCAATGGCATTTCCGTTGAATGGATAAAAAGCCACAAGGCTATCGGCAGTTTGGGAGAAAGCAAGGTTGCTGGTAAAAAGAAAGAGAAAAGTAAATTGTATAAGTTTCATATTGATCGGGTTTAAAATTCAAATCAAAGGTACTAAAAACAAACGATTTTGATTGTGTCAAACTTCTAAGATTTTGATAGGAAAAAACCTCAAAATGCAAAGTGCAACTTTGAACGAATACCAAAAAAGTTCATATTGGGGCAAATTACGTAACTGAACTTTTCACTGCTTCAGAAATTTTTCTCTTTTGGTACAACCAAAATTATTGCTTAGTTTCGATGAGGATAAACTTCTCGTTTTGCAACGCAAAATGATTGGTATCCAGAAGAAAGGTACATCGTTCTTTTTAAAATTATGTTTATGAAAAAGATTTTCTATGCTCTCCTGATTGCCGGTGTTTTCTTATTAAGTGGGTCTTCAAAAGCACAAACCCAGGATTATGTGGTTCTTACAACCATTATGGACACCACAGATGCCTATTATGAAGTGGTCCATGCCGTTGAGTATTACCGCAATGCCCCGGTCATTCAGTTTAGTGCCAGCAACATTAACGGATTGCTGCCTGTCCTTAGCATCCTGCAGCCACGATATGCGGCTATTGTGGTGAAGCCTCTTGAACTGGACATAAATTTTGTACGAAAGTTCCTGATGATGAGTACCCAGTTGGACAGCGACCCCTTCAGTGATTTTTCGTATGGTTTTATAACGGGTGCTACCGGTCAGGATGCCCTTGATTTCTGCGACCAGATCATTTATGCCGAAACGCATGGTATCCAAAACTTTCCGTTGAATGTAGGGGGATATGCCGCTTCATCTCTCAACCTTGTATACCACAGTCCGGGTGACTATTTGCAATATTTGAATTGCCCCAACTATTCATGTATTTATATGGAGACCAGCGACCTGGGTACAGGACTGGATTATTTTCTGGCCAATTCGGGAAATATGCTCAATAACAAAGTCCTGGACATTGGCCATAATGGCGACCCTCACATGTTGTGGCTTTTCGAGGGAGGAAATATGAGTCCCAATCCTCCAGTCTGGAATTATGACCCGGCCAAAATTGAAGACACGGCTTATGCCCGCGTTGGCTTGTCGAGTTACGAAATTGCTGAACTTAACCTGTATCCTGCCGTGGTATTCAACGGAGCCTGTCATTCGGGTGAACCCAAGCGGGTGATGGTGGAAGGCGATATTGCCGCTACTTTTGGTGATACCCAGGGGCAGGTGGAATTTTATGAAATGTCGGACACTTTTAGTTTTGCACTTTCTATATTGAAAACGGGGATTACCGGCTACTTTGCGCCCTGCGGTGCCAACAATGCCAACGACCAGAGTGAGGATATGTACAATGCCTTTCTTTACAACGAACCCCTCGGCGACATTCACAAACGCAGCAACGATGGTGTGGTGATGGGGTTTTTGGGCAACCCGCCCAACCTGAAGATATTTACCCAGGGAGCATCCGCTTATGGCTGTGATGTGCTGGCCTCGGGCACTTTCGACCCGTCCGATTGGTCGGGGGCTTGCTACATGCTTGGCGGAAAAGCCAACCGTATCTATTTCGGCGACCCTCTGTTTAATCCACTTGCAAACCATCACAGCCCCCAACTCAATATTGTTACGGCCAGCCAGGATTCCATCAATGCCACAACGCTCGACATAAACCTTCAAATGAATAAGCCTTCATCGCCTTATTTCCCGGTTTGGGAAAAATTCCATTTCAGCGATACACGTGTTTACCTGCCCATTGAACTTCCAGATTATTGCGGTGAGATTACGGGCTTTACCGTTTTGTCTGCATCAGGATCCTATCATCAGGCTTTTTATGCACAGGAAGATTTCGACGGTAAGAATATCCTGCATATCGAAGCTGATATTCCGGATGATATGTATTCGGCCATTACTTTTTCCATGCTTATTAGGATAAACTTTGTGAACGTTTTAGATATTCCCCAAGTGAAGGAGGACCTATCACTTGAGCTATATCCCAACCCGGCCTCTGAGGAAGTTCTCGTGGCCCTTTCAAACCAATTTATTCCCGCACAGCAACTTGCAGTGTATGATGCTTCAGGAAAGGAAATGGTCGCATATCAAAACCTTACATCGAACTTGCTTAAAATCAAATGTAAAGACTATGCGAAAGGGATGTATTTTGTTCGGGTTGTTGGAAAAAACGGAAGGCAGGTAAATAAAAAGTTTTTGGTTGAGTGATTTAGGATTATACCATATTATTCAATATCGAAAAAAACGGTATAGAAAGTGTTGTAAAAACCCTACAACGCAATATACAACATGGCCCGAACCCCAAAGGTTTCAATATTGGGATGGTCCAAATAACTAAAGCGCCACATAGCATCGATACGGAGGATCTTAAAAATATTCTCGATGCCAATGCCTGCCTCTACATAAGGTTTGCTGAGTTCGGTAAGGCCGAATGGAAATTTTACATCATATTCCATGTTGTCATCACGAAGCGAACCGACCAGTATTTTTGTGTTCACCACTTCGCGCCATTCGAGCTTTCGCAACAATGGGAGCCGGTTCAGGAACAAGCCCATAAAATGATGTTCGGCGTACAAACTCATGTATTGGTCGCTGGCAAACTCATAGTAATTCATCATGTTGAAAGCCCATTCATCGAAGGCATACGTCTCGTTTCCTTCGTGCAGGCGAAGTAATGGATAAGGTAATTTTCCAAATATTTTACCGGCATCGAGGGTGTATTTAAACCAACCATAAGCCCCAATGTTAAAGAGATGCTGCACGTTCACTCCCAATTTCAGGTAGTTGTAATCGGAGTACAAAAAATTCTTCACACCCAGGGTTGCATCCAAATTGATGATCGGGTAATCCGACCCTAAACTTACCCGTTCAAATGAACCAAATACATATACCTCGTCCCAAGAAAGCCGGGTGTTCAGGCTAAATTCGGATGTTGTAATGCTGGAATATTCGGCTTTTGGAAACACATCGCTACTTAGGAAAAGGGGGATGCTATCGGTAGGGAACATGGTGGAATGCTTAAACCCCACTTTGTTTGAAAATCCCTGGAACCATTCTTTTTCATAAAAACTTTGAAACGTTTTGATCCGGGTAATTTTGGTGATAGGGTTACGCTGAAGCAGCGAAGAAAGAATATTGTCTTCGAGAAAAGCATTTTGACTTTTGCCCAGTTGTTCCACATCGTCTTTATAGTACACCCTTAAAGACTCACGTGGGTTTACGTCAAACATATACGTAAGGCCAAGCCCGTATTTCAACCGTGTGTCTTTAGTGCCATAAGCAATGTGCCCATCGTACATAATTTTCTCGCTGAATTTATTGCTGGTGCGACCTCCCAACCGGAACCTGTTTCCTTCAATTTCGTTGAAACTAAAAAAAGTATAGTAGGGACCAAATTCAAATAAGCCCTTTACATAATACCCCGACACAAAAGTGGTAAGGATATCGACAAAGGTGCGGAAAACAGGGACATTCTTTATTGAATCGACCATCTCGTATATGCTTTCCTCTTTTGCCGTAAGGCTGTCGTGTCGTGCAGTACGCCAAAATTCCTTGTCTTTTTTAAAGGCATCCTCGGTAAAGCTGAGGTTCATTTTGGTATCGAAAATATTCGGGTTTGTAAGGCTGTCGATTAGTACATTACGATAGCTCGATGTTTTTCTGCCAAAAAAACCGGTACTGCGGTCGGTGAGATTAAAGTCGACCATAAGTTTAGTTTGTGAGCGAAACCAAAAAGTGTCAATTTTCTCAAAGTTGTTTTCAATCACAAAATCGTTCACAAAGTTGAAGTTGGCATCCTTGGCCATCCTTATTTTCGATCGCACCACAGCAAAGCTTGTATCGGCCACCCAAATATCGCCGGTAAAGGTAAATTCCTGTTTCCGTTTTGGTTGAAACGACATGTTGTAACACCAGTGATTATCGATCACCATGCTGTCGATGAGGTAATATTTGTAGTACATCCTACCGAAATTGGCAATTGGGCTAACAAAAGGCTGATCGAGGATTTCCAGATAGTTGTCGTACAAATTAACATCTAGATACATCTGTCCGGTAAACTGCGACACACTTTGGCTTTCGACACCAGACACTTTGCTGGCCTTTATGATTTCACGAGTACCCTTTGGTTTCTTCCGATAATAATAATCAGAGAGGGTTTCAGTGAAGAAAATGGGTAGGTAGGTTTTTCCACTTACCACTGAAGTATCGAGGTAGTCGAATATAAACTGGAATTGCTTTAAAGCCCTTTGTTGCTTAAATTCCTCATCCACATTGTTCACATCAAACTCAATCTTGTTGTATACCTCGCATTGGTAGGTTTCAATCTTTTCTGGATTGTTTTTTTCTTTATTGGCAATTATTTTCCGGAGCAAAATATGGGCAGGGTTTTCGCCTGGTAAAACAACTATCTCTGCTAATTCAACATTCGAAGGCTGCATTTCGATGTTGAAAGTCTGGAATGCCTTTTTATTGACAGCATACTTTACGACCTTATAACCAACGCACGAAAAAGCCAAGGTGTCGCCCGGAGTTTTGGTTTCGAGAAAATAATCGCCGTTAAAATCGGTCACAGTTCCAATGCCGGTACCAATGTACGATACATTTACAAAAGGGATTGGCTCCAGGGTTTCGGCCTCGACTATCCGTCCACGTACCTTGGTGGCCTGTGCCATTACCCCGTTTATAATCAATAAAAAAACAATACTTAATAGTATCCTTTGGTATGGGAATTTTAATAAAACCATTTAATCAGTCATCCTTTTTATTCTAAACAATTGATAAACCTGATAAGTTGTAAAATATTTTAAGCTATGTTGACTTTGCCTCAATCCGTCGGGCAATTATAATCCCTACTTCGTATAGCAATAGCAACGGGAGGCATACCAATATCTGGCTGAAAACATCGGGGGGTGTAATAATGGCCGACAGGGCTAGGATCACTACTACCGAATGTTTCCTGTACTTTCTTAAAAACGCAGCTGATACAAGCCCCGCCTTTGCAAGAAAATACACAAATATGGGCAGCTCGAAAATAATCCCGCTGGCAAGCACCACCGATGTTACTGTCGAGATATACGATTTTAAGTCGATGGTATTTTCAACTTGTGCGCTTACATTGTACGATCCCAGAAAATGAACCGAAAGAGGGACAATTAGAAAATAGCCGAACAAAACCCCCAGCATGAAAAGCAGGGATGTGTAAAAAATAGCCCCTCTCGAACTTTGCTTTTCTTTGGTGTAAAGGGCTGGACTTACAAATCGCCAGAATTCCCAAAAAATGTAGGGGAAGGCAACGATAATCCCCAACACCAGCGAAACCATAATATGGGTCGAAAACTGGCCCGCCATACTTATGTTGATCACTTTGAACGGAACGGCATTTATGCACAACGATGAAACATTAAGCAGTTCGCCTAAAGCGCACAGTTGCTGATTGGTCCAAAATGCAGGTGTTTTTGGAGCCAGGATAATGACATCGAAAATAAATCGGTGAAACACGAAGGCCACAATGGCAAACACGACAATGGCCACAATCGACCTGACCAAATGCCAACGCAGCTCTTCGAGGTGGTCTAAAAATGTCATTTCTGTTTCCTGGTTCAAGTCTGATCTTCGCGTAGCCATTCTTTTCTATTGTATTTTAAAAATCGTAAATCAAAAATCAGCTTGTCCTGCTTTTCTGCGGAATGAGTCGTCATTCTGAAATCAAAATTCTATTGTCCTTCGACTTTATGGATATAAACTGTTTAAACTATGCCTTCTCGCAATATATCATGTAGATGAACCATACCTTTATATACACCATCATCCAACACGGCAAGCTGGGTAATGTTGTTCTCTTCCATAATATGAAATGCTTTTATGGCAAGCTGATCGGGTTTGCAAGTCTTGGGGTTCACTGTCATAATATCACGAGCAGTCAATGTGTCGAAGTGCAGATTTTTTTCAAGCATCCGCCTGATATCGCCATCCGTAACAATTCCAAGCAAGCGCTGACCTTCATCTGCCACAGCAGTAGCCCCCAGTCTCTTGGCTGATATTTCGAGGATCACGTTCCGAATGTTTTCATCGGGCGAAACCTGGGGTGCAGCATTGCTCTTGTACAAATCATCGATACGCATATACAGCTTTTTCCCAAGTGCTCCCCCCGGATGGATGCGGGCAAAATCCTGGGTCGAAAATCCCCGTAGGTTTAACAAGCAAACAGCCAGAGCATCGCCCATTACCAATTGGGCAGTGGTGCTGTTGGTCGGAGCAAGGTTGTTGGGACATGCCTCTTTATCGACCGTAGCCCGTAAAATGAAATCGGCCTCACGGGCCAAAAACGAATCGGTGTTCGAGACCATAGCAATGAGGATGTTTTTTCGGTATTTGATCAGGGGCACCAACACTTTTATTTCAGGTGTATTGCCACTTTTGCTGATGCAAATCACAATATCGTTTTCCTGTACCATGCCCAGATCGCCGTGAATAGCATCGGCAGCATGCATAAATAGGGCAGGAGTTCCGGTCGAATTTAGGGTGGCCACAATTTTATTGGCTATGTTGGCACTCTTGCCTATCCCGGTGATGACTACACGGCCCAAGCTCGAATAAATTTTTTTCACGGCACCCGCAAATCCCTCATCTACATACGATGCCAGTTTTGTTATGCTCTCGGCTTCGGTAAGTATGGTCGATTTTGCAATGCTAATTATTTCTGATGCTTCCAATACGATTATTTATAATTTGATAAATTTCAGTTTGTTAATAAACTGCTGGCAAAATTAATTGTTTTTGGCGAAAGAGCTATGGGACGATAGCTGCATTTCATAATAATGTGAAAAAGGAAGCCTTCAAATGAAGGTTTCAGGTACTGAAAGAGTGCAAACAATCAGGTGTAAACTGTAATATTGTCCTGTTTAGTCTCTTATGTGAATAATTAAACGGTCACATTATTAATAGGTTAAGTAAGATGTTCAATCTCTCATCTATTTTTTGGTAATTAGTGTTTTGTTTGTTATTTTTACTAACCTGTTTGATCAGCATGAAAAAAAAATAAGTGTAGAGACGATATTCAGAATATTTAAGTTTAACAAATTTCTGAATACAGAGGATTAATTAATTGAATCGATTGATGACAGAAGTAATGAATGTAGAGACGGATTTTGAATATCCAATTTTTGACTACTTGAAAAGATATTTTGGTTTCACAAATTTTAAAGGAAACCAGGAAAATGTGATAAAGAACATTTTAGCTGACAAAGACACATTTGTTTTAATGCCCACGGGCGGAGGTAAGTCATTGTGCTATCAATTGCCATCCATGATAAAGGAAGGTACGGCCATTGTGATCTCCCCCCTCATCGCCTTAATGAAAAACCAAGTGGATGCCATGCGCAGTTTTAGCTCGGAAGATGGAATTGCCCACTTTTTGAATTCATCCCTTACAAAATCGGCCATTCAAAAGGTAAAGGAAGATGTAGTAAGTGGCAAAACAAAATTACTTTATGTAGCTCCTGAATCGCTTACCAAGGAAGACAATATTATCTTCCTAAAGCAAGTGCCCATTTCCTTTTATGCGGTTGATGAAGCACACTGTATTTCGGAGTGGGGCCACGATTTTCGGCCAGAATACAGGCGAATCAGGCCTATTATCAACGAAATAGGACGGGCACCCATTATTGCCCTCACCGCCACCGCCACCCCCAAAGTGCAACACGATATCCAGAAAAACCTGGGTATGTTGGATGCCAATGTGTTTAAGTCGTCGTTTAACCGGGCTAACCTTTACTACGAAGTAAGGCCAAAAATCGATACCTCGAAAGAGATCATTAAATATATAAAGAACGAAGGTGGAAAATCGGGCATTATTTATTGCCTTAGCAGGAAAAAAGTGGAAGAGCTGGCCGAAACCCTGCAAGTAAATGGCATAAAGGCCCTGGGCTATCATGCCGGGATGGATTCAGCCACACGATCGGGCAACCAGGATAAATTCCTGATGGAAGAAGCCGATGTGATTGTGGCCACCATTGCTTTCGGGATGGGTATCGACAAGCCCGATGTTCGCTTTGTGATCCACTACGACATACCGAAAAGCCTGGAAGGGTATTACCAGGAAACCGGACGTTCGGGTCGCGATGGCGGTGAAGGCAAGTGCATCACTTTTTATAGTTATAAGGATATCCAGAAGCTCGAAAAATTCATGCAAGGAAAACCTGTGGCCGAACAGGAAATAGGTAAACAATTATTGCTCGAAACGGTGGCTTATGCGGAATCATCGGTATGCCGTCGCAAATTGTTGTTGCATTATTTTGGTGAAGTGTATCAACAGGACAATTGTGGAAACTGCGACAATTGCCTTAACCCAAAAACCCAATTCGAAGGGAAAGATTATATTGTTCAGGCATTGGAGGCAGTTTTGGCTGTAAAAGAAAAATTCAAGGCCGACCATATTTCAAATATCTTATCAGGAAATCTTACTTCAGCCGTAAAATCATACAGGCATCATAACCTGCCGGAGTTTGGTGGTGGCCGCGACAAGGATGTCCGTTTTTGGGGTGCTGTTTTCCGCCAGGCCATGATTGCCCGCTTTGTCGAAAAGGACATCGAAAACTATGGACTATTGAAAATGACAGAAGGGGGTCATGCTTATCTGAACAACCCAAAATCGTTCATGCTGACCCAAGACCACGACTTTGAGGAAATGGAAGACAATGCAATTTCGGGAAGCGGAGGCACAGATGCCATGGACAGGACACTGTTTGCATTGCTAAAAGATCAAAGGAAGAAAATTGCCAAACGGCTAAACTTGCCACCATTTGTCATTTTTCAGGATCCTTCGCTCGAAGATATGTCGATTCATTACCCGATTACCATGGATGAATTGACCCAGATTTCAGGTGTTGGCACCGGAAAAGCAGCTAGATATGGGAAAGAGTTTCTCGAACTCATCAAGATGCACGTTGAGGAAAACGATATTGAACGGCCACAGGATATGGTTGTAAAATCGGTGGTCAATAAGTCGGGGCTTAAAGTGTACATCATCCAAAGCATCGACCGGCAAATGCCCCTCGATGATATAGCCGATGCCAAGAATATCGATATGCTTGAATTGCTTACTGAGATTGAAGCTATTGTCAATTCCGGCACAAAACTACACCTGAACTATTATATCGATCAGGTTATGGACGAAGATAAACAAGAGGAAATTTACGAATACTTTAAAGAGGAAGCCGAAACTGAATCAATACAGGATGCTCTTGCCGAGTTGGGCGAAGATGATTATTCGGAAGAGGAAGTAAGGCTAATTCGGATCAAGTTTATTTCTGAAGTGGGAAACTAAGTTGAATTAAAAATACAATCAAAATAACAGGCATCAAAAAAACAAAAGTTCCATGCTTGTAAAAACTTATGGAAGTGCTGTTCACGGCATCAATGCAACTATCATTACCATTGAGGTAAATACTTCACGAGGCATCAATTTTCATATTGTAGGCTTGCCCGACAGTGCCGTAAAAGAATCGCAACAACGGGTTACAGCGGCATTGATGGTGAACAAATATGAAATGCCCCGTAAAAAGATTGTCATCAACATGGCACCTGCCGATATCCGAAAAGAAGGGTCGGCTTACGATCTCCCAATTGCAGTTGGCATTCTGGCTGCCGATGGACAAATCCACAACGACAAACTCGACAAGTACCTCATTATGGGCGAACTTTCTCTCGATGGTGGCCTACAGCCTATCCGGGGCGTTCTCCCTATTGCAATTCAAGCCAGGGAGGAAGGATTCGAAGGATTTATCCTCCCAAAACAAAATGCGCGTGAAGCTGGTGTTGTAAATAAGATGACAGTTTATGGAGTCGAAAATTTAACAGAAGTGGTCGATTTTCTGAATGGCAAAATAGAAATTGAACCAACTATTGTCGATACCCGGAAAGAATTCTATTCCAATATCAACAAAACTGATGTCGACTTTTCGGATGTAAAGGGACAGGAAAATGTAAAGCGTGCCTTAGAAATTGCTGCGGCGGGAGGACACAATATTATTATGATCGGCCCGCCGGGTGCAGGAAAAACTATGTTGGCCAAGAGGCTTTCGACCATAATTCCTCCATTTACTTTGCAGGAAGCTCTTGAAACCACTAAAATCCATTCGGTGGCCGGAAAAATTTCACGCGAAACATCACTTATGACCCAGAGGCCCTTCCGCTCGCCACACCACACAATATCTGATGTAGCATTGGTTGGTGGTGGACAATACCCACAACCGGGCGAGATTTCCCTTGCCCACAATGGTGTCTTATTCTTGGATGAATTGCCCGAATTTAAACGAACCGTGCTCGAAGTCATGCGCCAACCCCTCGAAGACAGGGTTATCACCATCTCGCGTGCAAAGTTCTCGGTGGAATATCCGGCCAGTTTTATGCTGGTGGCCTCGATGAATCCTTGTCCCTGTGGTTTTTACAACCATCCGGAAAAAGCTTGTGTGTGTCCCCCAGGCGGTGTACAGAAATACCTCAACAAAATATCCGGGCCTCTCTTAGACCGGATCGACATCCATATTGAAGTGGTTCCTGTCTCGTTCAAAAAATTGTCTGATACACAATCATCGGAATCAAGTGAAAAGGTTCGACAAAGAGTTGAGAAAAGCCGCTTGCGCCAGGCCGAAAGATTAAAAGACTTGCCCGAGGTATATTGCAATGCACAGATGTCTTCGCGACAGATTCGTCAGTATTGCAAAATTGGACTGGAAGGTCAGGCATTGCTAAAAACCGCCATGGAAAAACTGGGCTTATCTGCCAGGGCTTACGACCGCATCCTCAAAGTTTCGCGCACCATTGCCGACCTCGAAGGATGCGAAGATATCCAATCAGACCATCTGGCCGAAGCCATCCAGTATCGGAGTTTGGACAGGGAGAATTGGGCGGGGTGACACCAGAAGGGCTAGGATAATGCTGACTCATTTTAGGTATGTCTGGATAGATTTAGGGGACACCGATTGTAAATCGGCATCAGCAAGGGCCGCAGGGGAATGAAACAGAAAAATGTAAACAGTATATGTGCCATGGCATGTATTAACTTTAATAATATGAAATCATTCTTAATATACGTCATGACAATATCTTCCCTAACTTGCTTTGCACAAAGTTATGAAGTTAATGATGCATGGTTACCGGAGAAATATGTTCATGCAATGATTTCAACTGACTCTAGTAATTGTAAGTTTTTAATTCCAATTGAAGGTTTTGAAAATCCTTTTACGAATTGTAAAATATTAACATTTAGAGGAGAATTAAGTCCAATTAATACAACAAAAGTAGATGTCAATGGCAAAGAAAAGCATCAATTATTCAACCTTCAATACTACATTAATCTAAAATATAACTCGGAAGAATTAGTTAAAAGGCTATCTGAGTCTCTTGTCTACATTTCTATGGATAATGATAAATTGCTTTTAGAAATAATAAATTCACAAGAAAAGGAGGATGTGTATTTTATCAATAAAATCAACAACCATGAATTTAAAAGTATTGACTGTGCAAAAGATTATTTGCAAATTTTGAATCAATAAAATCCTTGTATTATCTTATTTCTCCCCATAGCTAGCATCGATTTGAAGTCGGCACCATTAATCGGATAATTACCCAATATCTGTGATCGGATTAAACAGAATTAAAAATTTACATTTTTACATGTAAATAATATAGAAAATGGTGACAAGAGGAAATATAGCGCAGTGCAATCCATCACCAATGTAAAGAACTTAAGATATTTCAATTCTGCAACACTTCGGTGCTCCATTTTTTTTACACTTCCCATGCCTAATAAAATCATTACTTTTGCCGAACAAAACAAATTAGAATTTGTACCCTATTCATGGCAGGACTTGAAAATATAATTGCCTGGAACAACTGGTTTCCTTTTGATTCTGATAAACCACTTATCATTGCCGGCCCATGCAGTGCCGAAAGCGAGGAGCAGGTAATGCAAACTGCACGTGAGTTGGCAAAAATCTCTCAAATAAAAGTTTTTCGTTCGGGGATATGGAAACCACGCACCCGTCCAGGAAATTTCGAGGGCGTTGGGGAAAAAGGTCTAAAATGGCTTCAAAAAGTGAAAGCTGAAACAGGATTATTGACAGCTGTTGAAGTGGCTTATCCCGACCACATCAAAGCCTGTCTCGATTATGGCATCGACATTCTTTGGATTGGAGCCCGAACTACGGCCAATCCTTTCTCGGTGCAGGAATTGGCCACTGCTTTAAAAGGAGTTGACATTCCGGTGCTTGTCAAAAACCCAGTGAATCCCGACCTTTCGCTTTGGATTGGAGCCATCGAGCGCATGTACAAGGCTGGGATCAGAAAATTGGCCGCAGTGCACCGGGGCTTTTTTCCTTTCGAAAACACATCACTTCGGAATATTCCCAAATGGGAACTTGTGATTGAATTAAAGCGCACTTTCCCAAACCTGAATATTTTTACTGACCCGAGCCACATTGCCGGAAACCGTGAATTTATCCAGGAAATATCACAAAAAGCATTGGATCTGAACATGAATGGTCTAATGATAGAGAGCCACATTTCGCCCGACACAGCCAAGAGCGATGCCCAACAACAGATAACCCCGGCCCGGCTTGCCGAAATGTTGGATGACCTGACATTCAGACAAGCCAACGGACTTAGTGTGAAGGTTCAGAGTGTGCTGGAACAATACCGCGAACAGATAGACTCCATCGACAATCAAATGTTGGAATTGCTGGCCCAGCGTATGGACATAGTCTCAAAAATAGGGGAATACAAATGTGAAAACAATATCACCATTCTCCAGTTGCGACGGTGGGAATCAATAATCCAGACCCGGAGCAGGCTGGGCGAAAGCTTGGGGCTTGATGAAGATTTTGTGATTAAATTGCTGCAACTGGTACACAAGGAATCTATCCAAAAGCAAAGCCAAATAATGGAAAGCCTTCACAAGTGCAAGGGATTCAATTTGAAAAAGTAGATTGGAGAAAATTATTGAGATAGTGCGCTTATATACCTTGACCCCAGATTGGGAGACTAATTTCAATAGTGAAAAAATGCAAAGTACTCAAACTCCCAATTTCTCAAATCCTTAATTTCTCAAAATTTCACCTACTTCAGCTGAACCAGATCGAATTCGTAAAACTCCATCACCGGGTTCGAGAGGATTTTCTTGCAGGCTTCCTCTACTTTATCCGATGCTTCCTGCCTGTCGCCAGCTTCAAGTTCCATGGTAATGTGTTTACCGATACGCACATTATCGATGGTTTTGTATCCCATGTTGTGCATACTCATCCGTACGGCTTTTCCCTGTGGATCGAGCAAGGCTTTCAGGGGCATTACATTTATTTCAGCGGTAAATTTCATACTATCACATTTTAGTTTTGTCGAGCTTCAAAAGTACGAATTATCCAATTACTTAAACTCGAAATCAACACATATATAAAAATGATTATTGGAATTGCCATTGCTTGCAGGACTATCAACAATATCAGCGAAAGTCCAAGAAAAAGAAAACGGACTTTATTATCGCCCCATTTAAAGCTGCTGAATTTGAGCGAAAATATGGGGATGGGCGATACCAGCAAATAGGATTGGAGAAGGATCAGGCCAATGAGGAAATAAATATTCATCAGCAAATTATTCAAAAATGAATAATCGTACAACCATAGCAAGAGTGGGAGGGAGGCAATCAAAATGGCATTGGCCGGTGTGGGCAATCCAATAAAACTGGTGGTTTGCCGTGTGTCGATGTTGAATAAGGCCAGGCGTAAAGCAGAAAAAATGGCAACCAGAAAAGGCAGGCTTAAAAGAATTATATTAATAAAAGACATGGCAGGGTAAAAACCATCGAGCTGCAAGGCATCGTTCATTAAACTGAAAAGGATGAACGCTGGGGCAGCACCAAAACTCACCATGTCGGCCAGGCTGTCTAATTGTTTTCCAATTTCGGAATAGGCTTTTAACAGGCGGGCCGCAAAACCATCGAAAAAATCGAGGATGGCCGCAATGCCAATAAACATCGAGGCCAGGTGCAACTGTCCCTGAAAAACCATGACAATGGCCAGGCATCCAGAAAACAGGTTCAGGGAAGTGATGGTGTTGGGTATGTGAGATTTGATATTCATACTTAAATCGGATATTGCAATTATGAGATTGGTCTAAAATGGATTAATCGACTGGTTTTAGCTTTCGGATGACTTTCTAATTGACTGACCCCCGAAGCAAATTCAAAGGCAATATCCTTATGGGCAAAGGTGCCACCGTATCTCCCCGATTTTGAAATAATACCGATAGAATTTGTCGATTCTATCCATTGTTTCGGGGTAAGGGTAAAGCTGTTTGACCCAGCTTCATTTTTAAACCCATCGAATTCGATGGGTTTAAAATTTGGGTTGTGCAGTTGTTCCCATAGTCCAAGAAATTCAATTGTGCTCCTTGTCCTCATCCAATTCTGAATAATATAATCACTTCTTTCAGAATCGCGGAACTTAGCCATATCGGTCAGCGAAATAAATTCTTCCTCATTCTGTTTGTAAAGAACAATCTCAATATCATTGACTTGGAGTTTCGTTTTTCGCATAATCATATTAATTCAAAGAAACTTAATAGTCCGCAATCAATGATTCATAAGGTATTTTTAATTTGTCATGAAGGTTTCGAATCATTCTAAGGCTAAGTTTTCTCTTTCGACTGAATATCTCAGAAACCCTACTTTTATAGCCAATTATTTGAGATAAATCTCCCTGTTTCATATCCATTTGTTCCATCCTAAACTTAATAGCTTCAATGGGGTCAGGTGCTTCAATTGGATAGCATTCATCTTCATACTTTTCAATTAGTATTGAAATAACTTCAGCTTCATCTCCCTCTTTGGAATTAACCGGGGCATGAAAAATTTCTTCAAGCCGTTTTAATGCTTGATTATAATCTTCTTCAGTTTTTATTGCTTTAATATCCATAGCTTTATACTTTTTCTGAATTTATTTTATCATATTCTTCATGGGTGCCAATAAACCGAATAAACAACCATTGTCTAATAAAATTTATTTCTACTATCAATCTGTACTTATTTCCACAAATATTGAAAACGATCCGGCCACTTTTCAGGATACTTGCCTTGGCATATTCCTTTTTAATATCAATAGGGTTATACCATTTGGCTTTTGATGCTTCTTTATACCAGGTTTTCAATTGTTGTTCTGAGTCTGTATATTTCTCCCAGAATTCCCTTAGTATTTTTTTCGCAACTACTCTCACTGTTCAAAAAGATTTGCTTCAAAGATACAAAATAGTTACCAATACGGTAATGCTGTTTCCTGTTAAATCATTTTAGGTTTGAAGTATTTTGGCTTGAATATCAGGTTTGTTCTTAATTCAATATCCAATCTTATTCTCCAACTTATCCCATTCCGTAAAGGCTGCCTGTGCCTCTTCCCGCATCATTGGCTCGAAGGGTATCATCCGTTTATCAATATCTTTTGATATTTCATCATAGATAAAAAAATCGTCGAAACCGGTGTCGCGGGCATCTTCGCGGGTGTTGGCATAATACACCTTGTCGAGGTGTGCCCAGTAAATAGCACCAAGGCACATGGGGCAGGGTTCGCAGGAGGTGTATAATTCGCAACCCGACAAATCGAACGTGTCGAGCTTTTTACAGGCCGCCCGGATGGTACACACTTCGGCATGGGCAGTGGGGTCGTTGTGTTGGGTTACATGGTTGGCTTGGGCAGCTATAATTTCACCATCCCGTACAATTACTGCCCCAAAAGGCCCGCCTCCTTGTTTTACACTTTCGAGGGACAGATCAATTGCTTTCTGCATGAACAACTTCTTCTTCATGTTCATCTGATCGCTTTTCGTGTAAAAAAAATCGCTTTTGAAAAATAATAATCAGGGTCACACCCACAGTGATGGCCGAATCGGCAATATTGAAAACCGGCCGAAAAAAAACGAATGACTCATTTTTCCAAAATGGTAACCAGCCCGGAAAATGCCCTTTCAGAATGGGGAAGTAAAACATATCGACTACCTTGCCATGGAGAAAGGACGCATATCCACCACCCTCTGGAAACAAACGGGCCACATCGTGGTAACTTTCGCTGAAAATCAAACCATAGAAGGCACTGTCGATAATATTGCCAAAGGCCCCCGCAAAAATTAGGGAAACACTCAAGACCAATCCCAATGGGGCATTTTTCTTATCCAAATAAAAAATATAATAGCCAATGGCTAAACTGGCGATAATGCGGAAAATGCTCAGGGCAATTTTCCCATATTCGCCACCCAGTTCAACCCCGAAGGCCATGCCCGGATTTTCGGTAAAATGAATGATAAACCAATTCCCAGAAACATTGAATTCCTGGCCCAGGTACATCGTTGTTTTAATCCAGATTTTTAAGGCCTGGTCGATGAATAGGATCAGGAAAATAAGGATAAGAGATTTTTGGAGCTTTGACATCTGTTAAAATTAAAGCAAAAATGATTGGAGACAAGTGTTCCAATCATTTGCTAATTTGATATTCTATTCTATTAACGCTGATTTAGTTTCGCTTCCATGCTCAGGGTGGCATGTGGTACAGCCCTTAACCGTTCTTTGGAAATAAGTTTTCCGGTTTCGCGACAAATCCCATACGTCTTGTTCTCGATCCTGATAAGCGCAGACTGCAAGTGCTGAACAAATTTCAACTGGCGCTGGGCCAAATTTCCGGCCTCTTCTTTCGATAAAACCGAGGCCCCTTCTTCCAACACTTTAAAAGTTGGCGAGGTGTCCTGGATATCGTTATCGTCGGAATGTGAGATGGTAGCACGCAACAATTCGTAGTCCTTCTGTGCTTTTTCTATCTTTTCAAGAATTAATTCCTTAAACTCCTGAAGTTCTTCGTCGGTATATCTTTTCTTCTCTGTCATAGCTTAAATTTTTTCTAAATATAACAATTTTTTATTACTTCTGGTATTTCCTAATTAACTTTCGTTACCAAAATAGTTGTCTTGATTTCAGTATCAATTTCAACGTCTTTGCGATCAGCCTCGGGTAGCTCATCGACAAGCATGATTGAATTGGCAAGCGTTTGTGTGCTTATATATTCGCTGTGCTTTTCGATGGCAGAGTTGATGCTGTCATGCTTTTGGATCGAGATATTGATTTTGTCGGTCACATCGAAGCCACTATCTTTTCTGATATTCTGGATCCGGTTGATGAATTCGCGAGCAATCCCTTCGGCCCGTAGTTCCTCGCTTACGGTAATGTCAAGGGCAATGGTAATGCTGCCATCGTTGGCAACCAACCATCCGGGAATGTCCTGCGTGATGATTTCTACTTCGGCAAGGGTGATTTCGTGCTCTTCGTTTTCAATCTTCAAAATATATTTTCCGTGTTCCTCGATTTCGCGAATTTCATCTTGCCCAAAATGGTTGATCTGGGCTGCAGCCTGCTTCATCAGTTTGCCAAAACGTTTTCCGAGCAAAGCAAAGTTGGGCTTAATCTTCTTCACAAAAACCCCGGTGGTATCGGTTATCAGTTCAAGCTCTTTTACATTAACTTCTGAAAGGATGATGTTCTCAACAGCGCGGAATTGCTCAGCCTGATGTACGTCGGCCACAGGTACCATGATTTTCCCGAGTGGCTGCCTCACTTTCAGGTTTACCTTTCGGCGAAGGCCAAGCACCATGCTCGAAACCTTTTGTGCCAGGTCCATCCTTTCCTCTAAATCTTTAAAAATATGTTTTGGGTTGAAGGATGGGAATTGAGCCAAATGCACCGACCCAAAAGTATCTCTTCTAGTCACCTTGTTCAAGTCCAGATAAATCCGCTCCATGTAAAAAGGGGCAATAGGTGAGGCCAGCAAAGCCACAGTTTCCAGACAGGTGTAAAGGGTTTGGTAGGCCGAAATCTTATCTGTAGAATATTCACCACCCCAGAAACGTTTCCGGCTCAGGCGAACATACCAGTTGCTCAGGTTTTCGGTAACAAAATTGGAAATGGCGCGCCCGGCACGGGTCGGGAAATAGGTTTCGTAATTATCGCCCACCTCCTCAACCAAGGAATTCAATACCGACAAAATCCAGCGATCTATTTCCGGCCTGTCTTCATAAGAGATTTCTTCTTCTGAATAAGTGAAACCATCGACATTGGCATAAAGCGCGAAAAACGAAAAGGTATTATACAAGGTGCCGAAGAATTTGCGGCGTACTTCGTCAATTCCGTCGATGTCGAATTTTAGGTTGTCCCAGGGCTGGGCATTGGTGATCATATACCAGCGCAAGGGGTCGGAGCCATACTTTTCGATGGTCGCGAAAGGATCGACAGCATTGCCCAAACGTTTGGACATTTTGTTGCCACTCTTGTCAAGGACCAGACCATTCGAGATAATATTTTTGAATGATACCGAATCGGAAATCATGGTAGCAATGGCATGAAGCGTGAAGAACCAACCGCGGGTCTGGTCTACCCCTTCGGCAATAAAATCGGCAGGGAAAACTTTGTCGAAAGTTTCCTTATTCTCGAAAGGATAATGGAATTGCGCATACGGCATTGCGCCCGAATCGAACCATACATCAATCAAGTCGGGTTCGCGGAACATCTTTTGGCCAGTTGCCGAAACTAACGTGATGCGGTCGGCATAAGGCCGGTGCAAGTCGAAGGTCCCGTAATTTTCGGAAGTAAAATTGCCAGGCTTAAAGTCAGCTAATGGGTTTTTCTTCATAAAACCGGCAGCCATTGATTTATCAATTTCAGCTTTCAATTCTTCGGCAGAGCCTATACAGGCCATTTCGGTGCGGTCTTCAGTAACCCATATTGGCAAAGGTGTCCCCCAGAACCGCGAACGGCTAAGGTTCCAATCCACCAGGTTTTCGAGCCACTTCCCAAATCGCCCGGTTCCGGTCGATGGCGGGTTCCAGTTGATGGTTTCGTTCAATTCCATCATCCGATCCTTAAAAGCGGTGGTCTTCACAAACCACGAATCGAGGGGGTAATACAAAACCGGCTTATCAGTACGCCAACAATGTGGATAGTTGTGTACGTGTTTTTCAACCTTGAAAGCTTTGTTCTCTTCTTTCAGTTGGATCGAAATTTTTATGTCAATTGTGGGGTCGTTTTCCGTGAGGTTCGGGTCGTATTCGTTTTTCACAAACATCCCGGCATATTCGGAGTACAGCTCTTTGTTGACAAATCCCTTCACAAAACCCGGATCCAAATCTTCGATGGGGTACATGCGTCCCTGTTTGTCAACCATTGGTTGTAATTTCCCAGAGTTATCGATCACCATCAATGGAACAATCCCACTTTGTTTGGCCACTCTATCATCGTCTGCACCGAAGGTGGGAGCTATGTGAACGATCCCGGTACCATCTTCGGTAGTCACAAAATCGCCGGTTATTACCCGGAAAGCATCACCATCAGGTTTTACCCAGGGAATCAGTTGCTCGTAAGTAACACCAGTCAAATGGGTGCCTGTATATTCGCCAAATACATGGTGAGGGATATGTTTATCACCTTCGTGGTATTCTTCCAATTTTAGCTCATCATTTTTTTCAGGAAAATAATTTCTGAAAAGATCCTTTGCCAAAATTACAGTTATGGGCCGATATGTATAGGGATTGAAGGTCTTTACTTTTACATACTTGATATTTGCCCCAACAGCCAATGCGGTATTCGACGGGAGTGTCCAGGGCGTAGTTGTCCAGGCCAGGAAAAAAAGTTCGGAATCGACACCTTCAAACAAAAACTCCGACTTTTCGTTCCTGATCACCTTGAACTGGCCAATGGCCGTGGTGTCTTTTACATCGCGGTAGGAGCCTGGCTGGTTCAGTTCGTGTGAGCTTAAACCGGTTCCGGCAGCTGGCGAATAAGGTTGAATGGTGTAGCCCTTGTACAACAATCCTTTTTCGAAAAGTTGTTTGAGCAACCACCAAAGGGTTTCGATGTAGCGGTTGTCGTACGTAATGTAAGGGTGTTCCATGTCGACCCAGTAGCCCATTTTGTGGGTCAGGTCTTCCCACAGGTCGGTGTATTTCATCACATCGGTGCGGCAAGCCTGGTTATACTCTTCAACAGTAATCTTTTTTCCAATATCTTCTTTGGTGATTCCCAGGGATTTTTCTACACCCAGCTCCACAGGGAGGCCATGGGTATCCCATCCGGCTTTCCGTTCAACTTTAAATCCTTTTAGTGTTTTATAGCGGCAGAAAATATCCTTAATAGTTCGGGCCATGACATGGTGGATGCCTGGTTTTCCATTAGCTGATGGAGGTCCTTCGTAAAAAATGTAGTTGGGCCCACCCTCCCGGGTGTCGATACTCTTCGCGAAAGTATTGTTTTCGGCCCAAACTTTTAATATATCTTTGTTTATTGCTGATAAATCTAATCCTTGATATTCAGGAAATTTACTCATTCTATTCTCTATTTGTACTGATTTTCAAAAAATTTCACAAATATAGTCCATCGCATAAGAAATACAATCGCTAAAGAGTAAATATGAATAATCGCCACTGATTATTCGCAGAATCAATTTATTGTGTTCAAGGGAATGTTCACAGATTAGGTTAATTCCCTCAGATGGATTTAATTTATCTTCCATAATTATTCAATTTTAATTCTGGGTAAGTGCGGGGAAAACAATCCTAATATAGTAGAAACCCTGAAATGGGTTCCGTGTTAGTTTCTTTGTGGAGTTGCATATCTAGCTATTAACCTGTCGCTTACAAAACACTGTCATTGGTTAAAAAACAGTTTTGTCGATTTTGCCTTCCATCAGCCAACGATTTTTCTATTTTATTTTACGATCGAATCGCGAAGTTTGAGAAAGGGCCTCTCAATGATATAGGAGCACGCTACCCCAATTACGATGGCCAATGAAATGGAGAGGGCCGAGGATTGCATAGGGTTCAACTCGAACTTTTCGGCTATGTCGACCGCCATTAAATGCCACAGGTAAATGGAGTAGGAATGGACCCCGATGAAACACAATAAGCGCACAGCCTGTTTGGGTAGTTTTATCACTAAATAGTTTGAGGCATGGGTGTATTTCAATGAAAGCAAGGTGAAAATCCCAAAGCCCAGATTTACGGTCGTCAAGCCGATGGTATTCATAAAATAGCCACCGCCCCTGAAAATGAACCCGGGGAGGATCAAGATTATGGCGATCGCAAAAAGTGATTTCTTCCATTTTAGAAAGGAATCGTAAAACCCGGTGAAGTGATATAAATAGGAGATGAGCACACCAATAATGATCCCATCGGAGCGGAGGTGGGTTTGGACAAAACTGAAACTTTCCTCGTGCCGGTGGGGGTACGACACATACAACCTCATTAGAAAGGTGCTTGTCAACAGGACTACCAAGAAAGAAATGATCAACTTTCGGTTCGTTAAAACCTTGCTTTTTATGGCGATGAAAACAAGAAGTGCCAATCCCAAATAAAAATGCTCTTCGACGGCCAACGACCAGGTGTGGTTCCAAATTCGCGGCAGGTAACTTTGAACATAAAAAGCTTCCGACAGAATATGCCTAAGCTGAGGAAAAGAATCTGTCTTGAAGAAATGGACAAATATGCCCACCACCATGAAAATATAAAAAGGGGGGTATATTTTGAACCCGCGCCGGATGAGAAACCGTTTTAAGTTTACTTCGCCCACCCGTTTGTATTCCCTGAAAATAAGACCCGAGACCAGAAAGCCGCTAAGCACAAAAAACAAATCGACACCCAGCCAGCCAAAGTCTTTTATAATATTGTTTTCGAGGTTGCTGTGCCGAAACAACACTAAAATAATTGCCAAACCGCGTAAAAGATCTAATCCTGGTATTCGCATCCGATGTTGAAATGTCCTGTTGCAAAATAGCCGGTAAAGGTAAAAGATTTATGGAATGGGAGGATGTTGAATGTTAGACAAGTTACACTACAAACTTCTTATTTCAACCATCCAAAATACTTTTTTCATCGAGTTGATCGAATTTCTCCTGCCAAGGCAGCTAGGAATTCGATTAATTCGTAAATTTTTTTTATTAATATTTAGCCAATCCTCCCTTTAATGATTTCATCCACTAAATCAGGATCGAGCATCGTGGAAATATCACCTAAGTCGGAATAATTATTTTCGGCGATTTTTCGTAAGATCCGGCGCATGATTTTCCCTGACCGGGTTTTTGGCAAGCCGCTTACAATTTGCACCCTGTCGGGCTTGGCAATGGGGCTGATGATTTTGGAAACCCCTTTGATCACACTGTTTCGGATACCTTCCTCGCCTCCCGTGGACAGTTCGCTACACACCACAAAAGCATAAATGCCCTGGCCTTTTATTTCGTGGGGATAGCCCACTACTGCCGATTCGTGCACCAGTGGATGCTCATTAATCGCATTTTCGATTTCGGCGGTCCCCAGGTTGTGGCCCGAAACCACAATCACATCGTCGACCCTTCCGAGCAAGCGGTAATAGCCATCTTCGTCGCGCTTCACGCCATCGCCGGTAAAGTAGTAGCCTTTGAATTTTGAGAAATACACGTTTTTGCACCTTTCATGATCGCCATAAATGGTACGCAACATGCCCGGCCAGGGGAATTTTATGCACAGGTTGCCCTCTACATTTCTTCCACTTAATTCCTTTCCTTCATTGTCGAGGACAACGGGTTGAATTCCTGGAATCGGGAGTGTGGCAAACGATGGCTTTGTGGGGATGATCCCTGCCAGCGGGCTGATTGAAATACCTCCTGTTTCGGTTTGCCACCAGGTGTCAACAATGGGGCAGTTGCCTTTGCCAATGTGGTCGTGGTACCAGTGCCAGGCCTCTTCGTTAATTGGTTCGCCTACCGTACCCAGTACTTTGAGTGAACGGAGCGATTTGTTATCCAGAGGCTCCTCGCCATAGGTCATCAGCGAGCGGAGTGCTGTGGGTGCTGTATATAGTTGGTTTACCTGGTATTTGTCGACTATTTCCCAAAGGCGGCCTTCGTCAGGGAAAGTGGGGATGCCCTCGAACATGAGAGTTTTTGCACCGCAAAGCAAGGGGCCATAAATAATGTACGAATGTCCTGTAATCCAGCCAATGTCAGCCGTGCAAAAGAACATATCATTGTCGCTATATTGAAACACATTTTTAAAGGTGTAGGCCGAATAAACCATATAGCCCCCTGTGGTATGGACAATCCCTTTGGGCTTGCCTGTCGAACCTGATGTATAAAGAATGAAAAGCATGTCTTCGGAATCCATTTCCGCAGCTTCGTTTTCTTCCGGCATATCTTGTATGGCATCGTGCCACCAGATATCCCTTCCGGCTTTCATGTCAACGGCGCCGCCAGTCCTTTCAACCACAACCACATTTTCAACACTTGGGCAATCCGTAAGGGATTCGTCCACGATGGCTTTTATCTGGATGGTTTTATTTCCCCGATAGCCTTCATCGGAAGTGATCACCATTTTGGCCTGGGCATCGTTTATCCGTTCTACCAGCGACTTGGCCGAAAAGCCTGCAAACACGATGGAATGGATGGCCCCGATCCGAGCACAGGCAAGCATGGCAATGGCCAGCTCGGGGATCATGGGCATATAGATAACCACCCGGTCGCCTTTTTCGATGCCCATTTTTTGCAAGGCATTCGCAAATTGGTTTACCTTTTTGAAAAGTTCTTCGTACGTTAGGGTGATTCCTTCCTCTTCAGGATTGTTTGGTTCCCAGATAATGGCGGGTTGATCTTTTCGCAGGAACATATTCCGCTCAAAAATATTCTCGGTAATATTCAGCTTTCCGTTGAGAAACCATTTAACGGAAGGCTCCTCAAAATTCCAGTCCAGTACTTTATCCCATTTTTTTCGCCAATAAAATGCTTCAGCCTGATGGGTCCAAAATAATTTGGGGTTTTCTACACTTTCCTGGTATTCCCGGATATAGCCACCTAAGGTTGTAATCTTTCGTATCATAGCCTGAATTTTTGTTTGTATCCTGATCAATAAAAATGAATAATACAAAGACAAAAAAGGCTGGGTGAATGTTCATTTAGACTGGGAACTTGACAAAAGAGAAAGATGAATAACAGACGAGGGGGCACCCACAACGGCGCAAAAAGTTGGTGAATATATGCAATTCGCAAAAGGTTGTTTTTTAGGAATGGTATGGATTGCAAATCCTAATTAACCAAGTTCGAGAGAAGACTGCAATCTCTTTATTGTGAGGTTTAATCGCTTTACCATTGCTAGAATATTTTTAATCGTCTTATCGCGAATTCTGTTGATATAAAATGTTTCGTCCATTCGTCAACAGAAGCTAATTTTTTCATTACAAAAAACTTAGTATAATATCATTCTAAAAAAGAACCTTTTAGTTGAAAATGACTATCTTTAAGACCTTTTAATTTGAAATGAACAACTACATATTAAACACATTTAATTCGTAAAACTATGAAAGTAAATCTTTTTTCTATTACAAATGCTGTATTGGTCTTAACTTTGTTCTTTGCAGTAAGTTGCAAAAAAGATGATAGGAACAAAAACCCAACCTGTGAAATTGCCTCACCCGCAGCCAACCAAGTGTTTGCCAAAGGAATTGTGATTCCCATTATAGTTAATGCCACTGATGATGATGGAACCATAGAGGAAGTTCAGTACCAGGTAGATAATGTGGGGGTTGGCTCGGCTACCAGTTTCCCCTACGAATTCAATTGGAACTCAGGAGAAGGAACATTAGGTAGCCATACCATCATAGCCACCAGCAAGGACAACAACGGAGGTTCTGCATCTGATGAGGTGACCATAACCCTTATTGAAGGAAGTGCCCCGTTAGCCGGATTTTCTGCCACACCCCAAACCGGGATCATCCCAATAAATGTGAAGTTTACCGATGAGTCGCAGAATAATCCGGTAAGTTGGCTATGGGATTTTGGTGATGGCTCAGCTTCAACCGAACAGAATCCTGTTCATACATATTCAAATGCGGGTAAATACACTGTTGTTCTTACCGTAGTAAATTCTTATGGGACCGATTCTGAAACGAAAACGGAATTTATTGAAGCCACTACAGGCATCCCTGTGGTAAACTTTTCTGCCAGCGATAGTATTATTATTGTTGGGGAAAGTGTATCTTTTACTGATTTGTCAACCGATTCTCCCATCACTTGGGACTGGGATTTTGGCGATGGAAACTCTAGCTTTGAGCAGAATCCAACCCATGTTTATGATACAGTTGGAATTTATACCGTAATGTTAACAGCCAACAATTCCTATGGTAGTGGCACAGAAACCAAAACCAATTTCATTACTGTAGAAAGTACGGATGGTCATCCCTGCCCGGAAATCCCAACATTTGAATACGAAGGGCAAACCTACAACACTGTAAAAATTGGCGACCAGTGTTGGATGAAAGAAAACCTGAATTACGAAACTAGTAGTGGCAGCTATTGTTATGATGATGATCCTGTTAATTGTGAAACCTACGGGAGGCTCTATATCTGGAATGCAATTATGAATGGAGAAAGTGGTAGTAATGATGTACCCAGTGGTGTACTCGGTATCTGTCCGTCTGGTTGGCATATTCCAAGTGATGCAGAATGGGATGTAATTGTCAATTATCTGGGAGGAAATAATGTTGCAGGAGGGAAAATGAAAGAAGTCGGATATGAGCATTGGGAGAATCCGAATGAGGATGCAGACAATTCAAGTGGGTTTACAGCACTGCCAGGGGGCGAGAAATATGGCACATTCAACGGGTTGGGCAGCTACGGCCGTTGGTGGTCGTCTACACAGTTTTCCCCCACACAAGCCTGGTATCGAACCATGTCTGGCATTTGGGGGGGCGTGTACCAGGATTACACCAACAAGTTGAAAGGGTTCTCATTGCGTTGTCTCAAAGACTAGTCTATTATGATTGAAGAAAGTCCAACAAAATCCAAAATGCTATGCAATTATACTTTCGTCAGATGATGGGAAAAAACCGGAATCACTAAACACCATTAGAATCCATCAAGCATTGCCACTAACGGTGATGGTAAGGTATCGTGCGGGAGTACGAGGCGATTTCCTATCAGTTTACACCGACTTTTATAGGAGCTGCAAACGATCGAAAACCACTGAAACCCGTTCGCACTATACCATGTATTGTGCCTTGTTGTATATTTTTCTGTTCGTGCGGTTGGACAGACACACTCTTTGACAAGCTTTGGTTTAAGCGTTGGCTGGTAGGGCTTGGCAATGAGTGAGGCTGAGAAGGGCTGGCATAGTGACTCGTTATTTCTTTTCTGGTCTTGGAATTATGACTTTGAATTGTTCGCCTTCAACATCGTTGATAAGTTCGATATTTGGTTGAGCTTCCAATGCTCGGTTAATACCAGAACCAAACCCACGATAAATCATCAACTTTGAACAATAGGACACCAAAAGGTTGTTACGTACAACTGCATGACCCATTTTTATATTTTCTATGGTAAGGTTATTTGGTAGAGAACCAGGACTCACAATTTCAATTCGATTATCAAATATCATTATCCTTATGGGTGAATTTTTGGAATAGTCTCTATGTACCAAAGCATTCTGCACAAATTCTTCTAATGCGATTTGTGAAATTTCCAATTTGCCCACAGAATTAAAATTCTGACCTGCCTGAATATGAAGTAAATTTGAGGTGAAAAACCTCATAGTTTCCTCAAAGATTTCAGGAATGCATCCCTCTATATCTTGACTGCTTCTGTATTCCGTTCCTCCAATACTGTTACCAAAAAATGAAATTGCCTTTACGCAAAACGCAGGTCTATACTTCTGTGGATTATTTGCAAAAAATAAAAGACCACCTAAAGTAAGACGACCCTCTTTAATAATATTCAAATTATGTAGAAGATTTTCGGTAATATCAATACTTTCATCTGATTCTCTTTTTTGAACGGCTTTTACATATTTTTCGACTTTGGAAACTTCAACATCATTAACAGTTGTTTGTGGAATAATCATTTCATCCAAATACAAGATTCCACTTTGTTGAAACAATCGTATCTGCTCATTATTGTCTGTTAGCCGTCTCTTATCAGAACCTTGCTTTATCCAGATGGCACCATTCTTATCTTTGTAAGGCTTAGCGGTCCCTTCAGAAATTTCAACTATCAGTACTTTTTTATCATCTTCGGAAGAAGAAACACCAACAACTTCTGTATAAATAAAAATCTGTGGTTTTACCATATCATTGGCAATGTTTGCTAACAATTGATTGTAGTCTTGAATCTGTTTTATACTAAGTCCTGTAATCTTTCCGGTTTTATCTTCAACACCAAAAAATAGTTTACCTCCTCTGGAATTAGAAAAGGCTATCATTTCGGCAGCAATAGAATCGTTGCTGTCAATCTCTCTTTTAAACTGTACCTTACTTGTTTCGCCAGTGCTAATTATATCCAGTAATTCTAATGCGTTCATATTGATTTTATTTTTTCAATGTTCCAAATGCTGTAAATATTTTTCCTGCGATTAAATGCCTCGTCTCCACCTTCCATTATGTCAACAATAAACCGTTGTGTCTGGTGATTATCAATAGTGCCTGAATGTACGGTGATTTTCTTGTCATCAAAGCTGCACGAAACAACTTTTTCACTATCACCAAGCACAGGGATATTGGCATTATGGGTAGCAAAGACAAATTGCATAGTACCCTTTATTTCCTTTAGCTCTTTTATTACTTCATCATAAATGGTTTGATTATCTAAATCATCTTCGGGTTGGTCAATAATCAATACATCATTTTCCCTTTGAGCCAATAAGAAAAGAATTAATGCTGATGCTCGTTGCCCTAGAGAATGTTTGTCTAATGATTTTCCATTGTATTGAATGACTATTTTATTTTCTACTTTAAAAGTGAGCAAGTCTTCCAGACTTTCAGAAAACCTTCGTTTAAAATCAACTACATGATTTTCATTCAATATGTCATCCAATTTACTGCTGTCTCTGTATATCTGAATGAAGTCTTTGTAGTTAGCTTCAATCTCCTGATAAGCTGTTTCCCGAATGTTTGTACCCCTAAAAATTTGCTTCATCTTGTCAGTAAGTTTATCCCTCCTGCCTTTGAATTCAACATCAATTGAAATTTTACTTTCTGCTTCATTAATCCTTTTTACCTCTTTATTGAGAACATTATATTCTTCAAGCCAAAGGTTATCAAGTTCAGTAAGACGTTCTAGTAAATTGGTTTGCAAATCGCTTCTTCTCTTTTCAGATTTTTCTATTTCCTTTAATTTTAAAAGGGCAGTTTCAATTAGCCTGTTAAGATTCAGAAAATTATCGGGATTAATGGTGTCTGTGTTTATTTCCCGTTTAATCTTTGCAAAATCTTCCTTTAAACCTTCTTTTTTGGTATTTATTTTTGCAATTACCTCTTTTAATTTCTGTTGACTGAGTATAGAATTCTTTTGGATCGTTTTTAGTTTTTCAAACTCAATTTTTAGTTCTTGAATGATTGTTTTTGCTTCTTCAAATAATTCTTTATTAATTTCTGAACCAGTAATTTCTTGTTGAAAAAAATAATCATGATTAGAAATTACAGATGCCAATTCGTTTAAATAACCTCTGACAGTTGATTCATTTTGAGCCAGTTTTGAAATATCAGAATCAAAAAGTGTTTGTTGTTTCAATTTATCTTCAATACCTTTTTCTTTAAAGTAATTAAGTTGATGCTTCGAGTTTTGTATTTGAGCATCTGTTTCTTTTTTTAAGTCCTTTAAATTTTGGAGTTTTTTTAGTTCTGATATTATGTTTTCAACCTCTCTTTTCTTTTGCTCAATTTTAACTTGAACTGCTTTTAATCTTGTTCCAATTAATCGTTTAATCAAATCACCTTCAAAATCTTTTCCCTTATTCGACAGGTCTTTTTGTCCAAAGTAAATTGGGGAATTAAAGCCTGTAGCATCAATAGAAATTCCAGGTTGAAGTAGGTTGTTTTTATAAATATCTTCTTTTTGACCATACAGTTTTTCTATCCTATATTCTTCATTTTGCTTGTTGACTATGGTAACTATAGCTTTTCCTCCGCTACCCATTGAACGGGTTACTAATGAATTTTTATAATCCGGGTCAGCGGCATTAATAGGCAGCGAGATTCCAAGAACATAGCGTAAAACTTCCAATAACGATGATTTTCCACTTCCCCTGATTCCGATTAAATTGTTGAGTTCAGGTGAAAAATCAATTCTTGTTCCTTCTAATAAACCACCTTCAAATGCAATTGATTTGATGTAAGCATTTTTTATGTCAGGTTTGTCTTTCGGTGAAACTCTGTATTCACTATCCGTCAATGCAAAAGTTAGTGCTTCAAAATTAAAATCCCCTATTTTTATATAAGTAACCTTGCCTTTTCCTATAGCATCAATGCCTCCATGAGCATTATCTGAACCTTCAATACAAGCGATTTTACTCTTTCTATTCAGCCACAAACAAAGTTTGTTGTAATTTTCAAGATTTGCACTTTTCTGAACAGCCAAGACCTTATTGAATGATTCTTGCTTCACAAAAACCTCTTGAGTTCTACCTCTCAACTCCGTAAATAATCCATTGCTGTCGTCAATGTGAGCCAAGACAATAAAGTAATCGTATCCGATTTTGTCTAATGCTTCTACAGTTTCTTTTAGATTGAAGTTTGAATTTGGGTAATTAGGCTTGTCATAGCTAGAAATGCCATAAAAAGCATTCTCCAAAAATTTATTGATATTGTCTGTTTCACCCTGATACCATTTATCATCGAAAACAACTAAAATGTGAATTCCTTCTTTTAATGAGAATTCAACTCCTGCAAATAATCCAATACCTTCTTTTATTGCTTTCTTTCTTAGGGCAACAAATTCATTTTTATCAAATTTATTATGATTGGTAATGACTCCAGCATTGATATTTTGTTCTTTAAGTTTTTCGATATAAAGTCGGCAGAAATCATTCTCGTTACCTGTATACGAAAATTCTTTATCTGCCTTTGTATGCAAATGGAAATCAGCCCGAAGCCAAGTCGCACCATTTTTAAAAATATTTATAGTTTCGCTTTCCATTATTTCGCTTTTCTATCAGTTAATAATTCTTTGACTTCAACATCAAGGATTTCAGCAATCTTGTACAAATCTTCTAAACTTGGTTGCCGTCTGTTTTGGGCATACGAATTTACCATATTGTAACTCTTGCCTAATTGCTCAGCCAACCATTTTTGTTTAATTCCCTTCTGTTCTAAAACGTCTTTTATCCGGTTCATTCTTGAACTTTTTTATATTTTACAAAAGTAAGAATAAATATTTTATATCTCACATAATGAGTATTTAAATCATCATTCTGTTTGGGTGCAGTAGGAAAGGACAAGCTCTTTTGGTTTTTCAGCGTTGGCTTTGCGTGTCGGCAAAAACCTAATGTTATTGATGGAATAAACTAAGTAAATAGTAAGCACATTTACAACAAACGAATTTGAAGTTTAAATTGGGTTTATTAAGAAAAGGGAATTAAAATTCCGCAAGATTGGAATACTCACCCTCATTTTTCCGCCTTATTTTTACATCGAATTTAAAAATGACTAGCATGGAAAAAATAGATTTTAAAAAGGAATTGAAGCAAGTATACAAAGCTTCTGACAAGAAAATTGAAGTGGTCGAAATCCCGGAATTGAAATACCTGGTGGTAAGTGGCACAGGATATCCTGGCGACAATCCTTTGTTTATGGAGGCTATTGAGATTTTGTATGGGGTGGCTTACACCCTCAAATTTATGCTGAAGGAGGAAAGCCTCCAGCCCAAAGGCTACTGTGATTTTGTGATCCCACCCCTCGAAGCCACCTGGTGCATGGGCGACGAAAAGTTCGATGCGAACCAACCCGAAAAATGGCAGTGGGACATGATGATCATGCAGCCCGGATGGATAAGTGAGGAGTTGATCGAAAAAGCCAAACAGGAAATCCGGAAAAAGAAAATGCAACCCATATTGGACAAGTTGCAGATGAAAGCCATTAAGGCACACAAGGCTGTGAAGACTTTACACATTGGCCCCTACGACGAGGTGAGCAAGGTGTACGAAAAACTCGAAGCTTACATCAACGAAAACGATTTGACTTGTTCTGGTCCATCACGTGAAATTTACCTGAGTGATCCGCGACGCACTGCTCCCGAAAAATTGAAGACGGTGGTGATGTTACCAGGATAGTTAAAACTGTCTCATCTTCTCCCTCCCCATATATCCAAGGCCTTGTCATTTCGAGCCACAACCCAAAAATTTTGGGCACAAAAAGAAATGACAGTAAAGAGATTCCTTGGATCGGCTAAGGGATATACCCACATGTAGTTAAACCCCTTCAGGGTTTATACATAATACGACTTCCGGTCCATAGGTTTCACCTATGGCTATTCACATTTAACCACTCCGTGGTTATTTGCTCCGACCAATCCCCAAAGGGATTAAACATGAATAGCCATGCACAAAGTGCATGGTAGCCGGACACTTTGATGAAAGAACCCTGAAAGGGTTCAACTTTCGTTTTTCTTTTGTGATTCCCGATTTTGTTATCAACCAGCCCCATACAAAACACTGTCATTAGTCACAACTCCAAAAAAAAATTGGGCACAAAGAGAGATGACAAAAGAAAGGATTTAGGATTGATGATTAACGATTTTAGATATAAGATGTGTGGCACGAACCACCAGATCAAAAATCAAAAATCGGAGATCTTCATTCTGAAATCAAATTTGCATACTTCTTAATTAACAGTATTTACGATAAGATGTCATTTGTAGTTGAGCATTGAATCAAGCAATAATTATTTCGATAACTTGCCGGGAAACTCATATTGCGCCCCGAAGTCACCCCCATTGTCCACTTTCGCACAAACCTTTTCCGAAGCCGGACAAACCCGTCTAAAGACGGGAATTCAGAATTAGCTTCAAAGAACAAAACAACAGCTACTTAAACCACCTGGCATAATACTGGATAATCGGGAACTGATTTAGCATCGACCAGTGGATAAACCTAAAACATAGACATAATCCCTATCTTTGCATCCAATTTATTTTGAAGTTGAAAGTATGGAGACGCTTCTACAAACACGCGAATTGTCAAAAATCTTCCGCACCGATGAGGTGGAAACAGTCGCCCTGAACAAAGTTTCACTGGATATTCAAAAAGGGGAGTTTGTGGCCGTGATGGGGCCATCGGGTTGTGGTAAGTCCACTTTGCTCAATATCCTAGGTATGTTGGACAACCCCAGCAATGGCAAATATTTTTTTCAAAATGAAGAAGTTTCGACTTACAAAGAACGGAAACGGTCCTTGTTGCGCAAGGCAAACATTGGTTTTGTTTTTCAGAATTTCAACCTGATTGATGAACTAAACGTCTACGAAAATGTGGAGCTTCCGTTGATATACCTTGGCATTGGCAGCCACGACCGCAAAGCGAAGGTGGAAGAAGCCCTCGAAAAGATGAACATGACCCACCGTCAGAGGTCTTTTCCCTTGCAGCTTTCGGGAGGGCAACAACAAAGGGTGGCTGTTGCCCGTGCAGTGGTGGCCAACCCCAGCCTGATTTTGGCCGACGAACCCACCGGAAACCTCGACTCGACACATGGCGAAGAAGTGATGAACCTGTTGGAATCGCTCAACCGAAATGGCACCACCATCGTAATTGTGACCCACTCGGAGCGCGATGCCGATTACAGCCAGCGCATTATCCGCTTGTTCGATGGAAAGATCATCCACGAAAACTTTTTCAAACAAAAATAAGCGGACGCGCCATGTTTAAAAACTATCTGAAAGTCGCGCTACGTAACTTGTCGAGGCACAAAGCCTTTTCCATTATCAATATTGTTGGGCTTGCCCTGGGCATTGCCATAAGCCTTACCATTTTCCTTTGGATACAGGATGAACTAAGCTACGATGATTTCCACGAAAAAGGAGATCGGATTTACCGGTTAACGGTATCAGGGTCACTTGGTAAGGAGCAATTCAATACCATTAATACTGCAGCCCCAACAGCCCGTGTTATCGCAAATACATTGCCCGATGTGCGGCTTTCAACCCGAATATTAAAGGGCTGGCAAAAACAGGTAAGTTACAAGGATCGGATTTTCAGTGAGGATTATTTTCAGTATGCCGACAGCAATTTTTTTCAACTTTTCTCCTTCCCTTTATTGGAAGGCGACCCCGAAAAAGTACTTAGGAAGCCTAATTCTGTTGTCATCACCCAGACAACCGCCAGCCGTTATTTCGATCAGGAAAACCCGATCGGGAAAGAACTTATATCGGATGAAGGCCGAAATTATATTGTCACAGGTGTATGTAAGGACGTGCCCAATAATTCACATTTTCATTTCGACCTAATTGCTTCACTCAATACTTTTGATTGGATCAGCGACAACAATTGGCTACAGCAATATTTTGCGACCTACTTTGTGGTAAAGCCCGGTTGTAACATTAACAACTTAAAAGAAAAAATCCAGACGCTTGCCATGCAATACATTGGTCCGCAATTGGAAGAATTCCTGGGATTTACCGTTGATGAATTCGACTCGGCCGGGAACAAGTATGAATTCAGCTTGCAAGCATTACGCGACATTCACCTGCACTCGAATCTCGAAGCCGAGTTCGAACAGAATGGGAATTTTAGCTTTGTGTTGGTTTTTTCAATCATTGCCATTTTTATCCTGTTCATGGCCTGCATCAATTTTATGAACCTCACCACCTCCCGCTCGGCAGCCCGGACAAGGGAAATTGGCATCCGAAAAGCCCTTGGCTCATCAAGGAAGCAACTCATCGTGCAATTTCTCACCGAATCGATTGGGATGACTTTGTTGGCCCTTATACTTGCTTTTGCCATTATGGAAATCATCCTCCCACACTTTAACGAGCTGGCCGAAAAAAACCTGGTGTTTCAACCTTTCAGCAAGTGGTTGCATGCTCCTGTTTTCTTTTTGTTGATTTTGATTATTGGGTTGTTATCGGGAAGTTACCCGGCTTATTTTCTTTCTTCTTTCAGTCCACTTTCCGTATTATCAGGAAAAATCAGGCAACGAATTAAAAAATCATATATGCGTAGCGGACTGGTGTTGTTTCAATTTGCCATTTCCATAACTTTGATAATTAGCACCATCAACATTTTTAATCAGCTTCGATTTATCGACCAAAAAGATATTGGGATAAGCAAAAACCACATCATGGTAATCGAACATGCCTATTCGCTGAGGGGAAAAAAGGAGGAATTCAAAAATAGGATCAAGCAACACAAATCCATTCTCGATGCAACTACCAGTTTTACGCTTCCTGGCGACCGCTTTAGTTCTTCCTCGCATCACCTGGAAGGAACCCCGGAAGATGAACTGCACCTTATGCACTGGATCCATGTGGACTATGATTTTATTTCTACGATGGATGTAAGGCTGAAGCGGGGCCGGTTTTTTTCGAAAAATGTGCCAGGTGATACCCTGTCGATTTTGCTGAACGAAGCAGCCGTAAAAGATTTTGGCCTCGATAACCCAATAGGGAAGAAAGTGAACAGGCCCTCGGGAGATGAAGGGATGACCCAAAAATTCACGGTCATTGGCGTGGTTGAGGATTTTAATTACGAATCGTTGCACCGCGATGTTCGGCCTTTGGTCATCAACCTCTTGAACGAAGATGATTATGCCCGGTTTATTGCGGTAAAGATAAAAGCAAAAGACAAAGCTGAATGTATAAAACATATTGAAAAGGAATGGGTCGACATGGCACATGGGCAGGCATTTCTTTACTTCTTCCTCGACTCTTATTTAGACCGGCTTTACAAAGAAGACAAACAAACCGGACAGTTGTTTTTTATTTTTTCGATGCTGGCCATTTTCATTGCCTTGCTTGGCCTGTACGGTTTGTCCACCTTTATTACCGGGCAGAGAACCAAAGAAATTGGTATCCGCAAAGTGTTGGGTGCTTCAGAAATTAGTATTGTGCTGATGTTGTGGAAAGATTTTTCGCGTTGGGTACTGTTGGCCAATCTTATCGCATGGCCATTGGCCTGGGTCTTTCTCGATCATTGGCTGAAGAATTTTGCTTTTAATGTTGAAATCAGTTTGGTCAGTTTTCCTTTGGTTGCGATTGCCACACTGGTTATCGCCCTACTTACTATTAGTGTACAATCGGTGCAATCGGCCCTGTCGAACCCGGTGGAAGCCTTGAAGTATGAGTAGAGAGTCGGGCAGTTCTGAGTTGAAGAGTTCTGAGTTGAAGAGTTCTGAGTTGAAAAGTTCTGAGTTGAAAAGTTCTGAGTTGATATTCCCCTGTATTTTATAGGATGGTGAATGTAGAGACACATGGCTTGCGTCTGTGTAAAACTACCCAGTTCTGAGTTGAAAGAGTTCAGCGTTAAAAAAGGTCTGTATTTATATTTCCATGATTTCTAATCAAACCGAAAAAAGGGGACCTTTTGTTCTTCACTTCTGGTTTTGCTTTGAAGGCTGAAAATATAGACCCCGCTTGAAGTATCGTAAAGAAAGAACTTGAAAGGATGTTTCCCAATGGGGAGATTTTCAGAAACCAAAACTCTTACTTGCTGCCCTTGCAGATTATATATATACAGATTGACATAGTCTGCTTCTTCCATCGAAATGGCCACCGTAAAGCTGTGGTTGGCAAAATCACTGATCACCTCAAAACCAAAGGCACGATCTTCAGGATTCTGCTTAATTTCCAAGGCAGAAATTACTGCAACACGGTCGTGAAAGTACACATTGTCGCCCTGCTGCCATTGGGTCACTTTAATATCATCCTCGAAGCCATCTATTTTATTCCAAAGCTTTAGTTTGAAAACCTCGCCGGCAAGCAACCCATCTGTAGATGATGTGGTAAGATCATCGCCCCAAAGGGTAAGCCCCATATTTTTGCCTTCAAAAACACCGCTGCCCACAAGCTTTCCGTTCGACGTAAACACACCGACTTCATCACCTAACAAGGGTAGATTGTCCCAAGCCGAAAACTCAATGCCGAGGCTCATGTTTTCGCCGGTCGACATGTCGGCGATGTAATAAACAGTGGAGTTGGTTTCCTGCGGGCTTGAGATTGGAAGTACGGTATCGTTATCAGGATAAGAAAAATAGAAATCAGCATTGCAAATAATTTTGTATGCCTGCCCAGGATAAAGATTGTTGAGCGAAATTTGATCCATCTCAGGCCAATATAATCTTCCATTTTCGTCCTTTATCAACTCAATATGGTCAATGTTTTGGTCGAACAAAGCCTCCACCGAAGCGGCTTCTTCGCGCATATAGGGCAGAACAGAAGGGCTTCCCGAAAGAAAATAAAGACTATCCTCTGCTTTGGGCTGAAAACCATACATATTTAAAGTACCAGGATCATTCATCTTTATTTTATAGCAATTGCCAGCCTTGTAATAAACCGGGGCAGTAAAATCGATACCCGGGCCATACACTACACCATTGAAGTCGGTGATCTTTATCAATAATGAATCGACTTGGGTCAACATTAATTCAAGATCGGCATTAAGCGGAGTGATATAACTGCTAAAATAGTTCCACCCTTCATGTAGTTCGATATTTTGATCTGGGTAGGCATATAAGGAAATCAAGCCCGACATACCATTAGAAGCGTAGGTGTCATAGCTCCAGAAGTTGTCACCGTATTTTGCAAGTGCCTTATATTCTTTCCCCTTTGATGAATCCCATATCTTCCATTTGAAAACTTCGCCGGTCGCAAACCCATCCAGGCCTACATCTTCGCCCCAGGCTGTCACTGCGGTGGCAACAGTATCGATGTGCCACTCGATATAACCGCCACAAGCCAGTTGTCCAAGCGAATCGTAAAATACGCCAATATAGTCACCTTCGGCAAGCGAATCATTATTTAACAATACGGGGTCGTTATTGGGTATTAAGATAGAGTGGTTATTGCCTGTGTTTATATACTTCCAGGGGGGTGGGATTTGGGCATACGAATTCAATACAAATACACCTTGCAGAATAAAAGCAAGCATAATACTATATATAGTTTCGGATCCTTTGTGACGATTATTCATATTCGGGACAAAGATAATATTTAGAAATTGTATGTGATTCATTAAATTATTTTGGGGAATTTGTGTCCTTGTAATACCCACCCTTTTAATTCCCTATAGTAGGTCGCTGGCCAACTCAGCCAGATAGCTCCTTTCACCCTTTTCGAGATGAACGTGGGCGAAAATATTTTGGTCCTTCATTTTATCGGTGAGGTAGGTAAGCCCGTTCGATTTGGTATCGAGGTATGGGGTGTCGATTTGCTGTACATCGCCGGTAAAAATCATTTTTGTCCCTTCCCCTGCCCTGGTGATAATAGTTTTCACTTCGTGAGGTGTAAGGTTTTGGGCCTCGTCCACAATGAAAAACACATCGGAAAGGCTACGCCCACGGATATAAGCCAATGGGGTGATCACCAGTTTTTCGAGGCGCAACATTTCCTCGATATTTTGAAACTCGCGGCTTTGCGGGTTAAATTGATGCTTTATGACCGATAGGTTGTCGAACAAGGGTTGCATGTAAGGCCCAATCTTTTCGCTTACATCGCCAGGCAGGAAACCCAAATCGCGGTTCGATAACGGCACAATGGGACGTGCCAGGAATATTTGCTTGAAGTGCCTGCGCTGGTCGAGGGCTGCAGCCAATGCCAAAAGCGTTTTCCCTGTTCCTGCCTTCCCCGTCAGGGCAACCAGTTGTACATCGTTGTTGATAAGTGCATTGATGGCGAAAGCCTGCTCGGCATTACGAGGTTTTATACCATAAGCAGTATATTTCTCCACCCTGTTTATAGTATTGTCCAATGGGTTGAACCGGGCCAGGGCACTGGTGTTCTGGCCTTTCAGGATATAATATGCCTGTCCTTTAGGCTCGGGTTCCAGCTTTAATTCTTCCATAGGGACGGTTCGCTGTCCGTTGTACATGCCGTTGATAATCTCATCGTTTACATTTTCGATGGTAGGCACTTTGCGGTACAGGCTTTCGATATCCTGCACTTTGCCTGTTTCGTAATCGGATGCCTGGATGCCAAGCGATTTGGCTTTCATCCGGAGGTTTATGTCCTTGCTTACCAGGATAACCTGCTTGCGTTTATTGCTTTTGCTCAGAAAATCGGCGATGGCCAATATCCTATGATCGGGTGTTTTCTCGGGGAAAGAGGCAACGAATTCTTCGGAAAAGGCTTTTCCAGTTTCGATAAACAATTTCCCAAGGCCTTTTCCGAGGGGAAGGCCATCTTTGAAGAGTTTGTCACCGGCAATTTTATCCAGCTCGCGTGTAAATTCGCGGGCATGGAAATTAATCAGGTCATTTCCTTTTTTAAACTTGTCGAGTTCTTCGAGAACTACGATAGGCAGGACAATATCATTGTCTTCGAAATGGTAGATACTCCGGTAATCGTGGAGGATTACATTGGTGTCGACTACAAATATTTTTTTCATACGATAGGTTTTTCAATATTTTTCAAAACGATTTTTTTGTGGGATTGTTTCAGTGATACTAAAGGTAGTGAAGAAAAAGATAGAATGTATTCTTTGCCATCGGCGGTGTTGTAAATGAGTGTGTTTTTTTTGTCGTTGCTCATGGTTTAAATTGATTTTAATCTGTTAAAGATAATACAGAATTGGATTATTCCGCTCAGAAAGGGGGGATTTTCACACCCGGTCATTTTGCTATTTGAATTAGTCAGTCGGCGACTGATGAATTTAAAACCCCTTACCACTTGAAAGATGCCTAAGCAGTCGGAGTTTAGCTTTAACAGATGTTTTTACCCCAAACCAAAAACCCGAAACCCGAAAAAACCATCCCGTTAACATCTTTTAACCACAGCACCACAATTTATCCTTGCAATTGCAGTATTCAATCAAACAAAATTAGCTTTTACTATCTTTGCACAATTAGGTAGCAAAACAACTATGCAAGAGAAGCCCTACGCCTTATTAAATACGATTGATTCGCCCAAAGACTTGCGGCGGTTGAAAGATACCGAATTACTGCAGTTGGCAGCCGAACTCCGACAGTTTATTATCGACGAGGTAAGTTGTAATCCCGGGCATTTTGGAGCAAGCTTGGGTGTTGTAGAGCTTACCATCGCATTGCATTATGTATTTGAAACCCCTTACGATTTGCTGGTTTGGGATGTAGGCCATCAGGCTTATGGGCATAAGATACTGACAGGCCGGCGCGATATATTCCATAGCAACAGAAAATACAAGGGCATAAGCGGTTTTCCGAAACGTTCGGAAAGCGAATACGATGCTTTTGGTGTCGGACATGCCTCTACCTCCATTTCGGCTGCACTGGGAATGGCAGTTGCTGCCCGGCAAAAAAACGAAAAGAGCCGACATGTGGTTGCAATTATTGGCGACGGATCCATGACCGGTGGCCTTGCTTTCGAGGGATTGAACAACACGGGCATCACCAAATCGGATTTGCTTGTGGTGTTGAACGACAACAACATGGCCATCGACCCAAGTGTAGGTGCCTTTAACGACTACCTTTTAGACATTACCACATCGCAAACCTACAACAAAGTAAAAGACGAGGTTTGGAGGTTGCTGGGGCGGTTGAGCAAATTTGGACCAGATACCAGGGGCTTGGTACAAAAAATTGAAAATGGCCTCAAGGCCGTTCTTCTTCGACAAAGCAATTTGTTCGAGTCGATGAAGTTCAGGTACTTTGGCCCGGTGGATGGGCACGATGTGATCTATCTGACCAAAATAATGCAGGACTTAAAAAACATACCCGGCCCTAAATTACTGCATGTGGTCACGAAAAAAGGAAAGGGTTTTAAGTCGGCAGAACTAAATCAAACGGCCTACCATGCCCCGGGGAAATTCGACAAAAACACCGGCGAAATCCTTTCCGTCAAAGAAGATGGCACAAAGCCACCAAGATATCAGGATGTGTTTGGCCATACCCTGGTAGAACTGGCCGAAATGAACCCTGACATTGTGGGCATCACCCCGGCCATGCCCAGTGGTTCGTCGTTGAATATAATGATGGAAAAAATGCCTGAAAGAGCTTTCGATGTGGGCATTGCCGAACAACATGCGGTAACTTTTTCGGCTGGTCTGGCCAGTCAGGGATTGATCCCATTTTGCAATATCTATTCGAGTTTTATGCAGCGAGCCTACGATCAGGTAATCCATGATGCGGCCCTGCAAAAGTTGAACATCGTATTTTGTCTCGACCGGGGTGGATTGGTTGGGGCCGATGGGGCTACCCATCATGGCGTTTTCGATTTGGCTTATATGCGGATTATCCCCAACCTGGTAGTTTCGTCGCCCATGAACGAAGAGGAACTGCGTAACCTGATGTACACCGCCCAGCTTCATAACAAGGGTTGTTTTGTTATTCGTTATCCCAGGGGGAATGGGATTATGGTGGATTGGCGAACTGCTTTTCAGGAAATTGAAATTGGCAAAGGGCGAAAGCTGAAAGATGGAAGGGACCTTGCTATACTTTCGATAGGTCCTGTCGGAAATCGTGCTCTGAGGGTTTCATGGAAATTGGATCAAGAAAAAATTTCGGTTGCCCATTACGATATGCGTTTTGTAAAGCCTCTGGACGAAAAAATCCTGCACGAAGTGTTCACGCAACATGATAAAGTAATCACCTTGGAAGACGGAACTATTGCTGGAGGCTTTGGTTCGGCTATTATCGAGTTTATGGTCGAAAATAATTATTCAGCAAAAATAAAAAGGCTTGGTATCCCCGATCGCTTTATCGATCACGGAAGTATGCAGGAGTTGCACAAAGAATGTGGTTTTGATGCGGATGGGATCGTGAAGGCGATAAGGGAATTGATTAAGACCGATGGGTAATTTTCAGTCAGCTGCTGGCAGTCTTCAGTAGGCAGTTCTCAGGCGGCAGTTGACAATTGTCCAAAAGTAGAGACGCAAGGCTTGCGTCTCACTGGCAGAGGAAACCCTCTGATCAAAGTCCACAGTCGGCAAAGCCTGAGACGCGATTTATCGCGTCTATACATAATGACCAGCACCCAGCACCCAGAAACCAATACCCAGCAACCAGTCAACTAAAAGTACTTTGATATCAACGAATACAACAAGTCTGATTTAATTGGTTTGGAAATATAATCGTCGCAGCCGGCCTGGAAAATTTTCTGCCTGTCTTCGGCCATAGCATAAGCAGTTTGGGCTATCACAGGAATTTCACTTCGTAGTTTTTTGATTTCCCGGGTAGCTTCATAGCCATTCATCCGGGGCATTTGAATGTCCATCAGTACCATATCGATATCGGTGTGCTGAGAGAACAGATCAACAGCTTCGACCCCATCTTTGGCCCATAAAAGACTCATATCGGTACGCTTCAGAAGGGCTTCTATAAAATCATAATTCGTACGTACATCTTCCACAACCAAGATCTTTTTTTCGGGCCAATAGTATTTTTTTGCTCCGGGTGGCACAGCCTTTTTGGATTGCTGATCGAGTTCATTAGAATCAAACGGCAAGGTGAAATAAAAGGTAGAGCCGGCACCAGGCTCCGATTCTAACCATATTTCCCCACCAAGCAGATTCACCAGGTTTTTCGATATAGTAAGCCCAAGGCCTGTCCCGCCAAATCCGCGGGTATGGGATTCGTCTACCTGCCTGAACCGGTCGAAAATATGTTGCTGCATCGACTTGGGGATCCCGATGCCGGAATCCTTAACAAAGAAGCGGATAGCACCTTCTTTCTCGATAGAGAAACCAAATTCAATGCGGCCTTTTTCGGTATATTTCAGGGCATTGCCTATTAAGTTCGCTATGATTTGCCGAAACCTGATAGGATCGGTATTTACTGAAAAATGGTCGTCCTTGATAGGATTGTTCAATATAACCTGAATCGCGGGCTTCCCCTTCAATTTCTTTTCGTTCTCGCAATAGTCTTTTAGTTCTTTTAGAATCTGGTTTACAAAACATCTGCTTTTGTTTATTTTGATTTTACCCGCTTCTAGTTTGGCAATGTCAAGGATTTCGTTGATGAGTGTCAACAGGGAATTTCCATTATTGTTGATGTGGTTGATAAACTGAACACGTTCTTCCTGGGTAAGATCAGGTTCGGAAAGCAAACCCGAAAAACCAATTATGGCATTCATCGGTGTGCGTATTTCGTGCGACATATTGGCCAGGAATGCCGTTTTCAGCCTATCCGATTCGGTTGCCTTTTCGAGGGCTTTGATCACTTTCTCGTCGGCCATTTTGCGTTCCAGGGCATTGGTCACTACCTGGGCAATAAGTTTGAATGCGTGTAGGGCTTCGTCGTCCCATTTTTTTTCGGACTGAAACGATCCGAAGCCAATAAAGCCGACAAATTTCAAATCAACTTCCATCGGGATATTCACATACGAATTCAAGCGCATGTCAGTCATGGCTTTTTTGAAGGAATACTGTTGTTTCCCCGAAACCGGATAAATCTCGAGTGCCGGTTTTATGTTATCGCCTGCCATAAGGCTAAGCAAATCAACATAATTTGAAATAATTATTTGCCCAAAAATTGAATTGTCGTCATTTTTGCCCCACGAGTGGGTCAACTCGAATTCATCTTTTTGCTCCGAAAGCATATATACGTAACCCTGCTCAACATGGGTAAAACTCGACACGGCTTCAATGGCTTTCACAATGGTCGAATCAATATCCATTATATCAATATTGATGAAGTCGGAGGAAATCCGATTAACAAATTCGATCAGCTCGAGCTTGTTTTTTTGCAGGATTTGCGCCCGGTTCCGCTCCTGGAGATCGACTTGGAGACAATAAATTTCGGTTTCGTTGCCCGAGTTTTGAAGCATCACATAGCTTACCAACACAGGAATTATAGAGCCGTCTTTCCGTCTGAAATTCAATTCATGAGGGTTTATAGCAATATCGAGTTTAATCCAGTTGTTGAGTGATTCCAATACCTCGGCATGTTGTTCCGGGTCTATTAATAGTTTTTCTATTTCAACCCCAATGGCTTCGTCTGGTGTATGTCCATAGAATTTTTCACTGGCACTGTTCCAGAAAATAATTTTTCGGTTAAGGTCGATACCTTGCACAGCTACTGTTGGGATTTTTTCGAACAAAGTCCTAAACCTTCGTTCGCTGGCCAATAAGGCTTTGTGTGCTTTTTTTCGTTCTGTTGTATCGCGTACAATCAGCATCAGGGCCTCGGTGCCATTGTAATTAATTTTACTTCCGTGAATTTCGATGGGGATTATTTCACCTTCGCTGTTGTTTGTCAGGCTTTCTACATGATCTATTTCGCCCGAAAACCACTTGGGGAAATTTTGTTTTGTTGTTTCTATTTCCGATTCAGGAATAAGATCAAAAATACTTCTCCCGATCAAATCGTCGCGTTTATATTTCTGTAAGAGACAAGCAGCCTGGTTTACATCAATTATATTTCCATCCTGATCTTCTACATATATAGCATCGGGCGAATTGTTGAACAATTGCCAAAAGTTTTCGTTCGACTTTTGCAAGGTAATCTGCGTAGCATTGATTTCTTCTACTTTGTCTTCCAGTGCTTTTCGTTGGGTGTAAATTTTTAGGAATACGCCCACTTTTCCAAGGAAAACCTGTGGGATCAATGGTTTGGTAATAAAATCGACGGCACCAGTGCCAAGCCCTTTTTGATGGAAATAGTTTCGGTTGTAAATGGCCGAAATAAAAATAATTGGAAGAAGCTCCTTCTTGGGGTCTTTTCGGATTATCTCAGCAGTCGCGAAGCCATCCATATCGGGCATCTGAACATCCATCAGCACCAGGGCAAACTCATGCTCCCCAACTTTCTGCAAGGCTTCCTCGCCCGAAAAGGCACGGACGAATTCTACGTCCAGCGATTCCAATATTCCCTCCACCACCAATATGTTGGAGAAATTATCATCAACGACCAGGATTTTCGGTTTTTCTTCCATTTCCTATTGCATGGGAAATTATCAATTACTTTAATTCTGGATGGGTTACGAAAAAACCTCAATAAGGTTGTGGTTCGCGGAAAGCAAATGTTGAAAAGTATTGTTTTTTGTTGAAAAGTGATTGAGGGGGGTTCCGAATCTTGTGGTTCGAGTTTCGGGTCACATATTTCCTGAATGTTCTGTTGACTTCGGGAAATTGCTCATGCCCAATACTCTTTTTAAATCTTTAGATTTATATCTGGAAAATTGAATATTTGTAGAAGTTATTTTGAAAGTTTCACATCACGAAACCATCCTGTGCTAATGCTTCGGATGTCAGGGCCAAACGCGAAACACGAACCCCGGAACTATTCATCCATTCTCTTTTTCATACTCTACATCAACCAATAAAGATGGCTTAAAGGATGCCCCCACGGCAAGCTGGTCGCAACGCTCGTTTTCGGGGATGTTGGCATGGCCCTTCACCCAGGTAAATTTCACCTGGTGTTGGCGATAAATTTTCAGGAAGCGTTGCCATAGGTCAGGGTTTTTTTTATCCTTGAAGGCTTTTTTCTCCCACCCAAACACCCAGCCTTTTTCCACGGCATCGGCCACATATTTGGAATCGGTAAAAACCATGACCTGTGAATTTGGGATTATAAGCACTTCGAGGCCCACAATTACGGCCAACAATTCCATGCGGTTGTTAGTGGTGAGACGGTAACCCTCCGAAATTTCCTTGCGGTGCTGCCCCGACTTCAATACCACGCCATAACCACCAGGGCCTGGGTTGCCACGCGACGATCCATCGGTGTATAAAATAATCCGGGGTGCTATTTTCTCATTCATAGAAGTGCATTTCTTTCATATACTCCGCTACTTTGCAGGGAAGGAAAAATTCAACATTTTTTTTGTTCCTGATGGCAGTCCTGATAAAACTCGAAGAAATTTCAATCAATGGGGCATCGACAATTTTCAATTGTCCCAGTTTGACAAAATCATGGGCATCGACCTCTGGGCGTGGGTAAATGTAAAGTTCGTAGTTATCCAGGAGTTGTTGGTAGTTCTTCCATTTATGGAGATAGGGCAGGTTGTCGGAACCCACTATCAAAACAAATTCGTGATCGGGATATTTCTCTTGCAAATAAACCAGGGTGTCGATGGTGTAAGAAGGTTGTGGGAGCTTAAACTCCACATTGGTTGCTTTGAACAGGGGGCTATCGCCTATGGCCAGGTTTACCAGTTCCAGACGATGGTATTCAGGCAAAAGCTGGCTTTTTTTCTTGAAGGGGTTTTGCGGGCTTACAACGAACCAGAGCTGGTCGAGGTCGGTAAACTCGACCATGTAATTGGCAATGGCCGTATGGCCGATGTGCACCGGGTTGAAGGATCCAAAAAATAAACCCGTCTTTTTCATTTCGACAAAAAATTCGTCACAGTAATTTCAGCTTCCAACAAGGATTTTTCGAGGTGGTCGTTCAGAAGCACAACATCAAATTGATGTGCAAAACCCAGCTCGTGGGCAGCTTTCTCCATGCGCTTGACAATTTTTTCTTCGCTGTCGGTATTCCGCTTCCTCAACCTATTCTCCAATTCATTAACTGACGGGGGCATAACAAACACCGCCAGGGCTTCGCTGCCAAATTGTTTCTTGATGTTCAAACCGCCCATCACATCAATATCGAACAGCACATTGTGTCCCAGTTCCCGTAACCTTTCGACCTCCGATTTCAGAGTACCGTAAAAATGGTCGTGGTACACTTCTTCCCACTCCAGGAATTCATCCTTCTCTATTTTTTTTCTGAACTCTTCAGGGCTTATAAAAAAATAATCCTTTCCATGTTCTTCATTTGTCCGCCTCTCCCTGCTACAGGCCGATATCGAAAATCGAAGGTTTAAATCCTTTTTAAGAAGGTGATGTACTATGGTAGTTTTGCCCGATCCCGAAGGAGCTGAAAATATAATTAGTTTGCCTTTCATTTCACTTGACTTTTCTGCAAAAGTAGGGAATTTATTATAGTTGGTGACCCTAATCTTAGATCGAAAGATTTGGCTCAATTATTATTCATTAGAAATGAATTAATACTGTCCTTTTTCACCAGCTCAACAAAATCGTGTACCAGATCATTGGATATGGTTACAGAAAGATTGTAGTGGACAATCCGCAGCGAATCGCCATAATTTCTGATTACCCCGCTGCCCCGGCAAACTCCCATCCAGGTATGCAACGACTCCTCAAACCAGATAAGGCTCTTATTTTCCAACATATAATATTGCCTCTCGAAAGCGGAAAAGTCCCAGGCCCGGCCCCGATCAAAATAAGGTTTTGAAAAGGTGGCAAACTCCTTCTTGGTCCACCGCTCGTCCCATTGTGTGCCGAGGTAGATTGCATCCGTATCTAACTTGGAGAAATAAGCCTTAAAATTTGCCTCGGCTGCGGCTTTGTGCCAATCGTCCATAAACTGATCTACATCTATATGTGAATCATTCTGCCGGCAGGATATGGCAACGAGTGCAAATATGCTTAGAAGTAAAAATTGTTTCATGCTGAATTTTTCTTCAAAAGTAGAAAAAAATGGAAAGTTAACTTTTGAAACGTACCCAAGAAATTTAGAAAATTCACCTTGAGCTTTATCTGCAATATACAAATCTATCTGCAACAGTCATCGGATGACTTTTTGAATAGTTGAGATGCAAATAACCTATTATGGGATTGTTTCAACAAGAGTCATTCGATGACCTTATAAATTGGGAACAATCAATAAAATCCTTTTGTGGTACTACCCATTGTTGCAACTTTCTCCGCCACAACCACAGCCAATCCCTTTTTCGCTTAAGCCGGGACTGCTTTGGCACGACCCTCCCGAAAAGGTAGCATCCTTTTTAAAAAACATTCGGATAGCCATGCCCGACATGGCAATGGCGACAAGTATAACCGCTAAAAGTATCAATTTTAAATACAGCATTTTCAAACTCCTTTTTTACCTTAACAGGATGAATGGGCTTTTGTTTGATTAGGATGATAGGATTTTTTAGATTTCGCATTTCATTCATGCATTAAAAAATGCCGAACAATGAAATACAAAATTTCTATGAATTCAAGTTGAGGCTGACATTGCTGAAATCTTTCGGGCTTTGATTTATTAGGGAAGTAAGTATCAATTTTTCTTGTCGACGTTTTTCAATCCTCTCCTTCTTTACCAGGTTTTGCTCCATGCGATCTTGGGTTTTGATACAATAGATTTTGCGTTTGCGCATTTCTTTGTTATGCCCTACATGAGTCTCTGGAAACTTTCCCTCTTTGGAAAAGAATATCTTTATGCCCAAGCCCAGAAAGGCAATGGCAATAAAAATTACGGTTAAACCAATTACTTTTAAAATCAACATGATAATAAAACAGGATGATTTATTCCTTGATAAACCTGCGGGTAATCACTTGTTGGCCCGTTTTAATCTGAACAAAATAAATCCCAGCGGGCACATCGGAAAGGTCGAACTGGAGTTCATAGTTACCAAATACCTTGGTCTGCTTTCGCATTTGAACCACCTGGCCAATTGAATTGTGTATGGAAATATCCATTTCCTCCGTGTCGTTGATACGACCGGCAATGTTAAGTACATTGTCTGTAGGATTGGGATAAATTACAAGGTCGTTAAGTTGATTTTCTCCAACCGATGTGGTGGAGAAATGGCCTTCGTAATCAAGTTCCCAGCCTCCTGCATTTCCATTTCCGTCAGAAAAGAAATGAACAATCGCCATTCCCGAATTAACAGTTACGGGGTAAGGCTGGTTGTTGTAATTAAACTTGGCAATCAGATTGGAAGTATTGTCCTGATAAATTTTTACGTTGTCGATGTCGTTGGGAAGATCGAAATTGGTGAAGTTTATGCTGATAGAATCGGCGCCTTCGGGCTGGATATACCATCTGCAAAGGCTGGCATTACGGTAGTTGCATGATCCACTGCCATCTTCAACAATGCCTGTCTCGTCGTACAGGTACCGGTTGCCGTTGCAAAAATCGACCGAATAACTGGCTGTCCAACCACTTTTCGCGTCACTGTTGTTGGTAACGAAATTCAGCAACATGCCGCCAGCTGGTGACATAATAGTGGCAGGGATTTCAAGTGTGTCCGAAAGCTTTATAAGCAAAGGATCGGTGGTTGATAATCCGGCATAAATATATAAGGTGTCGCCCGTTTGTAAATCGAACTGATCGAGGCTCAGATATACATTTTGCCCACATTCAGGAATAATTTCCCAATAGCAATCCATTTCGTTTTGATATTCTTCAGGGCCACTTCCATCGTTAAAAGTACCTTCCATTCCTGTAATGGTAGTCGATGCGCCACAATGCTCGGGATAGCTGCCTCCCGGGTAAAGGTTGTAGGCCAATTTATGTCCGGTGTAAAAATCGTAGGTGCCTGGCGACAAGTTGTCGATGCTATAATACCCGTTGTAACTTCCTCCCCAGCCCCAGTTCATGTGGAAATGGTCGTTCTGGTAGCCATCACAATTCCAGGCATGGCCTGAGTTGCTATCATAGCCTACATAAATGGTTGGGCGTAAATTATCGATTTCGTTTTTGATTATGTTCTTCCACTGTGTATCGGAATATGAATTCCGGTTGTCGTAATCCCATGTTGAAGCATAATTGAAATGAGCTTCCATGGCCTCACATGCAGTCATCACCCATGCACCCGAACCATCAGGTCCGTAGTTCATCTCAGCTCCAACACCACAATGGTACATGAATTCTGCTAACGAAGGGTTGCTTTCGTGCCCTGTATTAGGCATATTGTAAAACTCGTAGTCGGTGTTTCCGTATTGCGCTGTTTGGGTACCATAACCATTGGCATAGTAACTACTCGATCCACTTCCTTGGGCCGGATAATTGTAATATTTCATTACCTGTGCCATTGAAACGGCCACACAACCTACAAGGGCATGACCGGCTGGTCCTGCAGAATCTACGGGGCAAAATTCGTTGTATGGGAATCCCTGGCTCCAGTTTGTTAATAACAAGGGCTGTGGGGTAGTAGTTGTAAGTGTTTTTAATTGATTGTTGTTGCCATTCAATAATTTCGACCATTCTAACGAAACTTTTTCTGATGCAACAGCCTTATTGCGTTTTGCCAGAGCTATCTGATCGCTGTATTCATTAAGTAAATATTGTGTGGCGGGCGGCATGTCCTCGCCCGAAAAACTTCCAGTGGTAGAATATGCAAGGACCGGTGTAATAATATCGTCGGCAGAAATGAGTACAAAACCCTGATTGTTGTTTGCCGAAAAAGCATAAAACAGGGTATCTGTCAACCTTGTTTCAACATAAGAAAGACCAAGTTCGAACTGACCATTTTTGGTATTATCGGTGATCCCTGCCTTTTGTAAGTAAAAATTCTTAGCTGCTTTTTGAGCCGTCTGGGGCTTTACCTCTTTAGCTGATAGTTGTCCAATTAATGCTATAGAGATAATTATGATCGTAAAAATATTCTTCATCCCTGTGTTTTTTTCTAATCGAGTGCAAAAGTACTTATTTATTTATATTAGTATCCTTTTTAACATATATTTATTCTATGTGTTTCCATGGATAGTCTATTGTATAGTGTAAACCTCTGCTTTCTTTCCGTTTACTGGCCATTTTAATAATCAGGTAGGCTACGTTAATGGCGTTCCTAAGTTCGCATAATTGTAGCGAAACGGTCGATTTTTTATATAAGTCTTCTGTTTCGCGATAGATGATTTCCAATCGGTCCATAGCCCTTTTCAAACGGAGGTTCGAGCGTACAATCCCTACATAGTTGCTCATGATCTGCTGCAGCTCCTTCAGGTTTTGGGTAATCAGGATCATTTCTTCGGGATGTGATGTTCCTTCATCGTCCCAATCGGGGATACCCTCCATAAATTCAAGCGAGGAAATTGACTTTATTGCATCCTTAGCGGCCCTGTCGGAAAACACAACTGCTTCGAGCAGTGAGTTGCTTGCCAACCGGTTGGCACCATGCAGCCCGGTGCTGGCCGACTCCCCGGCTGAATAAAGGTGGGCAATGCTACTATGTCCCTCGGTATCCACTTTTATCCCACCACATATATAATGTGCGGCAGGCACAACAGGGATCCTATCTTTGCTGATATCGATGCCCAGCTCTATGCACTTTTTTGCGATATTCGGAAAATGCTCTTTCAAGTTCTTCTCTTCGAGGTGGGTTGCATCGAGGTAGACAAAATCATCGCCCCTTGCTTTCATTTCATGGTCGATGGCGCGGGCTACAATATCGCGTGGAGCCAACGATTCGCGCTTGTCGTACTTGTGCATAAACTCTTTGCCTTGGCTGGTTTTCAGGATTGCACCAAAGCCACGCAAGGCTTCTGTTATCAAAAAGGAAGGACGTTCTTTTGGGTTATACAAAGCCGTTGGGTGGAATTGGATAAACTCCATGTTTTCGATTTCGCCTTTTGCCCGGTACACCATTGCCAGGCCATCGCCAGTAGCAATAGGAGGGTTAGTTGTGGTTTGGTAAATATTGCCTGCACCGCCAGTGGCTATAAAGGTGGTTTTGGCCAATATGGTCTCTATTTGGTTGTTCCTGATATTTAGGGCGTAAATCCCGTAACATTCGATATCGTCTTGTTTTCCCTGAATATCTTCACCTAGTTGGTGCTGGGTAATCAGGTCGATGCCGAAGTACTTTTCGAGGATGGTGATATTTTTATGTTCGCGCACCTTTTTGCTTAGGCTCATCTGGATTTCGTAGCCGGTGTTGTCTTTATGATGAAGCACACGGTGTTCGGAATGGCCACCTTCTTTGGCCAGGTCGAAAAGGCCATTGGGCTGTTTGTCGAATAAGGTGCCCCAGTTTACCAGTTCGGTAATCTGCCCGGGCCCTTCCTTCACTACGATCTCCACAATTTCGGGTTTGCATAAGCCATCGCCGGCCGACAGGGTATCGGCTAAGTGTTTTTCGATCGTATCAGGCTGGTAGGTTACGGCAGCAATCCCTCCCTGTGCATAGCGCGTATTGGTTTCGTCGAGCGAAGTTTTGCTGATGATACATACGCTGCCATGGTCGGCAACCTTTAGGGCGTAACTCAAACCGGCTATTCCCGATCCTACTACCAGAAAATCGAACCTTTTACTCATAATGCAATGCTATTACCTGATATTCAAAATAAAGTTTGGCAAAATTAGATTTTTCTTGTGAAAAGTATTTGTTAATTATGAATCAAAAGAATTCATATATCTTTATATCCAAATTAGTAGGTATCAGGATTACTCACTCAGGCTAAATCAGACTACATTATGTTCAAAGGAAAATTAATCGAAGAAGAAGCTTATTATCAGTTGAGGAAAAGATTTTTAGTAATCGGCTTTATTGGAATGGCTGTAGCGGGTATTCTATATTCCTTTTTTCTAATTCATTGGGGATTTCTAATTCTTTATGGTATTGTGATGGTCTCATTTGGAATTTACCAGGTAAAAACCCAAAAGAAGATCTTGTCCGTTTCGGGTAATAAGCGAATTGAACTTGACAACAACAGGATTTGCATTGTGGGCAAAAAAGGGAACATCGAGAAAGAAATCCCTATTTCACAAGTGCAGGAAATAAGAGTGAATGATATTTACCAACTGGCGGAAGAAAACCTGAAAAGCATGTTTGCCGAAATGAAAGGGAAGCCCATCAAAAATCACATTTCAGTGGATACCGTACAGGGGATTGAGCGGTTTGATTTCATTGTCGATTCGTATTACATGATCGAGCAATTGAAAAAGGTGATAGACTCATGGAAGGAGCAAGGTATTCCGGTTAGCTTACAGTAGAGACGCGATTAATCGCGTCTCTACCTGACCGCAGACCTGCCTTATATGGGGATCTTAAACTTAAAGGTCACCTCCCCGGTATCTTTGTTCACGGTAACCGATTGCTCATCGCCCAACAAGTCTTTGCCGGTGGCCATTTTAAACAACCCGCTCAGGAAGCCCATGCCCTGGTTCATCACCTGCTCGATATTCTCGGCAGTGGAAGGTTGTCCGTTGCCTTTGTCGGCCTCGGCTTTTTCTTCGGGTTGAACAGATTCGGGCTGGCTTTCTGCTTCATCTGATTCCGGTTCTTCTTCGGCTACGATTTCATTTATCTCGATTTCCTCAGCCTGTTGAACTTCCACCTCCCTGATTTCTTCTTCCTCTTCGTGGCCTTCAATAAACCCGGTGATGGCTTGTTCTAATTCAGTGAGAAATTGGGCTTTTCCTTTATCGTCGAAGTTTACCTGGTCCAATTGCACCTCTGGGCTAAGGACCCCTTCGAAAAGGTTTTGTTTCAGCATCAACCCGGCGGCAATGCTCATCTCAATGGAATTGCGGGTTATCAGGTTGATCACCGTAAGTTTCTTTTTAAGCTGCCCAATCCGGTCGATGCGGCCAATGCGCTGGTTCTTCTTGGCCGGGTTCCAGGGCAGTTCGAAATTGATCACTGTGTCGGCCACCTGTAGGTTAAGACCGGTGCCACCCGCCTCGGTTGAGATGAATACTTTACACTCAGGGTTTTGCTCGAACTCTTCGATCAGTTTGCCACGTCTGTTCACCGGGATGCTGCCGTTCAATTCAGCATAAACCACCCCGTTGTCGCGGAGCATTTTGCCAATTATGCCGTTCATCCGTTTCCATTCCGAAAAAATAATGATCTTCTTTTCGGCTTCCTGAACATTCAGTTTTTCAAACAAAATATGTTTTAGCTCATCCAGTTTTGGGGAGAAATTAGTTTCCAAATCAACAAGGAATGTCGAATCGCAGACCATGCGCATTTTGGTTAGTAAATTCATCAGGGTCTGCCAGTCGAAAGCCGTTTTGAATTTCTTGCCCAAAATGGAAGCAACACCACGGGCATAATTGCCATGGTGCATTTCCTGTTCGGGGTGCATGGGGATTGGCACGTCGATTTGAGAAATATTGGGCAGTTCGTCCATTACCTGCGATTTCTCTCTTCTTATCAGGATTTTCGACATCCGGGTTTTCAATTTCTCCAGGTCGAAATAGCCCATTATCTTGTTTTTCGAATGAGCATCGAAATAATAATGCTGATAGGAAAATTCCCACAAGGGCGATAAAAATTCGGGGTCGATGAAGCCCACGATGGAATACAGGTCGGTGAGTCGGTTTTCGATGGGTGTCCCGGTAATCACCAGGCTATGTTTCTTCTTCAGCGATTTGATGGCGTTGGCCGTGAGTGTCTGGTAGTTTTTAATTCGCTGGGCCTCGTCGAGGATAATGAAATCGGGGGCTGTCTTGTTTATGATCTTTCGGTCGCGGATCACCACTTCGTAATTGGCAATGATGAAGTAGGCTTTCTTGCTTTGATAAATCCCTTCCCTTTCCCCTGGCGACCCTTCTACAATTATGGCCTTTTCGGATGAAAATTTCTCAATCTCCTTTTTCCATTGTTCTTTCAGCGATGCCGGGCAAATTACCAGGCAACGGGTAAAACCAAACAACTCTTTTTTCATTATGGCCACGGCAATGGCCTGGAGGGTTTTCCCAAGCCCCATCTCATCGGCAATGATGGCCCCTTCTTTAAAAGTGGCAAATTCGACCCCTTTTTTCTGATACGGGAAAAGTTCCACGTTCAGCTTAGAAAAATCGAGGGTCACCGATTTGCTGATTTGCACCAGCATGTCCTGCCCGTAAATTTTCTCCACCTTGTTGTACACCTCGGGGCGGATAAGGATTTGCTTGAATTTCTCGGCCTCTTTCAGGAAGCCCAAAAAATTCACAATGTTCTCGTCAGGAAGCCGCATCGACTTGCCAAAATGCTTGAACAGGAGGGACGAAATATCGGGGTTGCCCACCCTTCCCGGGAAATACCAGGCCACTTCGTAATTGTGCAAAGGGTCGAGGTAAATTTCGACAAAAGGATATTCTTCGCTTTTGCTTTTGAAAAGCTGGGGCTTGCGCTCGATTACCTCGAAAGCAAACATGAGGTGCTTGCAGGTGCCCAGTTTGTTTGTCTGAAAATCGGGACAGGAACAATGCCCTTGTTTCTTTTTCAGGTCGCGCAGGGTGATTTTATATTTCTGTCTCCGCTCGTTGTAAAGGATGTGCTCCCCATGGATATTGTCGGACAATTCGATTTGGTACTGTGCTTTTTCAGCTTTTTCCTGCCGTTCTTGCAAAACCCTTTTCTCCATGCCTTTTCGCGTATATTGCATGCCTGGTTTGGTGGGCTTATGTTGTTCGCGCGATATTTCTTCGTGCGACTGCATCAGGGCAGCAATTTTATGATGACAGATCATCTGGCTTTTGCAGGTGCAGGTCAGCAACAAACCATCACGAAGGTCGACCATTACTTTGTAGTCGTCGAACTCGTCGAAGATCGAGAAATCAAACAAATCGCTCGACCTTGACAGTAACATGCTCTGCCCGTTTAGGAACAGGCTATGTCCTTTGCGATAAAGCAATCCGTAGTTTTTGTTGTCTTTTAAATCTTTGATTTCCTTGCGTACAAGCTCAAGCCGGTTTTCCATTGTGTTGTATTTACTTTGATGGCAAATTTAGAAAAGATGAGGAAGATAGAAAAGATAAAAAGAGTTCAAAGTTCGGAGTTTAAAGTTATGATTTATTCGGGAGGCTTATTTGCGAGCATCCATAGTGTTGGTTCGGAAAAAGCAAGGTTGATTATTTCTTTCGGATATGTGTTCGATATACTTGGCATACTAAAAAATAGTTTGTATTATTAAAAAGACTTTTTTTATAGTCGCAGCGTTCTTTACACAAATAAAAAAGGTGTAAAAATTTGTACCTCCGATCTCGGAAAAGCATATTTTTTCGAGGTCTGGTTTGTAGAATATTATTGGGATTGCGAGATTTGAAGGGTCAATTGCTGGCTGTCAAGTGGTCATCGGTTCGATTCCGATATTCTCCACGGCAACATGTATTGATGAAAATAAAGTTAATGGTTTGAGGGAAGACAGAAAAGTTGAATTTAAGTTTAATCTGAATTAATAGGAACCATGATCCATTTAAATAAACTGTATTATGTTCTATGCATTACGTATTGTATAATTTTTTCTCAATTATTGTATAGTCAAGATTGCAATATCATCAACGGACATTGGAAGATATTAAATCAATCTACTGACACTTGTCCAATTCTTGAAAATGATACTATAAAACTAAGGAGAATTAGTCCCGATAGTATTTTGTATGATACAATATCATCATTAACTTTTAAGAAGGACTTAGTATTTGGATTTTGTGAGCAAGAATATATATTTAAATACGAGTACAGTAATGGTAGTTCCTGGTATATGACGGAGTGTATATGTAATTATCTACCAGAGCTTTTTCGGTCATACTTTATGTGTGAAAATGACACATTATACATAGTTTACTACAACGAAATGTACCTCCCAGATATTACGATGTTAAAATCATCTACAATTGCTGAATTGAGAGATTTTTTCTCAAAATTTGGTAAATGCTATATACTGAAGTATTATTTAAATTTCATAGATCACCGAACCCTTGAATTATATAGTATAATTGAAGATAATTTGTAGTTGTATCATATTACGGGGTCGTGTACTTTATGAAGCTATTTTTTTATGAAGGATTTCAAAGGGTATAAGCCTTCCGCACAATCTGTTGCGCAATCCCAAACTATAATCCAAAGAAATTCAGGGAACAGAGAGAGGACTAAATTCTCGGCTTGATTTCATACATAATTAAGCCACAAGGTTTTAATAAGAATACCATCCTTCGGAAAAATGTGCTTTCTTATAGATCAACACTAATATTTAAACGACCGCCTAAACCAGTTTCGATTATCTTTCTTAAGGTCGAGATTCTAATATCGCTCGATGCCGGGCTTAGTTATGAATACACTCCGAAAATTAGAATAATTGTCCCGAAGGGGTAAAATTTGAATAACCATCCCAACAAACCGGGATGGATAAAAAATGACATCTAATAACCAGCCCGGCTCACTTACGGAAGAACAAGTGCGTGAGCGACAGGTTTGTTTTTTTCCAGGACACGATGGTTTGAATTAATTTCTTTATAGCTTTGTGGCAAATCTAACTTTTCGAAAGTAGGTTTTTATGAATCACTGATTGGAAGAAATTATTTGCTGAATTGCATTTTATGAAGTGCTTATTTTTTTACGCATGAAACATTCAATTACCTTTTTAATATTGATATTGATAACAATCCTTTCTTCATGTAGAAAAGAAAATTCCGACTATATTCCGGATCAACTTATCGACACAGTTGACATTGTAAGCCCCAACGATTTCTTGTATAACTTACCCATTAGCCATGATACCTTAATCATTGATGCCGATTACAATATGGACCTACGGGTTGATATTGAAGGCTATGTAATTGATTCGGTTTTTATAAAAGTCGACAACATCACCAAAATAAAAACCGACTATTCAATAATTGGCACATCAACCTTACATATCCAGGAGGGCGATCACCACATACAATTTCTGCTTCGATCAATAAATGCCGTCGATAGCCAGGCAGTAATGCTGCAATCGGCCCTTTTGCCAATACATGTAATCAAAAACCTGAGCAATAGATATATAATTGAATCGTGTGAATCGGGAAGGTTAAAATTATTATGGCCCGAACTGGATAAGCCCAACACGCATAAATACCAGGTTGTAAGATACATGGGTGAAGATTATCAGAATTCGCAGACATTCGAAGTGGAGGATTCGGTTTTCATCGATAATTTTTATGTTGGAGAAGAAACAAGGTATAGGATCTCGGTTATCAACCATAATGGAGATTTGCAATATTTGTGGTACTATAAAAAACTTTCTGGATTCTCGGATATTTATCTTTCCCAAAATAATTCGGGAGGGTATAACGTGAAGTTCGACAGGTGTAAATTCTATAACAATTTTGGTAGTTATAAGTTGACAGCCAGGATAAATAGCGATCCAGTCATTGTCAATAGTTCATTGGATGTTGCGGATACTACTTTTTATATCGAGACAGCCAGGTTTGCCGACGATGCCAGGTTATGGCTTGAATGTTTTCCCAAAGATTTTCCTTTAGGAATATCTGCTGAAGAAAATGTGCTTTACACAACATATAGGTTCACACATTTTGGCGTAAAAAGTTTTGAATATGAAATTATTGCAAGCCTTAATCCGACCGAAGCCGTATATAATTCAAACAATTCAATCTATAAACGAAACCTGGCGACAAATCAGGTAGTGGATTCAATTGTTGATCCTTCCGCCTCATACAATTCTATTCGTGCTACACCCGGAGGGGATTATATATATTCTTCAAATTCAAACTTGTCCGGGCCAACTGCCTGTTTTTGGTCAAGCACGGCAATGACAACAGAACCTTTGTTCACCTTTCATACCGATTATAGCCTTCCCCCGGTATCTGATAATTTACTTGCGATCAAGAGTGTCCCAGGCTCATCTGTGCCCACCAAACTCGGCATCTATGATGTTACAAATGGAAACATTCTGTACACGACCGCTTATGATGCAAGTGGAAACAGTCCGGCTATTTCTTCCGATGGTCAATATTATTTGATCTCTTCGTCGGGCTTAAAACTATGCAGTTATATCAATGGCATTTTTAGCGTTATAGGGGAAGACAGCAAATCTACAAAGTACTACCTTTTCTATGAATTTAATCCTCACAACCCAAGCACCTTCTATACCTGGGACCTCAATGATAACTTTACGATACGGAGCACCGCCGACTTTTCTGAAATAAATACCTATACATTAGATTTGGATAAAATTATCAACATTGATTATAGTGTCCAAAAAATAATGGGCTATAAAGGCAACCAGATCCATGTTTACGATTTGAATAATGGCCTATTGTTGAACGAAATAGAAGCTAATTTGCCCGAACTGTTTGCATCTGGCAACTATTCGAGGCTCCTTGGGAATTCGATATACTGCAACCAGGGGGTCAAATATGAACTCGACACTCAAAATTAAGTGATAAGTGAAAATTACTATTGATTAATCTAAACTAAAAAGGAAATGAAAAAGTTAAACTACGTATTCTTGTTTGTTGCCATCCTGCTGTTATCGTGCGAGAAAGGCAACGAAAATGTCACAGTATTGATCGATCAAAGCGGCTATTTTAATGTGAAGGTTGTTGATCTAAATCAAAAAGGGATAGAGGGGATTGAGTTAAAATTATATTATGAAGGGGCACCAGGACCCCTAGAAGTAGGTGAAACTGATGCCTCAGGAAACTACGATTTTGGGAAACTGCTTCAAGGTTATTACGAGTATGAAGGATTGGTGGAGAAGAACGGGATGGAATATTATATTGGAGGCCCAATACAGATAATTGCGGGCGACCGGAAATCGGTCACTTCCGAACCCTTTTTAAACATTGGTGAACTCAGGATTACACTCGTAAACAATTATCAACAAGCACTTGAAAATGTAAATGTTGCCTTGATACCTCATCCGGCTTATTCCAATTATACTTTCCAGCAATTATTGGATGATGCTTATTATATCAGAAGCACCAACTCCGAGGGGCTGGTTAATTTCCTGGATGTTCCCGCAGGCGACTACTATAATTATCGTTCCTACAGCCTTATGGTATACTACGACGAGTTCAATTACGGCTTCCCGAATTCGAATAATGTATATGTAATTTCCGATGAGGTTCAAGAATATACGTTGACAGTTTATTTTTAAGGCATTTTTGTTGGCAACGAAATTACCAATAAAAGCCAGATGGGTTGCGGCAATGCACATATCCCTTAAAAAAGCAATGAGTTTTATGGTTGAACGAACAGGATATTGAAAATGGGAATCTTGTTTTGAAAGCTGGATTGGACGAATTTGACAAGCAATTGAATATTTGAAATCTAAGCTATGCAGATTTTGAGTATAATATCATTGATTCTTTGTATCTTTGAAAAAACAACAAAAATGACTTTGGTAATTGAAAATACTGTTCTTGATGAGATTGGATTAAGCCAAAAGGAAATTATTATCGAGTTGGCCATTACACTATATAAAAGGGGCTTGCTCTCATTAGGCCAGTCGTGTAAATTAGCGGGATTAAAACAAATCGAATTTCAAAGAGAACTTGGAAGAAGGGGAGAGTTTATCAATTATGATGTAGACGATCTGGAGGAAGATCTGAGGAATTTAGAATCCTTTAAAAAATAGTGTCTTGGTTGTAGTCAGTGACACTTCAATAATTACCGGATTATTAGCAATCAATAAGTTATCCATTCTTGCCGAATTGTTTGATCAGGTATTAATTTCTGTGGCAGTTTATACTGAATTAAGTTGCCTTAAGGACTTTGGGTATAATCTTGATCCATTGCAACAAGATTGGTTAAAACGGTCACGGGTTAAAGACTTGGTCGAATTGGATGTTTTACTCAACAAACTTGATTTAGGTGAGGCAGAATCAATACTGTTAGCAATTGATAATCAAGCTGATTATTTGTTGATCGATGAAAAGAAAGGTAGAAGGATAGCAACGGAATATGGAATTAAGGTAATGGGCCTACTTGGTATTTTAATTCAAGCAAAAAGATCAGGATTAATTTCTGCCCTAAAGCCTGAATTGGAATTACTCAGATCAAAGCTGGAATTTCGGCTGAGTCCGAATCTTATTAATGAAGCATTGGCTGCCGTTGGTGAAAAATAGATTTGCTTGATGAAACGAAAAACTTCCCAGCCTGTTTACTAGAGTTTCCCAATAGTTTTATTTAGCTACGGATTGCAAATCCGCACCAGCGCTGGGATATTTGTAGTAATCAGGATTTTCGTTATTGCCCTTTACGTCATTTACAAAGGTTGCCAGCATCAGGATTATGATTAATGTCGATCTTGTCATAAGTTAGATAGTTTAATAATTGACATAAAATAAGCTTCGGTGGTTCAAATTATAATTCTAATCTTTTATGGCACTTATTTTTAATCAGTGCAAGTAATGGGCTATTATTTGCACTGATTCTTATAAAGCCTTTGTGCATTTTCATTGTTTAGGTTCATTGCCTTTTCAATGTCAACGCAAGCATTTTCCTTATCTTTAATTTTCAAGTATGATTTCCCTCTTTGCAATAATGATGCACAAGACTCAGGATAACTATAAAGGACATTTGAATAATACAAAATTGCTGTTTGAAATTCCTTTTGATCAAAATACTTTTCGCCAAGTTGAAAATACGCATCAGCCAAACTCTCCTTGCTGTATTGTCTTTCAATAATTTCCTGTGCTTTCGCATCTCCAAAATTTGCTGCAAGTAGCATATCTTCAAAAGCATCAATCCGTTGATTTAAATTGTATTTTGAAACAGCTCTGTTGAATATTGCATTGGTATCTTCTCTATTACATTGAATTACCAGGTCAAAAAAATCAATTGATTTATCATATTGCCCTTTTTCAATACATTCAATTAAAGCTTTGTGGTAATCCGGTAATAAATATTCGCAGATACAATATTTCTTACGGAGTTCATTTGCCTGTCGATCACCTTCACTGGAAAGATATTCAAGTTCTTTGCAAGCATCTTGAAATTTACCCAGCTTTAAATTACATATAGCTCTGTTGAAAACAGCATTAGTTTCGAATTTTTTTGCAATAGCCTAATTATAAAAGTAGATTGCTGAATTATAATTACCACAAGCCATGAAGCCATCGGCAATTTCCCTAAAGTTATTATTATAATTAATACTATCAGGGTTAGGATCATAGACAATATTATTACTCGGAAGGAAAAATATTGAATCATCTAATTCCATTTCAACTATTTCTTTTGCACTATCTGAGGATCTTAAAACTCCTTTTATTTCAATTATATGATCTAAAACCATTGCATTTATTGCTGAATAGATTCTATTACTCAAAAATTTATCCGCAACAGGATGTCTCATAGGAAAGTTTAATGAATAGGAAAGTGTATCTATTTGTGAATTATCCTTAATTACTATTTGACTACATTCATTATCAAGTATATATGGTCTATTATTGCTCTTGATGAATTCCCAATTTTCGTTATATTCCATTAAGGGATAGGCATATATAATGTCCCGACAGGTGTGGTGATGATAAGAGTAACTTGAGTCAGCAAAAACAAAGATTGTTTTTGTGATAATATCATCAAAATAGTAATCTGTTCTGAAACATCCTTTTTTATAATAGGTAATGTATTCTTTACTTTCTAATTCAGATGAAAAGTAACTCTTTTTAAGGTACTTCGTGGCACTTTGATATTTAATACAACCACTAAATTCAGGGATACTTTCTTGTGCAGCGCATAATGAACTTATTAAAATAAAAATGCTGATCAATAAATTGATTTTCATGATTTTTGATTATTATTTCTTTCTAAACGAAATCAACGATTGTACAAATTTGCAATTTGTATTCAATTTTTCTACCAACCCAGCAACCACGCAAATATCAACGGAGCCACAATAGTAGCGTCCGATTCGATTATGAATTTGGGGGTGTCGATGCCGAGCTTGCCCCAGGTGATTTTTTCGTTAGGCACGGCACCGGAGTAGGAACCGTAGCTGGTGGTCGAATCAGAAATCTGACAGAAATAGCTCCAGAAAGGTGTGTCGGTGCGTTCCATGTCCTGGTAGAGCATGGGGACCACACAAATTGGGAAATCGCCGGCAATGCCACCGCCAATCTGAAAAAAGCCTATCCCTTCGGTGCCGGCATTTTCGGTGTACCACTCGGCCAGAAAGGTCATGTATTCGATGCCCGTTTTCATGGTCGAGGGCTTTAGTTCCCCTTTCAGGCAATAGGAAGCAAAAATATTCCCCATGGTGGAATCTTCCCAGCCGGGAACGATAATGGGCAGGTTCTTTTTGGCGGCTGCCAGCATCCATGAATTTTTCGGGTCGATTTCGTAATATTCGGCTAGCACGCCCGACAAGAGCATCTTGTACATAAACTCGTGGGGAAAATAGCGTTCGCCCTTGTCTTCGGCATCCTTCCAGATTTTGAAAACGTGTTTTTGCAAACGACGGAAGGCTTCTTCTTCCGGGATGCAGGTATCGGTCACCCGGTTATGACCTTTCTCCAACAAAGCCCATTCATCTTCGGGTGTCAGGTCGCGGTAGTGGGGCACACGTTCGTAGTGACTATGGGCCACCAGGTTCATGATGTCCTCTTCGAGGTTGGCTCCGGTGCAGCTGATAATTTGCACTTTATTCTGCCGGATTATCTCGGCGAATGATTTCCCCAACTCGGCAGTGCTCATGGCCCCTGCCAAGGTGACCATCATTTTCTTTCCTTCTTCAAGATGTTTCTCGTATCCTTTTGCTGCATCGACTAAGGCAGCCGCATTGAAGTGCTTATAATGTTCCAGCATGAATGTGCTGATAGAGCCTCTATTTTTCATAATTCAATATTTAAACCTTAATTGTCATTAATTATAATTGTAAATTTCACGCAAAAACCGCAAAAGAAAAAGTAAGATCGCAAAGATCATAGATCGTTTACAACTCTATGAATGTTGCCTTTTAAGATTTTTGAATTAAAGTTGATAAGTAAACCTAATTTTATTCCTGAAAGCCGGAGGTAGGTCAATAATTGTGCATAGTGAACCGGAGCTAATGTTTCAACCGCCTTGACCTCTATTATTACTTTGTTGTCAACTATCAAATCGATCCTGTATCCTACTTCTTGGTTTACATCTTTATAAATAAAAGGCATCGCAACTTGTTGACGAACATCAAATCCAATTTCTTTTAAATCATAAGCCATAGCGTTTTCATAAGCTGATTCTAAAAGGCCAGGGCCAATTGCTTTATGAATCTCAATTGCCGCTCCTATTATTTTATAAGAAATTTCATTTTCGCACATATCCTTTGCGTTCTTTGCTCCATTGCGCTCTTTGCGTGAAACTATATATTGATCATTTTTTCAATTCAAACTTATAACTCAACAACTTATAGTACAATTTGGCCACAAGAAAGTTGGGGGCTTTGAATCCGTCGAGAGGCGCCAGTTCAACAATGTCGAAACCCAATACATTCTTTTGGGCGAACACTTTTTTTAAGTAACTGATCACTGTGTTCCAATTCATTCCGCCTGGTTCGGGGGTTCCGGTGGCTGGCATTATCGAAGGGTCGAACACATCGAGGTCGATGGTAAGGTAAACTTTGTCACCCATCAATGCCAGTGATTTCTCCACCCAATCATTGCTATGGAACATGTCTTCAGCAAAAAAACATTTTTCTCTATTTAGAAATGGCAATTCAACCGTGTCCATGCTGCGTATCCCTACCTGGATAAGGTTGGTGTGTTTGCTGGCATCGTGCACGGCACAGGCATGGTTGTATATGGTGCCGTCGTACTCGGGGCGCAAATCGCTGTGGGCATCCAGTTGAAGAATGGTGATGTCGGGGTATTTTTCATAAAAAGCTTTTATGATGCCAATGCTCACTGAATGTTCCCCGCCAAAAGAAGTCAGGAATTTTCCGGTTTCAAGCCACTTTTTACTTTGCGCGTAAACAGCCCTGAACATGGCTTCGGGAGAAGATTTCTCGCTGACTTCATCAACAATAAAAATTCCCTGACGATAAACTTCCGAATCCGTTTCGATGTCGTACAACTCCATGTTTTCGGCTGCATTCAGAAAAGCCGGAAACGCTTTGTCGGCCCCTTTGCCCCAGGTGCTGGTGCCATCGTAAGGGATCGACTGCAAGAGTACTTTCGCCGTGCTGTATTCAGCATAGCGGTCTTCAATTCCTCCAAAATTGTTCATTACTTATTATAGCCTAGGATTTTAAACATTTCGTCTGCCGATTGTTCGTTGCGGTACACGTAATCGAAGAAGTTCCCTTTTTCGTCGCGGTCGATAATTACATGCTTGGGCGAGGGGATCAGGCAATGCTTAATGCCACCGTAGCCGCTGATTGCATCCTGATAAGCACCTGTATGGAAGAAGCCGAGATACAAGGGTTCGGGGTCATTATCAGCATAGGTCGGAAGCAATACTTCCTGGTTCAGGTCTTCGGAATTATAATAATCGGAATGGTCGCAACTTATGCCTCCAATGTTTACCCGCTTGTATTCGTTGTTCCATTTATTCACCGGCAAGAGGATAAACTTTTCGTGTATCGACCAGGCATCGGGAATGGTGTTCATCAAACTGTTGTCGATGATATACCACGACTCGGTATCGTTTTGTTGTTTTTGCTCAAGGACTTTAAATATAATAGCGCCACTTTCGCCTACGGTGTACCTGCCGAACTCGGTATAGAGATGGGGTTCTTCGATGCCCTCTCTTTCGCAGGCATGTTTAATATTGGCAATGATCTCGCTGATCATATATTCGTAGTTGTATTCAAAACCGAGGTGGTTGCGGATCGGAAATCCTCCCCCTAAATTAAAGGAGTCTAATGACTTGCTGTGTTTCTTTAGTTCGGTATAAAGTTTTAATGCCCGTTGAAATTCACCCCAATAATACAGGCTGTCTTTTATGCCCGAATCGACAAAGAAGTGGAGCATTTTGAATTCTACCTTATCGTTGTCTTTAATGGATTTGATGAAGAAATCGAGCATTTCGGTGTGCCTGATGCCAAGCCGCGAAGTGTAATACGAAGACTGGGACTCTTCATTAATGGCCATTCTAAGGCCAATCTTCATTTTTTTACCATTTGCAAACTTAATAAGTCGCTCAATTTCGCTCATGCTATCGCAAACGGTGATTGTATTCTTAAAACCAAATTCTTGTAATTGAACTATTTTCCGCAGATGTTCATCGGTTTTGTACCCGTTGTGAATAATAATCCTGTCTTTGCCTATTTTCTTGTCCTTATACAAGTTCATGATAAGGTCCATGTCGAAGGCAGAGGAGGTTTCCAGATCGACATTATGTTTCAATGCCTCGCCTATCACATGCGAAAAGTGATTGCACTTGGTACAGTAGCAATAATGGTATTTGCCTTTATAACTGTTCTTTTTTATGACCCGGTTAAACAAGTTCCGGGCTTTTTTTATTTGATCACCGATCCGTGGCAGGTAAATAAACCGGAAAGGAGTGCCATATTTATTTATCAGATATTTAAGGGATATTCCCTGAAAAGCAAGAAAATCATCTTTCAAATCGAATCCCTCCTGAGGGAAGTAATAGCTTTGTTCAATTAAGTCGAAATAGGTATTTTTCATCTACGTAACCATAAATTTGTTTTAAATTTAAACTTCGGCAAATATCTTTTTTTTGATTTATAATATTACAAAAATTTAGGATTGATTTCCCCTTTCATTGCAAAAAGCATAAATATCAGATAATCAACAAGAAGTTGATCTCGCAGTAGGGGCAATCTTTCCATCATCAGTAAATTCAGTCGCATTTTGCATCAAAAATGAAGACATTGACTCCTATTGAGTTGCAATTATAAGAAACGAAAAACAAAAAGGAGGTAGGCGACCTCCTTTTATATTAATTATTTCAAATTTCCATTCCAGCGCAAAGTAAAAATCCTTCTGTGTTTAAACGATCAAGATTCCTCACTGCGTTCGAGAAGTCGGGGTCCGAATTAATATTGATGAAAATGGTAAGAACTCCCTAACTTTTATCCTACGAAGCTTTAGCGTAGAGGGTTGAACCTCCTATACTTTCTCCAGTGCTTGTTCCAGATCATGGATAATATCTTCCACATCCTCAATTCCTATTGAAAAGCGCACCAGTTCATCGGTGATCCCTGAAGCCAGTTTATCTTCCTTTCCTACCGCAGCATGTGTCATAGATGCCGGGTGCTGGATAAGGGTTTCGACACCACCTAGCGACACTGCAAGTTTGGCAAGATGAACATTGTCCATGAGCACGGTTCCTGCATGGTAGCCACCTTTCACTCCAAAACTGATCATCGAACCAAATCCACTCATTTGTTCTTTGGCCAAATCATATTGATCAAAACTCTTTAAGCCCGGATATTTAATCCATTCGATTTTGGGATGCCTTTCGAGGTACTCAGCTACTTTCATGGCACTTTCCTGGGCCCGGTCGATGCGCAATCCAAGGGTTTTAACACCACGGATTACAAGGTATGCCTGGTGTGGATCCATATTGCATCCCATATAGACCATTGTCTTACGAAGCTTTGCATACAATTCAGGATCTTTGGCCACCAATGCACCACCTACTATATCGGCGTGGCCATTGATAAATTTGGTAAGTGAATGAAGCGCCACATCCGCACCCAAATCCAAAGGTTTTTGCAAATAAGGGCTACAGAAAGTGTTGTCGACTACCGTAATGATACCATGTTTTTTGGCAATTGCACATGCCCCTTTGATATCCGTGATCTGAATGGTAGGATTGGCAGGGGTTTCCAGATACAATAGTTTGGTATTTGGGCGGATCGCCTTTTCGATATTCTCAAGGTTTGAGGTGTCGACAAAAGTGGCCTCTACGCCAAACTTCTCGAAATGACTTGCTATGATTGCACGGCTGGGACCATACACAGCACCTGTGCTAACCATGTGTGCCCCTTTCTCAAGCAAAGCCATATACACTGTGGATACGGCAGCCATACCCGATCCCAAAGCAATGCCTCTATATCCATTTTCTAGTTGGGCCAGTTTATCTTCTAAAGCCCCAATAGTTGGGTTGCCAATACGGGTATAAATAAAACCATCCGATTTGCCCGAGAAGCAATCGGCCCCATGTTGGGCACTCTTAAAGCTAAAAGTTGAGGTTTGATAAATAGGTGTTACGGCACTTCCAAATTCATCTTCGAAATCGCCGGCATGAATCAGTTTCGTGTTGAAACCAGCATTTTTTGTGTCCATTATATGTCTTTTAAAAATTAGTTATGAAATTATGTTCAAAATTAGAGTTTTTAATTTGAACCGCAAAAGTAAAAAGACTTCTTAGATAAGGTAGCTTAAAAACTAAAATTCCCCTATGCTGCAAAACATATCTTCAAAGGAGTAAGTTAAAAAAAAGCTTAAGGACACATTCCGCATCATTCAGGAAGTTTATTGCCTGAAGCCATGTGGCCAATTAGTTGTCTGGCTTTTTCAATTTCGTAAGGATAGCAAAGGCTTTTTATTGGCACAGGATTACTTGTGTTATGCCTTAATGAATCTTGAATCTATAATTCAACAGGTAACAGGTACGGCTCCTTCCCGGCAAACACGATCGCCACTTTCACGATATTTTCAGGTTCCATTTTGTTTTCGAGCAACTCGTTGCAATATTTGTTTTGGTCGATTTGTGAGCGGGCATTTCCGATAGCTTGGTTTATCCTCGTGGCAAATTCGGTATCGCTTTCCTTTTGCTTTTGCTTTTCGGTTTGCTTTATTTCGATCACCACCCCATTTTTCGATTTGTCGTGGGGCACCAGCATTATGTCGTAGCGGCCGTGGCCACTTTCGCGGTTCGATTTGATGATGTAGTCGTCGCCAATAATGGCAAGCAGCCCGAGAATGTAAGCTTGGTAAACATATTCATGGTTTTTGGCCGTGTCGTAATAGCTAAAGGTGTTGCCTATTATTTGTTTGAAGCCGGCTTCGAATTTGGCAATTTCGTTGTTGATAAGGCAATTCGTTGTATTAACCAACAAGGATTTATACACTTTGATATCGCCCTCGAACCATTCTATGATCGTGTCCTGAAAGATGGCTTTTACTTCAAAATTCGGGATTACAAGCTCGTATTCTTTTCGTGATACATTTCTTTTTACGGTCAGATAACCACTAAAAGCCAGCAAAGTCCACAGAAGGCTTTTCCTGTTTTCGAGATCGGGGAAAACAAAATTTCCTGATTTCTGGGAATGGGGTCTTTATCTGAAAATCTTTCAAAATGAGTTTTACTTCATCCTCAGTGAAGCCAAATTTGTCGGAAAACTCCTCATCGAGTATAGAGAATACCCTGATGTTGTTTAACCCGCTGAATAGGCTTTCGATATTTCAATCTTTAAATGCTTGAATGTGTCGGTCCAAGTGCTTGCTTTTGCATCCTTAAAACTCAAAAAGATTACCGGGTGTTTTCCACAGTGCTCTTTTACATCATCATCGCATTGCCAAACTTTTAGCTTTTCAAATAGTTTTTCATTTTCATGCCCGTTTTTGTCGAAAAAATATTTGAGCATAGATAAATTGACGGTTTTCCCAAAGCGGCGCGGTCGGGGCAATAACAATACGCTTGTTTGCGACCTGATCAGTTCTTCAACAAACAGCGATTTATCGACGAAATAATTATTGTTCTCAATTATGTCCTTAAAGTCTGAATGACCAAGGTTTAGTTCTTTCATTATCCTGAATTCCAATAATTACAACAAAGAGCAAAATACAAAATTACAACAATTTTGCTCCTTTATTTTTCGGGATATTTATAATTTGAAAAAAGAAGGTATGCGCTAATCCTACCTCGTCAAATCGATAATGGGCGGGAATTTCTTCTGGTCGCGGACATATTTATTGAGCCAATTTCTCATCATCCAGGCAACTTCCTCTTTGTGTTGCGAAAGTTTATTGTCGCCGCCTTCCAAAATCACCAGCCTGACTGGGTACAGTTCTTTAAATAACTTTTCGTAGGTATCTACGCTGTGCGATGGATGTATATACTTGTCGCAACTGCCATGTAAGAGTAGGAGGGGAGTTTTTTTGCCCATTTTTTCAGGCCAAAAAGCCAGCGATCTTTCTTTGAACGGGTTTATCCTATCGGCGGGATATTCAGGGATCAGACGTTCCATTACCTCATACATTGGGACACACTCGGCTGCATAAAGAAAAATGTTAGAAATTCCTGAACTTACAATGGCTGCGTCGATCGATTTTGTCTTCGATAAGGCAATAAAAGTCATCATTCCGCCCCGGTTCCATCCATACATGCCAATTCTCGATGTGTCGGCCTCTGGAATCTTACCAAGAAGGGGGATCAGGTTAAGTACATCGTTTACGTCCCTGCCGCCAAATTCATCTTCGCCCTCGCTTCCATCGGCACCGCGATATTGACTGGCAACAACTACATAGCCCCACCGTGCTATTTCGTGCAGGTGTTTGGCCACATACAATTCGGTAAGGGCATCTGTGTCATCCCAACCATCGCGGTTATAGATCAAGCAGGGGTATTTGCCAGGTTTAGTTGGCCTTACAAGGAAACCGGCAATTTTATAGCCATCGCTTTGATAGGTAATCTTGCTCATCTCGGCCAGTTTGAAAGTATCGGTATAGTTGCTGCCCGGATGATCCTCATTCAGTTCTGCAACAATTTTTTTGTCTACAGTAAAAGATTTTTGTGAAAGTAGTTTTCCGGATTGTGCCAAACTGTTAAAAGCAACAATCATTGAAAGCAGCACAACTGCCATTCGTACAAGGTTAAAAAAGTTTCTCATAACTAATCAAATTTATCTTTTAGGTTTCTGAACGTAATAATTTTTTTGATAATCAATTTTAAACATTTCCTTCAACTACTGCAATTATCAAAGGCATCCAAAAATATAGATTTCTTTTCTACCAGACAACAAATTGAAAAAAAGTTGCACGAGAAGAGGAAATTAGTGATTTGGGAATTATGAAATTTAGTAATTAGGGAATTGGGTCTGCAAGTGATTGGTCGAGTTGGTGAGTGTGCAGAAAGGAATTATGAAATTAGGTAAGAGGGTAAATGGTTGTTTGTGTGAATAGTTGAGTGGGCAAATAGGGAATTAGGGCGCACCTTGGCTAAAGCTTTGGTTGACGAAAATCGCGAAACACGAAACACCATTTGCGAAACCATTTTATTCCAACCTGTTAAAAGTTAGCTGCAAGGTTTTTTGATTGTCGAATTTAAGATCGTGCCCACATATCTTGACCGGGAAAATCGCGAGATTAGAATCGACACAATTTAAATAAATATCAGTAAAATTTGTTTCGCCATAGTTTGCTTTCTGCAAGTAGTCTTGAAAATCCGCTCTGCTCTTTTCTTCGATCAACCCAATTACGGGATGATCCACAATCTGGTGAAGATGTATAATTTTAAATAGTCTGACAGCCGCCTGGTTGATAAGCCTTACCAGCTCATCATGGATTAGTAAAATGGGGGTTGTTGACCCTGATATTAATGTTAGAATCCGCTTATCGCCTAAATTCAATTGCTGAAACTGACCATGCTTTTTAATGGCGTATTGTATATTTTCCTGCAAAGGCTCTTTCGTGATTGGTTTTACAAGGTACCCATAAATATTAGTATCAAGAGCCCTTTCGAGAGTCGATTCACTGGTTTCGCCTGTCACATATATAATGGGAGTGTTGGAAGTCTTGTGGATTATTTTAGTTGCATGGATGCCCTCCATCTCTCCGTTCAGGTTGATATCCATCAGGACAAGGTCAGGTGCCAATTCCCTGCATTTCTCAATCGATTCGTTTGCCGAAGATGCAATCCCAACGAGATTGTGCCCGAGGTTCTGGATATACATTTTGAATATACAGGCCAGAAGTTTGTCTTCCTCTACGACAAGTATGTTTTTGGGCTTGATCATAAATCTAATTTAGTCAAATTTGATAGCTGTCATTTACGAAGATATCAACAATTAGTTTCGTTTATAAATGGATAAAGATTTTTATTAAATTTGTATATATTGCATAATATCAGGCATATATGCTATTTGGGATGATTTTACTAATTCAGAAAGATATTAACAGATCTATGTTCATAAATGCCAGATAATTGATTTTCTGAGAGGAAGTTCAAATTCACTTCACCCCTAAATTTAGATACCACCAGTCATTCAGAACGAAGTGAGGAACCTGTATCAATTTATTATGCCCATTATTTCAACGCCTTACAAAAAGTTGTCAGGGGTAACTAAGTGAGGAATCTGTTACTTATTACTTTCACATTAGTTAAATCCTCTTTGTAAATTTTGGGGAAGTTATTTCGACAGGTTCACTAAATGACCCATCCACACAGCCTGACAAGCGTTTTTTTATTAATCAAATGTCAGTAGACAATAATAATTTACATAGTATCTTTGCCCACGAATGAACCTTTTGATCGACATAGGAAATAGTTTTACAAAGCTTGGGGTTTTCGACCTTTACAAAAAGATTCATCTAAGCAAATATACAAGCTTATGTGAAGCTGATTTGCTTGAGATATTAAAATCATTCCCAAATCTTAAGGCAGCCATCGTTTCAGCTTCGGGGAATACACCTGGGTTTTTGATTCCGCTATTAAAAGAACGAATCCCTTTCGTTGTTGAACTTAACCATCGCTTGCCTTTGCCTCTGATTATTGAATATGCTACTCCCGAAACCCTGGGTAAAGATCGCATTGCGGTAGTTGTTGGAGCACAATATCTGTTCCCTAACTCCTCCGTTTTGGTTATAGATGTAGGTACGGCCATTACTTACGAATTTCTATCCGCGGAGGGTGTGTATAAAGGAGGAAACATTTCCCCAGGTCTTGAAATGAGGTTTAGGGCTTTGAATCATTTTACCGATAAACTGCCTCTGTTATCGCCAAAAGCCGAACACCCTTTTATGGGCGACTCCACCGAAAATGCAATTACATCGGGGGTGCAATCGGGTATTCAATTTGAAATGGAAGGATATATAAAAGATATGGTGGCGAAATATCCCGGACTAAAAGTCGTTCTTACAGGCGGCGATAGCTTTTTCTTTGCCGGGAAGTTAAAAAGCACCATATTTGCAGAGGTAGATTTGCTTTTTTATGGTCTCAATAAAATACTGGAATATAACATATTAAAAAATACGAATGAATAAAACAAAGTTAGTCCTGGCATCATTGATATTATTCATGTCAAGCAACTTATTCGCGCAGAACGGCACAAGCTCTCCTTATTCCCGTTATGGTATTGGCGACCTTGCCAACCAAAAGTTCGGTCAGTATCAAGGTATGGGAAGCACAGCTATTGGAATTCGGAATGCATATCATCTCAATTTCAGTAATCCGGCATCGTACACAGCTATCGATAGCCTCTCTTTTATTTGGGAATTTGGAGCCAATAGCCGCCGTACGGAATATACAACCTCCACGGAAAAACAGACAAAGCTCGACATGAACTTTAATTCGATGACTGCCGGTTTTCCAATAACCAACTGGTGGTTTGCTAGTTTCGGTTTGTTGCCCTATAGCGATGTTGGCTATACTATATCAGCCGATACATTAAGTACTTCGCCCTGGGGAGAGACAGAATTGCAACGTTCGTTTTACAATGGCAGTGGTGGTATCAACCAGGTTTATATTGGAAGTGGGTTCAAGCTTCCATATAATTTTTCGATCGGTGTAAATGCCAAATACTTGTTTGGGACCATCGAGCACACACGCACTTATAATATCCTGAAAGAGGATGGGACTACCAATCCTAATAATTTCAGCGTTCAGGAAATACAACAGATGATAGTGAACGACTTTACCTACGATTTTGGCCTGCAATATCAAAATAAGATAAAGAATAAATGGAGCTACACCTTAGGTTTGGTATTTGCCAACCAAAGCAAGGTAAGTGCTTTTAACGACCTTTTTATCGAGAAAGTGAATGCCTACGGATTGGCTGATACAATTGCTAATACCGAAGGCGAAAAAGACTACATCCTGTTGCCGCGTAATATTGGGTTTGGGGTGAGTTTCAATAACGAAAAATTTCTCTTTGCTGCCGATTACAGCACACAGGATTGGTCGAACTCAACTTTTCTTGGGAAAAAAGATTCGCTGGTTAACCTGAACAGGATAAGCGCAGGGATGGAATATATACCGAATTATCGTTCGCTTAGGTATTTCTCTCAAATAAGGTACAGGGTAGGGGCCAAATACGAAAACAGCTACCTAAACCTGAAAGGAGAGCAGTTAAAAGATTATAGTGTCAGTTTTGGGCTGGGCCTTCCTATGCGAAAAAGAAAATCAACAATAAATATTAATTTTGAACTTGGAAAAAGGGGAACCACGAAGAACAATTTAATACAGGAAAATTATGGTTTAATCAGTTTAAACTTATCTTTGCACGATATTTGGTTCGTGAAGAGAAAGTTTGATTAACACCGAATATTATGAAAATGAGAGGAAAAATATTAGCAGGATTGGCATTAGTAGCTTCGGTTGTATTTTCAACAAATACACTAGCTCAGGAGGAATTACCAAAATATGGAAACGACAGCATTAAATGTGTTCGTAACCTATCGCTTTATAAAGAGTTTGAAAAGCAACAGAATTATCAGGATGCGTTGAGGCCCTGGAGATATTGTTTTAACAACTGCCCCACATCTACCAAAAACTTATATCTTGACGGGACAGATATTATTGGCTATTTTATCAAGAAAGCAACTGATGAAGAAACTGCCGGTAAGTACTTGGATACCCTGATGTTGGTATATGAGCAACGCATTCAGTACTATGGTCAGGAAGGATTTGTTTGGGGAAGAATGGGCGTGGACATACTCCGGTATAAAAAGGAAGATGTTGCAAAAGCCTATACTTATTTGCGAAAATCGGTAGCATCGGAAGGAAAGAAAACAGAAGATGCTGTTTCGGTGACCTTTATGCAATCCTCCGCTTTTCTGTTTAAAAATAATGAATTAAGTAAAGAACAAGTACTTGAGGACTTTGCAATGGCATTGGATGCTGTGGAAGCACGTATCAAATATTATGAGGCCAAAGGCGATACCAAAAAAGTAGAAAAAAGCCAAACTGCCAAAGAAAGTGTGGAAGCCTTTTTTATGGAAAGTGGTGCAGCCGATTGTGAAGTGCTCGTCCCATTTTTTGAGCCACGCTTCAACAAAGCCCCTGGCGATTTGGAATTGCTAAAGAAGATAACCCGTTTTCTCGACAAAGGCGATTGTACAGGTTCCGACCTCTTCCTTCTGGCTGCAAAACAATTATATAAATTAGAGCCTTCGGCAGAATCGGCCTATTTCATAGCCAAGCTTGAGATTAAAAACGAAAATTTCGAAGAATCGAGCAAGTTTTATCTCCTTGCTATAAGTTTGCAAACCGACGACAATGAGAAAGCTAAGTACTATTACGAACTTGGCTTGATAACTTACAGCCAATTAGGCCAATTCGAAAAGGCCAGGCAATATGCTTACAAATCGATCGATTTTGATAAAGCGAGTGGGAAACCATACATATTAATAGGAAATATATATGCTGCAGCTGCAAAAGGATGTGGTGAGAACCAATTTGAAGTAAGTGCAGTTTACTGGGCAGCAGTAGATAAATTTTATAAGGCAAAAGCTGTTGATGCCACTATTGTTGTTGATGCTGACAAATTGATAAGTACCTGGTCGCAATATTTTCCAGGAAATGACGAGACCTTCATGTATGGGTACACTGAAGGAATGGATTACACTGTTGGATGCTGGATTAATGAAAAAACGAAGGTTCGGATCAAAAAATAGAGTAGCGCAAAATATTCAACGATATTTCTGCAAAAGCATTTTAGCCTCCATGTTAATGGGGGCTTCTGTGCTTTTTTCATGTACAAGCGATATCAAACAAATCAACTTTCCGGTCGATTTGAGTACGTTGCCCATGCAATCGGCAAAAAATATCGAGATATTGTACAGCGATTCTGCTGTGTTGAAAATCAAAATCGTTGCTCCCGTCCTCGAACGATACACAAACAAAGAAGATCCCTATATCGAGTTCAAAGATGGGATAAATGTGTTCTTTTACGATGAAGATAAAAACATTGAATCGAGCCTTAAAGCTAATTATGCTACCTTTGATGAAAAAACCGAAACCTGGGAAGCTAAGGAGGATGTTGTAGTGGTGAACAAAAAGGGCGAAATTATCAATACAGAACTATTGATCTGGGACAGGAAGAATAAACTGCTAACCTCGGATAAGTTTGTGAAAATCACCACTGCAGAAGAAATATTGTATGGCGAAGGCTTCGAGGCCGACCAAAACTTCAACAACTACACCATCCATAATCCCAAAGGGGAAATTAACTTGAAAAAATAGCCTAAGATATGACCCCAATTATCATATTTTTGATGCTTGTTGCATCGGCTTTCTTTTCTGGAATGGAGATAGCGTTTATAACATCCAACAAGCTTAGGATTGAGATGGAAAAGAAGCAGGGTCTGTTTCCATCGGGCATCATCAACATTTTTTCGCGCAACAAGTCACTTTTCCTGGCCACAATGCTTATCGGGAACAACATTGCACTGGTAGTATATGGTATATACATGGCTGCCACCCTGGAGCCTGTTATCAAAATCCTGTTTGATTCCGGCGTCGGCATTTTAATCATCCAAACTATTGTTTCTACCTTATTGATATTGATTACTGCCGAATTTTTGCCCAAGGCACTTTTTCGTATTAACCCAAACTTTTTACTAAACCTGTTTGCTGTTCCAGTGCTGCTCTTTTATATTGTGTTTTATATCCCGGCCAAATTTTCGTTTTGGTTGTCCCGTATTTTTCTGATTAAGATTATGCGTGTGAAGGTGAGTCGAGCGGGGGCTGAAATAGAATTTACAAAAATAGACCTCGACAAGCTGGTGAGTGAAAGCCAACGAGTAGTTGAGGAAAACCATGTTGAACAACAGGAGATAAGGATATTCCAAAACGCCCTCGATTTTTCCGAAGTAAAACTGCGCGATTGCATGATACCTCGCACCGAAATAATGGCTCTCGAAGTGAACAGCAGCATAGAACTCTTAACTGAGAAATTTATCCAGACTGGTTATTCCCGGATCTTAATTTATAAAGATTCAATAGATAATATAATAGGCTATGTGAAATCGTCGGAGTTGTTCAAAAATCCCAAAAGCGTAAGATCAAAAATTGTGCAAGTGCCAATAGTCCCCGAAACAATGGCTGCGAACAAATTGCTTGAAATTTTTATTGCCGACCATAAAAACATGGCCTTGGTGGTAGACGAATTTGGTGGTACATCGGGTATTGTAACAATTGAAGACATTATTGAAGAAATATTTGGTGAAATTGAAGACGAGCACGATAAAACGGAACTGGTTGATAAGCAAATTAGCGAAACTGAGTTTTTGTTTGCAGGCCGGGTCGAAATCGATCAGATCAACCAAAAATACAATATCAATATCCCCGAACTGGAAGACATCAATACGATTGGGGGCTTTATTACCTTTCATAGCGAAAGCATCCCTGCGCAAAACGAGTTGGTCGAAATAGATAAGTTCAGGTTTAAGATCATCAAAGTCAGCAGTACACGCATTGAGTTGGTCAACCTGAAGATTTTGGATTAGGTCCCAGCCAGGCTTTCACGGTTTTCGAAAACCTTGAAGGCCTTAATTCAACCAATTGTTTCGTTTGCACTTTTTCAGCCCCCTTCGGCAAAGTTTGAGGTACTTTGTTTTCCTTTCAAGCCAGATCGCGTGATATGCCTCGTAATATTCCTGGTAAAACTTTTGCAAACGTTTTATATACTGCATCTTACCACGTATTTGCAAGCCTTGTAAATAGGGATAAAATAAAATATTAAGAACTTATAATTTTTATATATTCGTGGCTTGAAAAAATAGTATAATTTATTAGGAAAATTTATTCATGGCAACTTTACAAAAAATTAGAAATAGAGGAGGATTGATCGTAATTATTATTGGGATTGCGTTGTTGGCATTTGTTCTTGGCGACATCTTAAATTCTAAAAGTGGCTCGTTATTTTCAAGCTCTCAATATGAAGTAGCAAATGTCGATGATCAGTCGATCCCCCTTCAGCTTTATCAGCAGAAATTAGAGGAAGCGTATCAGGCAATTAAACTCCTTCGCGGTGGTGAGGACCTGGACGAGCAGGTAGTGGAAAGCATTCAGGATCAAACCTGGAACTCAATTATCCAAACAGCAGTAATGGAATCTGATTACCAACAGTTGGGAATAGGTATTTCGTCCGATGAATTGAAAGACATGTTTGTGGGTGATAACATACATCCTATTGTGGCGCAAGTGTTTGGAAATCCTGACACGAAGGAAGTAAATACCCAGGCAGTCCAGAATTTCATTCAGAATATTGATGGTCAATTTAAGGAGCAGAAGCCGATTTTGATCTATCTGGAAAACGAAGTGATCGAAAAGCAAAAGACTGTCAAGTATAATAACCTTATAAAAAAGGCGGTTTATGTGACCAAGTTTCAGGCTGAGGAAGCTGTTAAGGAGAAAAGTACAGAGGTTGACTTTAACTTTGTGGCCAAAAAATATTCTGAAATTAGCGATAGTCTTGTAAGCATCGGCGAAAACGATATCAAAAAGTATTACAACGAAAATAAAGACAAATACAAGCAAGAAGCATCGCGCAGTATTGCCTATGTTGCGTGGGATGTTGTAGCTTCACCTGAAGATAATGAAATGACCCAGAAGTGGATCAACGATATTGCTTCGGAATTTAGGACTACAGAAAATACCGTTCAGTTTGTGAATTTCAATAGTGATGTCTCTTTTGATCCCAAGAATTATAAACAAGGCGAATTACCGGAATCTATTGATTCAGTAATGTTTGCTGCCGATTCAGGATTTGTTTATGGCCCTTATTTCGAAGATAGGATTTATAAATTGGCTAAGTTGCACGCCATAAATTATTTGCCCGATTCAGTTATGGCAAGTCACATCCTAATTAAATATGAGCAGGATCAGGCTCAATACGATGCTGCCCATGCAAAACTAGATAGTTTAAAATTGTTGTTGGAAGGAGGTGCTGATTTTGCCGCATTGGCTATGACAAACTCAGCCGATGGCTCGGCACAAGCAGGTGGCGATTTGGGTTGGTTCAAAGAGGGGCAAATGGTAAAACCCTTTAGTGATGCCTGTTTTAAAGGCAAAGTGGGGGATTTAGTGATTATTGACTCGCAGTTTGGAAGCCATCTTATTAAAATTACAGGACGTGGCGCGGAAGTTAAAAAAGTACAGGTCGCCATTGTAGAGCGTGCTTTATTACCAAGCACCAAAACATACCAAAGCTTTTATAAAAAGGCGAGCGAGTTTGCTGGTGCCAATCGCACCGAGGAACAATTTAACCTGGCTGTTAGCGAACAAAACCTGAACAAACGTGTGGCCCAACTTACCGAAAACCAGAAACAAGTGGGTGGACTTGAAAATCCTCGTGAGTTAGTACGCTGGACTTTTGAATCCGAAAAAGGACAAGTATCGGATGAAGTATTTGAATTTGGAAATCGCTATGTGGTAGCTGTTGTAACCGATGTAAAGGAGAAAGGGATTGCTCCATTGGCTCAAAAACGGGCTGAGGTGGAAGTAGCTGTTAAACAAAAAAAGAAGGCTGAATTGTTTGCTGAAAAATTCAATGCTGCCATTACGGCTGGTAAATCCCTCGAAGATATTGCACAGGAACAAGGTTTGCGTGTTGAAGAAGCCAAAGCCATCAATTTTGCGGCTTTCCAAGTGGCTGGTTATGGTGCAGAGCACAAAGTGATTGCCGCCGCCGTAGCTTTGGGACAGGATAAAATATCGAAAGCCATTGAAGGATCAAGTGCCGTTTTTGTTATCCAAACAAAGGCAGTTGTTGAGAAAACTAATGGTAACATCGATGCTGAAAAGAGCCGTTTGTTGTCAGCATCCCGTCAACAAGCCGATTATGCCGTTTACAACTCGCTAAAAGAGAAAGCCAATGTGGTTGATAATAGGGCTAAATTCTATTAGTAAATATAAAGTATTCAATATAAAAAAGAGGCTGTCTGATTTGGACAGCCTCTTTTTTTGCCAATGACTCAGAATGGATTAGAGTTTATGAAATACACTCAATGAATAAGGGATCACATTTTTTTTGACCTTAGCTCATTTTGCCCTAACTCCTATAGTCCAGCTTCCCTTAAAACAAAAAGCCCCGTTGAAAAACGAGGATCTTCATTATATTCGGTTAATCCTGAATTAATATTCCATCACACAACAGCTTCCATCACGGTTGAAGCGTTCGGTTCTGGCAAAAAAGAAATTCATTTCCTGTTTGGCATTTTCATCGCTGTCCGATCCATGCACGGCATTTTTCTGGATCGATTCGGCAAACATTTTTCGTATTGTGCCATCTTCAGCTTTCGATGGGTCAGTCGCCCCGATCAGTTTGCGGTATTCTTCTACAGCATTTGCTTTTTCAAGAATGGCAACCACAACTGGTCCAGAGGTCATAAATTCAACTAATTCGCCATAAAATGGGCGGTCTTTGTGAACTTCGTAAAATACTTGCGCTTGGCGCACCGAAAGCCTGATTAGCTTCATGGCTGTAATATGGAAACCCGCCTTGTTAATCATGGCGAGGATTGGCCCGATATGTTCGTTCGATACTGCACCGGGTTTAATGATCGTAAATGTATAATTACTTTTCATTTTAAATAATTTTTATTGTGTTAATAAAGTTAGTCGATCCAAAATAATATAAGAACAATGCCCAGAAACATATAAGATGAAAAAATGTTTAGCTTAATTTGCATTTAATTAAATAAGGAAAGAACTACGGCATGAATATCGGCGAAGATACAAATAAAGGAGATAAATATAGGCAAGCCGGGGAATGGATCGAAAAGGCATCACAGATTGTGGTGATTCCACACCATAACCCGGATGGCGATGCAATTGGTTCGGCACTTGGGGTATTCAACCTTTTAACAAAATACGGCAAGCAAGCTCATATTATCAGCCCAAACGATTTCCCCGAATTTTTAGACTGGCTGCCTGGCCGTCAAGAGGTGATCATAGCATCACGAAATCGTGCTCTTGCACAAACATTGATTTCAAATGCAGATCTTTTGATAATGACCGATTTTAACTGCCCAACACGGATTAAAGGAATAAAGACGTGGGTGCTTAAATCGAATGCAAAAAAAATACTGATCGATCACCACCCGGAGCCAAAAGATTTTGCCGACCTGGTATTTTCCGACACATCGGTTTCATCGACCGCCGAATTGCTTTACGAATTCTTTGTGGGCACTGGTCTTGAAAGTTATGTAAACCATGATGTGGCCGCATGCTTATATACCGGCATTATGACCGACACCGGGTCGTTTAGTTATAATTCGAGCAACCCTCGCACTTTTGAGGTTGTGGGGGCACTGTTGAAACAGGGTATCAACAAGGACAAGATTCATTCGATGGTGTTCAATAATTTTTCGGCTTGCAGGATGCAATTGCTGGGCTATTGCCTTCATAAGAAATTTGTCGTATTGCCCGAGTTCAACACAGGATACATCAGCATAACCCTCGACGAATTAAAGCTCTTCGATTTTCAGCCTGGCGATACCGAAGGTTTTGTGAATTACCCCCTGTCGGTGAAAGGGATTATTTTTTCGGCTATTTTTATCGAAAAGAAAGATCAGGTGAAAGTGTCGTTCCGCTCCAAAGGTAACTTTGCAGCAAACCTGTTTTCTGAAAAGCATTTTAGTGGGGGAGGGCATCGCAATGCAGCCGGAGGTGAATGTGATCTTGATATGGAAGGCTGCCTGAAACGTTTTACAGAACTACTTCCGCAGTATCAAAAAGAATTGGAGGAAAGTGAGGATTTATAGTGATTAGGTGGTCAGATAGTTGTCAAATAGTGGTCAGATAGTGGTCAAATAGTTGTCATTCGATGGTCATTTAGTTGTCATTCGATGGTCATTAAGTAGTCATTTATAGTTTTTGATTTGTAATCAGTGAGAACAACAAATGACGCGAAGCGAATGACAATTAATGACAGCGAAGCGAATGACGGCGAAGCCAAATGACACGAAGTGAATGACAGCGGAACGAATGAACAAAAATAAATAAATTATGGGTACTTTAAATAAGAAACAATACTTCAACAATTTCCTTACACGAAGCAGATTTGTTTTCATCATACTGTCGGCTCTGCTTTTGCTCACTGCTTCAACCTGCAAAAATAAACATCGAAGGCCTATTGCTAGCGATCGGGAGGTAAAGCAATACAAAGAGCCGCTTGTAAATGTAAACCGTCAATTGGTGGGGAAAGACCGGATATTGATCGAGAAATATGCCGAGCGTCGGAATTGGGACATGCAGGAATCGGAGACAGGGCTATTTTACCTGATTGACGGAAAAGGAACTGGCGATGCAGCCACTGAAGGAGATATGGTAACCATCAACTACAATCTTTCCTTATTAGACGGTACGCTCTGTTACAGCACCGATTCGCTGGGTGCGGAATCGTTTGTGGTAGGTCACGAGGATGTTGAATCGGGCCTCGACGAAGGGGTACGGTTGATGCGCAAGGGCGACCGGGCCAAACTAATTATTCCGCCCCACCTGGCCCATGGCCTTCTCGGCGACCAGGACAAAATCCCGCCCCGGTCGATAATTCTTATTGATTTGGAGATGGTTGATATTAGGAGGTTCTGACGGGTTATTTAAATAAGTATTTAATTGTGGAAAACATTTGTGGACATATTTTGTCCTTTTAGAAAATTATTCGTATTTTTGGACAAAATTTGTACTGAATGGTGAACGAAAAAAAACATGCGACTTTTGGAGAGCAACTCAGAATTCTGAGAGAAAATGCCGGATTGACGTTGAGAGAGGTTGCAACAACTATTGAAATTGACCCATCTCTTCTCGCAAAAATTGAACGTAGCCAAAGACAACCTACCAAAGTGTTAATTAAAAATATTGCATCTTTTTTCAATACGGATGAAAAAGAACTACTCAATGAGTTTTTGAGCGACCAAATTGCTTACAAAATTCTTGACGAAGAAGCCGACTTGAATATCCTGAAAGTTGCAGAAGAAAAGGTATCCTACTTAAAAAATTTGCGCGATGGGTAAAACAATGACTAGAAATAAAGAGATACCAACATTCTTCGGTAAAGTTTTACTTAAAGGGGAACGCATTGAATCTGACTTTGAAAATAACATTGAACCAACTATTTTTTACCAACACCCACAAGGACAGCTTTGGCAAGGCGATAGTATTGATTGGCTAAAATCGCTTCCTGACGAGAGTGTTGATATGATTTTTGCTGACCCACCTTACAATATTAAAAAGGCTGATTGGGATAATTTTGAAAGTCAGGAAGAATATATCAAGTTCTCCATGCAATGGATTGGGCAATCAGCTCGTGTCCTAAAATCTACTGGAACACTTTTTATTTGTGGTTTTTCAGAAATCCTGGCCGACCTAAAGCATCCCGCATCCAAGCTTTTCAAATCTTGTCGTTGGATAATTTGGCATTATAAAAACAAAGCCAATCTGGGTAAAGATTGGGGAAGAAGCCATGAAAGTATTTTGCATTTTAGAAAGACTAAAAAATTTACTTTTAATATTGATACTGTTCGTATTCCTTATGGCGAACATACCTTGAAATATCCCAGCCATCCACAAGCCGAAACAAGCCAATATGGGAATGGTAAAAACGGAAACCACATTTGGGTACCAAACCCACTAGGAGCCAAACCCAAAGACGTTTTGGAAATACCACAAGACATCATCGAAGTACCGACAACATGCAACGGTATGCACGAAAAGACACCACATCCTACTCAGAAGCCCGAAGAACTTTTACGTAAACTTATTCTTGCAACTTCAAATATCGGGGATACTATTATTGATCCCTTTTGCGGTTCAGGAACCACACCTGTATGTGCTCAACAACTCAAGCGGAATTGGATGGCTTGCGACTTGTCCCCAGAATATTTGGATTGGGCAGCAAATCGGGTTGAACTTGTTGAAGAATGGAATATTGAGAAATGGATTAAATATGATTTTGAAAATCAAAAACGAAGAAACTCAATACGATGAAGTTAGAACAAATTGTCAACAAAGCAAAAAACAAAAACAATTTTACAGACCTAAGAGCTTACATCAAATTTTGTCTGGAATATCTGAATTATATAAGCGATAATCTGCAAGCAATAATAGTTTCGCAAAACGAAAATCACTATCGTTTTTATCAGTATAAAAAGGAAGGTGGTTTTCAAATTACCAGACCAATAAACTCAAACCTGATGTATGATGGAGTGGAGTTTGCCAAATCCTCAAAAGAGTTTTTACAAGTTCTAAAAACGATAAAAACGATTGACAAAAATGATGAGACTATCCGCAGTATTGTGAACAATGCAACCTATACAATTCAGCAATCGGTAGGTGCAGCATTAGATGGTTTACCTGCTGGTCAATCTAATACTGCAAGAAAACTTAATGGCGATTTATTTGAGCATTTTATTCGCTTAATCATTAATCAAATTGGTATTGAATGTAAATCAGGAACTATTCAAGTTCCTGTTATAGTTGATGGAGAGCCAACATTTAATATGAGCTACCAGCACGATTTAATTATTGAAAATGAGAATGACATACAAGTGATCGGATCGATTAAAACATCAAGCAAAGATCGGATTGACAAAATTTTCATCGACAAATTTTTATACAACAAGCTGACAGAGAAAGCCACGCCTCATATAGCTATTTTTCTAAATGATGTTCAGAGAAAAAAAACACGACGAGAAAATGAATATGGAATAAATGCAACATTTTTACCCGGACATTTTAAAGGATATACCGTAAAACTAAACCCGCTTGATGGAGTTTATTACTGCGACATTAGACCCAATATGAAAACAGAAAAAATTTTAAAAGACCATATAAAAACCTTTGACAATCTACTGATTGAAGATATATGGAAATTTCTATGAAATCCTTCTCCTTTAACCCGTCAAACCTAATTTCTGTTTCCTAATCTCCTTTAACTACAACCGGAGCAAGGACAGCATTATGGTCACTACTACATTCCACCTTTATACATTGAGACCAACAGAATCTGCCTCCCGTGAAGCTTCCAGCTTCATCAATTTCATCCACACAAATCTCTCTGCAATTTAAGCACACCTGAGCTGGTCTTTTTTCGACGTTGACTACCTCATTTTGAAATAAATCAGCTCGAATTTCTTTTTGGCTTGCATCGTTCAATTTTAATTCAACAATCCGGCCTTTACTTACCCATACGTGTAATGTGTTTCCTGTTTGCATTTTATAGATCAGATTGTCCCCTTCCTGCAATTTTGGTGTTAGCATAATCGTGTCCATCTTGCCGGTATATTTAAACGATGGATATTTTCCTACTACAGTTGTTCGTTTTCCGAAAAGTGCATCTGCTTCATCAAATGACAGAAACTGGTCTTTTTTGTCGCTTGTGGGGGAAGTATTGTCAGGGGTGGCACCCATGTTTCGATGATCCCGGATTTTATATTTGGTTCTGTGATCACGGGTTGTTGTACTATGGTCTCGTGTTGTGGTTTTTGTCCTATGGTCACGTGTTTTGGACTGCGCCTGTAACGGAATCACAATTACAAAAACAAAAGTGCTGAGTGCCAAATAAAGGAGGCTCCTTTTCAAAATTGAATTCATGATTGTATTCATATTTTTCGTTTTAAAATTAAATCTTCATCCCGATCCGTACAGGCTATTTGTCCCGGTATGATTAAAACATGAAAGAAGCCTTATTGTTTGATTTGCTATTTTCATTTACTTTGTACATATCTAATCCTTTTGCTATGAAAATATCCAGGTTTCTTCTCAATGCTATTTTCCTTTTGGCTTCTTTTTCTGCTTTCTCCCAATCCTTGCCCATTGCTCTCGATGGACAATTCAGTGATTGGGCAACTGCAGGTTCTGTTTTTACCGATTCGCAAGGCGATGGGGCAGCCATCGATATGCTTTCCTTATCGGTATCGAACGACAGTGCCTACCTATATATTAGGCTTACCCTTGCCGAAGAAATTCAATTGAATGCAGGCAACGAACTTTTCCTCGAAATGGATACAGACAACGACCCTTATACAGGCTACTCGGTGAATGGGATTGGTGCAGAATTGGGTTGGAAATTGGGAGGACGTTTTGGTTATTTTACACCTGGCGGTTCAAGCATTTATGTTGAACAAGCCGACTTTGGGTTTTACGCACTGCCCACCGTAACAGGTAATACATTCGAGATGGCCATAGATAGAAATGCTTATCCCGATAATACGAATCCCTTATTTACGTCCGATACCATCAAGATTTGTCTTGTTGACCAGGCAGTAAATGGCGATCTTATGCCAAATTCGGGTCAAACTTTCACATACATTTTTGACGATACCCCGGTACAGGCGTACACTCCCGTCGATTTGGCAAAAGGGGATGTCTGGCATGTTCGCTTGCTTACATACAATACATTGAACAATGGCTTGATCGACCCTCAACGGCAAGCATCCTTCGGAAGGATAATCCAGGCCATTTCCCCCGACATCATCACCTTCAACGAATGTTATGGCACCCAGTGGTACCAGGCCCGCGATCTCCTGGATGCCTGGCTGCCTCTGCCTGGCAGTGCATCGTGGAACTGCTGGAAAATCGACGGGTCCAACATTACCTGCTCGCGCTACCCCATTCTTCAGAACTGGCAAATATTGCCCGACAGGCGGTTGACGGCCTCACTGATTGATTTGCCGGTGGAATACCTGCACGATGTGGTGGTGATAAACGCCCATTTTAAATGTTGCGATGGAGATTCCATCCGTCAACGTGAGGCAGACGCTTTTATCAATTTTGTGCGCGACATAAAGACCCCGGGCGGACTTATCGATGTGCCTGCGGGAACACCTTTTGTTTTAAGTGGCGATCTCAACCTTGTAGGCCTGAGCCAACAATTGACGACATTACTCACAGGCGATATTCAGGACACGGCCCAGTTTGGAAGCCCGATTGCACCCGATTGGGACAACACCGAATTGGCCGACATTATCTCGCTCCAGGCCGATCAAAGGATGGCCTTTACCTGGCAGGACTATGCAAGCGATTATTGGCCGGGCCGATTGGATTTTACAATAGCCAGCGAGGTGGATTTTGAGGCTGAAAAGACATTCATCATAAACACAGGCATTATGTCGACAGCCAGGCTTTTGCAAAATGGCTTGCTGCAAAACGATACCGAGACAGCCTCGGATCACTTCCCAAAAGTGACCGATTTTTCAATGCCTTTGATTTTAGATCTTCCAGAGCAAGGAAAGATCGATTTGAAATACAAGATTTACCCCAATCCTACGGATGGGGATTTTTGCGTTGAGATATTTTCTTCCTCTTCGGTTGAGGGGGCGATTGAATTTTTCGATATAACCGGGCAGCCCTTTCCAATTGATGATCGGAAAAAAAACCAAAACAACATAACCAAATTTACCCTATCGGGAAGAAATTTGAAACCCGGCCTGTACTTTATAAAGATTACATTGGATGATAATCAGATGATTGAAAAACTTGTAATAAGCAATTAGAAAGAAAATCGGTCGAAAAAAATGGTGAACATAAAACTCATGTAATTGATATTTGATAATTTTGAATATAAATATTTTACTATCAGGAAAAAACAGTAAAGACCATAGAAGTAGACAAAGGTTGATTGAAATTCAGAATTACAAGCTTAACAGTTTGAATGAAGAGGGAAGAAAAGATCACATTTAAATGCAATATAGGTTTATTCATGGCAACAATGATTGGTATTGGTGCGATGATGGGAACCGTAAATTATAAAGACCTTGCCCAAAATGATGTCCCTTTCATCTGTACAGCCGAAAAGCTTTTGGTGACTGGGGGCGATGGGTTGCGGTTTTAGCTACCATCATGGACAGCCTTTCAATATTAAGCGTTACTCTGAGTGCGAGTGCCCGGGTTTTGATTGCGCTGGGCTGGGGTGAAAAACACCGATGTGTCCATTGCTGCATCCAACAACGATGGGCGAAATGAGATTGTGGCACTGCAAGCCAAACGCATTGGCATACCACAGGTTATTGCCATCATCCATGACTCTGATTATATTTCCCTGCTCGAAGAGAAAGGGATCGTAACCATCTGTGCCCCTTGGTCGACTGCTGCAATGGTAGAGAATTTTCTCGACTGGCCAGGTGTGGCCCAATTGGTTGAAATTGGTCGGGGGGTAGCCATCCTGGTTGGTGTTACCGTGAATGAAAAAGTCATTGTGGTTGTGAAATCAATCCGGGAAATCGACATCCCCAAAGAGGGTGTGGTCGCTGCGGTTATCCGGGGCAGCGATTTTGTGGTGCCTCGTAGCGATACCCTGATAGAAGCCAAGGACCAGGTAATATTTGTCGGACCTTCCGCAGCAATCAAAAAGGCACAGGAAACTTTCGCTGTGAAAAGATAACAGCTCTTTTATTCAGGTTAGAGTATGATCAGCTTGCCCTGACCTATCCTGCTGTTTGTAATAAGCCGATAATAATAATTCCCCGGTGGGAGATTGTACCTGTTGAAATTGACCTGGTGTAGACCTTGGTCAAAATCCTGGTCAACGGGATTTGCTATTATTTCACCTAACGCATTGTATATTTTTATCGAAACATGGTTCGCTCCCGGCAAGTAAAACTCAAGGCAAACCACATCGGTAAATGGGTTTGGATAGGGGCGCGAATAAATTTGACCCGGATCATCTATATTGAAATCAACAATATTACATTTGTCAACAACACTTATTTTATCTTTGCTGAACAAGGCATCCCCAATTTGCCAATTTATTACCTTTAGCTCAAATTCCCTCTCCTGGGAGTTCGACCAAAGCAAAATTGAAAACGCTTCCAAATCCATCATCCCATCAATGTCTTTGCTGAGGTCATCGTTTCCCCAAACAGCAATAGCCATATTTTTTCCGGTAAAAACCGATGATCCAATAACTCTGCCTGAACGGGTTTTAACCGCAAGTTCATCGCCTGCCGCCGGCATTGTTTCCCATGCCGAAAGTGGGATGCCTACGGTCATGTTGCTGCCCGTATTTTGCCCCTTTTGGAAATGCTTGGGTTCTATGGTGCTTATTGGGGTCGTTTTTGTCATGGGGCTATTCGGTGGATATATAAATGTTTGCGGTGAATTTAGTTTTACCTGATATCCCTCCCCCGGGTTTAAATTTCCAATTTGGTTTAAGGAATATATCGGCCAATAGACCAGGCCATTTCCATTTTTTGCAATGCTCAGTTCCGATGCAATGCAACTCATCATTTCAACCGCATCGCCGGGGGTTTGCCGTAAATAGCCAAGTATGCTCCAGGCCTGAGGGAGAGGTATCTCAACTGTTTCGGGTACTACCGCTACACCACAAACATCAACACTGGAATTGTCGAACATTTTTATCTGATAGCCTTTCCCAATAGTCAGGTTGCCTATCATATTTATGTTGTACTGAGGCCAATAAACCTGGCCCATACCATTTTTTACGATGTTGACATCCGAAACAATGGGGGCTAATATGGAATCAATCGCTGGTATCGTAGGATCGATATAGGTTGAAAAAAGGCTCCATGCCAAAGGCAAATATAGGTTTTGGCAATTGCATGAGACATTGGCCCAACTTTGCTGAAATCCCTGGGTGAGAATTGCGTTTTGACCTTCGAGTGTTTTTATGACAGTTTCCCCAAGAGTCCAACTGATAGAGGCATTTGCGCTTTCATAGAAATCGCCCGAACCGGCCACCACATTAGGCGAAACCGATTGGCCATTTGCATTAAAAAAGAGTAAAAAAACAAGGCCGGTAAGAGAAACTATTTTCATAACACAGAATTAATATAAAAACCAAATTTAGGCGATTTCCAATCATTTCAAAATAAAGAATTTCAGCTATTTTCTACGAAACATTAGGTCCATAGTTACATATCGAGAGTCTCAGAAGTGTGTATGGCAAGTCTGACAGCTATCGGATCCACTCCTTCTATGAATTGTTTTCCATTTTAACAGTTTCCTCTGGAGTACTGGAGTATTGGAGTGATAGGCGAGACTTTGTTAACACACTTCCATTTCGCCCTTACTTCAACACTCCATTTCGTATCTTTAGAGTAGAAGATATTCTTTCATAAGCGGGTTTTGTTACAAACCCTTAATCTTTTACATAGCGCACAGATAACTCAATTGACTTATATTCTGATGAATAGAGGTTGGATGTGTACATAATATTTCTATTTGAAACTAGCTTCATTCTCATGGCTTGCCATGAAGTTTTCTCTGAAGAAAATCAAAAACCACCTGCGTGTCCAAATATTATAAAATGTGCCGTCAGCATAATATCTACTTCCACTTGGTAATGCACTAAATTCACTTTCATTAGTTGCACCCGTATTCGGACTTAACCAATGAATTGTACTTGCTTCTTTCAGTTTGCCTCCCGAATAAGTACCTCCAATAAATGCTCTTAACTCATTCCATTCTGATGAACTTGGAAGATGCCATCCGACAGGACATATTCCCTGTACCCCACTCGGGTTTGAAGTGCTGATTACAGCTGAATCTCCCATTGCAGCAGCCCATGTATAAAGCCCTCCATATATCTCTCTATACGTGGTATCATTAGTATACCAATTATACGCATCATCATAATTATTATCATCCAGAACTGACCATGAGTTGTCGTCAATAACATTGGGGATAGCATTTCCATCAGAAAAAAAAGGATTACAGTTTCAATAATTTATAAATGCGATGATATATTTATTGGAAGTAACATTATAGATTTAGCTATCATTTATTTGACCTGGTAAATTATTCCAGACATCAAGGTTATCAGATTCCTGCCACTGGTATCACCACCCCCGATATTGGATATTGAATGCACAAGTTGTTAAGTTGCGATTAATCGCATCTCTATTATTGTCCTATGCCCACTGTGGACTGAGGACTGCCTTACTACGCTGAAGCTTCGTCATGTAGACCTACTGGTACTTAACAATCTTCGTGTTCTTATAATAATGGTCAATGATCTGTTGATACGTATACCCCTGCCGGGCCATTTCCATAGCCCCTTCCTGGCAGAGGCCCACTCCATGCCCGTAACCGATGCCTTTGAAAAATAATACATCATCAACTGGGATAATCCAGAAATAGGTGGACTTGAATTTCCAATCGGCCCGGATTTTTTTCAGTCGCATGGAATCGCCTTTCAAAACATAGTAAAACTGTCGTCCGTCCTGTTTGTACGAGTAATCATCGGAACTTAAGGCATCGATATTTTGAAAGCCGTTTTTCTTCAGGTATTTTTTCCAATCGGCAATTTTTATTGAACTTTCCCATTTTGAATGTGGACCTTGTTTGCAATAATCTTCTTCGATCGATTTGAGGTAGGGTAAGGGAATGGTCCACACATTTTCTGAGTTTTCAGTTTCGCCACCACAATTGGAATGAAAAGCAGCCGTGATCAGCTTGCCATTTTGATCGACAATAACAAGGCCGACAGTAGCCTCTGTCGCAATCTCCACATCATGGTTGTTCATGCTCATTCCATGGTAGGCCTGGCAGTGCACCCCATCGCAAAGTTGAAAGCCTTCGTTTTCGTGCCTGTTAATGTGGCCAAGGGCGTACGTGCGGCATATTAATGCCTGGGATTTGTAGAATTCCAAAGGCGAAGAGGGGCCTCCTTCGGTTTCTACTACTCCGGCAATGTAACTTTCTAGGGCCACATGGTTGATGATTTTCAGATGGCCCAGTTCTACTGTCAATATAAGGTTGCCCTCGTAGCTGCGCGATTCGAGCGATGGAGTAATGAGTTTTACCCGAAACGAGCTTACCCGCGAAAGACCAACAATTTCGACATGCGAAAAATTCCCGAAATCGGTGCCGATTGCGCGTACATTAATTTTATCCTTATCGATGGAAAGATGGATAATCTCGTTTTTGATGATGCTTTCGATGGCTTTCCCTTCCGATCTTATTTCATATTCGCCGCTCATCGAGGTGAACATAAAAGTTTGTGGTTTTTCGGAATGAAAGAGCGAGATGTCTACCTTTTGACCTTGTGCGCTAATGGCTGATAATGAATATATCAACAAAATTAGACAGACCCATTTTGGTGCAACAACAAGGGTCGGTAATACATCCTGCTTGTAAATAGCAGTTTTTGAATATGTATCTCCCCATTGTTTTCCCACTCTCAACAACAAATTATCTTTTTTGAATGTCACGGACAATCTTTTCTGCTATCCGCTTGGAAGCACCTGCGCCCCCCAAATTATCCTGCAAAAGTAAAAAGTTTCGGAGCATATTGGTGCGGTACTCCGGATCGTTCAATATCTTCGTCAATTCCTCCCTTAAATTTTCGATCGTAAGATTGTCCTGTATCAACTCCCGCACAACTTCCTTGTCCATAATAAGATTAACGAGCGAGATAAACCGGATGCTTACCAACAGGCGGGCAATCCGGTACGACACAGGGCTGGCTTTATAACACACCACCTCGGGCACATCGAAAAGGGCCGTTTCGAGGGTCGCAGTCCCAGATGTGACAATGGCTGCATGGGCCACCGAAAGTAAGTTGTAGGTCTGGTCGAAAATGATCTGAACCTTATCGATGTCCTCAAATTTATCATATTCCGATTTTGCGAGCGAACTGGTGCCGGCAATAACAAAGCTATAACCGGGAAAAAGGGTTGGGAGCCGGAGCATCAGAGGCAGCATTTTTTCAAGTTCCTGTTTTCGGCTTCCCGGCAAAAGGGCAATTATGTTATCTTGGTTCGAGAGCTTGTTTTTTTCAAAGAATTCCTCCTTCGGGAGCTGTGTTTGTTTCCATTCCGATATGGCATCCATTAGTGGATGGCCCTCAAATTCAACCTCGTAATTATGCTTTTTGTAAAATTCTTTTTCAAAAGGAAGGATGACAAACAGCTTGTCGACGTATTTTTTGATTGTTTCTACCCTCGATTCCTTCCAGGCCCAAACGGTGGGAGAAATATAATAGATTACATGGTAACCCATTTTTTTGGCCCGCTTCGCCATGCGCAGGTTAAACCCGGGGTAATCGACAAGGATGAGGGTGTCGGGGTTGGATTCTTTTATATGTTGAACGCAAAGCTTGAAATTCCGGGAAATCGTGCGTAGGTTCAGCACGACTTCGATAAATCCCATGAAGGCAAGCTGGCTGATATGTTTTAGGATCCTGCCACCCTGCTTTTCCATATAATCGCCACCCCAGCAATCGAACTCTGCTTGAGCATCCTGGCTTTTTATATGTTTCATCAGGTTCGATGCGTGAAGATCGCCGGAAACCTCGCCTGCTAAAATAAAGTACTTCATTACACAAAATACTTCAAAATAAGAACCACTAGCACATATATAAAAGTCGCCCCTATGACTCCCCGTGCCGAGTAATAAAACTTCTTCCAAATAAAAAGATAAAACACCGCAAGATTGGCAATCACACTGAGGCTTAACAATTGAGGGATACGGTTTATACGTATCACATGATCAATGAACTCACGAAAATCCAATGTCTGGAAATTGTATTTGTAAAAAACAAACAAGCCAATCAGCGGAACAATAATCCCGACTAAAAGACCTATATATGGTGCATCAAATTTCGATCTCATAGTTCGAGTATTTTTAAATCGTTAATTTTTTCGTGTGCTGTAAAATCGAATTGTACCGGGACGATTGAAATATAATTATTTCGCAAAGCCCAATCGTCGGTGTCGGTGGCATCGGGTTCGTAATTATGGAATTTGCCTGTAAGCCAGTAGTACTCTCGGTTGTGGGGATCGGTCCGTTTATCGTATTCTTCGACCCATCGCGAACGGGCCTGGCGGCAAACTTTTATGCCTTTCACTTCTGCCAGTTCGATTTTTGGAAAATTTATGTTCAGGCAAACCTTGGCGCTATGCCCATTCTGTTGCAGGGTATCGAAAATCTTAGGGATATATGCTTTGGCGATGGAAAAATCGGCATCGGGCGAATAGTCAACTACCGATAACCCAACGGAAGAAATGCCATGGATACTGCCTTCGAGGGCTGCTGCCATGGTGCCGGAATAAATAATGCTGATGGAAGAGTTGGTGCCATGGTTGATGCCTGAAAAAATATAATCGGGCGGGTTACCTCGTCTCAGTTCGTTCACCGCAAGTTTTATGCAGTCGACCGATGTGCCATTGCAAGTATACACTTCAAGCCCTTCTTCTTCCTTCTTTTTCTTTAGGTGCAAGGGGGTATTCATGGTAATGGCATGCGACATGGCCGATTGTCCACGGTCGGGGGCAACCACCAAAAGGTTGGCATAAGGCTGCAACAATTCAATTAAAACATGGATGCCATTGGCCTCAATACCATCGTCGTTGGTGATCAGGATTTCAGGTTTATCTCTCTTTTTCAATCTACTATTTTTTTGCAAAGATAATGTTGCTGTTTTAAATAGGTGAACTGTTTTTGTAAATTAAAAAAAAATAAGAACTTTGTATTTCGGACTTAAAAGGTTTCGAATTCAGTAATGTTTAATAGAGTGGGTGGTTTTAAGGGATTAACATTATGTAAATTATTGGGCAAAGAATTGCCGCAAAAAGTTATATTTGCAATTTAGAATGAATATGGACAAGGTAGGTTTACCTTGCCTATGTCATTGTATATTTGCATATTTTTAGATGGATTAGTGGAGATATTCAATAATTTTAAGTATCTTGCACTACCTATTTTATTGTGGAAGGAAGATTTAAAAATAATTGATAAAGACTTATTTATTAACTAAATTAAGAGGATTATTATGAAGCAGAAATTTCTACGCTCAACCTTCGGGTTGTTGTTTTTTTTAGCTGTAAGTAGTTTGATGTACGCACAACCGTCGAATTGGTATTTTACCAATACGGGTGCAAATCATACTGTGTTACTTCAAACAGGAGTTGTCACTATTAGTGGAAACCCAATTGCTATAAATGATGTAGTTGGCGTTTTTTACGATTCAGCCGGTACAATGGCATGTGGTGGATATGCAGTTTGGGATGCTGCCGCAGCTGCTGGCGGTACCGCTGTTACTGCTTGGGGGTCTGAAGCTGGGGTTGACAATGGCTTTCAGGCGAATGAAGTATTTACATGGAAACTTTACCAGGCGTTGACAGGTCAGATCATTGAAATGGCCGCGACCTATTTGCCTTTCCCTAACCTGGGAACGTATACCACGAATGGTACCAGTGGTCTGGCTACCCTTTCGGGTACAGCAGTTACCCTACCTTTTTCGGGTAGTGGTGTAGCAACGGATCTTACATGCTATGGCACTTGTAACGGAGCTATTGATTTAACAATTGTGGGCGGTACACCACCTTACAACTTTACCTGGTCGAATGGTGATTCGACCGAAGACCTGTCTGGCCTTTGTGGTGGAACGTATGATGTGACCGTAACCGATGCGTCGGGTGGAGGTACTCCTACTTTCAACTGGACATATTTCAATACAGGTTCAAACCAAACTATTTTGCTTCAGCCCAATACCATAACTGTTAATGGTTTACCTTTAGACAATGGTGACGTTGTTGGAGTATTTTATGATTCAGCCGGGACACCGGATTGCTGCGGATATACTGTTTGGGCTGGAGTAACATCAGCTATTACAGCTTGGGGTTCGGAAGCGGGTTTAGATAATGGCCTTCAAGCTGGTGAAACCTTTATGTGGAAAGTATGGAAAGCTAGCGATGGTGCTGTGGTGGATATGGTGGGAAATGTGGTTCCCACGAACACCTATGTTACCAATGGAACATCAGTGTTGATGTCATTGACAGGAACTTATACTCCAACTACCTCTGCCTCGCTGAACTTTAGTTTCACGATAGTAGAACCTGCCGAGATGGTTGTTACGGATGTTTTATCGAATTATTCAGGCTATAACGTAAGCGCTGGCGGTGCTACCGATGGTTCTATCGATCTTAGCATTACAGGCGGGACATTACCGTATACGTATACCTGGAGCAATGGAGCTTCAACCGAGGACTTAACCAATATTGGAGCAGGCCCTTATTCAGTTACTGTATTGGATGGTAACGGATGTGCATACTATAATAACTGGGTATTGTCAGAGCCACCAACCATCGATCCTTTGGCCGCTGTGGGTGTAGCCACAATGGTAAGCTGTAATGCAGTTTGCGATGGGTCCATAGATCTTACTATTACGGATGGGATACCTCCTTATGAGGTTATTTGGTCGAATGGTGCAACTACAGAAGACTTATCGGCTCTTTGCGCAGGTACTTATGATGTTACTATTACCGATGCTTCAGGCCCTACAGTAGGACCAATGCCCTGGGATTATTTCAATACCGGTGCTAACCATTCTATTTTGATCCAACCCGGCACTGTGACAATTAATAATTTACCTTTGGAAATTGGTGATGTTATTGGCGTATTTTATGATTCAGCCGGTACAATTGATTGCTGTGGATTCACGTATTGGACAGGAAACAACGCAGCTATTTCAGCTTGGGGTTCGGAAGCAGGTTTAGATAATGGACTCCAAGCTGGTGAAACCTTTATCTGGAAAGTATGGAAAGCTGTAGATGGTACTGTTGTGGATATGATTGGTAACGTGGTTCCCACAAACACCTATGTTACTAATGGTACTTCCGTATTGATATCAATGACCGGTAGCTATATTCCTCCTTCAGCAGGTTTCGAAGTAATCCAAAGTTATACCATCACCGAACCTGCTGTTTTAGCTGTAACTGAAATGGTGACTGATGTTTTATGCTACAGTGCTGCAACTGGTGCTATCGACCTTTCTGTATCAGGTGGAACTGCACCTTATACCTATAGCTGGTCGAATGGTGCTATGACCGAAGACCTTTCCGGACTAACTGCCGGAACTTATGATGTAACTGTAACTGATGCCAATATGTGCGAATATTATGGAAGTTATACAGTAATGGAAGCTAGCGAAATAATAGCTTCAACTACTTCAATTAATCCTGCTTGTTTTGGCGGACTTGGTTCAATTGATTTAACTGTTACAGGTGGAATGACTCCATATTCATTTGCTTGGTCGAATGGTGCTACCACCGAAGACTTGATGGATATACCTGAAGCATTTTACCAAGTAACAATAACCGATGCAAATAGCTGTACTGTTATGTCGGGTGGTGATATATATGCACCAATGGTTGTTTCTATTAGCGAAGCAATTACTAATATTCTTTGCTATGGTGATATGACAGGTGCTATTGACTTGACTGTTTATGGTGGAGTTACACCTTACACTTTTGCATGGTCGAATACTGCAGCTTCAGAAGATTTGATGAACGTAGCTGCCGGCACCTATATGGTTACTGTAACCGATGCAAATATGTGTGTCATGACTGCTTCCTATGAAGTTATGCAACCTGATATGTTAGCTGGTACTGTTGTTATTACAAATGTACTTTGCAATGGCGGAATGGACGGAGCTATCGACCTTACTTTAACCGGTGGTGTTATGCCATATACTTTTAATTGGAACAACATGTACACAACCGAAGATATTTCTGGTTTAGCTGCTGGTACTTATGAGATAATTGCGACCGATGCTAATGGTTGTACTTTTGAAGCCTTTTATACAATCACTGAACCTGACATGCTTACCCTTGCATTTGTACTTTCCGATTATTCTGGATTCAACGTAAGTGTTTTTGGAGCTGCCGATGGTACCGTCGATATGACCGTAGCCGGTGGAACTGCTCCATATACATATAGCTGGTCGAATTCTGAAATGACAGAAGACCTGACTGGACTTGCCGCAGGAACTTATGATGTGACTGTAACCGATGCCAATATGTGCGAAGTGTATGGTTCTATAACCTTGACCGAACCTCCTTCCTATATCCCAATGGCTGCAACATTTGTTGTAACTGATGTTACTTGTATGGGTGGCATGGACGGAGCTATTGATATGACTGTAACTGGAGGGGAGCTTCCTTTTACTTACGAATGGAGCAATAGCGAAGTTACCGAAGATATTATGGGTTTAATGGCAGGTACTTATTATGTGACCGTAACTGATGCGCTAAGTTATACATTGGTTGAAATGGTAACTATAGCCGATGGTTATGCAGTGGTTGTTGACCTGGGTGCCGACATGGCAATATGCGAAGGTGGTAGCTATACGCTTGATGCTGGAACATTTGATTCTTATTTATGGTCGACTAGCGAAACAACCATGATGATTGATGTTGCTGTTGCAGGAATGTATTCAGTAGAAGTAATCGATGCCAATGGTTGTGTGGGAATGGACGAATTTGTCCTTACCGTAAACCCATTACCAGTTGTTGATCTGGGTGCAGACATGGCAATTTGCGAAGGAGGCATGTACACCCTCGATGCCGGTATGTTTGATGCTTACTTATGGTCAACCAATGAAACTACCATGACCATTGACGTAATGCTTGCCGGAACCTACACCGTAGAAGTAACCGATGCCAATGGATGTATGGGCATGGACGAATTTGTTCTTTCAGTAAATCCATTACCAGTTGTTGATTTAGGGGCCGATATGGCTATTTGTGAAGGTGATGTACATACACTTCATGCCGGAATGTTTGATTCCTTCCTCTGGTCAACCGGTGAAACTACTATGTTTATTGATGTAACAATAGCTGGAACATATAGTGTAGAGTCGACCGATGCCAATGGATGTGTGGGAACAGACGAATTCGTTCTCACCGTAAACCCATTGCCAGTTGTTGACTTAGGTGCCGACATGACTATTTGCGATGGCGGTATGGTTACTCTTGATGCCGGAATGTTCGATGCTTACTTATGGTCGACCATGGAAACTACCATGACAATTGATGTGATGACTGCTGGTGTTTATTCAGTAGAAGTAACTGATATGAATGGTTGTATGGGCATGGACGAATTTGAACTGTTCGTAACCCCAACTCCTGCCGATCCTGTTGTTGTAGCTACTCCTGCAAGCTTAGCAATTTGTCTTGGCGAAAGCTTCGATGTAGATATTACCTTCCCTTATACTACAGAATGGGAAATTACTTACGATATGGGCATGGGCGTAGTAAGCGAAAACATAGGTGTGGATTGGCACATCAGCGAAATGTTTACACCCCCGATGGCCGGTACGTTTATGTACACCATTATTTCGATAAAAGACCTGGCAACAGGTTGTATGAACGAACTGAACTGGGTTTACACATTCACTGTCAATGCGCTTCCTGTTGTTGATCTCGGTGCCGATATGGCAATTTGCGATGGTGGAACTTATACCCTCGATGCGGGGATGTTTGATTCATACCTATGGTCGACCATGGAAACAACTATGATGATTGATGTAATGGTTGCCGGAACTTATACAGTTGAAGTAACCGATGCCAATGGTTGTATGGGAATGGACGAATTTGTTCTTACCGTAAACCCATTACCAGTTGTTGATTTAGGTGCCGATCAGACAATTTGCGAAGGCAATACCGTAACTTTAGATGCAGGTATGTTTGATGCTTATGTATGGTCGAATGGTGAATCTACCATGATGATTGATGTTACTGATGCCGGAACCTATTCCGTCGAAGTTACCGATGCCAATGGTTGCATGGGAATGGATGAGTTTATCTTAACAGTAAACCCACTCCCAGTTGTTGATCTGGGTCCAGATATGGCAATTTGTGAAGGCGACATGTACACCCTCGATGCAGGGATGTTCGATGCCTACTTATGGTCAACCGGTGAAACTACCATGACGATTGATGTAATGGTTTCCGGAACTTATTCCGTAGAAGTAACCGATATGAATGGCTGTATGGGTATGGACGAGTTTGTTCTCACCGTTGATCCTTTACCAGTTCTTACCACCACTGTTACTACGCTTGGAGGATATAACCAGGCAATGGGGTCTGGTGATACCTATGCGTTATCTATCTGTTCAGGAGACGAAGTTACACATAGTGCACCTTCTTCCATTTCAATTGATCCTTCAGCTTGTGGCGAATTAAGGGTACAGACTGCTTATACTTCAACTCTACCTAATATTCCATCCCAAACCCTTGATGCCAGCTATGTAATGGCTGTTGCTGCTGGTCCTCAAACAATTTCACCAACAAATGCAACAGGTATGGCACAGACTATCACTTTTGTAAGTACTGCATACTATGATGTAGATATGAGTGGAAGTTTGACCACTGGCGATGTCTCAGGATTACCTGGTGAATTTGTATTGACTGTGCATCCTGCCGTTGTAGTTGACCTTGGCCCAGACCAGACCATTTGCGATGGTGCCATGGTTACTCTTGATGCTGGCATGTTTGATTCTTATTTATGGTCGACCGGTGCAACTACTATGTCTATTGATGTTACCATGGATGGCACGTATTCAGTTGAAGTAACCGATGCCAATGGCTGTATGGGAATGGACGAGTTTGTTCTCACAGTCAACCCAACCCCTGTTGTAGACCTGGGTGCTGACATGGCAATATGCGAAGGTGGGATGTACACCCTTGATGCAGGTATGTTTGAAACCTACTTATGGTCAACTGGTGAAACTACTATGATGATTGATGTAATGGTTGCAGATACATACACCGTAGAGGTTACCGACATGAATGGTTGTATAGGAATGGACGAATTTGTTTTTACCGTAAATCCATTGCCAGTTGTTGATTTGGGTGCCGATCAATATGTTTATTATGGCGATATGGCAACTCTCGATGCCGGAATGTTCGATGCTTACTTGTGGTCGAATGGCGAAACTACCATGACCATTGATGTGATGGACGAAGGCATGTATTCAGTTGAAGTAACTGATGCCAATGGTTGTATGGGTTATGATGAGGTGATGGTTTACATTATGCCTGAACTTACTTCAATGGATTTGATCCAATCTGAAGATATGTCTACATGGAGTGCTATTCCTGGTGATTTGACAACAGGATACTTTATGTCGTTAAATCCATCAGTACCCTACTTCTATATTGATGCTACAAGTTATACTTCAAGTGTAAGCCTTGGTGCCGGCATGTATGGCTTCACGGTAAATACGTATCCTTCCGATTGGTTTACCTACTGGGCTGCCAAAGGAGTTGATGGTACCGTAACTGGTGGCTGGGAAGATCAAATGTGGTTGATCATCAATGGCAATGCTCCAATTTTCTACTTGAAGATTGATGCTATGGGTGTTGCCACAGTAGTTGATGGTTTACTATACGATTTTGCAGGAACTGAAACCTATCTTCGCGTGAACGGCGATTACCTATCAGGGATGTACACATACACAGGTATGGTTAGCAGTGCAACTGGAGTAAACTCCGATCCTATTATCGTTAACTGGGAATTCAGTGCAGCTTCTGCAGCCGTTCAAGCTGCCATCGATGGGACAAATTTAATTGCTCCTGCCTTGGTTGAAGAAATGAATGGAAACACCGTAGTATTTAACATAGAAACTGATTATCCTACATTCTCGCCGAATTTACCACAAGATTTACTAGTCGATGCATTGATCGATTTCACCACTCCTTTAACTGCTGGTGCAATTGTATCTGTAGCATGGAATGGCAACCCTGTTGGTAATTACACCATGCTTGGTACTGAAACCAGTCTTTGGTTAAGCCAGACAGTTGGAAATCCACAGGCTCCTCTCTATGTAAGTGTTGATGCCATTTGGACAATCTCTATTGCAGGCCTGGAACCAGGAATGTATGATTGGACTACAACTATAATTTCTGCATTGGCAGCAAACTTTAACGATCCTCTTAACCGCTATGAGCTGGCAACTGCTCTTACAGTTATCGACGTTTACACGGTAGCTCCTGATATCACTGAAATGATGCCAGTAGACAGTACCCTACTTGATGGTTGGGTGACATTGACCATTACTACCGTTGACCCAGACGACATGGTTACCTACCTCGAAGTAGACGTAACCAAAGTGGGTGTAACAGGTACAGGACAAACAGGCGGTCAGTGGATGCAGTTTGATATTCCTACCGATCAGGCTCAGATTGCACAGATCAATGCTGCTTATGTAGGTATCGCCGTTTTGGGTTACAATGCCGGTGTATTTACGATCAATATCAATACCCAGGCTGTTGCCAATCCATTCCTCGACTTCCCAGGATGGGGCGATGGTGAATACATTTTCTGGTACATTGCACACGATGAGTATGGAAACCAAAGTGGTATTTGGGGCGATCCTATGTATCCAGTCGATCATATCACATACTTCATCCAAACTCAGTACGATTCACAAACACTTCCATTGGCAATGGGTTATAGCATCATCTCTACCTTTATCGATCCTGCTTATCCTAATGTGTCCGATGTATTTGGTGCGGTCAATAATGTTGTTTTGGTTAAGGATGAAAATGGTAATCCCTACTGGCCTTATTTTGGATTGAACAATGTGGGCAATATGGTTATTGGCGAAGGCTATCAGGTTAAAATGGATTCAAACGAATCACTTGAAGTTTTAGGTACTCAAGTTGCTCCAGAAACCATTGGTATTTCATTACCAGCCGGATGGAGTTTGTTTGGATACCTTCGTACATCGGCTATGAATGCTGTTGATGCGTTAAGCTCTGTAACTAGCAGTATTAACGTAATTAAAACGGGTTCTGGTTTGGTTTACTGGCCTGCCTTTGGGTATAACTCAATTATCAATATGAATCCTGGTGTAGGTTACAAAGCAAGGATGCTTGCGGCTGCGACCTTATATTATCCTTCAAACACTGCACCTGCAACCAAATCGGATGCTATTGCAGCAGTGAATAAGGTGTATACCAATATCCAGAATACAGGCTTTGATATGACTCTCGGTATCCCTGCAAGTTCATGGGAAAACTACCCGGCTATTGGCGATGAGGTAGCTGTTTATACCGAATCAGGAATGTTGGTAGGTGCTGGTGTTTATACTGGCGAAAACCTGGCCATCACGATCTGGGGTAACGACAGAGAAACTGCTCAAGTCGATGGTATGGTTGAAGGTTCTGCTTTCAACATTAAGTTGATGCACATTGCCACTGGTATCGAAGAAGCCATCACCGTAAACGAATGGTACCAAGGAAATGGACTTTATGGCGACAACGAAATTGCTGTAGTTGGTAAGTTAGCAATTGCTGATGCATCACAAGCAAGCCAATTGTTCCAGAACGTACCGAATCCGGTTGCTACAACTACCCAGATTCGTTTCTTCCTTGCCAACGATTCGCAAGTGAGCATTTCGGTTTACAACGTATTGGGCGAGAAACTCGAAGTACTTTTATCGGAAGCTATGAGCGAAGGTGAGCACACTGTTATTTTCAATGCTGAAAATTATGCAGTAGGAACTTACATGTACACAATTGAAACTCCAAACTTCATCCAGTCGAAACAAATGACTGTTGTGAGGTAGAAGTGATTAAAATACAATAGGAGAGAGCTGTCCATTTTGGGCAGCTCTTTTTTTTAAATATAAAATTTTGAGGAAGTTTTAATAATTGGCAAGCAGAACTTTAAAAGTATAATTGGTATCGATCTGCAAAGTTGTGGGAATACAATTATGCCGATTACTGTTTGAAATGCGCCTTTAGTTCGTTTCCCTCCTAAAGCCCCTTCAAATCTGTACCGGCATTTACTCCCGTTCCAAACGGGATAAATATAAAAATGGCATTGATCAGATTTGAAAAATGTGCGAAAATCCATTCAATCCTCACCTGACCCATTTTTTCGGCGGTGGTCGGTCCCGTTGAGATTTTTGTTTACAGTTTAACTGCGTTATGGTTTGATCCTCAGTTGGACTTATAAAGATGAATACGTAAAATTTATTGCTGAAGTAAGCTTTACCTGATAGCCTTTACCTGGTTCCATATTACCAATCAGGTTTAGGTTATAGGCAGGCCAATAAATGTCGCCATCGCCATCTTTGGCAATTACTATATTTCCTGTAAGTGTAGACAAAGCGGTGGCTATATTGACCGGGTTTTGAAGAAGGTAGCCTAACAGGTTCCATCCCTGTTGAAGTGCGATCGGGGTATTTGCCGGGTTTTCATACAGCCCCAATATGGTAATGGTTTGCTGACTAATCATGTTGCATTGGTAGCCCTGTCCCAACACCATATTGCCGATCAGGTTGAGACCAAATTGGGGCCAGAACACATCGCCCCCATTGTTTTTCAATATTGTCAACTGATTCACCACAGATGAAAAAACCATTGTGATATTGGGGCTCGTAGGTATTAGATAAGTCGAAATAATGCTCCAGCCGCTTTTCAGCAAAACAGACTGCGAAACTGCGGTTATGGGTGAGCCACTGCCCCAGATATAATCCACAAATTCGGGGTGGTCGATAAAAGGGTTTCGATTATTCTGAAAGGAAAATATGACATTGTTACGGTTCATCTCAAAACTGTCGACTGGGTCGGCCACGTGCCATGCCAACAGTGTAGATAATTTACCGTACAGTGGCTGGTTCGATGGTGCAGTGTTCACATAATCGACAATTTCCAGATCGGGTTCGCCCGCATCGCCTTCGTAGCGGGTGGCCATGTAAAATATGATCCGGGCAATGTCGCCTTTTACTTCCGGGCGTGGCTCCCACGAATAGGTATTGGTATAGCAGCCGGTTGCCCCATCACCATCAATATATAAGGTTCCCCCGTTGTCGAAATCCCTGTTGTTTTTGGCCGAATTCACCGATACATCTTCGGGTTTCAGGTTATGAAGGTCGGTGCCCGGCCCCATAGACGTACCAAAATCCCCATGCGATTTCGACCACACATGCTCCCGGCTCCATTCGGGGTATTCGGCAGCCTTGGACCTCCCCCACCCTGGATAAACCATAATAAGTAGACTGTTGTTGGCCGGGTTGCAATCACTCGCTTTCAGAATATCCCAGGTATCGGTGTTTGTACTTGTGTATGGGTATTCCGTGTGTCCATCAATAATGGTATGCAGGACAGATTTAAGGGTGTCGCCCGATAAAAGCTCGGTGCCCGAATAATACCCTGTCGGGGCCTGGGCATATAAGCCAGGAATACAAATGGTAAGTAAGAAAAGGTATGTTATGAATTTCATTCTTTATCAATCAAAAAAAGTTGCAATAGTATCATTTATTTTCCGGTTTGTTTTATGATAAATCAATTAGAATGGTTTTTAATTTTGACCAGTGCAATGATTGGAGTTTATAAGGTATTCTAAAACCTTATGAGGGATCAATCTGTTATACCTAAATAGTTTTACGAATAGATTTTACAAGTAATATTGAAAAGATGGCTGGATTTGATTATAGTAACTTTATCTCCCCCTGCCGGGATATTTGCAAGCTCGATGTAGACGAGAAATTTTGCATCGGATGCTACCGCACCACTGATGAAATTGCCGGGTGGAAAGGATTTTCAAAGAAGGAGAAACTCAGCGTCATGGACTTGTTACCCGGACGGGAGAAGCGGGGTTTTCCGTATGACAAGGAGTAGTCCTCAGACTCCAGTCGGGCAGCTCACCATATTCAGTTCTCAGTTGCAGTCCTCAGTTGGAAGACGGCAACAGTAGTGACCCGATTTCCCGCGTCTCTTGAAACACAACCCAAAACCACATACATTTTTTTCATTGATCCACCGCTTGGCGGGCAGGCTCAACCCTTATATAAAACAAGCAAGGGCTTCTCTTCGTAGCTAAGTTTATTGGGAAATTAGACCACTTTTGCCATGAAACTTGGATTGTCCCCCTTAACTCCTGCCCCTCTTTTTCGGCGGGGTAAGGGGGGACCTGAATTGGGCTATGAATGACAGGCCCTAGATGGGGATGGACCTGCCAGCGTCCGAAACCTTTACTCTAAGAAGCTTTGGCGTAGTAGGGAGAAACCCCACCCTTCGCAAGAGCTACGGATGGCAGGCGAAACCCGAAACAAATCCTGTTAATAACTAATGAAAAAAACGATCAAGGGGCAAATATCAACAGTACAGGCTATTTTGTTGAAATGATTACTTTTGAAGGAAATTAAAAGCAAGCAGGATGATCTATGGAATGGCAATATTGAGTGTTATCCCTGTTCGAAAAGAAGCTTCGGAGCGAAGCGAAATGGTGACCCAGGTGCTGTTCGGCGAATCATTCGAGGTACTTCTTTCAAAATTGAATTGGTTGTATGTCCGCCTCGACTACGACCATTACGAAGGCTGGATCGATCTAAAACATTGCCATTTCATCTCGAAGCTTTATTACAATAACCTGAACCGCAACAAACTTTTCGTTACATCCGATCTGTACAAAAGTGTGACCAGTAAAGAAGTGGGCGAAACAACATTAGTGGCCGGAAGTACCATCCCTAATTTTAAAGGTAAAATGGCCTTTAAAGCCAACCACACCAAATATCGGTTTAGGGGTTTTCCCGAGCGCAACCATCGTTTGCCCTTGCGTGAGGCCATTGCTTACAATGCCCGAAAATACTTGAATGCCCCATATCTTTGGGGAGGGCGCAGTCCTTTTGGGGTCGATTGTTCCGGTTTTACACAGCTTATCTATAAAATTTGTGGTGTTTGCATACCACGCGATGCATCCGATCAGGTACGGCTTGGAAGGACCATCGACTTTGTGAACGAGGCCAAACCCGGCGACCTGGCATTTTTCGACAACAAAGACGGTCACATCATACATGTGGGGATTATCCTGGAGGGTTCTCGTATCATTCATGCCTCCGGCCAGGTGCGTATCGACTACATCGACCACGAAGGGATAAACAACAAAGACAGCCTCCGATATACGCACCAATTACGGGTAGTCAAAAACATCCTCGAACCCCTTTCCGAATTCGACCCGCACAAACCAGAAGGCTTGCAGCAAAAGTTGTTTTGATTGAAAACTTTTCGGATAATTCAATCATCTTCTCAACTCGTCAATCTATGCCCCAAATCATTGCACAACCTTGCAAGCTCCCTATTTTGCAGATAATCATTTGCTACCAATTCTCCTGGCAGCTTCAGTTTACCATATAATTTGGCTAACTCATCCTCTGTCATTTCCAGTTGATTTGTAACGGCCAAGCGGGTCCCTTTAATGACGTGCAGTTCTTTGCCGGGCGAGAGCACCGAAAGCAAAAACCGGAACATGTTGATGGCGGGCTGGGCATCTTTATCATCCGGTGAGCCTAAAGTGAGGATCAAAACAACTTCTTTATCCCATTCTTTCACGGCAGTATGAGTAAGACCAGTTTCGGTAATTTGTACATGAAACAGGGACCGAAACCGGTCGATCAGTTTTTTCATTTGGGCCGTAACATGATGAAAATATATGGGTGATGCAAAGACGATCACATCCGATTGATCCATTTTTTCTGAAATGCTTTGCCAGGCATCGCCGGGGCGGCCACATTTCCCAATCATATTGCAGCGAAGGCAACCGAGGCAATAATCCAGGTCCAACTTGTCAATTTGGATAAGCTCTACTTGGTCGGTGTTGGTTTCTGCACCCTTGACAAAATGTTGTGTCAGAGCCGAAGTATTTCCAGTCTTCCGAGGGCTACCATTAAATATCAATACCTTTTTCATGATGAGGACGAAGATATTAAGAATTTTTCAGTTGGCAGTTTTCGGCAGTTCTTAGGATGCAGTCAGTCTCAGGTTTCTAAGTCATCCGTTGGGATTTTGAAAGAAATTGGAAATTGGAAACTTGAAATTTGATAGAACCGTTGTTAGCGACAAAACCCAGTTCTTTGGAATCCTGAAGGAATTTAACTTGTCGATGTGACATACCCCCTGAAGTTATTAAGTTTTTTGTTCCTGTCTAAGGATCAGAACTCATCATTTGAGCAAATTTTCCTAAAGCAAATCGCAATTATTCTTTTAGTTTATGTGAACCTCTAAATTAAAATCTTTCATACTATTCAATATTGAATTGATGTGTGAGGAATATCATAGAGGATAAAAATATATGTCGCTCCTAGCGGAGCTTATGGGCAATCGATGGTCAATTTTCTATAAATATGCCACTCCTATCGGAGTTGAGGCCGCAGATATATCCACCTTAACAAGTTCCGATAGGAACGGTATCTTTATAGCAATAGATTACGAAACAGACAAGAAGCTCCACTGGGAGCGACATATCTAAATGATCACATCAGGTTTGCAGCCAAATTTCCAATTTCCAATTTCATTTTAAAATCACCCTACCTTTTGCGTTCTTCCTTTGCCTACTGCGGACTGAATACTGAATACTGGAAACTGCCTACTTCACCACATTTAACTCAATCCGCCGGTTCAGCTTTCTACCTTCTGGGTTGTCGGTGCCATCGGGGTTAGCGTTGGGGGCAACGGGTTTGCTTTCGCCATAACCGATGGCGATGAGGCGTTTTTGTGAGATCCCTTTTTTGGTCAGGTAATCGACAATGCTTTGGGCACGCTTTTGAGATAGTTTCAGATTGAAATCCTCTGGGCCTTTGCTATCGGTATGGGCGAAAATTTCAAGTGAAATGTCAGGGTTTTCCATCATCAATTTCAGCAGGTAATTGTCGAGGGCAAGTTTAGCGGTGTCGCTCAATTCGTGACTCCCATACGCAAAATAGACATGCTCGATCACAATTGGCTTTTCGGGGATTCGGTCCAGGGTTACGGGATAATCCAGGGTATCGGAATAATTGATTTCCCTTGCCGAAACCGGGAATTGCTTGCTAAAAAATCCTTCCTTAGTCACTAAAAGACTGTAGGCTTTGCCCGGTTCTATATCGAAAAAATAAATCCCGGCAGGAGAAGTTTTACATACTTTCAGCAGTATAGGTTCATCTGTTCCCGCTTCGTCGAGATATAGGTTGACGTTTGCATTTTCGATTGTTTTGGTTAATCCGTCTTCAATTGCTTCGGCCTCGCGCACTTCCCCCGTTAAGGCCAGGTCGATAAATCCGGCCCAATAATAAGAGTAGATGTCGTCGCAGCAATTCTGTCCTTCAAAGGCAATCCCCCCATCGCGGTTCGAGGTGAAAAATCCCTGTTTTCGGTTATACACCGAGAAGTATAAATCGTCGAAGCTCGAATTTAAAGGGTAGCCGATATTTCGGGCAGGGGTCCAGTTTCGTTTTTCGCCTTGTGTGCGGTAAATGTCGAAGCCTCCCATGCCTGGATGCCCATTCGAGCTAAAATAAAGTGTCCTGTTGGCCTCTTCAAAAAAGGGTGTGATTTCGTCGCCGGGCGAGTTGATTTTCCGGCCTGCATTGCTGGGTTCGAGAAAACTTTTTTCAAACACATCGTAAATGGTGTACCATATATCCAGGCCGCCCCTGCCATCCGGCCTATCCGACACAAAATAGATGACCTCCTTGCCGGCCCCTTTCGAATAAGTGGCCACGGCAGGTTGCGTGGCGGTATATCCAAAAGCGTTCACCCCGTTGCCAATCCTGATGGGATCCTGCCAAACACCGTCTTCCAATACACTTTGATAAAGTTCGCAACGGGGCAAACCTTCGCCCATTTTGTTGCAGCGTGTAAAATAGAACCGTTTGCCCGAAGCCGAGAAAACCCCGTTTCCGGTAATGTGCTTTTCGCTATTAAAAGGGCCTTCCATTTTGCCCGTAAATTGCCATTCGCGGCCTTTCTTTTTGGCTGTGTAAAACTGTTTTTCGGTGGATGAAAAATTTTCAATCAAACTGTCGGACCGCATGGTGGCATAAATCAGGGTGCTGTCGTTTATTTGCAAGGGCGAAAATTCAGAATAGGATTTGTTGATGGAAGTGTCCGCATGGACAACCACTACTTCTAAGGCCGAGTCGAGAAGGTGCATTGCCAGGTCGCAGCCTTCCATTTCCAGGATGGCCTGTTTTTTTATGTCCCGGTCAATCTCTTTTCCCTTATAAACCTGAATAAAATCGCTAAACTCAACCTTCGCCTTTTCATATTCTCCCAGTTGTTTCAACATCGAGGCATAATAGAAAAGTGCCAGGGGGTACTTTTTGGGGTCGCTCTTATACACCCCTTGATAATTCAGTTTTGCCCTGCGATAGTCGCGTGTATATCGCTGCAAATCGGCCAACAAATAGAGGGTTTTGGTGTCGTCGGGTTTTTGCATACAATATTGCCGGTAATAGTCGATGGCCTGGTAGTAGTTTTTGTCGTTGTATGCTTTTTCTGCTTTGTTCCGCAACTTGCGGGCACTCTCCTGGGCAGACAACGGAGGATGTCCGACAAGCACAATCATCAGGAAAAGAAATATGTTAAGTTGGCTTTTTTTCATCTTGAAGGTTGATTTGTTTACTGGCGGGTACATGGCAAAGCCCCCGGATCGAAAGCCGTGCTTATGCCTGTATAGATAATTGAAATCTCGAAGGCCCCTACGGAATTGGTATACTGCTGAAGTTCCGAAATATTCAGGTCGAAACTCAGGCCCACGCGGAGCTTTAATAACTTCACCCCTCCTGTGATTATGGCTGCGTCGGTAGTCCGGTTAAACCCACTGCGGATGTATCCTCCCATAAAAAATCCTTCGATGCTGCCCGTTTGTTGGTTGGGCATGAGCAAAAATTCCGATCCTGCCACAAAGTTCCCTGCCGCCGATTGGTGCATGTAAATAATATCGGGCTGGATATAAAAACGGCGTGTCACGAAAAAAGTAAACGCTGCGCTATACAGGATTTTAGGTTGAAGCCTTTCTTTTGAATCAGAAAAACCCTCCTTTGGGTAATTTAGGTTGAAGATGGACATTCCCATTTCAGACCTAAAACGGTTAAAGTCGCGTTTCCATAGGAAGCCGGCATTTAGGTTGAAGTAGTTCATGCTTTCTGAAAGTACCTCACCACTTGGCAGGTTAGGGTTTAGCAAGCCCGTTCCTTTGTCGAATTGCGAACTGTAAAGAGCATTGGCATCGTTGAATTGCCGGATCACGCCCCCGGCCTGCAATCCAAAAAAGTATTTGTTTTTGGCCACCGACTTCCGGTACGAACCCGAAACATAAATTTTGCTCACTGTCATTCCTATCGTTCCCGACCGGTCGTATATGATCAAGCCACCCAACGAGAAATTTCCGCCCTTCGTTCGCAAAGGCTGATCGTACGAAAGCGAGAGGGTGTTATAGCCCGGATCGGCAAAACTGACCCACTGCGAACGAAAGTTGTTAACCATCCGAAAGTTCCCGTTTATATTCCCCGTGTTGGCAGGATTAAGGGCTAGTGGCGCACTTTTGAATTGTGAAAAATGGATGTCCTGGGCATGGGTGGTTATTATTCCTGGTAAGAAAAAAAGGAGGAGTAGGAGAAGTGCGGATGTATATTTTGTCCACCCCCTTATTCCTCCGCCATCGGGGGACATCCTCCGAAATACTTCCATTCTGAGAAATTGACATAAGTTGACACTAAAAGATTTGAGTAAAAATTCCTGCTTGTTGATCATTTGATTGAAGTTTGCAACAGGGATTGTCTCCCCTTTGGGGGGAGAATAAGAGGGGGGATATATGTTGGCGAGTTGGAGTGTTGGATGGCTATTGGCAAGCCACTCCATTACTCCAATACTCCAGTACTCCATGATCTTGCAATAAATATGAGAAACAATTCTTTTCATAAATTTTGATGGTTTTTTGAACACCCATTTACTAGCTACCTGATCAAATTAATAAAGCCCTTCTTTTCATGGACATTGCTGCCCACCCACATCTCGACACGAACGATGTAAGTGTAGGTGTCGGAAGCTTGGTTTTTGCCTTTGTATGTGCCATCCCAGCCCTCCAATTTATTATCGGTCGCAAAAACCAGTTCGCCCCATCGGTTGTACACTTTAAACTCGAGTACTTGCTTGATGCCCCATCCCTCTACCTTAAATACATCGTTCAGTCCATCGCCGTTGGGGGTAAAAACAGTGGGCATCGAAAATTTGTCTTCCTCACGCACAAACACTGTGTATTCTGACACCTTATCGAAACACCCCCCCGGGTCGGAAACGGTAAGGTAATAAGTGTTACTTTGAAGGGTGAAGGCAACAGGATCGGGGCAGTTGTCGCAATTGAGCGTTCCATTGTTCGACCAAAGCAGGTTGAATACAGGGTCGAAATCAGTAAAAATTTGTATCGTATCGCCAATAATCACTGAGTCGACCCACTGAATCTCGGGCGGGGCCACAATATAATCCACCCATACGTTTGCCGATCCCGAACAGCCATAACCATCGACCACCGATAGCTGAAACCCGGTGTATTCTGTAATAGTGGCAATCGGTGTGGCACTTGTAGAATCGTCCAATAAATCGCCGGGCGACCAGGTATATGCCGTTGCACCACCTTCGACCGAAAAACTGAGTTGGACCGGCTCGCCTTCGCAGCTGTAAAATGCAGGACTGTTTATCACAGCATCGCTGCGGACCTGGAGGGTCTTTGTGGCTTTGTCACTGCACGTGGTTTCAATGTCGTAAATATCCAATTTGATCGTGTAGGAGCCAGCATAAGGATATTGGTGTACCACCGGACTTGTATAGGCGTTCCCCATTCCATCGCCAAAATCCCACACGATGTTATCCGAATTGATGGATTGATCGAGTAAAATGATGTGGTCGCCGTGACAAATAATAAAGTCGGGTTCGTTTTGGCTGCCAATGCGGGCATGGACATTATAGATATTTATGTTTTTGTAGATCTCTTTCGTGCAAATTGCATCGGGCGACCACAAAGTCAGTTTTACTGTGATTTTTCCGTTTGGAGGAGAAAAGCCATACGGGTAGGTATGTTGCAGGTTCGTGTTGGTATAACCAGAATCTTCGCCCCCGTCACCATACTCGATTTTCCAATTGTTTACATCAATCAATGTGCTTAGCCCGAATGACACAGGAGTGCCGAGGCAAATTGAATCGCCCGGGGTTTGCAAGGTCAATTCAGGATCATAGACTGTAATTATTTCCATCCTCGCATCGGTGCATCCCAGGGGCTGATAGACTGCCGTTAGCACTGCATTGTAGGTGCCCCTTTCGGTGTATGTGTGCTGAGGATTATCGTTTGTAGAACTTGAATTGTCACCAAAATGCCAGGTAAATTCATTGGCAATTTGCGAAGTATTGGTGAATTGGATGGGTTGTCCGGCACAAACGGGATTTTCCACATCAAAATTAGAAACCGGCAAGAAAGCATCAATGTATTGTGTTATGACCGACTCGCAATTTTGGGAGTGAAGGGTAAGGGTTATTTCAAATTGCCCGCTGGGGGGCATGGTTACATATTTATGTGAAACCTGGAAATTCGGATTATTGGCTAATGTATTGCCATCGCCAAAATCCCATTCCCACGAAAACAAGGAAATTGGATTGCTGATGGTAAACGTAACCGTGTCGCCCCAACAGATTTCATCAGGTTCGATGTTTAGTTGAGCCACCGGAGCTTCGATTTCGATAATCGTGCTGCTTGAATTTTCGCAACCAAAAGCACTGGTCACATGCAAGCCTACGTCAAACTGTCCGGGTGTTGTCCAGGTAATATCAAGCGGATTGGCACTACTTGGCCCTGAATTATAGAGCCACTCAATAGAATAAGGATCGGGGCACGACGAGCTATCGGTGAAGGTAATGGTAGCCGGGGCACACTGTGGGTTTTGGTTGGGAGTAAAGGAAAATCCGGCCACCGGAATTTCATGCACATGGATGTAATTGGTGTACTCAACCGTGTCTTTGCAACCGAGTGCATCTTCAGCAATAAGGCTGATTGTATATAGCCCGCTTTGAGGGTAAAATATTTCTGGATTGGATGTAGTCTGTGGTGGGCCCGTGCCTAAATTCCATACATAATTTGCAAAAGTGGAATAGCTTTGAAAGTTGATTATTTCCATTTCACAGGGATCAGCATTGGAAACTGTAAAGTTTGCCACCGGGTCGTTAAAAGGGATAAACTGTGTGTCATAAGCCGTGCAACCAAAATTGTCGGTAATGGAAAGCATTATATTATAACCTGTGCCTGATGGAGGATTGGAATAGTAATGGCTGTTTTGAAAAGTATTCGACGATCCCCCATCGCCAAAAAGCATGTACCACGAAGATATCCCGGCATCGGCAGAACTATTATCGGTAAAGGAAGCAAGCCCATTGACACAAATAACCTGGGTATTTATTCCCAGATCGGGATAAACCCCTGTTACCAAAACAGGAAGGGTTGCAGTGTCTTTGCACCCATATTGGGAGCTTGCTATCAGGCTGATCTCATAATTCCCAACAGTGGGATATTGAAAAGAATTTAAGTTGAAACCTGTCAAAGGGGGCCCAACGCCCATGTCCCAGAGCCAGCTTGTAGAATTAACAGAATTGTTGCTTAAAGTAATGGCATCGTCCAAACAAATTACCGAATCGCTCCAGTTGACCAAAGAAAAATCGGCCACCGCTTTAGGACGAAAAACTAGTTGACTGGCAGTGTTTACAGTACAGTCATCGTTCCAATAATAAATATAAACAAATTCCGAACCTGATGCAGGATAGTAATTTGGATCGTAGGTATGGTGAATGATCAAATTCTGGGAGCTATCGATGTTTCCATCACCGAAATCAACAACCCAACCGTCAACATCGGTTGGATAGTTAATATGGAAAATTGCTTCTTCGCCCTGACAAATTATCCCAGTGAAAGTAGTAAAGTAAAGATAAGGCCCAATCAATATAAAAGAATCGATATATGTATCGGTACAGCCATTTATGTCAGTTACTGTTAGTGAACAGCCATAATCCCCCGGATGTAACGTAGAAAAGCCAATCCAAGGTGTATCATAATGTATGTATGTTGAAGGGGATACCCAGCACCAATCAGAAAGGGTTGCTGTATCACTTATAATAGTGAATATCATATCCTGATCCACACACAATGTATCCCCTGTAAACGAAGTAGCAAACATAGCATCGGGCAATGCAAACACTTCAATAGATTTGGAATAGGATGAAGTGTCAGCGCAACCAAAGGTGTCGACCCCAATTGCGGATACATTGTAAATACCCGGTGTGGAATAGGTATGTTGAGGATTGGGTAGCGTGGAACTTGTACCATCGCCAAAATCCCAGCTTATGTCTGCAAAAACCGGATCCGTGCTAAAACTCACCGAATCGCCCAAGCATAAAGCTGTGTCGCTCGCTATAACAGAGAAATGTGGATGGCTCAAATAAAAGGAATGGGAAATATAATCGGTACAGCCCAGTGCATCGGTAACCTGGAGATGGGTGATAAACATCCCCGAAACGGGGTTTGAATAAAAATGCCAGGCCGGAAAAATAGTGTCATTCTCGCCATTGCCGTATTCAAAATCCCAACTTACCAGGGTGGTGTCGGCATAGCTATGGTCGGTAAAAAATACGCTGTCGGGCGAACAAATAACGCTGGGCGACAAATCGTACTGGGCATGTATTTCATACACCTGTATGCTATCGGAAACCGAATGACTGCAAGCATTTTCGTCGTACACTGTAAGCTCGACCTTGTATTTTCCACCTACATGGTAAGTGTGCTGAAATGAAGTGTCCGATGTATTCATAATCGGGCTGTTGTCGCCAAAAACCCATTGGTAGCCATTGGTGCAATGGGTATATACATCAACCGAAGAGGCTCCGCTAAACGTAACCGGGACATGGGCGCAAACCTTATCAGGAAAAGAAAAAGAAGCAAGTGGGTGCCGGGCATAGATCCAAATACTATCGGAAAAAGTACAGGATGTGGCATTGTTATACGCACTTAGCTTCACCAAATAATTGCCACTTTGCTGGTAGACATGGGCCACCGTATCGAGAGCACCTGTGCTGATCGCAGTGCTATCGCCAAAGTCCCATACCAGGTTGTCGGCATCGATGGCGTTGGCATAGAAGGTATATTGATAAACCGAATCGCAATCGTAATCGTAAGTGATAGCTGCGAGTGGCCCTAAAACTTTTATTTGTGGCTGGGCAATTGGGTATTCAAAAATTTGTCCTTCCCGCTCCTCGCGTCTTGTAAAATCTACAAGCCCGGTATCGTTCACAAAATTGGAAATGGGTTCAGGGCTTATCGAGTCGAAATTCATTTTGTTCAGCAATAAATTATAGGCTGAATAAAAGGATAGAGGATAAGAGCCACAATCGGGGAAGCACGTGCAAACCTCCATCGATATGGGGAGGAAGTCCTGGAAATAATTTGTCGAATCCAATACCGTAATAGTAACAGGGTAGCTGATATCTGTACAGCCGGAATCGTTCGTTACAGTCAGCAAAACATCGTAATCGCCCGGAAAAGAAAACAAGTGGCTGATGGTATCGGTGAAAACCAATGTGTCGGAGCCATCGCCAAAATCCCAATGCCAGCTAACAATGGAACCTGACATATAGGTGGAATCGGAAAAGTGCACTTCGAGAGGTGCAAAACCCCAGCTCACATTGGGCATAAATCGCGACACGGGCATGTCGAACACAAATTCTGGCCCATCCGAAATAGTATCGCGGCAGCCATACGCGCTGGTAACAATTAGGGTAGGTTGATAGAATATTGAATCGGCCTGCCCACATAGGCTCGTGTCGGGATCAGAATAAACAACCGTTGGGTTTTGAAGCAAACTTGTATCCCCATTGGGAAATATCCAGAACCATTCGGCGGCATTGATGGAACTGTCGGTGTATTGAACAGTGATTGGCGCTGAGCAAGCGGAAACAGGGTTGAGGCTGTAATGGGCCTGAACAGTTTCCACAACCAGGGTAAGTTCCGCAGAATCGGTGCACAAACCCAGGCTGGCAAACAATTGCACGGTATAAATGCCTGGCGAGTTATACACATGAAACGAATCGGTACCCGTACCGCCATCGCCATAATCCCACCAAACGTCAGGAACATTAGAGGTGTTCAGGAAGATAGCTGAATCGCAGATTACCGAGTCGGGTGAATTGGCTAGTGAGAACGATGCCTGGGGTAAAATCCCAATCAGATCGAAAGTATGTAGCACGCTGCAGCCAAAGGTATCGCTTACCATCAGGCTACACGCATAATTCCCGGGCATGAAATTTACGTTAGGGCTGGCCACGTTGGATTGCTGGATGCCGAAATCCCAGTGATAATTAAACGAATTGGCATATTGAAACTGACTGTACGCAAAGGCATGAAATTCCACACTCGCAGGTGGCGTACAATCGGTGAGCGAATCGAGATTGTTGCTAAACAGAACGATTGGCGGACTTGACGCTGCGACAGCGGAATTGTGAAAAATTTGCGACTGGCATCCGTTTGTGTCTGTCACCAGCAAGGAAACATCGTAAATGCCGGGGGCAGTGTACATGTGACTTAGGCTAAGGTCGACGGTGTCGGCATAAGCACCATCGCCAAAATCCCAATAATGCGAAACGATGGGTGCTATACCACCACTTAACGATGTATCGACAAACTGAACCGAAAGCGAGGCACAACCCATATTTGGGCCGTCGATATAAAACCCTGCATCGGGATTGGGGTACACAAAAATTTCGACGGAATCGGTAACAGGTATCGAATTGATAAAGCCACTTAGGGTAACCATATAGTCGCCCGGCATAAAAAACGAATGGGCAGGGTTTGCCAAAAAAGAAGAAATCCCATCGTCGAAGTCCCAGTGGGGGTTCATGAGCGATGAATTGGTGTATGAAAAGCTTACCGCTAAAGGGGCACATCCACTTTGGACAGATACCGCAATCTGTGCAAAAGCGATATTGGCCGAAAGCAGGAAAAGAAAGAAAAGGATAGGGAAACGGGCCATTTTAGTTGAATTTTCAATTCATAAATATAAATTTTGTGATATGATTTTTTAAGTTTATTTTCAAACCTAAAAATATACAAAATTATAATACGATGAAAGCACCCCTCTTTTTTAACCTTTTCTTACTTATTACAAGCATTATTAGCCAATCTGTTTCCGCACAAAATTGCCTCACTGCCATCGACAGTGCCCGCTACCAGTACGAACTGGCCAATCCACAATCCTTTAAGCTTCACAGCATCGACCAAAACAAACGGGTGTTTCACATTCGGGTTTTTCTTTTTGCTGATAAAAACGGTGACTATGGAATTACCGATTTGGTGATTGCAGAGAGCTTTTCACAGCTCAACACCGACTTTTTGCCTGCCGGGATTTCCTTTGAACTGACCCAAACCGATAGCATCGAATATTGCCAGTACAGTCAGTTTGCTTTTCCCGATGAGTTGCGGGAGTTGAAAGTGCTTTACTACAAAGCAGGGATTATCAATCTTTTTCTAGTTGATGAAATCACAAGCAGTTTAGGAAATCCATTAAACGAAGGCTACACCGAATACCCCGGTGGCGACGACCTGATTATCATCCCCAAAGATTTTATGGCCGATCACGGCTTGTCGCACCAGATGGGGCACTTCTTCGGGTTGTACCATACCTGGGAAACAATCTTCGGCACCGAATTGCCCGATTCGAGCAATTGCCCCACCGCCGGCGACCGATTGTGCGATACCCCCGCCGACTCCATCGTTCCCATTTCGACCGGTTGCAACCCCACCCTGGCCACCTGGCCAAACGGTGTTGGCTTTGCCCCACCCATATCGAACCAAATGTCGAACTGGCCGGATTGCCGTTGCCGGTTTACCATTCAGCAGTACAATAAGATGGCCTGGGAAAGCAGGGTGACGAGGAAGTATTTGTGGTAAGTAGGTTTGCTCCGAAATGTTGGACGATACAAAAGAATTTTTACCTTTGGTGAAAACTAAATCGAAACTATAATGTCAGAATCTTAAAAACCCGATGATGACAATTTTTAAAAAATAGGCTCGAGTTAACTTATATTTCCATATTTGGCATAGCTGTCCGGTAGTTTTTGAAAATCTTGATTTCCATGAGTTAAAGTACTGATTTGCAGGCGTAATATTTCAAAAAAAACGAAATATCATGCTTTGATAAAATTAAGACGAATTAAAATTCATAGCCAACTGTTT
>JAIOYV010000152.1 GCA_021740905.1 Bacteroidales bacterium
ACTTAAGGTATGGCTGAAGAATTTTGCAAAATAATCAATATCGTTATCCAAAGCTGTTTTAAAAAGTAAATGAGATAAATTACTGATTATCAATTTTGTTTGAAAACATGCTTTGGATAACGATTTACTTTGGATAAGAATAATTATCACGACTCGTGATAATTTTTCGGAAGATATTGATTTGGTTGTAATTCGTAGTCCTGAAGAAAACGACAACCAGTTAAAGAAAAAAATAAAAACCATAACCAAAGTAGTTAGCGATAGATTGCCTGAGATAAATATAGATGGTATTACGCAAAAAATGGGAATGAACCGAAAAACAGCCCATAGTTACCCCAAAGCTTTTAAAGGCGATTATGGTCAGGTTCGTGATTTGGTGATTGTAGAGGCTACCTGGCTGGGATACTTCGAGCCTTATACAAATAGCACAATCAATTCATTCATATATGATATGATGCTCAAAACAGGGCAGCAACAAATGGCCGAAGAATTTGGCTTGACACCTTTTAAGGTTCAGGTATTAGATGCACGAAGAACCTTATGCGAAAAAATAATGTCGCTTGTACGTTTCTCGTATGGCGATAATCCTATTGATGAGTTAAAGAGCAAGGTTCGTCATACGTACGATTTACATCAATTGCTAAAGCAGGAAGATATATTTACTTTTTTTAATTCCAGTGAATTTGAAAGGATGTTTCTCAAAGTGGCACAAGACGATGTTGAAAGCTATCGTAACAATAATGAATGGTTAAGGCATCATCCGAATAAGGCCATCATTTTTTCTGAATTGGAATATACTTGGCAAAAGTTAAAAGAGACCTATACCTCAAGTTTTAGAAACATGGTTTATGGAACTTTGCCTGCCGAAGGCTTAATATTGGCTACATTGATTCAAATAAAAGAAAGGTTAAGCAAAATATCCTGGGAAGTGAAATTCAAGACATTCCCGAAGAAGTATTGATAAAGGAGGACTTAAAAGCATTCCTCCTTATGCAACATAAAGCCGATAAAATTACCGACCCCAACATTGAAATGGCCGAGATTCTTGCTTACAACCTCGTGTGGATGCATAATTCATTAGCGATGGTACCATATATAAGCCTGTCACAATGAAAAAAAATCATATTTCGGAATAACATACCAGTTCCATCTTCTTTTAGTCTTGGATTGCAACTTTGGTTTGATTATACCCGGAAAATCAAATCAATTACGACGAAAGAAGAATTGATTGCAAACATCTCGCAGATAAAATTTTCCAATAGGAGAAAATAGTTTGACTATTAAAAGACCATTTTCAATTTTGAAACTTGCAATTTAAGATATTGACAACGATTGCAACTTGTGGGCAAATTATTGGGCAAATATAAATATATTATAGTCTAATATTTACATAACATACTAATATTCTTTATACTTAAAAATACTATAAAGACAGTAATCATCTGACTTCGAGTCACACCCCGACTAATGGGACTTGCCGTTTACATCAAAATCAAAAGCCGCCTTATTTCCGCATCATCATTCACAATATGCACAAAATAAATCCCTTTGGCTTGTCCTGTCAGGTTGAAATGTACTTCTGAACGGTTTTTGATCTCTACTTCTTTTACTAACTCCCCGGTTAAGGTTTTAATGCTGATAGATTGCAGGTTTGTTCCTGTTAAAATAAAATTACCTGTTCCTGGATTGGGATACAGTTTTACTATGTTGGTTTCCAGTTCGTCAATCCCTATCGGGTCGTAAACTTTTAATAAGGTTGAATCCTGGCCTGTGCAACCTGTGGCCGTGTCAACAACAGAGTAGCTTATCCAAAACTGGCCCAGGCCGGCAAGTGCCGGGTCGAAAGCATTGGCCGTTACCCCAATTCCTGAATATGTTCCCCCGACAGGAGTGGCAGTAGGCAAAGCCAGCAATCCTGCATTGATACTCACCGAATCGGGTGTGAAAGGCGAAATGCTTACCACAGGTGCAGGAATAACTACCAATGAAAGTTCTTCGATGCTGTCACAGCCGTAGATAGACTGCAATGTTTCGGAATATAACCCGGCAGCACTGAGCACCTGACCATAATAATTGTAGGTCTCGCCTTCGCAAATATCGACTGTATCAGCATAAAAGTAAGTTTGATAGGTTTCCAACTTAATGATGTTTATGCTATCGCCGCCGAGGACATTTTGCAATGTATCAAAATAATTTCCGGGCTGGCTTTGCCAGGTTCCAAAAATAAGGGCACTGTCGGAGGGGCAGATTTGGATGGTGTCGATAAGGTTGTTGAGGGTGTTTTCGAGCCATTTAACAATGTTCTGGTGGTATTGACTTAAAATAATATCGTTATCAAAGTCATTATCTAAATCAATTGCCATCATACCCCAAATAAAAGGTAATGCAAAATCAATATATTGAGCCTGGCTAAAGTTCCCTGAACCCAAGTTTTCGAACCATACAATTTTTTCAATGCCATACCCAGTAAAAATGTTTGTAGGGGAAAAAATATCTTCATCCCCATCGTTATCAATATCTGTGGCTACAATTGAATTACCACTGCCAACAATGGTTGAAATTAGGGTATAGGGAGCAAAATTTCCCAATCCATCATTTTGATACCAACCAATAAAACTAGTATAAGTCCCAAAAAAATCGAAAACAAGAAATAATATATCCTTGTGGCCATCATTGTTTAAGTCGGTTAATTTTAGGTCGCGAGCACCTAAACTTGAACTTATGCTTTGGGCAGCAAGAAAACCTCCAAGGCTATTGTTTAAAGCCGAGCGTACTTGCCCACCTCCATCAGCAAAAACAACATCTAAATAACCATCTCCATTTATATCATCTACATCGAAGTTCGCACCACTTAACACACTGCCAATTAATTGTGGAGGCCCTAAATTTCCTGCTCCCAGGTTTTTTAGACAGTAAATACTTTCATTTTCTTCAAAAATAACATCCAATAAACTATCATTATCTAAATCTTTGGCCATAATGTCTTTTGTTGCTCCAAAAGTTCCCTGTATCGTAATTGGGGCACTAAAAGTCTCGTTTTGCATATTGCTGAACCAGGCTAATGTGTCAGTACCCTGACCTCCCCTCATTACATCGTTAAAGCCATCGTTGTCCAAATCGGCTGCATAAACCGTATATGCCCATTTAACAGAATCTGAGATTACTTTTTGTAAGGAAAATTCTTTATTGCCCATGTTTTTATACCAGGCAATCTTATTATCATCCCTTGATGCCGATAAAACATCTTTTCTCCCATCATTATTAAGGTCGGTGGCAAATACATTCATTGCCTGGTCAACAGAATAGGCAATAACCTGATTAAGATCGAAGCCTCCAGTTTCACGGTTTAAGTAAACTTCTATGGAAGAAGCATACTCAGCTCCTGCTACAATATCCATATATCCATCGCCGTCTAAATCTCCGGCACAAACTCCATAAGGCCCATCAATGGTGTTGCTGATTAATTGCCTGGGCCCAAAATTTCCATTGCCCAGGTTTTCCTGCCAAACAAGCGAGTCTACATTAGGTCTTGGCATTACCATGTCCAGATCATTGTCATTGTCAAAATCAGCCGGATAAAAATAATATGATACCATAAGTGAATCGTTTATGATATTCTCAGTCGAAAAATTTCCATTGCCCAAATTTTTAAGCCAGCTTACCCTACCACCCTTACTATAAATAATATCGGGTAAACTATCGTTGTCGATATAGTTTACCATTACATGAAAAGCCAAATCTGTAGTGTCCGTGACAATTTGCTCTGGCCCAAAAAATCCACCCCCAAGGTTTTTTTTCCAAACAATTTTTTTGTATGTACGCAAAGTATAAACAATATCGGTATTGCCATCTAAATCTAAATCCTCGGCATAAATAGACTTTACCCAGGGGGCATTAATAGAAATGATTTGTTGAGGGCCAAAGTTTCCATTTCCAAGGTTTTTGTTCCAGACCAAGGTGCTATCATAATTAGATGATGAAATTACATCGATTAAACTGTCGTTATCAAGGTCGTTTGCAAAAACACTACAAACCATATCTGGTGTATTGTTGATAATTTGTGCAGGCCCGAAATTTCCATTCCCCGGGTTTTGATACCAGCGTACATCACTTCCCCCTCCAATTACCACATCAATTTTTCCATCATTGTTAATATCTGATGCACATACTCCTTCACGAAGTGATTCAACATAGTCAATCACATTTATACTATCGAAATATCCGGTTCCATCGTTTTCATACCACGCAACTAAATTGTCATCAACAAAAATAGCGAGGATATCCAAATCATTATCACCATCAAAATCGGCAAGACATATTTTACCAGGACTTGAACCATAAGTTAAATTATGGGAAATAAACGATGGCTGGGAAAAAACAAAACTGTCCGATAGGAAAATAAAGAGAATAAGAACAAATGTATTTTTCATCATATAAAGTTTTGATAAAGATATTATAAAATAGTTCAGCAAATTTAGAAAGAAAAGGTTTCATTTTAATGAAACCTTTTCAAGAATTATTATGGCGCTCAATCAATTAAAAAAACGTAAACCTCGACAAAATAGCCGGGGCTTATTTCATCGTTAGTATAATCCTGAAAATGGAAATTATTATTACCACCGTCTCCACCTACCGGGATATCAACCGGATAAAAATTACAATCAAGTGATGGATAAGGATAATTAGGGTAATACCAAAAATTTGGTACCGGGATGCATTCTACTCTTTCAATATTTACATCAATCTCATCAAAGCAATATTCTAAGAAATCAAATTGATACGTTGGTCCAGATAATTGAAATTCAACTGTTTCTAAACAATAATCATAAGCATCGTCTTGATTAAAATAAATTTTAATTATATAATCATCATCAGTAATATTAGTAAAGTCAACAATAATATCTGTTTGAGAGTAAGCAAAACATACGCTTAGGAGTAGTGCTATAACTAAAGAAATTTTTCGTGTATTCATTATCATAAATTTTAAATTATTACTTGATTGGTTTTTCAGGTATTAAAACCAAGCTATTGCCCAGCCCCCCTACGCTGACACAGAGGGATAAAGCTATATGAACTTATTTTTCCCTAATTCGAAAATTGATTTTGAAAGAAAAATAATTACAATGGGGGGGGGGGGCAAGATACGCAAACATTGCTCTAATAGCAACAAAACAATTGTTCGGAAATAGAAAAAAGTACATTGTAAGATACCCACCCTTTGCTAAATCAGCAAGCTGCTTGAATCCCATTTCTAATACTGCTTTCATGTAATCAATTTTTCGAGTTTCCAAAGCTAATGCTATTATTTTCCAATTACAAAAAATATAGGGTAATTCCGTAAAATTAAATTAAACATGAAAAAACGGGGATTTCGCTTTACCCTCCCTCGACGCTAAGTGATTGTAACGAAATAACATGACAGTTACTGTGGTAGTATACTGTAGTTCCATTCCCCATGAAATAAGTTTTTAATGATGCTGATTTCCTCCATTTGTTTGTCTGTTATATTGATTCCCGTTTCATAAATGCCTTTGTCAAGTTCACATTCCACATCAAG
>JAIOYV010000153.1 GCA_021740905.1 Bacteroidales bacterium
GACAAATGGGGCAATGATCCTTTGGTTAAAGACAATTACATTTTTCCTATTCTGAAGCCCAAAATGACCGATCAGCAAATTCTTGACACCATGAAAGCAACGAATAAGCAAATCGGGAAATTCATTCGCAAAATAGCCATAAGAGCAGGGATTAAGACGAACATCACTATGCAACATGCAAGACATACATTTACAACTGTGTTGGCTCAACAAGGTGTACCATTGGCAATTATATCACAAAGGCTGACACATGGCAATACAAGCACAACCGATAAATACATAGGAAGGATAAGCAATCTTAAGGATTATGATATATCTAAACTTTTAATCCCAAATTAAAAAAGTGAAAGCCATCAAACAAGAAAATATTCACCCAACTTTAAACCCAATGAAATACAACGAAAATCATCCCAAAGAGATTTTATTAAAAGTCCATCATTATGAAGAAACGCACATTGCTTTCCTCAAAAGGAAACTCGAAGATAATATCGATTTCAAAGTGGAGTATATCTATCAGCAGGTATTGTCCGGGATTCATCGAAAGAAGAATAATGTGGTAACATTTCATCCAGGCTCTGACCGTTTTCTTGAAAACCTCTACTTACGTATCCGGCAAATCTATTATGAGATAATCGACAAATACAAAGATGCCCATATCTCCAGGCTTAATGATGAATTGGAGACAATAAAGGCATGGTTAATCAAATCCTACGACAAAGAAAAGTATTTAGATTGGGAATTAGCCCGTGCAATTGAGTTTATTAGCAAATTCTCGATTTACCAGGCGACTAATTTTATTGTCAGGGATATAGTGTATGAGAAAATGATAAGTAATCCAATCTTTACAAACACCATTAAAAACTCAAAGGGTAAATTCATTCAACCAAAAGCGAATGGAAATAATGATTTGAATGGACTTGATACTGAATCATTGCCATTCGATAAAAGGATTAAAGGTTTGGAAGAACGATCGGCTGATGTAGGTAGTGACAACGATATGATGGATGCACAGGGTGCTGCTGATTTTACAGGATATAAACTCGCTACCGTTCGTATAAAAACTTCCAAGAGAATGATCCCGTTTCATAAGCTCCCGAATAGCTCTGCAGTTCGGTATTCAAAAAAAGAATTGTTGGAATGGATGAAAAAGGGAAACTTCGTGACAAGGGTGTCATTATTGGAAAATCTTGCTAATGGTATCAGAAAGAAGAACATATAGTCCGATTAAAGGCCAAAAATCAAATATCTTTATGTTACTGTGATGATTATTGACGTTTCTGTTACGCTACTCGCTGAATCAAGACGATTCTGTGACAATAAAACCGAAATGTGTGACGGTTCTCAACAATACTCTTACGGTTCTGTGATGATTTATTTATTTTTTATTAAAAACCAGAATAAAACCACCGAAAATGGAGAAAGAAAAAAGAATATTCAAAACAATTGGGCTTATTTGCTAGGAATGTGGCAAACATTATGAAGGGAAAAGTAGAAAATCAAAATTTTGTAGCGCAAGTTGCAGACAAATTGCATATAATTGGCGCAACCACAAATATATAGGTCAACAACCTGATATAAATAAACTTGAAAAGCTTCAGCATTCCTATAATTCACTCAGTCAACTAAAAACTCAACTCAGCAAGGAGAATTATTACCTGAGAAAGGACTACGAGAGTTTATTGAAGCAAAATTCGGAGCTTAGAAATCAAAATGAAGAGCTATCCCGTAAAATGGATGAGTTGACAACTATGAATGAGAAAAACTAATACAATTGCTGACTGAATAAACAAAATTTAATTGAAGAGCAATCGAAAAATCTATTTTCATCAAAGCCTCTTATTGAAATATTTACACTACTTTTATTGCAAAACAAAATGAAAAACCAGGCATGAGCATACCAATTAACATAGAAAAATTATTGTCGGGAACAATTGTGGAAGGGACACGCATGGAGTTCAAGAAAGGCTGGAACCCCACTGCAATTATGCGTACGGTGTGCGCTTTTGCCAACGATTTCGAGAACGAGGGCAGCGGATACATTGTAATAGGTGTGCAAGAGAGCAATGGTAAACCACAACGGCCAGTCGTGGGTTTCAATCCCGAAGATTTCGAGCAGGTGCAAAAAGAAATGATCGGGTATTGCAACCTTATCCAGCCCAATTACATGCCCCGCCTATCGCTTGAAGAAATTGATGGAAAATATGTTTTGCTTATTTGGGTTCCGGCAGGAAGTATCCGCCCATATAAAGTGCCGGATGATGTATTGGCCAAATACAAAACCTATAACTACCGGATCAGGCAGTATTCGAGCAGTGTAGTCCCTAATGTCGAACAAGAAGCCGAACTGATTCAATTAACTGCCCGCATCCCTTTCGACGACAGGGTAAACACATTGACCGGGATCGAAAACCTGAGCTTTGATTTAATGCGCGAACACCTTGCCAGCATAAAAAGCAAGCTGTTTAACAAAAGTGGTGGCATGACGGTTGAAGAACTGGCAACTGCCATGAACCTTTGTGAGGGTGCGCAAGAACATCTTTTTTCTAAAAATGTAGGTTTATTGATGTTCTCCAAAAACCCAAAACAATTCTTCCCCAACGTACAGATTGATGTAGTTGAATTTCCACAAGGCACGGGAGCAAAGGAATTTAAAGAGAAGACTTTCGATGGGGCAATACAAAAGCAATTAACCGATGCCTTGTCGTACATTCGGACGAACATCATACAATCGAAGGTGAAGAAATATTCGGATCGTGCCGAGGCCGACCACTTTTCCAACTATCCTTACGAAGCCATTGAGGAAGCCCTGGCAAATGCAGTGTATCATCGAAGCTACGAATTACGCGAACCCATTGAGGTACGAATCCTCCCTCATGCCATTGAAGTAATCAGCTACAATGGTGTTGACCCATCATTAAAACAATCCGATTTTGAACGAGGAGTTGTACGGATAAGGCGTTACCGCAATCGAAGGATTGGTGGTTTCTTGAAAGAACTGGAATTAACAGAAGGGCGGGGTACTGGAATCCCTACAATTATAAGGGCGTTGAAAAACAATGGTTCTCCTTCACCCATATTCGACACCGACGAACCCAATCGAACCTATTTTGTAATTGAAATCCCCATCCACCCCGATTTCATGGAAACGGATTCACCATCGGATGATCTGAAAGAGCTTGAGACTGGTGAAACATCGGGAAGCCCAATCGAAAATGAGGTGGGTCAAACAGGTGGCTCAATGGGTGGCTCAATAGGTGGCTCAATAGGTGGCTCAATCGAGCTAACGCAAAGGCAAGAGCAGATTATTTTAATGATAAAAGAAGACCATAAAGTAAGCTATAGAGCAATAGCAGAGATGTTAATGATAAATGAATCAGCGGTAAAAAAACATTTAAACTCATTAAAAAACAAAGGAGTCTTAGAAAGAATAGGTGGAACCCGTGGATATTGGAAAATCATGGAAATCTAATTAATGATAATGATACAATAAGTGGTCAAATAAATGGAGCAAGGAATGATGCAATAAGTAAAAGACTTGGCATTGCGATCCAAAACTGAGAAAATGATTTCGGAAGAAGGAAAGGTATAGAACTGTAGGGAGTTGCAAGGAGATGCGAAGACCTGCATTGATTTGCAGGGAGCTGTAATGTCCTGTATTTTTCTGTTATTTGGCCGGAATTTGTGGTTTTGATCAGTATTTTGATCCTAAATCCACAATTTACCCTGAATATTGTTTATTCCAATGTGCTTTCTGATGCAGTTTTCTTCGTGAAACCTTTGAAATTAATCCATATTTTGTTTTTACAAAATAAATATTTTATAATATCGAATAATTCTCATTTGCACATCACTCAAAATATCGAACTACTTACCTGGAACAATGGCAAATACATAGCAATAAGAATTACAGCAACTATAATTCCTACAAAGATGATTAGAACTGGTTCGATAAAACTACCGAGCATAGTGAGTCGCTGATTGAGAAATTCGGAGTATTGGTTTTTCAATTTAAAAAAGGAATTATTGAGCTTGTTTACTTCTTCGCCCATTTTCATCAGGGCAAGGAAGCGTTGGTCGAAAATGTCCCATTTTTTCATGCCATTGTAAAGGCTTTCCCCTTTTTTAATATCCTCCTCTAATTGTGTGATTATGTGTTCAAGGTAGTAAAAAATAATCATTTTCTTTACCAGGCCAAGGGCGTACAAAAGAGGTACTTTAGACGAAACCAACAGGTTCATGGCCATGCAAAAGCGTTCGAGGAAAATGGCCTTGAATATTCCTCCTACCAAAGGTATTTTCAGTAAAGTCCTGTTTAAGAAAATCCTGATTTTGTGGTTCTTTCGTAAAAGGACAAAGGCAATATAAAAAGCAAAAGGAATCAGGATAAAGAAAATCAGGTTTCGGGAGATAATGTCGGAAAGCTCAATGATAAATTTTGTAATGGCTGGCAATTCCCCTTTAAACCTGGAAAAGATGTCCATGAACATGGGTACGACTACATTCAACATAAATATTACCACAATAAGGGCAGTAATCATTATAAAAATGGGGTAGGATAAAGAACTGAGAATTTGCTTTGTGTGTTTCCGTTTGCTGGCATAAAACAGGGAAAGCTCATGGGTTACATGAACCAGGCTTCCACCTTCTTCGCCTATTTTAATGCTGTTGTATTCGTAGTTCGAAAAATAGGAGCTTTCTTCAAATGCTTCCGATAATGTACTTCCGGCAATTATTCTTTTTAGTATTGAAGAAATCAGCTCTTTGTGCTTGGACTTGCTTTGTTCGTCGATGATAATTTCCAGGGTGTTTTTTATGTCAACACCTGATGACAATAATAGATATAGCTCGGAATAAAAAGCTTCCTTGAACTTGTCGGAAAACTTTTTCTTTTTAGGCACAATCTCATATTGTAAAATCCTGTGAAGTATGGAATCGGGTTTAATCATAAGAGGCATTTAATTCGTTGTTAACCAGGATAGCTGCCGGATAATCTTTGTATAAATAAACAGGAAGGCTCTTTTCCTCCACATAAAGTACGAAACTCAATGAGCTTAGAAGATAATTTCCCGGTTCGAGAAATTCAAACTCAAATTGCCCTGTCCGAAACCTGAGCGTATCCGTATCATTGGCATTCAAATCAATAATCGAGTTCTCTTCGACTTCATATCTTTTATTGGAACCATCGTCTCTGGAAAAATACAGAATATCATCAATGAGAAGGACTTCCTTTGCTCTATTAAAATCTTTCCTTAAGCGTTCATAGTCGATTATCATTTCCGATTTTCCCGTAATCCGTTTTTGAAAAGCCAGGTTTATTTTTTGAAAATTAAGAAAAATGACAATTACCAGCATAACAGCAATACCTCCCACTAAAAGGGACACAAGCAGCTCATATACTGAGTATTCCGGACAAAATGTACAATGATTCCGGGGCAAAATGTACAACGACACCACTGGTTAATTTCACTAACAATTATACTAAAAAAAATTATCTATTTGAAGGGCCTTCAAGGTTAAATTGATGTGCACTGGC
>JAIOYV010000154.1 GCA_021740905.1 Bacteroidales bacterium
AAAGAATATCAAAAGGGCATTAAGGTTACCAAATCAGATTTGGACGAAGAAAGAATTGTATTTCATCCCAAAATACCAGAACTTAACTACAGAATCTTTCCCTAATTTTGTGGAAGTTATTTTGACAGTATTACTTATCATCAATGCGAACAAAATAAATCCCACTACTCAATGCTCCAATGTTTATTTCCGAATGTTTAGAAACCAATTCCTTGTTCAAAACTTCTTTTCCTGTCAAATTTAGAATTCTAATCAGCGAATTTTCTATTGGGTAGTTTACATCTATGGTAAGAATTTCACCTGTTGGATTGGGATATACCTTAATTGTACAATCATTTTGGATGCTATTCCGACCCAAAGCAATATCGCCAAAAAACAAGCGGAAACTTTTTATTTCTTGCTCTCCAATCGATTCGGAAAGATTGCCATTGACCAAAGTGGCTGAATTGATATCGGTTTCAACATGGGATGTGTTATAGGCAGAAAGAACGGGCAAACTTCCATCAATGGTAACACTTCCGGAATCGGCCTGGTTCCAGACCCTCGCGATAATGCCATTTGCAGCCCCCTCTTCCGATGGTTTAAGAGCCCACAAGAGCACGTCGGGTTCGGTTATATTGAACAAGCTAAAGGTGATACTGTTATAAGAAGCCCCACCAGCCACTTCGCCACAAACCAATGGATTTTGGTGCTCTAGAGACATTTTCATCGATGCCGTTTGATTAAAAATACCAGGTTTGGGCTGAAGGGAAAACTGATACCGAAAATATTGGTCTCCACCTTGGCTGTTGATGCCCAGCGTTCCATAGGCAACTTTTCCGGCAGCCAGGAATTGGATTTTATTGCTCGTTTCGTCTAGTGTGGTAATCGTGCTATTGCCTAATTTGAAAAATTGTGCACCGAGATTTGAAATAGTCAACCCCCTGCTAGAATTTCCAACATGAACAAAGTGATTGGCTGTTTGCCAATCGTATCGGGCATTCTGACTAGAATAATAGCCACCGTTGGTATCCAATTTGGCACTGATAACAGCACCAACTTCTTCATGCCATACGGTAGTTCCACTTAGGTTCACAGGAAACTGATAGCTTATGGTGTCGCTTCCAATGTTGTGGTATATTTGATCGTCAATGTCAACCCTTTCGACCATTTTATAAAGTGTGATTTTATTAAAATGAATATATGGACTTGCACTTGTTGATAAAACGGTTACGGATACAGGACCTGCATTTTGTAGGGTTAAGTTTCCGGAACTTAATGTTCCGCTACCAAAATCATTGAAAGCATCAGTTCCCTTGTATTGATAATTACTGTCCGTTTTATCGATAAAACTGGTTATCGAACCATTATTGGAAATAGTAAGTTCGTAAAAATCATTTTCAAAAACACCTCCCGAGAAGGTAGCCGCCACAGGCAAAACAGCCGAAGCCCCCGGCACTATTTCATAGGTTTTATATCCAATGGATGGAATATTTGAGGCCAATATCCGTATGTATTGAACCCCATTCAAGACCACAATTTGAGACGGGACTTCTTGTTGCGTTTGAAGATCGATTATCTGAACAGGAAGACTCCCTGAATAAGGATAGTCAGCCACATCTGTCCTTTCCCAACCAAGAGGGTTAAAAACAAAGAATCGGTCATTGTTCCCGGTTTTCATTATCTGGCTTCCCAACGCGGTAAGCGAAGTATTGTAAAGTGTATCCACATAGTTTGAAAAATTGCTTTCCATGTCCCTTTGGAATTGCTCTCTTCCTGCTGAAGCTGGGCCGTCCGCAGTCCAGGCATGATCGAAATATTTACCCAGTGAAATCCATGCCAGTTCTCTTTGACTGCCAAGATCCTGCCCAAAACCAGTATCCTTTAAAGCAACCAGGGTCGCCAAAGCTTCGGCAGTTCTTAGCTTTTCGGTCGACCGTTTTACATCGCCCGAAACTTGAGCCAGTGTGGCAATCAAAAGATCCCAATCGTTCCCAAACGTAACAGTCTGCGAAGGGATATTGGCGGCATATTGGGATTCAAAATCCTGGAAAAAATCATTTTCGTTGGATACAAATACTTGTTGGGCCGTATTGCTGGCGGCTTGTGCCATCGAAGGGAAAAAACTGATATAACTTTGTAAATTGTCCCAACCATAGCCAAAGGCCCCGGCCACCTGATAGGGATATTTTAGGGTCCCACATTTTGCGCTCATGTTGTAGACCGTAGAATTAAAAAACCGGGCTTCTGCGTACCCCCCTAATCCTTGACTGTTCCCCTGCATTTCATACCATTTCATCAAAACCCCCTTCCCATCTCTGCCTTTCGAATAATATATGTCGTGTTTTCTATTGTTAAAATTCAGGTTTGGGGCAGCACAACCACATACACCTTTCCAACTATATTTTGCGCCGGCCCCGGCCCATAGGCTACTTATTCCTAAAGGAAATGTTTGGTCTTCCATTGCCACAGCCAAATCTATATCAATGCCATACTGCCTTTCTAAATATCCGGCGTAGTACATGCCCCTGAGCGCAGTTTCTGCGTTTTGCCCGCCATAAAGGGGTACTAGTGGATTGAAAGGTACCGAAATATGGCCCGATTGTATTTGTTGAATCAACCTCTGGAAATCGGCTGGTGATTTTGCCTTTTCGTATTCGTACACCCAAACTGAATTGTCGCAATTATACCGGTGTTGAAACTGTGGCAAAATGGTGTCGTTTTGAGTTTCCATTAAATTGATATAATAATCGAGTTGGTTGATAAATGCATTTGTGTAGGTGGCTGCATTTGCCGACCATATATAATCTGTATGGTCGTCGTTCGCTATATAGAGCCTTTTTTGCTGGGCAAAAACAACAGAACCCAACCCAAAAAGAATTACTAAAAAAACAGTTCTAATTAAAATATGTCGCATAGTCTAAAAACCCATTTTACCGAAAAGACAAAATTATGTTTCGCTTATCAATAAACTTTTTACCTTGCAAAAAGTTTCCAAAAAAGAAATACTTTCTGCTGAAACTGCTGAAAGATGCACAACGCAAATCCTTCTTCCTTTTCTAAAACTCAGCAATAAAGACATTTGGGAAGCACCAGATGAATTTAGATTAACCACCTACATTATACCAATATTATGAGGACCTGACTACAAACAGGATTTACCAGAATAAGATGCAAACCTTTCGCAACCTAAATAAACAGCACTATTTAAAACAAGCTGCCAGACACCGATGGTCAAGATATCCAAATCATCTGTTGATAAATAATTCTCCATCTCCCATCTTTATATTCCAATAGATGTAAATTCCCTTCCCCATCTAATCCACCGCTTTGTCGCTCAACATAGACTACAGCTAATGTATGATCCAAACTAAAAGCTATCCGGGAGAATTTTATCAAGCCCGATGAATTTTTATATTGCTCATGAAAGCATGTCCATCCATCAGATCCTTCTTCTGAAAACAATTGCCTTATTGTCTCGGGAGAAACTAAAATGGTTTCTTTCTGAAAAAGAGGTTCAAAGATGACTGTAGAATCCAGGCTGGAAATTTTTTTTTCGATAACCATTTCAGTAAACCGTGTATCAGTGCGGATAATCTGTACACATTTTGCCAGGTTCGTATCAGTAACCAGGCTGTCTAATTCGGGATGGTTTAAAAGGATTCGAATTTTTACCCCAATTTTTGGATAGATGCCAACCTGTTGAATGACATACAAGTTGGAAGGTGAATTTTCAAAACCACTGAATAAAAAATCAGAATATACCTGATAATCATTTTGATCAAGGCACTGACCTGATGAGTTTCCGGAAGCTAAAAGCAAGATGAGTATTGGAATAATTCTAAACATTGGTTATGGTTTTGTGATTGGTTGCTTCATTTGTGCAACGTGTTGTGGATGGCCAAGTGGTGGTGTTTTTCGCCATTTGCTATTCTATTATGTTGCCAGATGTTATTCATCTATGCGATTAATTAATTGATCTAAATCTAACAAAACCTCTCCTTGTTTATCAATTAATACAGAATCTAATTCAATGGTCTTTTTATTTTCATCAATCCATCGGATTAATTTTAGATCAGAGTTGAAATAGTATCTATTTTCAAATATTTTGGTTTTTGAAATATCGAAAACTACAGTATCTTCAAATTCTATGGCTGCCTTTTCATCCCAATAATATGGTCTGTTGTATTCATGCCTTTGAGAAAATGCAAAGAATAATTTATTGTTTTTCAAGTAATAATCAGCATTGAATTTCCCTGTTTCACCAAAATAAATCACCGAGATCTTTCGTACTGCCCCTGATTGGTCACTAAATACGGACAATTCAGCACCATCAGTTGATTGGTCAAAGAATTCAACCTGTTTCATATTTAATCTAAAGTCACTTTCAATTCGTTGAAACTCTGCCCTAATTTCTTGAATTTCAAAAGGATCAGAATCTTGTCCCAATAGATGTGTTGTTAGGAATAAAAAACTAAGTGTTAGAATTAATACTTTCATATAAGTCTATAATCATGGTGTGACATAATAGCTGGCAACGGTTGGCAATAAGAAACGTAGGGCATTTCGAAGCTTCTACTTATCAAGTCACCAAGCCGTTTATTAAATGTTATGTCGTTCAAATTTAGCACTTTCCGCCCTATGTTTTTTATTGCGTGTTGGCATTAGTTAGTTTTTCTTTTTCACATTTTCGAGTAACAGTCAATTCTTTAAGAGTGTCGTCATGAAAAATGTAAACTACTGAAAAATTATTAAAATCACATGAATAGTAAAAATCTCCTTTCTTTACGCAGAAGCCATTATTCATTTTTCCAAAATTTTCGATTTCATTTCTCGACATTCCAACTTTGATAGAATCCCAAACAGATATTATATCAGACTTCAAATATATTTCCCAAATGGTCTGGTCTGTGTCTGTCGATTTCCAACCTGACATTTTCTTATTTGAATGAATAGTAATGATTCCGCCAACTGGTCGTCCATTTTCATCAGCGAAATCTGGGTCAATGAGAAAGTAAGAACCATAAAATCCAGTATTTGAACTATCACATTTTTTATGTTCCATAATTTCCTTACCACCTCCTGAAGTAAATTCCAATTTATCAATTTCTGAAACTTGAAATGGCTCATCAATTTTAGATTTCAAGTGAGCTTCTAAAAGTTGAACCTTTAAAGAATCTTGATTTGTTTCTTTATTGTCAACTGAAGTTCCTTGCTTTTCGGTCTGTTGATTTGCACAAGAAATCAAAATTAATAGTCCAATTATGTAACTCAGTATTTTATTCATATTCTAATTAATGCCAACTCAAAAATCATCACTACCATAGTAAATAACTACCCAAAATTGGGTCAATATACGCAATAGCGTAGTGAATATTTCGCATATCATACATGTACAGCTATTCCTAATCTGAGTAATATTAGAAACCCATTTGGGATAAGCGCATAAATTCCCTATTCAGTGGCTTACGCTACTGTCAAGATTCGTTTATGTTTGGTTTACATGTTGCCTCCTTTTTGGTTTATTTGGTTT
>JAIOYV010000073.1 GCA_021740905.1 Bacteroidales bacterium
TGTTTCAACAAGGGGAAAGTCGAATTTTTTATACTTTTATGCAGTGGAATAAAGCCCATAATTTTTTTTAAAAGTTTGCGCTTCAAAAATTGGAATTTTCGGGCTTTATTCCTATATTAATCTTTCGGACAGCTATGTTACTAAGTGAACCAATTCATAAAATAAAATGGTTAATGTGAAACGTTTATACTTATTTTTATTATTCCTACTTATTTTCGCCGCTACTTACCTCTCGGCGCAGAATCCCTGTGTCAAGCTATATACAATGGCTGATGGCCTACCTGGAAATAATGTCTCACAGATTTTCCAGGACAGTAAAAAATTCATCTGGTTTGCATCGGACGGGGGCCTGGTTCGATACGATGGTTCTGCCTTCACCAAATTCGGTATTAAGGAAGGGCTAAGTGCTTACAGAGCGTTCACTCTTGGTGAAGATTCTTCTGGGCGGATATGGATTAATATCTTTGGGGGGAAGTTTAATTTTCTGTACAAGGACAAGATATACACTGAAAAAGATGCCCCTTTTTTGGATTCTTTAACAGGCTTTGGATATCGCTTTCAGGATACTGACAATATCTTGTATTTCTCTAATCGGGAAGGAATCTGTACCTTAGACACATTAAATAGAACAACAAAATATTCATTCCGGGAACTTGGGCCAATATGGAAGTTTGACAAAACATCAGGCGAAGGATTTCTAATAGGCACGAGACAGGGTATTTTTCGAACCTGGGATCTTTCGGAAAACCCAGTTAGAATAGCTGATTATTACGATCCAAATTATGTATCCAAAGACAATAAAACTATATTTATATCAGACATTGATACCCTTACCAATGAATGGTTTTTTGTAAAATATTACGATGGTGCTTTTATAGATTCAACCATTTGTCCTATCCAGCTCACCAGCCTGGGCCATGAGTTTATCGAGGACTCAAGTGGTTTGATATGGATTTGCCTTCTATACCAGGGTGTATTTTGTATGAAGGATAAACAGATTGTGTACCACTTCGACATAAAAGGTGCTAACGAAATAATAGAGGACCATGAGGGCAACATTTGGATAAGCGCAAAGAAAGGGGTATATAAAATAAACCCCTGTTTTCTTTCCTATAAACAATATGATAACAGCAACTTTCAGGGTGAACCCATCGATGATTTGAGCTTAAATCCAGGCGGTGGTGTCTGGTGTGTCAACGAGCAAACTATGCACTTGTTGAAAGAAAATAAATTCTACGAGCTTGATTTTCAATTGGACGAAAGTTCATTTTACTGGGTAAAGGCAATCAAAAACAATAGCGCATTGGTTGGCTACAATGGTAGGTTTGTAGCTGCATTGGAAGGTTTAATAACGAATCCGACTACCCGTAAAATTCATTATTCAAAACAACTTTTCGATTTTAGGACCACAAAGTGCCTTGTTGATAAAACTGAAACTGAAATAAAATTGATGTCCGGCAAAGGCATCATAAAAACCTATTCACCCGAAAGACAATTTGAATTGACCGACAGTATTAACCTGGGCGTATTTTGCGGGATCTTTTATGATGCAAGAAATAATATGGTGATAAATGCCGGAGGGAAATTTTATATATGGAAGGATGAGAAAATACCTTATACCGAATTCGACGACCTGAACGATAAAATTTTATATAGCCATATTGTGGTGAACGATAGCTGCGACTTGTTTTATGTAGCGGATGAAAGTTTGTACCTGATCAACAACAGTATTATGTGTAATCTGAGTGAGGCTTTTGATTATCCCCTTGAAGAAAGAATAATCAATATGTGGTACCACGAACCCAGCTTGTATTTATCGACAAGTAAATACATTTATAAATGTGATAATCCATTAGATGTCATCGAAAATAAACTAGTACACCTTCAGCTCATCGACCTCAGCTTTCCCAATATTCATGATATTTTGGTTGATGATGATTCCCTCTTTGTGGCCACTGATGAGGGTTTGACGGTCATCCCGGAGGCATTGATCCGAAACATAAGCACCTCAGCTCCGATCCCCTATTTTAAATCCGTTGTGGTGAATGAGAAAGAAAGCATCGACCTGTTACCGGAAATCAAGTCAAGTAGTAAAAACAGTATCCGTTTTATTTTTGGTTGCATCAACTATTCCTCCTCACCGGTAATTTATTCATACCGGCTATTAGGTGCAGATACCCTCTGGAAGATTGGGACAATAAACAATGTTGCCTATGAGAATCTTCGGAGGGGAAAATATAACCTGCAGGTCAGAGTCCGCAAACCAACTTCGTCCTGGAGCAATCCTGTTGAGTGTAGTATCATTATTCACGCTATTTTCTGGCAGCATCCGCTCTTTTTTATTGGCTTATTCTTGTTGTTTGGCGCCTTGCTTTCGGTTGTCATTATCCGTAGGAAAAATATTCAAATTAAGCGCAAAGAATTGGACCACCAGTTGGTTTTGTTAGAGCAAAAGGCCCTGCAGGCCATGATGAACCCGCACTTTATTTTCAATGCACTGGGTTCTATCCAGAATTATTTATTGCTCAATCAGTCAGCCGATGCCGGTCTTTACCTGTCGCAATTTGCACGGCTGATACGGCAAAACCTCAATGCCATTAATACCGGCTACATCAGGTTGGAAGAAGAAGTTGACCGCCTCAAGAATTACCTGGATCTTGAAAAAATGAGATTGGAAGATAAATTCGTGTACACCATTAAAGTAGATGAGGATGTGGAAGAAGAAAACGCCCTGATCCCATCCATGATCATACAACCCTTTGTGGAGAATTCCATTTGGCATGGTATTTCAACGCTCGACTTTCAGGGAATTATTGATATATCTTTCAGCGTTCAATCGCAGGATTCGATAAAGATTACGGTTGAAGACAATGGGGTTGGAGTGAAAAGCATCTCAAATCATTTATCAAAAAGCCAAGAGCATATCAACCTGGGTTCGGAAATGACCCGGAGGCGACTGGAAATGCTTGGCAAAAAGCATGGCATCCTTACCTCTGTGGTTTATTCCGAAATGTCACCTGGCAGCCTCAATCCGGGAACCCGGGTGGTGTTGGTGGTACCGTTGAGTTATGGTGTACGGTAGGGTTGTACTCATTCAAAGAATGCTAATCGTTTCCTCACTTCTTCCCCGTCGGCACCACAAAGCCCATCACGATACTACCAATTATCCCAACCAAAAGCAGGGTTATATCCAGCCAGGCTTGTTCAATAAACCAGGTGATGGATATGATGATCATTCCCCACATCAGGCCAATGGAAGATATTTTCATGTGCAGGCTCATGCCTTTGTTTTCGCGGTAATCTTCGATATAGGCCCGGATAAGCTTTACGCTCATCAACCAATTGTAGAGGCGTTCAGAACTTCTTACATAGAGGGCGAGGGTAAGCAACAGAAAAGGTGTGGTAGGCAAGCCGGGCACAACAATGCCTATTATCCCCAAAATGAGGGATAGGGTTCCGAGTGAAATGAAAAGTATTTTTTTTGCCACTGTTTTCTATTTGTAATCTGATGGGCAAAGGAACAAAACTTTAAATAGTAATTTCCCTGGTTGGATTTCATCACATTAATAGAATTTGCAGGGAAGGAATAATCGCTTCCCCCGCTACTGCAATGCCTGTCCCGGTATTCGGGTATTTCATCGTTTGGTTTAGAAGTAAATACGTACGGCCTAGTCTATCGCTTCACTATTTTTCCGGTTTGAATGATTTCATCTTCATTTGAAAGTTGATAAACATAAGTGCCTCCCGGCAAGTTGCTCTCTGGTTTCCATATAATTTTTTCAACTTTATTTTGAATGATGAAATCAGCGACCTTTTGGCCTTGTAAGTTGTAGATTTCGAGGGAAGCTATATCTGAGGAATGGGATGGCATATCAACATAAAAACTTATCTCCGATGAAAATGGATTGGGATATGAAAATATTGAATTATCCGGCTCTCTAATGATGTTTTCTTCTATGTTTTCAAGCGTAAAATAGAGATCCTTTTCGGTGGTCTCCCCCGGGGTAATAACATACACAAAAGGACCTTCAGTATTGGCGTTTTCCGAAGGATATGGGAGATAAAAAGGAGTGATGCTGTAATCGATGTACGGTGATTCGTACCTACGGGACAGTGCCCTATCTGTATAGATGCCATCAGGATCGATTGTTGTTTCCAATTGGTTTTCCCAGGTTCCGTACCAACGGACATAGCCTCCATTCGCCAGGTTTCCATCGATAAAAACTTTCCCTTTTAATATGCCTATTGTTCCAGTGGTATCGTTGCAGATGCCAATGGTTGGGCTTTGGTCAAGGGCAAAAGATTGAAAGCCATCAAAGACGACATACGCTATCGACTGACCAGGCAGTAATACAGGGATCAGGGAATTATCCAAATTAAATGAGAAACCCACTGAATTGGGAAACGGTGTACCATCGCAATAAGAGTGTAGGGTAATGCTATCGCCATTCATATTTATTAAGAGCGAGATGTCCATATTAGCTGTTGTGATTACTGCAATACTATCAAACAGACTAGTATTTCCACACGACACCAGATTGTAAAACGACACAGTCGCAAGGCCTGCCGAACTTTCAATCTGGATACTGTCAAGCATTTCTAAATCCCAAGTATGAAAGCCAAGTTCGATGACCCAGTTACCGGTACTGTCAAAATACAACTCGGAGAGGTAGGCTTGTGGCATTATAACATTTGCCGACATTGTGGAAGCTATCAGCATCGCAAAACAAAGGTTCAGTAATTTTTTCATGATTGTGGGTTTTTAATTTTTACCAAAGTTATGGAAATAAAATTGAACGATAATCGAAACAAAAAGTAAAATTTGTTTTTGCGTTGATAAAAATATGTTAAAACAAAAAAAAGAGGCCGGAGCCTCTTTCATTTAATGCGTTTTTGCGTAGTCTAAAATCTTTCGTACCGAATTGGTTTCGGGCGTAAACTTTTGTTTCTCCAGGAAATCCAATACATCGGCAAATTCATCGAACATTTCGTTAAAATTCTCATCTGTTCCGATAGCAAAACCATTCACCGGGTCTCTGTTATCGAAAAGAAAAAATAGTGTAGATGTTTTAATCATAGGCATAATATCATTTATTTACCATCATTAACGACATGAAAAGTCAATTATTGTAAAGCGGAATAAATGATTGATTATAATTGATGAATGATTAATTATCGTTGATCTTTGCTTCTCGATCCAAGTTCCTTGAACCTGGTTTCTCGATCCTTGATCACTTCTTTTTCAGACAGCGAACTGCCGACTTCCCCACTACGCTAAAGCTTTGTTGGGTAAACCGAATGGGGACTTCCAACTCACTTTCCATCGCAATAAAACTTAATCATTTCGATGATTGCCTTTTCGCAAACCGGGCAAAATTCGTCCCGGGCATTCGAGCGCATTTTGCAATCGGCCATGGGGCGGTATATTTTTGTTTTAACATATCCAGCACCCTCGAAAGCACCTATTTTGCCTTTGTATTTATTTTCACTGGGTGTGGGTATTGGCACACCCGAATCGACCAGGTTCTTCCACTTTTTATCGAAATCGGCCAGGGTGGTAATATTCACCTGAAATGGCTCAACCGACAGATTGTACAATTCTTCCGGTGGGGTATTCTCATAAGCATATTCATCGGCCAGGGCGGCAAAAGCATGGCCAAACTCGTGAGTAAAAACTTTATCGCTTGCAGGATGGTCGCTGCTGCACAGATTATAGAAATTGTAGATTCCACCACCACCGTATTTTTTTGAATTCACCAGGATGTATATCTGATCGTAAGGAACACAGCCTGCCAGGTCGCGGATCGACTGCACATCGCGGGTGGTGAGGTAGCGTTCGCTGTCGAAGGTGTAAAAGTGGGTGTTTAGTATCGTACGATTCCAGACATCCTTGCCGGGAATATCAGGTCCTTTGTCTTGCGATGGCGCATCGACCACCCAAAAATTGAACTTATCGGGGTATTTTGCAAAAGTGGGGCAGGCAAAGAAATAGTTGATGAACCGTTTGCTGTCTTTGTGGAATTTCCGCATCTGGCGTTTTGTGTAGGCATCGGGGATAATCACAATATCCACTTTTTCGGATGGAGCACCTGAATCGTAAAATTTCCTGGTTTTATAGTCGGGAGTCTTGTCTGAGTTCACAAAATAGCTTGCAGGATCGATATCAAATTCGTAGATCATCTCCCACTCCATGTTTGATTTTCGATGGTCGATCTGAAGCTTCACAGATTTTTTGGGGTATGGAAAAACAACCGAACTATAAAACGACCGACTTATCTTTTTGGCCTCGTCGGTGTCCTGCCATTCAAAAAACAAATCGGAATAGCCCCTTGAGAAAATAAGCTGATTACTTTCCGAATCAAAGACAAGATAGCGGTAATCGCCAAAATCGAAGGGATCCAACAGGTTTTTCATGGGCCCGCCCCAAAAAGGTTCTTCGCGGATCTGTTCGAAATAAACATGCTGCTCGTAAGCATTCCCGGCAATGTTGTAATCGAAGCGCATGGTCTTTGGCAGGAAATAATCATCAAAAGAAGCCTGAGCAAACATTTGCAACGAAAGGCAGCCCAACAAAACAAAAACAAAGTATTTGGTTTTCATCACCCTAAATTTTATCAAAATCCAAAAGTAACATAATTAATTTTTCGACGCAGGTTTTCGCGAAGTACGCGGATGAAAATATAAAGAATAATCCGCGTTTTCTGCGTTAATCTGCGTCTAATCTTTCTTTGGCTACTTTATGCACAATTTGTATTTTTAGGGGATAATTCCTAATTAAATTTTACGACTATGAAATTGTTACATGGAGAAATTACGGGTACCATCATTGACGCTTTTTATGAAGTCTATGGTGAATTGGGTTATGGATTCCTTGAAAAAGTGTATGAAAATGCAATGATGTTTGAGTTAGAGGATAGTGGTTTAGTTTGCATCAATCAGAAACCGATCAAAGTTTTCTATAAAAACAAACTCGTAGGTGATTTTAATGCTGACATTAGTGCAGATGATAAAGTAATCGTGGAGCTAAAATCTTTAGAAAGGATTACTCCAAAACATGAAACCCAGTTGGTAAATTATTTAAAAGCTACCCGGACTGAAGTCGGTTTGCTAATGAATTTTGGACCAAAGCCAGAGTACAAGCGCAGAGTATTAACCAAGGAATATTTACAAGGATTAAAACAGAAATAAAATCTGACACAGATTTTTTTTTAGATGCAGTTATTCGCGGATTACACAGATCAAAAGCAAATGAAAAAATCCGTGTTTTCAGCGTTGATCAGCGTCCAAACTTTTTTAGACGCGGGTTTTCGCGGAGGACGCAGATCAAAAGCATAAGAAAAAAATCCACGTTTTCAGCGTTGATCAGAGTCCAAACTTTTTTCTGGAGATGTTCTGCGTCTATTTTATCTCCACCGCTTCGATGGTGATTTTGCGGGCACGGGCGGCGGCGGGGCTGTATATCGAGTTGCGTTTGTCGCGAAGGTCGTCGCTTATTTTGCCTGACGATTCGCTTTCGCCGAAAGCAATGGAGTTTATCCGCAAACTCCCGTTTTCGATGTTGTGGAGCAGAGAACCATTGTTATGAGTGGCAAAGTAATTCATCAAACTTGCGATCCGGCGCTTGGCCAGCTTTTTATTGTAGTCGGCACTATTCAATGGGCTGGTATAGGCCTTTATGGTCAGAGCAATGGTTTTGTCATGCAGGATCAGGTTTTCGGTCAATAGGCAGAACATCTCAAGTTTGTTCCAATTTCCTTCAATGTCATCCATAAACAGGTTCAGTATTTCATCTTCTGCGTCCTGTTTCTTTTTCCGTTTCAACCCCCTCGAATAAACCGATATATATTTTTCTTGCTGTTGAAGATAAACTTCCATTATCCCGGCATAATTGGAGGTCGTGGTGGTATCCTGGCTTTTGGGGTCGGGCAGGTCGTTTGGGAAATACAATTCCAGGGGTGTCAACAATCGTAGGCTATTGCAGTTTTGCTCGATGCGCCTTTGATAGGCAATTATGCGCTGCTGCTCTCGGAGGCTATCGTTTGCCGACCAGGGCAAGGGATAACTGTAAATATCGTTGCAACAGGTTTCGTTTTCGAAGGCCAAACCACCGGGACGATTGGAAACAAAATAAGCGTTTCGGCTCGAAGTATTGAAATTGTAATACAAATCGTCGTAGCTTGAATTTATGGGGCGGCCTAAATTGGAGGGCGTTTCCCATTTGGTGAATTCCCCTGAACTTTGAAAAATATCGAATCCTCCATAACTCTTATGCCAGGTCGAACTAAAATAGAGCAAGGTATCACCGGGGTAATAAAAGGGCGTTATTTCATCGTCGATGGAGTTGATGATTTCGCCAGCGTTCATGCAATCCTCAAAATCCAAACTGTCCGTACGCTGACAATACCAGATGTCGTGCCTCCCAAAGCCACCAGGCCGGTCGGATGAAAACAATAAAACTTCCTGATCCTTGAACCGGGTAAGGAAAGGGTGGCGCGAATTTGAACCTGGCATATTTACCCCACCTTTCAATCTTCTCAATTCAGAAAATGAATCCATATTAAAATTCGATAGATAAATCTCACAAAAACCATCCTCCAGATTAATTGGACAACGGGTAATAAACACCTCGTTGGATGCAAGTCCGGGAGAGACACTATAATGAAAGCCATTCACCAAGTTTCCGGTATCAAGCATCTGTGCTTTGATAGAATCTTGCCCCTCTTTCGAAATAAAAATGCCCGATTGGAATATTGTTTTCTCGCCTTTTTGAATGGATCGAAAAGAGGAGAACACCAAATTTGCACTGTCCATTTCAAAAGGGCTGAACTCGCCATACACCGAGTTGACCATCGTATCGAGAAGGGACAAGCCGATTGGTTCCTGAAAAACGGGTTCAATGGCAAGCATCTCACAAACCTCCTTTTCGTATCTGGCTTTCAGGATAAAATATTTTAGTTCGTCGATGGTCCTGAATGATTTGTAAAATTTAAAATAGGCCGCCGATGCCCTCTTGTAATCGCCCTGATACTTCAACATTTCGGCGTGCCAGAAGCGGGATAAGGGGTATTCCTCCTCATAATCGGTAGCTATTTTACGGTAAATAGATAATGCCTTCTGGTAGTCTTTGCTCATGCGCAGGGCTTCGGCATATTGATAACGGACCTGCTTTAGGTTTGGATTTTTCGTCAGGGCATTGGAGTATAGATCAGCCGCAGCATAGAAATTCCCCGATTCAAATTCCTTGTCAGCTGCATTTATCAATTCGCTGATGGTTTGACCATTTCCTGAAAAAGAAAACACCAAAAGGCTAAAGAATATGGTGGCAAGGGCTTTCATTATATAAAATCGGGGCAATATTTGGGTGGATAATAAGGGATCGCTTTGCGAAGATTGAAAAGATAGGTGAGTGAAAGTTCAAATCCGCCCAAGCCGTTGTTTGCCTGGGTAAGGTCGGAGAATGTGAAATCGTAGCTCAAACCAATCATCAATTCTTTGTACACCACTGCCGTTCGGAGGATAATGGCATCCTTGTTCCTAACATAAATGCCGGCCCTAAAATCCTGAATCAATTCGGAAGCTGGTAAAAGCTGAACCTGGCTTCCGATTACAAATTCCTTGTTTTTATTTTGTTCCTGTCGAAATATGCCGGGAAGCAATGCTAGCTGGGCAGTCAGTGGGATTTTTGCCGATAAAAAATACATGTCCCGAACAGGCAGGACAGCTTTTCCGTTTTCGGAAAACGAGATGGATGGGTTATTCAAATGGTACGTTGAGAACCCAATTTCAATTCTGTTCCCATCCGAAAATGAATAGGCCGAATGGAATCCCATCGCCAAATCAAAATACTCAAGGCTATTGTTTGCGAAGCTTTCGGTGACTGGTAGGGCAGGGTCATAAACATTGCCATCATATTGATCGCCCCAATAAAATTTATTGAAATCGAAACTATATTGCCCAACACCTAACTGGATTCCATACGAAACCAATAATTTGTTCTCCATCAATTTCTTTTGAATGGAAATTGGGACAAAGAAACTCGTTTGACCAAAATTGCCATCGCCAGCTTTATCGGACACGATGCCTAACCCCAGGCCCACTTTTGAGTTTGGAAGAAATGCAAACTTACGGCCATGGTCGATTGATGCCGTCATGGTTTTATAACCATTGGTGAATGTATTCCATTGGCTTCGGTGATTTGCAACAAAACGGAAATCGGTTGGTATTACCCCAGCCAGTGCGGGATTCAGGAAAAGGGGATTGGCATCGGCCTGCGAAAAGTGCACATCTTGGCCAAAGGCCCGAAAGCCTACAAAAACCCAAAATAATATCCACACAATCCGTTTTCCCATGCCATTTTCAGCTATCGCACAAATATACAAAGTATTTGGGCTTCGCGTCATTTATCCTTCGGATGTCATTTGGCTTCGCCGTCAATTGTGCTTCACACGTCATTCGCTTCGCGTCATTTGCACTTTGTGCGTCAATCGGCTGCGCCGTCATTTGCACTTTGTGCGTCAATCGGCTGCGCCGTCATTTGCCCTTTGGGCGTCATTTGCTTCGCGTCATTCAATAGTCACTTGCACTACGTGCGTCAATTGGCTGCGCTGTCATTCGCTTCGCGTGTAATTTATTGTTCTACCAGATTACAACGACAACTTAATGACAACTTAATGACAACCTAATGACAATTAATGACGCGAAGCGAATGACAACATAATGACAACATAATGACAACCAAATGACAATTAATGACGCGAAGCGATTGACAATGAATGACGCGAAGCAAATGACAACTGAATGACTTTTGAAAATCGCTGCCAGCAATTTATCTCTTATCTTTGCAGTCGGATAATATGAAAATGGAAACAGTAGTAATTGGTTTATCGGGTGGAGTGGATTCGAGCGTGGCGGCTTCTGTTCTGAAGGATCAGGGGTACCATGTGATTGGCCTGTTCATGAAAAACTGGCACGATACCACCGGTTTGCTGGAAGGTGATTGCCCGTCGAACGACGATGTGGTATTTGCCCAACTGGTTGCCCATAAACTTAAAATCCCCTTTCATACGGTCGATCTTAGCGAAGAATACAGCAAGCGGGTGGTCGATTATATGTTTTCGGAATACCAGAAGGGACGGACACCAAATCCTGATGTACTTTGCAACCGGGAAATTAAATTCGATGTGTTTATCGATGCCGCCCGGGAACTGGGTGCCGATAAAGTTGCCACTGGCCATTATTGCCAAAAAAAAGAAATTGAGGTAGATGGAAAGAACTATTTTCGTTTGCTTGCCGGGGCCGATAAAAACAAAGACCAGAGCTATTTTCTGTGTCAGCTTTCACAAGAGCAGTTGAAGTTGGCTTTGTTCCCAATCGGTGATATTGACAAACCACAAGTGCGAAAAATTGCCACCGGGCTTAAATTGGCCACGGCCGAGCGCAAAGACTCCCAGGGTATTTGCTTTGTCGGGAAAGTTGACTTGCCCTCCTTCCTTCAACAAAAACTGGAAGTCAAAGTGGGACAAATCATTGAAATCCCTAAAGATGCTGAACTCTACTCGAAGCGGGATGACATGGATTACTCGGCCCAACCCGATGATGAAGAATTGCAAAAAATTGCAAAGCCCTATTATTATTTCCCCAAGAATGGAGTGGTGGTGGGCGAGCATCGAGGTGCTCATTTTTACACTATTGGCCAACGGAAAGGGTTGAATGTGGGAGGGAAAAAAGAACCTCTGTTTGTTATTTCCATTGACACCGAAAAAAACATTGTCTATACCGGGCAAGGGCACGACCACCCCGGATTAAACCGCAGGGCACTTTTTATTAGCAACGAGGAACTCCATTGGATCCGCCCCGACATGACCATGAAGGACGGCGAAGAAATGGAATTGATGGTGCGTATCCGCTACCGCCAGGCATTGCAAAAAGCCAGGTTGTTGAAACGAGAAACCGGTCTCTTCATCCTATTCAAAGAAAAACAACGCGGGATTACCTCCGGCCAGTTCGCTGCCTTTTACGATGGGGAAGAGCTGATTGGGAGCGGGGTGATTAGTTAGAAATGATTATTTATTTATGATCCTCTACTAAAGTATTATTGTGTGGTAGCAGGAGAAATCAGGTTAAAATGGGAAGTCTGTATCACCGAAATGTCCACCTTACCCGATTTTCAGCAAATGATACGCAAGCCTTGCGTCTCTACAATCCGGATTAATAAATGGTGTGGGGTTGTTTGGCACTTCGATAGAGACGCAAGGCTTGCGTATCATTGTGTGCGCACTAAACCAGCGTGGGTTTGAAATCCTTACTGTTAAAGAAACTCAAACTAAGACTAAATTTCTTAATCCACAGCTATGCGGTCATGCAGTTAAACCATTACAGATATTCTGGGTTTTAGATTTGGATCAGAGAAAGTACTGATTTTTTATCTTCGGAATAACCATACGATACAATCGTTCGGTAACTGGGGTCATACTATATTTTTAATTGTTCTTCTATTTCTAAATCCACAACATATCCCCATCTCTTTGCTTTTTTGATATATTTTTTTGCCGTTTTAATATCATTATCAATCAGAAGAAAACACTTTCCCAAATAGTAATTCAAATTAGGGTCATTTTTAAACTCCTTATTTACACCAAGCAGGATTTCTTTAGCCTCTTCCATTTTACCATAGTCGAAATATATTATTCCCTTTAATAGTTGAACTTCTTTCCCAATTTCCAAATGCCTCTTTTCAGAACAATCAATGGATTTATTTATCATTTCATACGCAAGTTCATAGTTCCCTAATGAATGTAGGGAAAACGATAACCCATAGTATCCTTCAGGATTTTCAGGTAGATTGTCTATCATAGTTTCATAAATTTCTTTGGATTTATCATAGTTCCCAATTAAATTATGAATCGAAGCTAAATTGATGTATGGGACAGGATTTGATGTATCAATTTTCATGGACATTAAATAAAGTTTAGAAGCACTTTTATAATCTCCTTTTAATTTAAAGCAATGAGCAAGATTGTCATAGGCATCGCAAAAAAAAGTATCCTTTCTCATTGCACCTAGAAAAAATTTCATCGCAATATCAATGTCATTATGGGACATTGAAACTACTCCCCAGTTAAAAGCTTCAATAGCTTCCTTGTTAACGGATTTGCAATGTACTTGAGTTTTACATTGTACCTGACAAATAGTGCTATTACCTATTAGCAAAAGACCAAGGATTATAAGCTGTACTATCTTCATACTATTTTCATGTGAATTAAAACCTTTAGATATCTTGTCATCTTAGTCTTAAATCAAGAATTTCAAAATTAGGAATTCTTTTTAAAATCCCGTTTGTACATCAGGATTTTATGCAACTTAAATACAATTTAGAGATATGAATGTAATATGGTTCCAGATCCCAACCCGAAAACCTTCCCTACTTCCCCAAAAACTTCGCAATAGTATTATACAGCACGGTTAGCCGGATTGGTTTTAGGATAAAATCGTCGCAACCGGCACCGTAGGCATCGGTGTCGTTGTAGTCGTTGGTGTAGGCAGTTTGGATTACAATGGGTAGATCGGGGCGTTTCTGTTTTATCTCACGGGTGGCATCGAGCCCGCTTTTATGGGGAAGGTTGATATCCATCAGGATGAGGTCGATTATTTCATCCTTGTCCTGCAAAACCAGCTCGATGGCTTGGGTGCCCGATTCGGCATAAATCAACTCGGCCTGGGTTTGACGCAGGGCGTGATGGAAAAACAGGTTGCTGGTTTCGGTATCTTCCACAATCAGTATTACTTTGTGGCTCCAGTCGGGAGTAAAGTAGTTTATATTCATTTCATTCATCAATAATCATTTATCATTTCTTCCCTTGCTTAATCACACGTTCCAGGAGGCTGAAAAGTTGGTCGGCCTTAAAGGGTTTGCCGATGTAATCGTTCATGCCCACATCGAGGAATTTCTCTTTATCGCCTTTCATGGTGTTGGCTGTCATGGCAATAATGGGGATTTCAATGCCGGGCCTTTTTGCTTTTTCAATTTCGCGTATTTTCAGCGTAGCCTCCATGCCGTCCATTTCGGGCATCTGGATGTCCATGAAAATCAGGTCGTAATTATTCTCCTCGAATTTTGCGACTGCTTCAATGCCATTTTCTGCAATTTCCACTTTGTGGCCAAACCGTTCTAAGTTGAATCGTGCCACACGTTGGTTTATCACATTGTCTTCGGCCACCAGGATGTGCATTTCTTTTTGTTTCGATCCTTCCTGTATCGACTTCTTGGCTGACTCAATCACCTCTTTTTCCGATGAAGTTTTAAATTCGGCGGTAAACCAGAATGTTGATCCCTCGCCTTCCTTGCTGTCCACGCCAATCTCTCCGTTCATCATTTCGGTGAGGTTTTTCGAAATGGCCAAACCCAGCCCGGTGCCGCCAAATTTACGGGTTATAGAGGCATCGGTTTGCGAAAAGGATTTAAACAACCGGGCCATGCCTGCCTCCGAAATCCCAATCCCGGTATCGACCACGCTAAACTTTAGGCGTGTGGTAAAATCGTTGGTTTCGAGCAGTACTACCTGTACCGATACGCTTCCTTCGCTGGTAAATTTAATCGCGTTATTTATCAGGTTTATGAGGATTTGTTTTATGCGGACAGGATCGCCAATCAGGACTTTCGGAATGTCCTCCTGTACTTTGGATTGTAATAAAAGCTCATTCTCTTTGGCTTTGTACGATAGCACTTTGATTACCTCTTCCACCTCATCGCTGACCGAGAAATTGATGCTTTCGAATTCGATTTGCCCGGCTTCAATCTTCGAAAAGTCGAGTATATCGTTGATGATGCACAAGAGGTTTTCGCTCGACACGTCGATAATCTTCAGGTATTCCTTTTGTTTTTCATCTAGTTTGGTTTGGTAAAACATGTCGATCATCCCCATGATACCGTTCATCGGGGTGCGTATTTCGTGCGACATATTGGCCAGGAACAAGGATTTTGCCTTGGCCGCCACCACTGCCATTTCTTTGGCGTGGATCAGTTCTTCGCGGGTTTTCTTTAGCTGCACATGCACTTTTACACGGGCTTGCAATTCTTCTTTGCTGAAAGGTTTTAGGATATAATCGACAGCCCCCGACCGGAACCCTTTGATGATGCTTTCCGGATCGTTTTTCGAAGTAAGAAAAATGATTGGGACATCCCGGGTAGGTTCGTACGATTGCAGTTCGTTGCACACCTCAAAGCCATCCAGATCGGGCATGATAATGTCGAGGAGGATAAGGTCGAAGCGTTGTGCCTTGGCTTTAGCAATACCCGAACGGCCCGAATTTGCACCTATTACCAAATAGTCTTCGCTTTCAAGTAGGGCATCCTTCATTTTCACAATGTTGGTCTTAACATCGTCAACAATAAGGACTTTCGTTATAAATTCTGCGGTTTTCATATCTTCTTTAAATTCTTTTCATATTAAAAATTTCCTGCCCAAATTCCTTTTTGCCATCGCCTGGCAAAGTAAAATAAAAGCAGCTCCCTTTACCTTCGGTCGATTCGAGCCATAAATTTCCACCCAACAATTTTATTAATTTTTTGCTGATATGCAAACCCAGGCCGGTCCCCCTATATTCTTGTTCCAGTTTATTTTCAATTCGCATGAAGCGGTCGAAGATGATTTCCTGATGCTGGATTGGGATGCCAATGCCGGTATCGCGTACATAAAATTCGCACCCCGACATTCCGTTTTTATCAATAGTATAGCCCAATTCAACGCTTCCATTATGAGTGAATTTCACAGCATTGCTCAATAAGTTATTAAGGATTTGGTGCAATTTACCTTGGTCGGTATAAATAGTAAAATCATCTTCGGCACCCAGTTTCATTGTATATTCAATTTTGCTATCGGCTTTTTTGAGTAGCTGAAAAGATTCGAACTGCTCTTTCATAAAACAGTTTAGAGCGAAGGTTTTGTTGTTGATATGAACCTTGCCAACATCAATTTTCGATACTTCGAGGATGTCGTTTATCAAATCAATTAGTTGAAACCCTGAGTTGATAATTATGGTCACAAATTTTTTCTTTTCCTCCTCGGTGGTGTTTTCAAGGTTCAATAGTTGAGCGAAACCAAGTACTGCATTAATGGGCGTGCGTATTTCGTGCGACATATTTGCCAAAAAAGCAGAAATCAATTGATCGTGTTTGTTGGCCTGATTCATTGCTTTTTGTAGTTCTTCTTTTTTTCTTTTGAGTTCGATTTGGGTTGTGATGCGGGCAATCAGCTCTTTTTCGTTGAAAGGTTTGTTTACATAATCCACAGCCCCGGCCTCGAATCCCTTCACCACATTGTCTTTATTTGCATCAACCGAAATAAAAATGACCGGTATCTCATTGGTTTTGGGGTTGGCCTTTAGTTTCTCACATACCGAAAACCCATCCATATCGGGCATTACCAGGTCGAGCAATATCAGGTCGAAGGGATGGCTAAGACTTTTGCGTAAGCCGGTTTTTCCGTTTGTGGCCGTAGCTACCTCAAAATCCGAATTCTGCAGGATAGCAGCCAGATCCCTCAACGACGATTTCATGTCGTCGATAACTAATATTTTCGGTCTGTCTTTCATTTTATCAGTTCTGAGTTGAAAAGTTGAAAAGTTCTGGGTTGAAGAGTTCTGAGCTAATGCCATGCGTTTGGCTGATGACACTTGGCCTCCAAATTCTATATCTATAATTACCATCTCCTTCCAAAATTCCTTACTTATCTCATGTTCCTTAATCAACTTATTCCTATGTTTCGCCGGGAATGGCTTTGCGTTTTTTAAACAACTATCATCTCCGGCGAAATACAGTACTCTCTTTCTACCCTGCATTCCGCTTCGCTTCATACAGGGCTATTCAAATTAAACCCTTTCAGGGTTTCGGGGTAATGTGACAAAATCAATTTCTCTCCTCACTTCTCTTTTTCACCTTACTCACTATACTCACCTAATCTCACCGAAATTTAACAATTTCACGCACAATCTCTTCGGGCGAAAGTACCTTTATAACTGCCTCTGCCCGTATTGCTTCTTTTGGCATTCCATACACAATGCAGCTTTCCTCGTTTTGGGCAATGGTCATGGCTCCTTTTTCTTTTAATTTAATAAGCCCATCGACTCCATCGCGACCCATGCCCGATAAAATGGCTGCCATAAAATACCGGCCATCGAATTCGGCGGCCGAGTTAAACAGCACATCTACCGCAGGCCGATGCCGGTTGAACAGAGGCCCGTAGTTGGTTTGGATGAAAAACTCCTGGCTTTTTCGGTTGAGTAGGATGTGTGCGCTGCCTGGGGCTATGTATGCTTTGCCAATTTCCAGTCGGTCGCCATTTTCGGCTTCCTTTACTTTTATGTTACTCAAACTATCGAGTCGGCGCGAAAAGGCCAGCGTAAATTGTTCGGGCATGTGCTGTACAACTACAACAGGCGGACAGGTAATGGGCAATAGCGAAAGGATATGGGCTACCACTTCGGTTCCTCCTGCCGATGCCCCAAGCAGTACAATTTTATTTGCAATTTTGTGAATGGTTGTGTGCGAAACATCCTCGTACTGCCGCTTTATTTCAAGGCCCTTTTCAGGATGAGGTTTAGGGCTATGAATCTTTTTCAGATTGGCAATAGAAGCCGCCTTGATGGCCTGGATGATATTGTGGCTCGATATCTCAAAGAACTCCTTCGTTTTCAGGATAGGTTTCTCAATTACATCGATGGCTCCCAGTTGCCATGCTTTAATGGCAATGTCGCTGTTTTCTTTCGCCAGGCTCGAGATCACCACCACCGGGATGGGGTGCTGCGACATAATTTTTTGCAGAAAGGTAAGCCCATTCATCCGGGGCATTTGAATGTCGAGGGTTATCACATCGGGGGCATCCCGTGCAATGATCCGGGCCGCAAAATAAGGGTCGGAAGCAGTTCCAATAACATCAAAGCTTGGCTCCTGCTCTAGTATTTTCTGCAAACTTTGGCGCACCAAAGCCGAATCGTCAACTATTAAAACTTTTATTTTTTCTTTGCTCATAGCCCTTTCTTATTATTCCGCATAAGGTACAATTTCTTCCATAAATACACAAATGTCAAGTTTTCAAAATAACTTACCCGTTTTGATTACGCCCTTTCAGGGCTACCTTAATCGCTTTATCACATACATATTGCTTACACCGCGAGCGGGACGTAGCACCTACGCTATTGATTACGCACCTTTGGTGCTTAAAATAGGGTACTCCCATATCAAGTTATTTTGACAATTTCATCTATTCAGCATTTAACATCCTATATTTAAAATTCACGTATAATCATTTCCCATTTCCAACGTACTTCATCCTGATTTCGCCAGAGGCTGTGTTAAAAATTATTTTGCGCCCAGTCAGCCCTCCAGTACTTTGCCCGGCAATTGGGATCCCTGCGTTTTTGATGCTTTCCTCGGCATATTCGATATTTCGTAACCCGATGTTGAAAATATTCACATTGTTTTGAAGTACTTGTGCTCCACCAAAAACTTTTGCGATTAGGTCCTTTTTTTCACTACCGGCCCGTACCATGAGCGAGAGTAGTTTATCCATGGCAATATTCCCGTATTTTGGCGAAGCAAGGCCTTGTCCATTCCAATGGGGCAACATGTAATGGTTGATGCCTCCAATATTTTTTTTCCGGTCCCACAAGCACACCGAGATGCACGATCCAAGGATCGTCGTGATGAGCATCGGCTCGCGTGAAACCTGCAATGCGCCTGGCAACAAAAAATATGGTTTAGCCTCTACCATACAGCTTAAAATATTTCTTCATCAAAATGTAGAAATTCATCATCGTCAAGATTTGTTGCATCCTCATTGGATTTTGCCTGTGGGATTTCTATTGAAACGATAGTTCCCTGCCTGGCATTTTCGCGTGAGTCGATGCGACCATCCAGGAGATCGACAAGTGCTTGTGCCACGGATAATCCCAGTCCATAGCCACTGTTTATGGAATTGATCGTCACATCCAATTTCTTGAAGCGGTCGAAAATCCGTTCTTTGTCCGTACTGTTTATTCCCGGACCCTGGTCTTTTACTTCAATTATTAATTTATCTTCTGATATAGAAAATTCAATTTCCACTGATGAACTTACAGGGCTGAACTTAATGGCGTTGTGCAACACATTGATAAGACATTGTTTCAGAAAATCGGGATCGGTAACAAAAGTTGAGGTTGCGCCTTCCGATTGACCATTCACAATTAACTCAACCTGCTTTTTAACTGCCTGAAGCTGGCAGGTATCGACCACCTCGTTGATTATACTTGTGCAAGATATTCTTTTAGGCTGTGGTACCTCTAAACCTCCCTCGATGCGGGCTGCCGAAAAAATATTTTTCAAGTCGAAATCGAGGGTTGTGGCTTCGTCGTAGATTGTTTCGGCCAGCGAAATTGCCTCTGGCATTTCATCCTTTTCCAAGGCAATGATATTTTGTGCCAGGCTTAATATCGAACTAAACGGATTATAAATTTCATTCATCACATTCGAAATGAAATTGCTTTTCATAGCCTCCGACTCCTTCAACTTTCGGTTCAGGTCTACAATGGCTTGATTGAGGTTTTTAATTTCCTGCTCCATTGCCAGTATTTTATTTTCATCCATGCCTGTCAAATTAATAGGTTCAAAAAATGGTATCAGTTTTTCCTCTTATTGAAATAAAAAACCTTGTCCATTTTAATTACGCCCTTTCAGGGCTGTTTCATTGTTGCTTCTTATTATCATAGGGCTTCACCCTATGCTATTGTTTTCCCACCTTTGGTGCTAAAATTACATTTCAAACTTTCTTATAAATCGAGGGGGCCATCTGTTTCATCCCCACATCGAGATTGATCAGCGATTCCGATTGTCCCAATACAAGGTAGGCATTCGGGTTCAGAAGATCGACAAATTTTTCTACGATGTTTTTCTGGGTTGCACGGTCGAAATAGATCATCGTATTTCGGCAATATATCAGGTCGAATTTCTCCTTCAACTTATATTCTTCACTTAACAAATTAAGCCAGAAGAATTTTACTTTTTCGCGGATTTCCGGCACAATCCTGATTCTCAAATTATTTTTGTCCTTGCTTTTCAATAGGTACTTTTGCCGGTAATTGACGGGTATTTCGATCAAATCGTCCATCGGGTAAATGGCCATTCGGGCAATCTTTAGTACCTCAATCGAAATGTCGGAGGCGGATACATTGAAATTGAACACCTGGTTTTTTTCAGAAAAATCCTTTAGCATCATGGCAATGGAATAGGCTTCTTTCCCGGTTGATGCTCCGGCGCTCCACACTTTAAATAATTGATTGTCTGTCGCGCTTTTGATATACTCGGGCAAAATGATCTCATTGGTAAAATCGAAGGCTTTTATCTCCCTGAAAAATTCGGTTTTGTTTGTGGTGATACATTCTACGAGTTCCTGAAATTCATCAGATCCTGATTTCTCATTCAATACAAAATCGCAATACTGTTTGTAGGTGCTGAAACCCAAAATGCGTAAGCGCTTTTGCAATCTCGATTGAAGCAAAATACGTTTTGCGGGATAAAGATTTATCCCATAATTGTCGTAAATGAACTGGCTGAGGCGTTTAAAGTCCGCCTCCTGTAGTTCATCGGTTTTCCGTATGTTTGATGTTTCGATCATTTTAATAGTTCAAAGTTCTGAGTTGAAAAGTTCTGAGTTGAAAAGTTGAAAAGTTCTGTGTTATGTTCACACTCAAAATTCAAATTCGTTTAATTCCTGTCTCATCTCTTCAAGTTTTCTCTAAGTATCCTACTCAACTTACTCACCTCAATCACTCAATTACCTATTCAACCTAATTACCTTACTCACCTCAATTACTTAATTCCCCAATTACTCAATTACCTACTCACCTAAAAACGCTCAAACTCGCTGTCGAACTCATCGTTTCCTCCCATGTTAATCTGGATGCCTTTCATTTTGGTGTTCGATATCGGCTTTCGTTTGTGTGTATATTCCGGGTATTTCCGTTCAACCACCTTGTTTTTTTCTCTGGATTGAGGGTCGACTTTTTCAACTTTATCAATTTTGAAATAGGCAATTATTTGCTTTAGTTGTTCGGCCTGGCTTGCCAATTCTTCCGAGCTGGTGGCCATTTCTTCCGATGCTGCCGCGTTTTGTTGGGTCACTTCGTTGAGTTGCTGTACGGCATCGTTGATGTGCTGCGAGGCTACGGTTTGTTCCTTGCTGGCGGCTGAAATCTCCCTGACAAGGTTGGATGATTTTTGAATATCGGGCACCATGGCCGACATCAGTTTTTTGGCCTGCTCGGCAATCTGTACACTGTTTTGGCTTATCTCATCAATCTCGGCGGCAGCTATACGGGTTTTCTCGGCCAGTTTGCCAACTTCCGATGCTACCACACCGAAGCCTTTTCCATGTTCGCCTGCACGGGCTGCTTCAACGGCTGCGTTCAGGGCCAGGATGTTGGTCTGGAAAGCTATGTCGCTGATTATGCTGATTTTGCCTGCCACTTTTTCCATCGCCTCGACTGCCGAGTACACAATTTCGCCACCCTGCATAATCTGGTTCGATACATTGGTGGTGATCTCCTCGGTTTTTTGGGCACTATCGGAATTGTATTCTATATTCGACGACATTTCTTCGATCGACGATGAAACTTCTTCGATGGATGAAGCCTGCATGGAGGCACCCTGGGAAATCTCTTGCGAGGTACTGCTCAACTGGAAACTTGCATCGCTAACATTGTCGGCAGCCATTGTCACATTCGAGATGATGTTCTTGATATTGGTGACCATTTCGCGGAGCGCATCTGCCAATCTTCCTGTTTCATCTTTTTGATGAATATTCAGAGTAGCTGTCATATCGCCCGAGGCCAGTTCTTTAGCATAGTCAATGGCAATTTTTATTGGTTTGTTTATGGATCTCCCGATGATCCATAAAACGGGCATCATAATTAGGCCAATAAACATACAAACGTAGAGGATCGTGTAAATCAAGTCGCGCTTTGGGGCCATTATATCAACCTCTTTCACCTCAGTTACGATGGCCCAGTTTATTTCGGCGATATCCAATTTGGCAAAGCTGCTCAATACTTTCAGGTTGCGATAATCATTGGTGATGATGGCCCCGCCTTCACCGGTAAATGCCGTGCGTGTAGCCTCTGTATTGGCTTTCAGATCAAGGATAGCGGATTGATTGGAGAAACGGGAATCGCTGCGAAACAGATAGTCGCTACCTACCAGGTACGTTTCGCCGTTCTCGCCCAATCCGGCCTCCACCTGCACATATTCGTTGATGGCCTTATTGGAAATCTGAACGGCCAAAATACCGATTAATTCGTTGCCGACCCGAATACTTTGCCCAATAAACATGGCTGGTTCGTTTCCCGATGGCTGGTACTTTGCCATATCCGAAATATGTACCAGCCTATCTTTTCGGCACTTGTGCCAAAGCTCGGCCAAATGGGTCGGTTCACTTTTCAAATAGCTACCCAAATCGCTTTCCTTTTTTGTGCTGAAATACACCAGGCCGTCGTCGGGGTTTATCAGAAACAAATCGTAATATTGATTGGCATCGATATAATTCCTGTATTCATCGCTTATTTGTTGAAAAATGAGCTTTGAAGTCTGGGATTTTACAAAATCGATACCCGATGAATCGGAATGGTAGGCCGTGTTGAATTGGTTCATGGCATCTTTCACGCTTTGCAATTCGGCCAGTGCCGACACATCGGCGAGTTTTTCGTTAAAGAAACGCTCCATCTGTAATTTTTTCATGTTGTTGATAGAGGTGATCCTGTCGAAAGCGGCCTGGGTGAGGATCCGGTCGGCAGCATCGATGGACACATAGCCCATGATGAAAATGCACGAAAACCCGAGGATGGACACATAAATGATGACCTTTGCTATAATGCTTACATTTTTCATTGTACTATTTTTCTTTAAATATTGATGTTTCTAAGTTTGAAAATATCTTGTCGAGGTTGAGGATCATCACAAATTCATCGTTCACCTTAAAAACACCCGGGATAATTTCCGATTTGTATTTGTTCGATATGCTGGGGTAAGGCAATACTTCTTGTGGGGTAATTTCCTTTACCTGCATCACATGGTCGACAATGGCCCCTACATTCACAATATCTTCCTCCATGTAAATATTCATTACAAGGATGCAGGTATTCGAGGTATAAGGGCAAAGTTCCATGCCGAGTTTTTCTTTCAGGTCGACAACGGGCAAAACGTTACCCCGCAGGTTTATCACCCCTTTCATGTATGATGGGGTGTCGGGGACTTTTGTCACCTCGCGATATTCGAGAATGTTCTGTACATTTTTTACGTGTCCGGCAAACGATTCCGGGCCAAGCTTAAATGTTAGGTACGAATCTGTTTTGTTGCTATTGTCCATCTCCTCTATTGTTCTATTTTGCAAATTGTTGAATTAGTTTATTGGTATCGATCACAAGAGCTACTTTGCCATCGCCCATAATGGTGGCCCCCGAAAAATAATCTTTGGTTTTCAACAGGTGTCCAAGTGGCTTCAAAACTACCTGATATTCGCCCAACACCTCGTTTACGGCAAGGCCTACTTTCTTGTTTTCAAAATTGATAAGAACAAGATACTTGGCGGGCTTATCCTGAAAACCATCAAAACTGCCGTTCATCAAATTTATGAAAGGCACTTGTTCGTCTTCTATTTTGATAATGTGGTTAAAAGCCTTATCCAATTGACCCGTCTTTAGCTCATGGATTTTATCGATGGCCAACAAGGGTATGATGAATGAATTCTCGCGTATCTTCACCAGAAACCCATCAATCATGGACAGGGTAAGGGGCAGCCGTATTTTAATGACTGTGCCTTTTTCTTTTTCTGAATGAAGCTCGACACTCCCTCGTAGCTCTTCGATTTTTCGTTTCACCACATCCATTCCAACGCCACGCCCAGATAGGTTCGACACATCCTGTTTGGTGGAAAATCCCGGCTCGAATAGCAGGTCTAAAATTTCTTTTGATGATAATTTGGTTGTAGCCTTAATCAAGCCTTTCTCGATTGCCGAATGTCTTACTCCCTCAAGATCGATCCCAGCGCCATCATCGGTAACCTGAATGATTACATCGGCCCCGGAATAATGTGCCTTTAATTGTATAGTCGCTCTTTCAGGTTTATTTAGTTCCTGTCGGGTTTCCTTGCTCTCAATGCCATGGTCGAGACTGTTGCGCAGGATATGAAGGATAGGCTCGGAAATATGTTCGATCACATTTTTGTCCAGCTCGGTTTCCAAACCTTCGGTCACAAAATCGACATCCTTATCCAATTCCTTCGACACATCGTGCACCAATCGCTGAAATTTTATATATAGGTTTTGAATGGGAACCAGGCGCATTCCAAAGGATAAATCACGAAATTGACGGCTCAGTTTCTGAAAATTCTCGGCAAACGAAATAAGCTCCAGATCGCCATTTTCCTGGGCTATATTTTGCAAACGTGCCTGCATGGTAACCAGCTCGCTCACCAGGTTTATCATGTTGTCGAGGTTTTCGGCTTTTACCCGTACAGTCGAAACCCTCATCTTTTTGGTACTTGACAGGTTACTCTTTTCCTGAATTTCAGGAGTAACTTCTTCGGCTTCCTCGGTAGGCTCTTCCTCTGCAATTAAGTCGGGTGTGCGGGTAAGTATTGGTTGTTGATCTGAGAATTCGTTCAAATCAGAAGATGAAACATCGGGACACGCAAGCAAGGCCATCAATTTGGCTTTGTTTTCATCCTTCTCAAAAATATCGAAATCGGCAATTTCTTTGATTTCGATTTCGCTGGTACCCGAAACAAAGATGAACACATCCTCGATGTTCGAAGGGTCTTCTTTAGTTGCCAAAACAAAATCCCACGAGATAAAGCAATCGAGCGGGTCTAAACGGTTAAAATCGGGGATATTCACGGCACGTGCCTTGACAATACATGTTCCCATTGCTACCAGCTCATCAATCAGGTACAAGGGGTTGGTGCCATCTTTCAGGATGTCGGTGTCGGGCCTGAAACGGATGAAGTAGCTTTTCTTTTGATCTTTTTTTTGCTGGGCTTCTTTTTCAGTGTTTATTGATTTAATTGGTCGTTGAATATCTTTATCATCGCCCTCGGTTGCCATTAATAAACCGGGGATACGTTTTATCAGGCTTTGGCTGTTTTTGATATACTTTTCGTCGGGTTGAAAGCTGATTAAATGTTTGATATGGTCGACCGATTCAAAGGTAAAGTCTATGATTGCCCGGTTTATCAGGATTTCGCCCCGCCGTACCTGGTCGTACAAGCTTTCGAGGTGATGGGTGTAAGAACTAAGGTCGTCGAAACCAAACATAGCCCCACTGCCTTTCAGCGAGTGCATAATCCGAAATATCTCGTTTATGATTTCAGGGTTTTGCCTGTCGCCTTCGAGTTGGAGCAAACTTTCCTCCAGTATCTGGACAAAGTCGTTTGCTTCCTCAATGAATGCCGCTTGGTAGTCTTCCATCAACGTAAGACCTTTTTAATGATCATTTCCAATTTTTCATTTTTGAAAGGTTTCTCTAACCAGCCGGTTGCCCCCGCAATTTTTGCTTCACGCTTTTTCTCCATCAGGGTTTCGGTAGTAAGCAAAAGCATGGGGATGAATTGATAGGTTTCTAGTTTCCGGGCAGCCCTGATAAGCTCTATCCCATTCATTTCGGGCATGTGTAAATCGGTAATTATTAGGTGGATGTCAGTGCCATCGAGTTTCTCATAGCCCTCGCGACCATTGCTTGCAATCAGCACATTATAGCCTAATTTTTCGAGCAATCCTCCTACTGCTTTACGTATGCTTTTTGAGTCATCAACAAATAAAATCGTTTTTACCATCATCCTTAAATTGTTAATCCATTGCAATAGATTGCATCATATCAGAAATTCCTGCCTGGCCGAGTAACTCGCTCAATTGGTCATCGAGTTCAAAAGCGAATTCAATATTTCGACCTTTTATTTTTTGGCTTTTTACAAAAGCGGCTAACATCTGAATTGCCACCAGATCGATGTTCAATACATTTCTGACCCGGATACATTCAATATCGGAATTCCCTGCCATTGGAAGCAATTCGTCATAAATTTTTGCCGCTTTGTCGATCGACAAATACCCCTCCAACACCAGTTCCGTTTTGCCTTCGGGGCTATTCTCCAAAGCAATTTTGCACACACTTTCAGCCATCTACATACATGTTTCTAAATTCAACAACTATCTACACTCAATGTTGCAACAAGACTTACGGAAACAGCACCAAAATGTTTGCTTTCAAAGGTACAGTGTCTGGTCGGCAAGCTATTAATTGCCTCATGAGGGTATTGAAACTGGAAGTTGGAAATTTGAAATTTGGCGGAAACCTGACTCGATTGCGTAAAGGCAATATTATCAGGGTATTAATAATTTAGTTAGATGATAGTGGGCTGTTCTCAGTCTGGTAATTGAAGGGTGGCGATTCATTCGCATCATTTTATGGAGGTAACATGCAGTTAGTTTGTCTTTATTCGATTGGTGCGATAATGCTGGAAATCTAAATTGTTACTATTGGTGAGACGGTTAAAACAACTTACACAAAATTGGCAATTACTCTGTAATCACTAAAATTTCATAAATAGAAAAACCCTCATCGGTAAAGTCATTTTTGTGAACCATGAGAATTGACTTTACTGACAAGGGTTCTTATCTAAAATATTTTTCTAAAGACTATTTCTTTGCAAGAAGGTTTATCTTCAACTTAAACTCATCATAAATGGTTTTATCACCAAGGTTGTCGAAGAAACTTCCCGAACCGTAGCGGATATCATACTTTGAGCGGTCAATTGTGATGTTGGCAAAAAAACGGGTGCCATCGTCGAATTGCTGCATGGTAGCACGGAATTCGATAGGATGGGTTGTGGCTTTAATGGTAAGGTTTCCTTTCACTATTCCATTGCCATTTTTAAACGATTCCGATCCTGTGATCTCGAAGCGGGCAGTGGGATATTTGGCTACTCCAAAGAAATCATCTGATTTCAAGTGTCCAACCAATTTTGCATTATAATCCGCGTCTTCAACATCGGCATTGGTAATCGAACTCATATCGATTTCAAACACTCCCGAAGTAAGTTTATCCCCAGTCATGGTAAAATTTCCACTTTTGAGGTTGATGGAGCCGGTATGTTCACCGGTAACTTTTTCGCCCAACCAGGTAAGTTCGGTATTCTTCACATCGGCTGTGTACTTTTGAGCAAACATCCCGGTAATCCCAAGGCCTAAAATTAATGTTAATGCAATTACGATCTTTTTCATTTTTATTGTTTTTAGTTTTATTAATTCAATTTGTTTCTATGAAACTTTCCATCATTAAACAGGCATCGCGGTTTATAGTTCATGAACAAAATTTGTTCAGAACATGTGTTTTATATTTACTTGTTGATATATTGATAATTAGTCTATTTTATTGATAAAAAGTTAACAGGATTTTAAATGAAATTGGAGAATTTTAACAATTTTTGAACATCACAATTCTTTTCATTCTAATTTGTTTCCTAAAAATGTCTACTTCCAATTACACGCCTTTGCCCAACACCCGATTTTCAAATCAGAAAAAGCACTACCTTTGTGCTTTATCATCAAAATAGATTTTACTTGAAATTTTCAGAATTTAATTTTCACAACGATATTCTCACAGGGCTCGAAAGTATGGGCTTCGAGAATACAACACCAATCCAGGAGCAGTCCATCCCACTAATTATGGAAGGCAGGGACTTGATAGCCTGTGCTCAAACCGGGACCGGAAAAACGGCTGCCTATTTGTTGCCGATTATCAATTCCATAATCAATTCTCCCGGAGAAGGCATCAAAGCCATTATCATTGCACCTACCCGCGAGCTGGCCCAGCAAATAGATCAGCAAATGGCTGGCTTTGCCTATTTCTTGCCGGTTTCTTCCATTGCTATTTATGGGGGAGGTGATGGAGTCTCATGGGATCAGCAAAAGGCAGCCCTAGTGCAGGGCGCCGACATAGTAATTGCCACACCGGGCCGGTTCATCTCCCATTTGAGCTTTGAATATGTTGACACTTCGAACCTACAGTTCTTAATTCTTGATGAGGCCGACAGGATGCTCGACATGGGTTTCCACGACGACATCATGAGCATCATATCTACCTTTAAAGGCAAATGGCAAACCCTTATGTTTTCGGCCACCATGCCCGATAAAATAAGATTTCTGACCAAGAAGATATTGCGCAATCCTGCAGAAGTGAATATTGCCATGTCGAAACCGGCCGAAGGGATAACCCAGGCAGCCTACATGGTGCATGACACCCAGAAAATAGGGCTGATAAAGGATCTGCTTAAGAAGAAGCCCGTGAAAAGTATCATCATTTTCTCAGCTACCAAATCGAACGTGAAGCTTCTACACCGCAATTTGGTCAGTGCAGGATTCAATGCAGCTGCCATCCACTCCGACCTTGAGCAGGAAGAACGTGAAAAGGTAATGCTTGATTTCCGCAACCGGAAAGTGCAGATATTGGTGGCCACCAACATTGTTTCACGGGGCATCGATATTGTAGGCATCGACCTGATCATCAATTATGACGTACCACGTGATGCCGAAGATTATATACACCGGATTGGCCGTACCGCAAGGGCCGAATCATCGGGTCTTGCTTTAACTTTCATCAACGAAAAAGAGCAGCTTTCTTTTCAAAAAATAGAAAAGATGATCGAAAAGGTGATCTACAAAGCTGCCCTCCCCGATCATCTTGGCGATGGACCCGTGTATAATCCTAAGCTACCATCAAAAGGCGGAAGGTCGTCGGGTAGGCAAAAGGGAAAGGTGCCTGGCAAGAAAAAAACAGATGCACCAAAGGAAAAACAGTTTGGGCATGATAAGTTTCAGAAATTTAAGCCCGATCCGGCAAAACACGTAACACCCGATAAGAAAAAGAGACACTTCTGGAAAAAGAAAAAAAACAAAGGCCCGGCTTCGCATGATGGAATTGGTTCTACAGATTGACACAGATTTTTTTCTGTTCTTGAATAGTTTACATAGTTCGTTTTGGGATGTGGTGATGTTTTATTCCACTAAAACCATCACTTGGCTACCTTTGTACCTAGTAATAACATTTTACCTTTTCAAGAAATTCGGCTGGCAACAGGCACTTTTTACCCTCTTGTTTATTTCGTTCCTAATTGCTGCATCGGATCAAGGCTCGGTCCATTTCTTCAAAAACGTATTTCAACGACTGCGCCCCTGCCACGATCCCAATCTTGCCGGATTGGTGCACCAGGTAAACGATAAATGTGGTGGGCGGTTTGGCTTTATTTCGTCACATGCTTCCAACACGTTTGCAACGGCTATTTTTATTTCCCTCTTGTTCAATAAGAAATGGCTGTGGATCGGCATGATAACTTGGGCATCTTTTGTATCCTATACACGGATTTATCTGGGGGTGCATTATCCGGGCGATATTTTGGGCGGCACAATCTGGGGTATTTTAATTGGATATGTTTTCTACCGGATTTATAAAAAGAGCCAAGGTCGGTGCTTTGGGTGCTGTGTGGGTTGATAGTTCATCGTTTATCTGTACTCCTTTGAAATCAATATTTCTTTTTTTTACTTCACAAATACAGCCACAGTCCTTTGCAGATTGCCAATTGCCGACTGTGGACTGAATACTGCCAACTACAAATTGTGCCCAATTTTTTTGTATCTTGCTGCGTCAATAAAAATGAATGTTATGGCATCGAAATCTACTAATAATAAGCTTCTGTTTCACAGTCCCCGGTTATTGGCAATTGTATTTGCCCTGCTTTTGATTTTTGTTGCAGCGGGGGTTTTCAGCGATCCTACATTTAGCTTGGGTGAGAAGATTTTGTCCTTTGCCTTCAAGCTCATCAAACCGGCCATCGTGATAGCTGCATTGTGGATTGCCTGGAAACAGGAGATTCTTGGGGGGATCATTTTTATTGCCCTGGGATTTGCATTTTTCCTTTTTGGCTGGAATCATATTATATTCTGGAAACTGTTACTTACCGGACTGGTCTTGGTTTTTATAGGTGCTTTGTTCCTGCTAAATGCCAAGGGGTTTAAAAAAACAGAGGAATAATGGTCCCGTGCGCGGTTTGAGAAATTGAATGCTGGATTCAAATTGCTAGTTGCTGGACACAGGTCGCCCCGTTCGTTTACCTCGGAATCTTTGCTTCGCAGCGACTTGGTCGCTAGGTGATTTGATAATTTAGGTGCATGCCATGCGCCTCTGCCAGTGGTTTACGAAGCTATTAGACTGGCTACTGCCAACTGGGCTGTGGACTGAATACTGAGGACTGGTCTATTGATTTGCAATGATGCCCATTAATATCTGTGCAGAATTTTTATTGCTGAATCCTTTGCTGAGTATTGATTTTCGTTTTTCAATTTCAACGGAGGTAAACTCTGATTCCATGGCCCTATTCACAATTTCTAACAGATCTTTTGCCGATTTACCAACCAGAACAAGCTCCTCAACACCTGAACCGTATACCATTTCGGGGTTGGCAACTACAAATTTGCCTGCAAATAACGAAGCTAACAGTTTTAATTTTAACCCAGTTGACTGAAAAGTGGGGATGAGGCAAATTTGGGCTTGTCTGATCAGATCGTTCATTTCTTCATCCGAAGGATTTTCGATAAGCTGCCAAATGGATTTGGCAGCAATCTTTTTTCTGATTTTTTCAGAAGGGTCTTTTCCTGCCACAATCAAAGGGTGATCGGAATGGGGCAAAACTTCGTTCAGGATAAAATCCAGTGCTTTTTCATTTTCGGGTACACTTAAATTACCATGAAAAAGGATGTAGCTGCCTTTTCCTGGTATCGAAACAACTTCTTCGAAAGGGTGAAAGGCTGGTACAAAGTAAGTGTTATTAAATTGTTTCGAAAAATAGCTTGTATCCCCTGGCGAAATACAGGCCAGGGCGTTGGCATGTTTTAATTCCTTTTCGAACCGCTGGAGCTTGCGTGCCTCCTGTTGAAAATAAAAACGCTTGAAGGGCGATTTTGTCGAACCCATGAGTGCCCTATAATAGTGGTGTTCTACATTGTGTGTCCGAACAATTTTTGGGAAGTCCTCCAATTTTTCGTGTGAAAGAAAATAGCAGCAATGTATGCCATCAAACAAGACGGGTGCAGGTTCTCGTAAAATATTTTCAAGCAGAAGGGGATGGTTACGGGAAACTACAATAAACGGAAGCCGGGAGAGAAAATTAAAAATACCCATTTCCCGTTCATAATAAAAAACCCGGGTACAGTATTTATTCAGTTCGGTGGACTCTGGCCTGTTGTATTTAAAACAATGTAGAATTATTTCAACCCCAATTTGGTGCAGTGCCTTGATCCTGTAAAAGATATCGATAACACCACCATAATCTGGTGGATAGGGTATATTCAGGGCTACTATGTGCAGTTTTTTTATCATCCAAATAAAATCCTTACAAAGGTATCTTTTTCGGTTGAATAAACGGGTTTCGTGTTTCGAGTCTCGGATTTTCTGCCGGTGTGAGAATGAACTCGATACTTGCTGGTTTGCAACTCCGAACACTTATAAATCAGAATTTCTTTAACTCAGAACTCAGAACTTTTTACACATAAAAAAGGCCATTCCATTCGAAAAAGCCCATACGATGAAAAACATTTAATGGTTAAAGTGTTACTACTTCTTTGAAATTTTTGCTCTGCTGGTTCCACTTATGTGAAATCTCCATGAGGACAAGGTAAAAGGCTACATCATCGCTAATGGGCACACCTAATTCCTTTTCTTTGAACTTTTTGGCCTGCTGAAATTCTTCAAATATTTCAGGGGTCACGGTAAATTTTATTTCAAGCATTTCATCCATAATGTGCCTTCATACGAGATCGGTACGCGACTGTTTCAATTTTGATGAGTAAAAAAATAGGAAATATTCTAAAATGAATATAATGCTCTGAAAAACAATAGGCAAAACTTCTATAATAATTTCATGATTATTGTTACAAGGTCCAACCTTTAACTTACCTATCCTTTTATTACTTTTAATGAATAGCTCTTTTTCCGGGTACTTATTTTGAGGATATACAATCCAGTTTGAATATTACCCAAACCACTAATTTCAACCTTACTATAGCCGGGAAATCTAAGAACACCCGATTGCTCATAATACTTTCTACCCATGAGGTCGAACAATTGAATTGACACATCCTGGCTATCGAGAAGGTACATTTCGAGGTTGAGGAAATCGGCAAAGGGGTTTGGAGAAACAGCAAAACTGCCTTGCTGTAAAATTTCTACCCTGCTTAAAATAACACTGGCTTGTGCAAAATTCGGGATCCCATATCCCAGCAAAGAATCTGGATTCATACTCTGGCTGCCACTTTGCTGAATGGCCTCCAGCAACTGCATGTTGGTCATGCCTGGATGTGCCTGCCACAAACAAGCAGCCATTCCAGCAATAATGGGAGAAGAGAAAGAGGTCCCATTCCCAAAACTAATATTTCCATTGGGATTTTGAATAGCTGCAAGGGCTCCCTGTGCAACTACATTTGGTTTTATCCGACCATCAGAGGTTGGGCCGGTTGAACTAAAAGGAGCATAGTCGCCAAATTCGTCAACAGCACCTATGGATAATACACTATCTCCATCAGCAGGTGCGCCTATGTAGTGCCAAGCACTATTTCCAGAATTACCGGCACTGTTTACAACCAGGATTCCTTTTGAGGCAGCTATATCAGCACCAATTGTAGCGCGTGCTGTATTGCCATCCATGTCGGCATAGCTGTGGTTTTGCGCAGAAATGTCAAAAATTGTATATCCAAGCGACGAATTGATAATATCGGCTCCCACACTATCGGCAAACTCGGCAGCTACTACCCAGTTGTCTTCTTCAATCACATATTCGCTTCCAACATCTTCCGATCGCAATAGCCAATACGAAGCCCCGGGGGCAGTGCCTATAAGCTGTCCAGGCAAATATCCACCCATAACCGACAATACATTCATCCCATGCTGGAAGTCTTCGAAAACCGTGGAATCTCCGGTTACAAAATCACGAACCCCAAGAATTTGCTTATTGTCCCAAAGATGTTGAAAAATTGGCAAAATGTCCACATTCAGGAAGCCTGCATCTACAACGGCAATTACTTTTCCCTGACCCGTATAGCCATTGTCGTGCAATACCTGTCCGTTCAGCATCTCGATTTGGTTTGTGCCAGCCCCGTAGTCGTATAGCGACAAGGGAGCAGACGTTTGGTTGAAATCAAACTCGCGATATAGGTTAACCCCATCATCCTTATAAGACTTCATCCGGGCTACTTTTTGGGTGGCTTGCACAAAAGAAAGGGCTTGGATCTGAATCAAGGCGTTTGGGTCGGTGGTGTAAATGGACACAGCATTAAACCATTTCGAGCGCGTCAGGACTTGAACACCAAGGTTTTCGATTGCGGCCACATAAGCCGGATCGACAGGAAGATCGTTCTCGGAATACGGGATGCCTTGTGCTTGTCGGCGCTGAATGGCCCTGGTGGAGAGAAAATCGGACGGGTTCGACAGAGAATAAGGTGTATTGGTTTTGTCGGTAAACTGAACCCAGTATTTATCAGGTGCGGTTTGACCAAGAGACTGAAACGATATAAGAATTCCAAGAATAATTAAGAGTAAAGATATTTTCATGTCACAGCAAAATTCGTTTTAATAAATCATTCCAAAGATAGGAAAATTTGAGTTTAGGGAATTCGAATCTATCAAATTACAATTTTGATATAGAAGCCCGTCCACTTTGCGACACAACATTCCACATAAAAATTTGTTTCTTTGTTGTGTTTATGTGTAACTTTTTAGGCTAATAAACGCCTAAGTGTGTGTTTAAAATTTTTGAATGAGCAAATATCTGATTGTCCTTCTTGTAGTCGTTTTCACAGCTAATTATCTCAGTGCCCAGGACACCCTGAATGTCGAGCCTGAAAATGACAAAGACATTATCCAGCTTTATGGAGTAATCCGCAACGATAGCTTAAAGTCGATTCCCTTTAGCACTATAGCAGTCCTCAATACCGGGCGTGGAACAGCCTCCGACTTTTGGGGGTATTTTAGCATTGCTGTCAATTCGGGTGATACCATCCAATTTTCATCGGTGGGCTTCAAAAGACAATTGTACATTGTCCCTAATGGATTGGAGGGTACACACCAGGGGCACGATGTAATGCTGGAAACCGACACCATCATGTTGGCGGAGGCTACGGTTTTCCCCTGGAGTACTTACGATCAGTTTTTACAGGCAGTGGTCGACCTCGAACTCGCCGATGAGGATATGGAGAATGCCCGCCGCAACATCCAATTGATGCAACGGCAGATGATTGATGATGAATATCAGGTGGATGCCAGCCTAAACTATAAATACTTCATGGGTCAGAAATATAACGATGCATACACAGCCGGGCAATTTCCATCTGTCAGCTTGCTGAACCCCTTTGCCTGGGCACAATTTTTCCAGGCCCTAAAATCGGGTCTCTTCAAGAGCAAGAAAAAAATATATTAGTCTTGAATTAATCAATCATCATTTGATTATTCCTTACCTTTCTGAAAACTCTGCATTTGGGAACATCGCTTTAATTTTCTTGAAATCATCAGGGGCTATGCCGTTCCTGAATAAATTGATCTTTTGAAGTTTTTCCAGTTTTGCCAATTCGGGTGGAAATGATCTAATATGGTTCATAGCTGTCCGGTAGTTTTTGAAAATCTTGATTTCCATGAGTTAAAGTACTGATTTGCAGGCGTAATATTTCAAAAAAAACGAAATATCATGCTTTGATAAAATTAAGACGAATTAAAATTCATAGCCAACTGTTT
>JAIOYV010000074.1 GCA_021740905.1 Bacteroidales bacterium
CAAGTGGAGTTTATTATTCAACCTTCCAATCCATTTACGGTTGCGACAGTATTGCAGAGCTGCCTCTGCAGGTGATTCCTTTACCCATTGTAAGCATTTCGCCTTTCACACCCGATTCGGTAAGCATCGGTGCAGGTTTACTGGCTTTACCAGCTGCAAGCCCTGCCGGGGGGATTTATACAGGAACAGGAGTTACCGCCTCGGGTTTCGATCCTACACTTGCAGGTCTTGGAGAGTTTTGGATACGCTACACGTATTTTGACACTATCACCGGCTGTCCAAACCAGGATTCAACTTTAATAAAAGTGTATGAGCCATTAGGGATTGTTGAACTGGAAACGAACAAAGTAAAACTGTATCCCAATCCGGGCACAGGCGATTTTGTTTTAACAGGAACACATTTACAATCCATCCACATAAAAACCCTTACTGGGGAATTGGTAAAAGAAGTAGGAATAAAAGACCGGTCACAAGTCCATTTTAACCTGACTGGACAAGCCAAAGGGATTTATTTTGTGCATATTGTGAATGATGATGTGGAGATACGTAGGCTTTTGATTTTGATGTAAACGGCATTTCAGCGTTAGTCGGAGCGCGACTTGGAGTCGCACCCCGACTGTGCCGGATAACCAGCGAGGGCTTCTACCACTTATGCAGGAAAGTCCTCGCTTTGAAACCAATTAGCTAAAACTTGGGGCAGAAGAAGGGGGCTGTATCAAAATACGTAAAAAACAAAAAATGCCACTAAGGCTCAAAGACTCTAAGGCTCACAAAGAGCATTAATCCAATAGCTTAACCCTTTGTGAAACTTTGTGGCTTTGTGCCTTAGTGGCTAAATTTCGTATTTTGATACAGCCCCGATTATTCGCGTCTTTACACCGTCCCGAAAATTGACGTGAAAACTCACCGGGTGACTCCGAGTCACCCGGTGAGTTCTGAACCTTTAATTCCACCCATTCAAAAATTAACTTCACCCACCCAATCCTTCATTTCACATTTTTTTGATTGTACGTTTTTTAGGGCTGCCCTACTTTTGGGTCATATTTATTGTTTAACCAAAAAAACCTATAGTAATGAAAAAGAAAATCTTTATTGCCCTGTTCCTTGCCTTAAACCTGAGCCTTGCCTTCGCTTCGACCATCCAACCTGAAAAACCGGTACTGAAAGCTATTGAACAGAATTATGAGTTGTCCTTAACTCGTGCCTCCAACCATGAGTTCATCTTTAGGCTTTTGAAAGAAGAGGGTGATGTGTTTAAGGTACGTGTAATGGATTCGGACGGTAACCGCTTGTATTGCCATAAGATCAAAAAGAACAACAAGTCGAAAACCACTTTCGATATTTTGGAATTTCCCACTGGGGAATATACCTTTCGTATTGTCAGGAATAACAAGGTGTTGTACACCGAGAAGATTGAAAAAAAGTAATAGCCTTTTGATTATCTATGGTTTACTACAAAATTCACTCAACAAAAGATCATCATCGAATTACACAGCTTGCCCCGCAATGTATGCGGGGAATTATACCTGCCATAGGCCGGTGAAATTCGATCAATTCGATCAATTCGATGAAAAAAGTATTTTCTGATGTTTGAAATGGGAAATTTGTCGTACCCACATTAGCTACCACACAAGGAATGTAATAATATGATTTCCTGTATTTGCAGATTTGAATTTTAATACTTTTGTGTAATCACTTTTGATAATGGGATTTGAGGATAAGTTATGGTTCATTTGATTCAAAAGAAATCGTATTACCGGCTGGCTGTTGTACTGATAGCTATTGCATCGAAATTGTTGCTCGATGTGGTTTACAGCCTCATGTACCGGAACCAGCCTCTTTTCGATTCGACGATTTATTACCTGTATGCCATTATTTTTGCCTTTGCGGTTTTTGAAGCCCTTCGCAAAATAAACTATTGGTTCGACAAGCGGGTTCCGTGGGACAGCAATTTTCAACAACGGCTTTTTCTCGAACTCCTTGCCAATGCTTTCGTGGCAATAATCATTTTGATGGCCTTCCGGTTCATATACATTTATATGTTTTGGCGAACCGGTTTCAGCCCTTTGCTCGACGAATTTATCAGGGCGATTATTGTTGTTTTAATGATTTCCATTCTGGTTTTTGGCGAAATGGGCGTGGTGCTGTTGAACCGCTGGCGGCTGTCGCTGGCCGAACTCGAAAAATTCAAAAAAGAAAACATCCAGGTGCAATTCGAGATGTTGCGTACCCAGATCAACCCCCACTTTCTGTTCAACAGTTTCAACACCCTGTCCTCATTGATTTATGAAGATAAAGACAAGGCTTCGGAATTTATCCGCGAAATGTCTGACGTTTATCGCTATACCCTCGAAAACAGGCAGGCCGAAAAGGTACCGCTAAGTGAAGAAATGAACCTGATACGCGCCTACATCCGCTTGCTTGAAATCCGTTTCGAATCAAAAATTTCTTTTGATATCAAAATAAACGAAAGCCACCTGAAAAAAGAAATTGCCCCGATGAGCCTGCAACTATTGGTGGAGAATTGTGTGAAACACAATGTGGTTTCGGCCGACAAGCCGCTTCGGGTATCGATTTATTCCGAAGATGAATACCTGGTTATAAGCAACCCGAAACAGCCAAAGCGCGTGAAAGAGTATTCATCAAAAATTGGCCTGAAAAACATTCAGGGCCGCTATCGGATGCTATCCAAATTGCCCGTAATAATTGATGACGCAGGGCTTAACTTTGTGGTAAAAATCCCATTAATCTAATGTTATGAGAATACTGATTATTGAAGACGAACCTTTTGCCCAGGCCGAACTAAAGCGTTTATTGGCTTCTGTTTCGAGCGAGGCCAAGATTATTGGCACCATCGATTCCGTTGAAAAGTCGATTGATTGGTTTCAGCAAAATCCGGAACCAGATCTGGTATTTCTCGACATCCAGCTTTCGGACGGTTTGAGCTTTGAGATTTTCGAGCACGTAAAATTCAAATGCCCTGTGATATTCACTACGGCTTTCGACGAATATGCCATCAAAGCTTTTAAGTTGAACAGCATCGACTACCTGTTGAAACCCATCAGGAAGGAAGCATTGCAGCAGGCTCTTGATAAATTCGCCGAAATGAAAACGATGTACAAGGATGCTCCAAGTTTCTCAATCAGTCCCGAACAGGTGCATCAATTGCTGAATTTCAGACAACCCAGCTACAAGTCGCGCTTTGTGGCCAGGGTGGGCGACACCATCCGGCATATTTCGGTCGACGACATAGCCTATTTTTTTGCCGAAGACAATGTGGTTTTTCTGGTTGCCAAAAGTGGCTCGAAGCAAATAATCGAGTACAACCTTGAAGATTTGACAAAGGTTCTCGACCCGGCCCGTTTTTTCAGGCTAAACCGAAGCTATATTGTGGATATTGACAGCGTGGTTAAAGTGAGCAAGTATTTTAACTCGCGCCTGGCCATCGAATTGAAGCCACCGGTGAAAGACCAGATTTTGGTAAGTCGGGTAAAAGTGCCGGATTTTATAAAGTGGATGGATGCTTGAAATGATTATTGATTAATGATTATTGATTAATGAATAAAACAACTGAAAACTGGCACAATGTAGAGACGCAATGCATTGCGTCTCTACCAAGCATTTTGTCGGACAGAATTTGCAATACCCAAAACATAAAATGAAAACTCGAAAATCATATTATAAAAATCATAAACTGATAGTGGCCATTTTTGTAGCCATTATCTTAACATCTTGCTACCAAATCGACATCGAAGTAACAGGCGTACCAGCAAATACCCCCAAGGGATCGGTCATTTTTGTAACCGGCAATTTTAATAAGTGGGATCCGGGCGATTCGCGCTATTCGCTTGTTCTGGGAAAGGATAGCATTTACAGGGTTTCGCTGCCGGTTGGTTTTGGTACCTTGGAATATAAATTTACCCGCGGCGACTGGACCACTGTCGAAACCGACCAATGTGGGGACTTGCTTTACAACCGAATGTATAATAAAACAGAGTCGGTCCTCCTACGCGAAAAGATAGCATGTTGGAACGATATGGGACCCATCGATTGTCCCAGGATTACCATTGTGCTTGATAAACTTCCGGCAAGTACGGCCATCGATGATACCATTTATCTGGCATCGAACTACAATAATTGGAATGCAGGGAATCCTGATTATAAATTTACACGCGGACAGCAAGGCGACCCACGATATATGCTTACTTTGTTCCAAGGGAAGGAAGACCTGGTTTTTAAGTTTACTCGGGGGACATGGGACAAGGTCGAAGTAAAAGAAGATGGGACTGACGTTGAAAATCACATTCTTAAGTTTGGCCGCCTGGATACTGCCTATTATCATGTAGAAGAGTGGGCAGACCTTATTAACCGGACTTGGATGGATCTTACCTTTATAATTCAAAAAGTACCGAGAAACACACCTAATGAGGACAACCTATACATAGTTGGCGATTTCAATGATTGGAATCCTCGTGATATCTCCATGATTCTGGATAAAAACAAAGACGGTACATATTCCATTTCCATTCCGTATATCCAGGATTACATCGAATATAAATTCACTCGTGGAGGCTGGAACACGGTAGAAGGAGATATTGAAGGAGAGGATATTGAAAACAGAAAACTGAACACAAAACCCGGTGATACTACTTATATTGAAATTGAAAGCTGGATGGATAAAAGGCTTCGCTGGAGATAAAAAATGCAGGCCTAAACCTGCATTTCTCATTATTAAATTGTACTGTAAACGGGATAAATTCCGGTATATTTGACAATACTGATAGTGGAATACCATACAATACTTATCAACGTACAATACTATCATCGAATTGAACGAATTAATCGAATTCTACCTGTCTGTGGCAGGTAATAATTCGTTAAATTCGCGTAATTCGATGATGATATTTTTGTTGAGTGAATTTGTCGGACACCTGAGGCAGCCCCCCTTAATATATTTGAATATGGTTTGAAATACAATATCAATATTCACAATTCTCACTGATTATCCGGATAATCATTTCATTCAATAGTTCGACGGTATATTGGCCCACAGTAGGTTCCAGGTGCTCGCCTCCTATGCCACTATCATTGGTGATGAAGGTGTAGGTGCTATTGGTCGAAATGGCCATGAAGCGCATCAGGAACTCGGTTTCTTTATCGATGCCACTTGCGGTTATTGGGATAATTTTGATCCCTTTTTCAGCCGCCAGTTTTACACTTTCCCGCACATTTTCAAGAACCTGGTTTTCGTAGTGTGGCGGTGCATCAAGGATGAGAAATAAAATCCGGGAAATAGCTTCTTCTTCCCATTGGGCATTTAAAGATGTTTCGAGGGCTGTGTGCACAGCTTCGGGGAAATCGCCACCACCACCAGCACTGTGATCTTCGACAAAACCAAGCACTGAATTTATGTTTGTTGTAAAAGGAAGTTCTTCAATGAGGTAGGCATCCCCTTCGTCGCGGTAGAAAGCCGTGCCCATTAACAGGTCGAGATTGCTGAACTGGCTTTGGACAGTGGAAATCACATCGCCCAACTCGGCTTTCAGGTATTCAATTTCATCGCCCATCGAACCAGTCGCATCTACCGCAAAATAGATGTTCATTTTCTGTGGAATAGTGGCTAGAACAGAAAGGCTGAACGTATTCACACCGGCAGGCATCATAACCAAAGGGTTAAGATAACTTTCAGTGCCCTTGTAGCTCACTTTTATTTTGTTCGGGTTTTCACCTTCGTCATACATTTTTCCAAAAAGCTCGGCTCGGCCTTTATTGTCGGTCCGGGCTTTCCATAAAACCACATCGTTCGTTCCAAGAAGGCTAACATGGGCATCCACAACAGCCTTATCGTTAGCATCAACAATTTCGACTGAATATCGGTCCTGCGTGTGGAAACCCCAATAGGCCTGCAAAGGGTGCCAATCGTTTTCCTGCATCAGGCCGAGCCAGAAAGCCCAGTTTTGCAGGTCGTTCCATTCGCCGGCGGTCATTTGTCCAGGTTCGTATTGACCCGTGCCACCATTGGGTTCTCCGGTTGACCCAGGTCCGCCACCAATGCCGTCTGTCGTATAAAGTTCGGAGGAATCGGGACTGGTTGTATCAGCAATTTCCGATTTTTCGCAGGAAATTACAAAAAGTGCGAGGCAGGTCAAGAACAGATAATTTATAATTCTATATGACATATTTTTTCGTTTTTTAATGCTTTTCACATGATGTAAAAGCGTGAAAGTAGGTTGCGTGGTTGAAGAAAAAGATTTAATGATATTCTTTCCTTAAAAATGAACTCTATCTTCTGTATTATTACTATTTTTAACCATTATTAAATCCTGTATTTTTGGATTGTTTAAATTGAAATCTATTTGGTACACAGAGGAAGATATCACAAATTAGTCATTCATTGTATCGTTCTGGCAATGCTACTTCTTATTAGTAGCAATACCACTTTGTATGCACAGCCGAATGTCAAAGCGCAGGCATTGAATCTTTTTGGGCAAGGCAATTATCAAGGTGCCATCACCCTTCTGGAGCCTTTGCACCAGCGGTTTCCGAAAGATCCTGAGATAAATTTCTACTTTGGGGCTTGCATGGTAGAAAACCGCTCTGATTTCCAAAAAGCGGTCAAATTCCTTACCGAGGCAAGCCTGTCGCACGATTTTGTTCAATCTTATTTTTATCTTGGGAAGGCATACCTTCTCGAATATCAGTTCGATAAAGCCACACAGCATTTTCAAAGATTTCAAAACCAAGCCGACAAAAAACGATTGAAAAGTTACGATGCTGGGTTGTACCTTAAAGCATGTGAGAATGGCAAACAAATAATCAAGCAGGTTTCTGAAATTGATTCCCGTAACATCGTGAAAGTTGCATTTTCCGATCTGCCACAGCAACTAGAAAATAGTACAACAGGATCGGTCCAAATGCTTGATGAGAGTTTGAAAAGCAAAGCCGACAATAAACTACCACAAGGCTTTTCCATCATTCAATCGAAACTAAAAGAGGAGGTCTATTTTGCAAGCTATGGAAAGAATGACAAAAATGGACAGGATTTGGTGTTCAATTTTAAAGATGAAAAAGACAAATGGAACAAGACCAAAAGCTTGTCGGATGCACTCTTGTCTTCCTACAACGAAATAAATCCGGTGATTTCGCCAAACGGCAAGGACATCTATTTTTGCTCGAACGGTGAAGGCTCAATGGGTGGCTACGATGTTTTTAAAAGCAGTTTCAACAGCGAAAAACAGGAATGGTCAAAACCCACAAACCTGGGATTCCCAATCAATACTCCCTTCGATGATTTTCTTTTTATCCCCGATTTTGAAAACAACACCGCCCTGCTTGCCACCAACCGCGAATGTAGCCCCGACAGTGCCTGGTTGTTCATCCTCGATTTGACAAGTATCCATGAAGTGGGTACGATCAGCAATTATTCTACGTATTCTCTTTTTGCTGAACAGAAAGAACTGGAGATTGCCGCTTCAATTCCAGCTTTTACATTTCCCGTCCCCAACCAACAGGCAAAATCATCCTTCACACTACTGCAGGAAGAAGCAAACCAGGACGAAAAACTGATGGGTGACTATCTCGAATTTCTTGCAATAGAAATTGAATCGTGCACCAACATTGGAGATTTCAAGCAAAAAGCTTCCCTCAAAAAGAAAAAAGAGGCAAGCGATTTAAAAGCATCTGCAAACTTTCAAACGGATAGTACTGACCGTATAAAAGTTGAAGAATTGAGCCGTGATGCAGAAAGACTCATTGCTGAGGCTGAGTTTACCTATTCGTATATCAATCAACTTAAGAGATTTCAGAAGAAAATTACGGAGCTTAAAAAGCAGGCAAGCGATTTTAATAACGAGCTTAAAGCCGATGGAGATGTGTTTCTGCAATGGCAGAAGTTGAAAGAGAACCGTACTTTTTACAACCAATACAGTGTGGTTTTTGTCCCGATTGAACAGGAAATACAGGTGAAACAGGATGAGTTTACGCGGAAAGAAGAACTTAATATCAGCAAAAAGGATTTAGAGACAAGTAAGCTGGCCATTTCTCATATTGAGAAAAAATTAGCTTTAAATCTATACTTAATAGGTAGTAGTTCAGGAGAAGATAAGGATCAGCTTTACAAAGAAATATCAGAACTTGAAAAATCGTTGGAGAAGAACAAGATAAAACTCCAATTTTTAGAGTCAGCGAACTCTGATCTTCAGGCTCAATTTGATGCTTATGCAGATTTTTTAAAAAATCTTAGAATACTGAATGAAGCACTTATTTATAAGCGGGGGCGTGGTTTCGATTTTTCTGTCTATTACCTTCAACCAGAAAAAGAACCAAGCGAAAACACTCCAGTAACGGATACCAAAGATGGTTCGGATTTGGAGTATGTGTACGATTTTTCGGGTCTTACCGAGCAGAAGGTTCTAAGCAAGATTCAACTAAATAAAAATGAGCAAAAGGTCTTTGAAAAGGCTATTAAGTTTGAAAAGAAAGCTGGAAAACAGGAGCTTGAAATCCAAAAATTGCAAGATGCCTTAAACGATTACGAATTTGCATTAAAAGATGCAAAAGGCACCAAGCGAAAGAAGATCAGGAAAAAGCAAAGAAAAACATCCGAGGAGATTGATGGCCATCAAGTTAAAGCATATACATTTAGAGTGAATTCCGTTGGGTTGAAATACCCAATTTTAGAAGGCAGGTTGAATTCTTTAAAAGCCGAAAGTAACCTGGATTCAGATCAAGCAAAACAAATCGAAGAAACATCAAAAAGCAATTGGAAGGAAGGAAACTCGCAGTGGGCGAAGGCTGAGAAAAGCAAGGCCAAAAAAACCGATGGCCACACCGAAGCTTTCCGGCAGATTGATTCATCTTATACCGGCCTTTTAAATACCCTGGCATTTTATCTCGACCTTCTGCCACAACCAACCATCCCTAAACCTGAAATTGAAGCAGAACCTGAGCTTAAAATTGAAGCTGAACCTATAATTGAAATTGAACCTGAGCCTGAAATTATTCCCGTAGAGGTTACGATAGAGGACGGTATAGATAGCGAAACCTCAGAGGAAGCACCAGAAAAATTGGATGTTTGGTATTCTGTCCAGTTGGGGCTTTACAAAACAGATAAAATCCCTGCCGAATTGGATGTTATCCCGGATATTAATGTCATGCATGAGCCCAATGGTTTGTATCGATATTCATCAGGGAAATTCGATATCGAACATGAGGCAACAACCTATAAAGGAGGACTGAAAAATGCGGGGTATGATGATGCCTTTGTGGTTGCCTACCGGGGCAATGAAAGAATAAGCCTGGAGCAAGCCCGCAAACTAATTGAAGAAGGAGATGGAGGCAAGGCTGCTCTATCCACGTCGGAAGTAAAAGAGCTTCCTGCCCAAAATGAGTCTTTCTATACTGTTCAAATAGGGGTTTTTAGGAACAATCCGGATTTCTCGAAGCTCCCTGTGAAAGACCAATTATTCAATAGCAAACTACCTTCGGGCCTTACAAAATATACGTATGGGCAATTTGCTGATCACTCAGAAGCATTGAGCGCACAAGCAACAATAAGGCAGACAGGTATTCGCGATGCTTTTGTACTAAAAGTTGAGCCAGGCAGTTTGGCTTCTGTTTCACCGGCCAAGAACAATACCCCGGATGTGCCAAAACAAACCGTTCAAAATTCAGAAATTAAAGATATATCGACCCACCAGGGATTGTTCTACTCGGTGCAGATCGGCGTTTATAAAGAAGCTCAGCAAGCGGGCAGGTTCAAAGGGGTAGGCCCACTGTATTATCATCGAGCCGACAAGTATTATAAATATTATACAGGTATCTTCTCAACCATCGAAGAGGTGGTTTCGGCACGAAATAGAATCAGGTTGACAGTAATTCCCGATGCGTTTGTGGTGGCTTTTTATAAGGGCGAAAAAATTTCAATCAGCAGGGCAAAAGAGCTTTCAAAAAATAGTACCTCAGAAAAAGAACCTCAGCAAAAAATTGTTGTTGACAAGGTTCAAACAGAAAACCCAAACGTAGACAACCTGGTTAAAACCAAGAAAACAACAGAAGCCAGGGAATTGTTCTATACTATCCAGATCGGGGTTTTTAGTTCGAAGCTGACCGACCTTTCGAAAATAAGAGTCGAACCTCTTTATCAATTTGCGGCAGGGGCTGGCAAATACAGGCTCACCTGTGGCCATTATGGGGATTACCAAAAGGCCGTGGCCGGAAAAGAAACGGCAATCTCAGCGGGTTACCCTGATGCCTACATAATTGCCTATTGTCAAGGCGAAAACATTTCGTTGAATGAGGCTGCCCGGCTTTCTGCAAATGATGAAAGTATTATCTTTGCAGAAGAGAAGAAAGTGAAAATCAGGATGGGGATCACTCCTTCTCCGAAGCGTTCTAAAAATAATGAAATCGAATACAGGATCCAGATAGCTACCTTCAAGGACCCGGCTTCGACAGAATTGGCGACATCGTATATCGAATTAGCCGGAACTTATGGGTTGAGCGATTTTGTCGACAGTAATGGCATGACCGTTTACACTGTAGGAAAGTTTAGTACCTATAGCGAGGCAATGAAAGCAAGAAAATTGCTGATTGAAAATGATGCACCGGGAGCCTTTATCATTGCTTTTCGGGGGAAGGATAAAATCCCGGTGAACGAGGCCATTCAGATTACGGAACGGGATTAGTCCGGCATTTAATTGACACGAATATGAAAGATTCAAACAGGATAAAAGAAAAATCATCGGAAAAAGAATTTTCTGAATACCAGGATAGCAATGTGCGTTTTTTAATTCTTTATAATGATAACATCAATTCCTTCGATTTTGTGGTGAAGTCGCTGATTGAAATTTGTTCGCACAACGACATCCAGGCCGAGCAATGTACCATGTTGGCACATTTTAATGGCAAATGCGATGTGAAAAAAGGGAGTTTTACCGCCTTGAAACCCATGAAGGACTTGTTGATTGATCGTGGACTTAAAGCGACAATTGATTGATAAAATTGTGGTATATTGCCAAACAATAATAAATCGAAATAGAATGTACAAGCACTCAGCCTAAATTATTGGACCATGACCATATTAGCGATCATACTTTTAGTTATTTTTGGATTCTTGCTTATCATGCTGGAGTTTTTTGTTGTGCCGGGCATCACCATTGCAGGCATTGGAGGGATAATCCTTATGGTAGGCGGGGTTTATCTTACGTACGATATTTATGGTTCACCAGCTGGTCATTATTGTCTTGGGGCAGTGTTGCTCATTTCCATAATTCTGACCTATTTTGCTTTTCGTTCCGATACGTGGAACCGTTTGGCTCTTAAAAGTGAAATTAAGGGAAAGGCCAATACCCATGAGACGAACGACTATAAAGTCGGGGACTTTGGTGTGGCTGTCAGCCGCCTCGCACCTATGGGTACTGTCGAGGTAAACAATCTGAGTATTGAAGGGCAATCGGTAGGGCCTTTTATCGATCAGGGCACCGAAATAGAAGTTGTTAAAGTGTTGAGAAATAAATTAATTGTTAAACCAAAAATAGATTAACATGCTTACTGGAATTACTTTATACATTGTCATAATAGTCATAGTGCTGGTAGCACTATGGATATTGTTTTATTTTATTCCGATCGGATTGTGGTTTCAAGCCATTCTATCGGGAGTTCGTGTACCTCTTCTCCAGCTTATCTTTATGCGTTGGAGAAAAGTTCCGCCATCGGTAATCGTAAATGCGCTGATTGAGGGAAAAAAGGCCGGGCTTGAACTTTTTCACGACCAACTCGAAGCTCACTATCTTGCTGGCGGAAGGGTTCAGCAAGTAGTCCATGCTTTGGTTTCGGCTGAGAAAGCGAACCTCGACCTGGATTTTAGAATGGCAACTGCCATCGACCTGGCTGGTCGCGATGTGTTCGAGGCTGTGCAAATGTCGGTCAACCCGAAGGTTATCAACACCCCACCGGTTACTGCTGTGGCCAAAGATGGTATCCAGCTTATTGCTAAGGCAAGGGTTACGGTCCGTGCCAATATCAAACAATTGGTTGGTGGCGCCGGCGAAGAAACCGTGCTTGCTAGGGTTGGAGAAGGGATTGTGTCATCAATTGGTTCCGCATCGTCGCACAAGGCCGTGTTGGAAAACCCCGATTCCATTTCCAAGGTTGTGTTAGATAAAGGGCTTGATGCAGGTACTGCATTCGAAATCCTTTCCATTGATATAGCAGATATGGATATTGGAAAAAACATTGGTGCCGTTCTCCAAATGGATCAGGCCAATGCCGATAAAAACATTGCCCAGGCCAAAGCTGAGGAACGCCGTGCAATGGCTGTTGCATTAGAGCAGGAAATGGTAGCCAAGGCACAGGAAGCCCGTGCCCGTGTTATCGATGCCGAAGCCGAAATTCCAAAAGCTATGGCCGATGCCTTCCGTTCAGGAAATCTTGGTATCATGGATTATTACAAGATGAAAAACATCGATGCGGATACCAACATGCGCGATTCTATTGCCAATCCAAATCAATCCAAATCAAAAAAAGATTAAGGTTTGAAATAAGATAAATAGGAGGGTGTCTTTTCGGACACCCTTTTTTTATTTGTCATGGCAAAAGAGGACTTTCATTCAATCTTATATCACAAAAACAATAAATGATCTCACTTCTCATATCTTAAAAGTATATGATCCCATTTCAAAAACATACTCTCCCAAACGGCCTCCGGGTCATCATCCATCAGGATAAAAACACACCTCTGGCCGCAGTTAACCTTTTGTACGATGTGGGGGCCCGAGATGAAGACCCCGAAAAAACCGGTTTTGCCCATTTGTTCGAGCACCTGATGTTTGGCGGGTCTGTGAATATTCCTGCTTATGACCAACCCTTGCAGGAAGTAGGAGGGGAGAACAACGCCTTCACGAACAACGATATCACCAATTATTACATCACGCTACCTGAGCAGAACCTCGAAACTGCTTTTTGGTTAGAGTCGGACAGGATGCTTTCGTTGGCCTTTTCTGAAAAGAGCCTCGAAGTGCAGCGCAATGTGGTGATAGAGGAATTCAAACAACGCTATCTAAACCAGCCTTATGGCGATGTTTGGTTGTTACTTCGCCCGCTGGTTTACAAAACACACCCCTACCGTTGGGCTACTATTGGCAAGGAAATTTCACATATCGAAAATGCCACTATGCAGGATGTGAAAGATTTTTTCTTCCGGCATTATGCCCCCAATAATTGTGTGATGACAGTGGCAGGAAACATCGACCCGGATGAAGTATTTCGATTATGTGAAACGTATTTTGCTGAAATTCCCCGTCGGGAGGTGCCAGAACGCAAGTTACCAGTGGAGTTACCCCAAACGGAAGCCCGTTTTCTGGAAGTTGAACGCCCAGTCCCGGTGGATGCCATTTATAAAGCCTGGCATATAGGCGATAGGTTGTCAACCGATCATTATATCACCGACTTGATTTCAGATATTTTTTCCAATGGAAAGTCCGCCCGCTTACATCAAAAACTGGTTAAGGAGAAACAGTTATTCAGCGAAATAAATGCTTATATTTCAGGTGAAAAAGACCCGGGCATGATTATCATCACCGGGAACCCATCACCAGGGGTGTCGTTGGAACAGGCGAACGAGGCTATTAATAAGGAAGTGGAAAGGCTGGTTTCTAGAGGAGTGGCTGAAGAAGAACTTCAAAAGGTGAAGAATAAGGTGGAAAGCAGCTTGCAATTTTCCGAGGTGAATATCTTGAACAAGGCCATGAACCTTTCTTATTTCGAATCGCTTGGCGATGCCGGCATGATCAATCAGGAAACCGAAAAATACCAGGCGGTTACCATCGACCAGGTTCATCAGGTAGCGGGAGAAATTTTTCAAGATGCAAACTGCTCGACCTTGTTTTATCGGGCCATCAATGGAATATAAGTCCGGAGGTAGGTTTGCGTCATAAAGAAAAGAATAGGTCGGGGATTTACACTGAAAAGCGCGGATTTTATTTTTCTACGAAAAATAGGGGAATCTATATTTTTTTTATCCGTGCTTTTCCGCGTCAATCTGCGTCATAAAAATCTTACCGTTTCGAAAAATTAAATGTTCCAGCGGGCCAAAGGGCTTACATCCTGGCTTGAGAATATTCCGGCTTTGTATTTAAAATAGCCTGTAATGGCAATCATTGCCGCATTGTCGGTAGTGAATTTTACGTGGGGGATATGCAGCTTCCAGCAATGCTTTTCGGCATCCTCCAAAAGGGTTTTTCGCAGACCCGAGTTGGCCGATACGCCCCCAGCAATTCCAATTTCCTTTATCCCGGTTTCTTTCACGGCCCTTCGTAATTTCCCCATCAAAATATCGATAATGGTTTTTTGTAGCGAAGCACAGAGGTCGCTCATATTGTTTTCGATATAGTTTTCATCCTTCTTTAGCTCATCTCTTATGTGATATAAAAAGGAGGTTTTAAGTCCGCTAAAACTATAATCAAGTCCGGCAATTCGGGGCTTGCTGAATTGGATGGCATCGGGATTTCCCGATTCTGCATATTTGTCCACAACAGGGCCACCCGGGTAGGGCAGGCCTATCACTTTGGCGCACTTGTCGAAAGCCTCGCCTGCTGCATCGTCGATGGTTTGGCCTATTATTTCCATGTCGAGGTGGTTCTTCACCACAATAATTTGAGAGTGACCTCCCGAAACGAGCAAGCACAGAAATGGAAAGTTCGGGAGATTCTTTTCGATTCCTTCTTCTTTTATAAAAAGCGAGAGGATGTGTCCCTGCAAGTGGTTCACTTCGATGAGGGGGATTTGCCTGGACAACGAAAACCCCTTGGCAAAGCTTGTCCCGACCAAAAGCGATCCGAGCAACCCGGGGCCTCGGGTAAAGGCTACTGCATCGATTTCATTTTTGTTGAGACCTGCCTTTTTCATGGCAGCTTCTACTACAGGGATAATATTTTGCTGATGCGAGCGAGAGGCCAATTCGGGTACAACGCCACCGTATTCAACATGTATCTGCTGGTTGGCAATAACATTCGACAATAGATAACCATCCCTGATCACGGCTGCCGAAGTATCGTCGCATGAAGATTCTATCCCTAGAATTGTTGTGCTCATATCCTACCAATTTTGGTCGGCAAAAGTACTGAAATTAGAATGGAGGTCGAGGTTTAATTACGAAAAGAATTATTGGAGATCATTTTAAGAAATAGTGTCATGACAATTTGTTCAAATTTGATTTAATTAAGCAAAAAAAAATGCTGAGAGGATAGGCTACTCAGCATTTTTAATTAAAATCTATAAAAATCCTATTTATTAAGACTCCTGTTCAGTTTCCACATTCCAGACTCCAGACTTTAGCAATTAGCATATAACACCTACCCCATTTTGTCGATGGCCTTTTTAATTTCGGCTTCCAATTTTTCGGGTTTTGTTTTGGCGTACATAAAGGCATCTGTGGTTAGGTTCACCTTTTTATCGCTACCCACAATAAGTAAAGTTTGTCCTGAAATTTCGAGCTCTTCGATCAACTTTTCGTTGCCTTCCTCTTCAATGTTGATGGATAAAAAAGTGATTTTTCCATTTTTTACTTTTTCAGCATAAAGCTTGTCCAATGCTTTTTGGGTTTCACTTTCAACTGCCTGGCAAGTAGCGCATCGGCGGGTGTTATGGAAGTAGTACACGGTGATCTCGCCTTTTTCAACCGAAGTTTTTTTTGCCGATTCACAAGGTACACCCTTTTTGCTACCGGTGCATTTCGGGTTTTTACTACATTGTCCGAATGAATTAAACGAAAACAGCATAAATAAGATGCTAAACGAAAGGATTACTAATTTTCTCATAAGCTAAAGTTTAATGGCATTAATATATTGGTTAACTCTTTTTCAGTGGGTACACGGCCTTTTAATACCACTTGCCCATCAATAACAATGGCTGGTGTCGAAATAATATTGTAACTCATAATCTCAACAATGTCTTCCACTTTTGTGATGTTGGCATCAAGCTTATTGTGATCGACTACCTTTTGGGTCAAGGCATAAAGTGTTTTGCAGTTGGGGCATCCGGGGCCAAGTATTTTTATCTCCATGATTAATCGTGTTTTTTGTTCGTAAAACTGCGAACAAAAATAAGAAAAATATTATTGAAAGAAATTGGTCATGAGATTTTTAATTTCAGCCCAATTATCTTTGTTGATACAATACTTTATTTTTGGCGGATTAATTTCGCCCTGGATCAGGCCTGCATTTTTTAATACCTTTAAATGTTGCGACAAAGTTGATTTCGCAATCGGGAGGATTTCACTTAAGTCACCACTATAACAGCAACTTTGCTTTAACAAAAGCTGCAAAATATACAGCCGTACCGGATGCCCCATTGCTTTGGTGTACATGGCAATTTTCTTTTGTTCGGTCGAAATAATCTCGTTTGTATTCATATTTTCTGTTTTGATGCGCAAATGTACAAACATAAACCCTAAAAGGGCTACTATTCCGATTCCCAAAAAATAAGAAGCCATCCTGCATAAAATTAGTGGGATGGCTTCTCAGTTAGTAATGAAAAAATATGCAATAATTGAAAAGGAACTAAATTTTCATCATACTCTTGGTCAATGTTTTATGTCCAACCCTCATTCGATAAACATACATTCCCGACTTTGCTTTTTGCCCCATTACATCTGTACCATCCCATTCCACAGAATGGCGACCCATATTATACTGCTCATCGGTGATGATAGTTTTAATATGTTGTCCATTAAGATTGTAGACATCGATAGTTACTTTTGATGGCTTTGCCAGTGAGAACTCTAAAGTTGTTTCTGAACCAAACGGATTTGGAAAATTCTGCTTAATTGCAAAATTGTCCTGGGAATTATCAAATTCAGCCACACTAATTGAATGAGGATCGGCACCGTGACACTGAACACAATCTTGCTTTACAGCTACATTGTCAACAATCCCACCGCCACCATGACAGGCATTGCAACTTGCAATAGTAGCTGGAGGAACATAAGCTGCCACAAAAGTACCGGCAAAATGGGCATTCAGCAATTCGACAGTTTTTGCTGCTACATCGCCAGCTACTCGGGCACATCGCTCCTTTCTTTCGTTGGAGCCAACACCGAAATTTGCCACATTGCACCACTCGGTAACAGATATATGACATAGGGGAGAACCACAAGCATTTTGATCCAATGTCATATCATGTGTAGTATTGCCAAACTGATGGGTTGTTGCATAGGTATTACTTATGGTAGTAGGAAATTGAGCTTGAGTGTACCAACCATATAATTCGTTAATTAAAATATCCGAATCAGCTTTCTCGCAAACAAGCGCAATGGCTGCTCCACAACCTATTAATGTACCACATAAAGTTCCCCAACCAACACCGCCTCCATGTCCAAAAATCATCATTTTTGTTGGAAATTCTGCGTAAGTGCTTCCCACAGAAGTGCCTTGCAAGGCAGTGACAATAGCATCAAATGCACCTGCAGAACATGCATATCCGGCCCAGAAATTATCATGGCCTAAAATCCGTACTGCTTCTGGATCCAATGTGGCATAGGGCCACGGCCAGGCAGTTTTTGAGAACCCTTCAGCATCAACTTTTTTACTGTTCAACATGCCAACACCCATTACACCGGCAGTAACTCCGGCAGTAATAATAGCCGATTTCTTGAAAAAGTCATTACGTGTAATCTTTTCTTTCATAATTTTATTTGTTTTGGTTACTATTAAAAATACTATTGTTTATTGTATTTATTTATATTGAAGTTTACTATAAAATACCAGAAGGAGGAGCTCTTAAAGCAGCTGAAATTTTCCAACAATATTGTTTAAAGAGTTTGTACATCCTAAAATTGTTAGTTCGTCATTCGTAAAAATACGAATTATAATAATATGAAGTTCAAATTGTAGTAGATACCTGTAGTATCCATTTGGGAGTGTTAGTAATTCGAAATTTGGCATAAATAATTTATATTATTAAATACTCAGATTATTAGTAATATATGAATAATACCAAAATAAATATGGTAGGAATTCTATGTTTTAATATGTTGCAAAACATAATTATTTCATAAAAAGATAATGATGTACCATTTATTGCAACAATATCCTTGTTTCAACTTATTTAATAAATAAAAATGAGGGAGAGCTTCCCACCTTTATTTAATACAAATTCAAATTACTGATAATATGATACATACATTCAATATCTATTTTTCTGTAAAAAATAGAATGATTCATAGTATGAATTATGGACTATTTAATATCTTTGTTCGACTTTTATCGAACTGAAATGAAGATCAGTGATATTTATACAGAAGATCAAAAAAAGATTGCACGATACGCGAAAGCCCTTGGGCATCCTCTTCGGATTTATTTGCTTGAATTGCTTTCACAGCAAGCTTGTTGCTATAGCGGCGATTTAACCGAGGAGTTGCCCATTGCTAAATCTTCCCTTTCTCATCATCTTAGCGAACTAAAAAATGCAGGTCTTATTCAAGGCGACATCGAAGGCCCAAAGATTAAATATTGTGTTAATATGGAGAATTGGAAAGAAGCACAGGATTTATTTCAATCATTCTTAAAAATTTAAAAAAAATTTATAGAATATGTTCGCATTTCTACGAACATCGAACTTATGAACAAATACAACAAAATTATGGAAATTAAGATTTTAGGTACAGGTTGCCCTAAGTGCAAAGCTCTTGAAAAGGCAACACGCGAAGTGGTTGAACGAAACGGGATTTATGCCATCATCTCGAAAGTAGAAGACATTATGGATATTATGCAATACGATGTGATATCTACGCCTGCATTAGTTGTGAACGAAAAGGTAGAAATAAAAGGCCGTATCCCTTCCGAAGAAGAAATTAAAAGAATTTTAAGTAAATATTAATCAGAAAATCCGATACTATTATGAAACAAATTGGTAGGTTCAGTTTAGCCTTTGTGCTACTATTTACAGTGTTTTCGTGCTTGGCACAAGAAAACCATCAGCAAATTTCACCTAAAGTTGAAGTCTATTATTTTTACTTTACCCAGCGCTGCAATACTTGCATTTCGGTTGAAGAGAATGCAAAACTGGCAGTCGAATCTTTATTTCCCGATCATGTAAAAAAGGGAGAATATATTTTTAAAGGGATTAATCTCGATGAAAAAAGTAGCGATGAAATTGCCAGGAAATTAAAAATTGGTGGACAAACATTAATCGTAGTGAGTGGCGATAAAACTAAAGACATTACAAGCGAAGGTTTTATGAATGCCCACAACCTTGACAAAATGAAAGCGGAAATCAAAAAAGCAGTTACTGAAGTTTTAAAAGGTTGATTTATATGGAATTCCTACAAAATATTTTAGAAAATACCCAGTATTCGTTTGTCACTGCCCTGGTATTGGGTTTGATGACAGCCATAAGCCCCTGCCCATTGGCAACGAATATTTCGGCCATCGGGTTTATTAGCCGCGATTTAGAAAATCGCAACAGGGTATTTATCAATGGGCTTGTTTATACTTTAGGAAGGGTAATAGGCTACACGGGCCTGGCATTTATCCTTTTTCTTGGAGCCGATCAAATGAACATCTCTTTGTTGTTTCAAGGTTGGGGCGAAAAAATCCTGGGTCCCTTGTTGATTTTGATCGGCCTTTTTATGTTGGACATAATCAAGCTTAAAATACCAGGTTTTTCTGGCCTTACCGATAAAATGGGAGAAAAAAGCAAAAGGAGCTATTTGAGTACCCTTCTTTTAGGTGTGGTGTTCGCCCTTGCTTTTTGTCCATATAGCGGCGTGCTTTACTTTATGATGCTGATCCCCATGACCATAGCCAGTGCCAGTGGGTTATACCTGCCTGTAATTTATGCTATTGCCACAGGGATACCGGTAATTATTTTTGCCTGGTTGCTGGCCTTTGCAGTGGGTAATGTTGGTAAATTATACAACCATATCAAAACCTTCGAGTTTTGGTTTCGTCGGGTTGTATCGGTACTTTTTATTGGTGTGGGCATTTATTATGTCATTATCATTTTTGTTTTGTAATTAATCATCTGAGGATAATCAAAATAGCACCTTATAAAATCAACTATGGAATTTAAAAAAGAAATAAAAATCCTGTTTTGGATGATCGCTGTATTTCTTGGCATTTTCTTTCTTCCCATCGACAGCACCGTGTTCAAAACAGCAATTGATGCCACACTCGATTTGGCTAAATGGTATGCGCAAGAACATGTAATTCTATGCTTGTTGCCTGCTTTTTTCATTGCTGGTGTAATATCGGTATTTGTAAGCCAGGGAGCAGTAATGAAATATTTTGGGGCGAAAGCAAAAAAATGGGTAGCCTATACGGTTGCTTCTGTCTCAGGGACTATTTTAGCGGTATGCAGTTGCACTATCCTACCCCTGTTTTCCAGCATTCATAAACGAGGTGCAGGATTAGGGCCGGCTATTGCTTTTCTGTATTCGGGACCAGCTATCAATATCTTAGCAATTATCCTTACTGCCCGGATACTGGGATTTGAAATGGGAATTGCCCGTGTAATTGGTGCCGTTTTATTTGCCGTTGTTATTGGTTCGGCAATGTCGTTTATTTATAGAAAAGAAGAAAAAGCTAAACGTGAAGAGCAAATCAATTTCCCCTACGTACCCGAGAAGCGCCCAATGTGGAAAACTGCATTCCATTTCTTTGCTTTGGTGCTAATCCTGGTTTTTGCCAACTGGGGAAAACCAGGTGAAGGTGTAACGAGTGGTGGTCTTTATTGGTTGTGGGCCTATAAATGGTATATCACATCTGTCTTCGGATTACTTCTAATTTATTCGTTGATATATATTTTAAAGCTTAAGTGGCAACATGTGATACTTGCAGCAATTGTTACTGCCGTTGCCGCATTGCTTACTTCTTCTCCATTAATTCCTATGGTTGTTGGGATTGCCGGTATTAGCATGATTACGCTAATTGATAAAACCGATCCTGACAATAAAGAGTGGACTATTTCTACCTGGGATTTTGCCAAACAAATTATGCCTCTTTTGGCCATTGGGGTTGTAATTGCCGGTTTCTTGCTTGGTTCGACACACGACAATACAGCAATTGCCGGGATTATCCCCAATGAGTGGATTGCAAAACTGGTTGGAGGAAATTCTGTGTTTTCCAATTTTTTCGCCTCCATTGTTGGGGCATTTATGTATTTCGCCACACTTACCGAAGTTCCTATTTTGCAAGGATTAATGGCTGCCGGAATGGGCAAAGGCCCTGCCCTGGCTTTACTGTTGGCTGGTCCATCACTATCATTGCCCAACATGCTTGTTATACGAGGGATAATAGGTACACAAAAAACAACAGTCTATGTATTGCTTGTAGTTGTTATGGCCACAATTACAGGCTTAAGTTACGGTGTAATAATGGGATAAAATTATTTAGTATGAAAACAAAAACATTAGGATTTATTGGAGGCGGAAGGATTACGAAGATTTTTCTTCATGCTTTTGAAATGCAAAAAACTGAATTAAACTCAATTGTAGTGTGTGATACCAACATGGCAATTTTGGAGGATTTAAAAAGGCAATTCCCGAAAATTCAAATTACCGATTCGTGTGCAATAACAGCTCAACAGGAAATTGTCTTTATTGCTTTACACCCACCGGTAATAATGGAAACACTGGAATTACTAAAGGACTCAGTTTCTGAAAACACTCTGGTAATTTCATTGGCGCCAAAAATCACAATCGAAAAAATAGCCCAAAAATTGGTGACAAAAAATATCGCCAGGATGATCCCCAACGCTACCACATTCATAAACAGGGGCTACAACCCGATTTGTTTTTCGTCTGGATTCTCAAACGAGGATAAACAGTTTTTGCTTGAAATGTTTTCGCCCTTTGGAGACACATTTGAAGTCGCTGAAAACAAACTGGAAGGTTACGCCATGGTTTCGGCCATGTTGCCAACCTATTTTTGGTTTCAATGGAATGAGCTAATAAAACTTGGCACTCTGATGGATTTGACCGAGCAAGAAAGCATTGCATCCGTTCACAAGTCGCTTGTTGCTTCGGTCGATCTCATGTTTCAGTCAAAGCTTTCGTATGACCAGCTTGTTGATTTGATCCCTGTAAAACCAATTGCCGAACACGAATCTCAGATAACCGAAATATTCCACTCGAAATTATTGGGGTTGTATCAAAAGATCAAACCTTGAAAATGGTCAGGAGAATTCTCCCTTGGGTTGTTTTTGTTTTGCTTATAGGACTGATTATTATTGGTTTCTCGGTAAAAGACAAAATGAACCACTATGTTGCGAAAGTTTTGCAGGATCAGGCCAGCCCGCAAGTCAGGGAATCGGGGTTAGCCTTTATTGATTCATTGTACAATTATACAAAAAATGCTTTGGAATATAAAATCACTTTTCTTGAATTTGGGGCCAAAGGATGTAGTTCTTGCAGGATGATGGAGACAGTGATGGCTGAAATCAAGCTGAGGTACCCCGATGTTGTAAATGTGGTCTTCATTAATGTACATGTACCAGAAAATCTTGATTTAATGCGATCGCTTGGTATTGTTGCCATTCCAACCCAGCTTTTGCTCGATAAAAATGGGAATGAGTTTTTCAGGCATACGGGCTATTTGTCGGCCTCCGAACTTGAAAAGAATTTTTAAAATCCAGACTGGACATCAATGAATTGGTTAGCATCAAAATCAAAATATCCAATATTCAACTGTCAATGTGAAAACATCTGTTCCTGTTAAAAAATCACAAAATATTTTAAATGACTGTTTAATGTCGTATGTTTGCGACATTAAACATTTACTCTATGCAAAACAATAAGTTTAGTGAGTTTGAGGCAGATCAACAGCAACTTGCAGAGTTTGCAAAAATTTTATCCCATCCGGCAAGGATTGCAATTATTCAATTGTTGGCCGAAAAAAAAGAAATCAGGACAGGAAACATTTCAGACGACTTGCCCATTTCAAGGACTACTGTGTCGCAGCATTTGAAAATTTTGAAGGATGCAGGGATTATCCAGGGAACAATAGAAGGGCTTAAAATTCATTATTGCCTTGATATTCAAAAGCTAAATGAAATCCGAGAGAAATACAATACCTTTCTCGAAAGTACCATTTCCGATTTTATGTGTAATTGTTAACCAAAATAATAATAAAATGAAAAAGTTAATTTTAAGTATTGTCTTTATAGTATTTGTAGTTTTAATGTGCTTTTCGCAAGGGGTAAAAAATGAGTTTGACAAATCCCTACAAAATGGAAAATCTGTCTTTCTTGTAGTTACGGATAAATATGCACAAGATACCGATGCATTAATTAAAAAGGCCAACGAGGCCAAAGCAAAAGTAAAAAATGTCGAAGTTATCAAAATGGATAGGGACGAGCAGGCCAATGCTGATTTAGTTTCCAAATACCAATTGGCCAGCGCTCCCATGCCTTTAGTCCTGGTAATTTCCTCAAATGGTGTTGTGTCTGGCGGCTATACTGCACAACAAGCAACAGCCGAGTTACTTGTAAGTGCTATCCCTTCCCCAAAAAAGTCTGAAGTTTTGAAAGTAATTAATGAAGGGAAATCAGTTTTTATAGTGGCGAGCAGTAAAAATATGGACAAGAAAAGCAACTTGGTCAATACATGTGAACAAGCTTGCTTCGAAATGGAGAAAAAAGCCAAAGTAATTGAAATTGATCTAGATGACCCTGCTGAAAAAATATTTATGGCAGAACTTAAAATTAATCAGCAAAGCACTGAGCCTCAAACGTATGTCGTGAACTCGAAAGGACAGGTTACTGGAAATTTTAGCGGCGAAGTCAACTCTGCGACTTTAGTTGCTACTGCCACTAAAATTGCAAGCGGTGGCTGTTGCCCTCCCGGGAGCGGAAAAAGTTGCGGCCCCACAAAAAAATAAATCAGCCCGATGAACTTGTTTAAATTGGTATTGATTGAGCTATGGCACCGAAAGTCACAGCTTGTTTCTGGCTTGCTCGCTATAACTTTGGGTATCGGGGTAATCGTAGGTATTCGTTCTTTCTCAGTTGTTTCTGAAAAAGCAGTAGCTGTAAACCTCGACAATTTAGGGGCAAATATCATGGTATTGCCCCAGGCTGCAAGTGTCGACAATTATTATTCGGCAGATATTGATGCACCCACTTTTCCTGAAAGTTATGTGGAAAGAATTGTGACTTCCTCTTTGCCTGGTGTCGATAATTTATCGCCAAAGCTAACACGGAGGTTAAAAATTGGCAATGAAAGCATTGTATTGACCGGAATCCTGCCCAAAAGTGAAATCGCCTCAAAACCTATTTGGCAACAAGGTGGTTTATTTGCAGATAAGATAGCAGCAAGTTGCGCCCCAAAGCCAGGGGCGGAACCAGCTAAATATTTAGATGAAAGGCTGCAACGAAAAGGAATTGATAGCCTTGCCGAAGCAGATTGTTTTATCGGTTCGGTGATTGCCCAAAGGCTCAATTTAAAAGAGAAAGATAAGCTGAACATTGAAGGCAAGGACTTTACGGTTGTAAATGTGTTGCCCGAAACCGGCACAGTCGATGATGACCGCGTGTTTGCCAACCTGCACACCGTTCAGGAACTTTTAGGCACAGGCGAACAAATCAGCGCCATTGAAATCATGGGTTGTTGCTCCGAAATTTCCGATGGTCTTTTAGGTAAACTCCGGAATGTATTGCCCGATACCCGTATCACTACCATTGGCCAAATTGTATCTACCCAAATAGAAACCAATAAAATGATGAATAAAATATCATTCGTATTTCTCATTATTATTCTGTTCGTGGGGGGCATATCTATTGGCAATTACATCTGGGCAAATGTGAACGAACGCCGGAAAGAAATTGGAATTCTCCGTATGATTGGATATCATAAACGGCATGTGTATTTTATCTTGGTTTTAAAAGGTATCATCATAGGTTTTCTGGGAGGGATTGCCGGATATATTTTAGGGACTTTTGGCGCTATCTGGCTAGGGCCTCAATTTGCAGGAATCGAAGTAGCCCCAATTTATACATTGATTCTCGTATCGGTTGTAATTTCTGTTTCGGTTTCAATTATAGGTACAGTTATCCCTGCTTATATGGCTGGAAAAATAGAACCCTTTTCAAACATGCAGGAGGAATAATATGCTGATTAAAACAAGAAATCTCACCAAAATATATCCTCATAATGATGGGGCTGTTCATGCAATTAACAACTTGTCGTTCGATATCCCAAAAGGTTCGTTTGTAACAGTAACCGGCGCATCCGGTTCGGGCAAGACAACTCTTTTGTTGATTTTAGGTGGCCTGTTGCACCCAAGCTCTGGTACTATGGTTTACAACGGGAAAGCATTAAACATGCAGAAAGATGATGTGATGGCAAATTTTAGAAGCAATCATGTTGGGTTTGTAATGCAGAGTTTTGCACTAATCTCATACCTTACTGCTGTTGAAAACATTATGATCGCACTAAATGTGAGGAACAAAAATAAGGCAGAGGCCAGAAAACAAGCCATTGAATTGCTCGATTGGGTAGGATTAAACGACCGGATTAATCATTATCCCAAAGAATTGTCGGCAGGCCAGCAACAACGTGTGGCCATTGCCCGTGCATTGGCAAACAGCCCTGATTTGCTTCTTGCCGATGAACCGACCGGGAACCTCGACCCAGGCCTTTCAGAAGAAATTCTCGGGATACTAAAAGTCATTAACGAAAATCACAATACTACCGTAATTATGGTGACCCACAGCCCGATTGCTGCCTCTTTTGGCAATATCACCATAAGCCTTGAAAATGGCCAAATTAAAACCAATAACCAGAGTAAATATGAAGAAATATTTCAACTAACACATTAAATATTAATCTCTATGAAAATCTTAATTCTCTGTACAGGAAACAGTTGCCGTAGCCAGATGGCACATGGGTTCCTGCAGTCGTTAGACAAAAATATCACGGTTTGCTCGGCTGGCACCGAAGCATCCGGAAAATTAAATAGTAAGGCTGTGCAGGCCATGAAAGAAATTGGCATCGATATCAGCCACCATACTTCCGATTCGGTTGACTTGTACCTGGACCAGGAATGGGATTATGTGATTACCGTTTGCGGCGGGGCGAACGAGGCTTGTCCTGCTTTTTTGGGCAAAGTAAAACACCGCCTGCACATTGGTTTCGACGACCCCTCTCATGCGACAGGCTCAGAGGAGTTTATCTGGGGCGAGTTTATCAGGGTACGCGACGAGATCAAAAAAGCTTTTTATAAATTTTATGTTGAACAAATTAAAAAGTAATGCCATGCCATCAAAGCCGAGACTTAAATTTTTAGATCGCTACCTTACCCTGTGGATTTTCCTTGCTATGGCGGTTGGGGTATTGTCGGGATATTTTTTTCCTGCCATTGCAGAATTTTGGGAATCGTTGAAACCGACCCCCGAAAGCACCACCAATATCCCGATAGCCATTGGTTTGATCCTGATGATGTATCCTCCACTAGCCAAAGTGAAGTACGATGAACTAGGCGATGTATTTAAAAACTATAAGGTACTTTCCCTGTCCTTAGTACAAAACTGGGTAATTGGCCCGGTGCTGATGTTTGCCCTGGCCATCCTGTTTTTCAAATTGTTCCCCGGCGAAAACAACGCCAACCTGCCTTATATGTACGGTATCATCATGATTGGCCTGGCCCGTTGCATCGCCATGGTAATTGTGTGGAACGACCTGGCCAAAGGCGACACGCAATATGCCGCAGGATTGGTGGCCTTCAATTCCATTTTTCAGGTGCTGTTTTTTTCGGTGTATGCCTATTTTTTTATCGCTGTGTTGCCCGGCTGGTTTGGGATACCCACCAACAATGCGGTTGAAAACATCACCATAGCCCAGATTGCCGAGAGTGTATTTATCTATCTGGGGATACCTTTTATTGCCGGTTTCCTTACCCGTTTTATCCTGATCCGGATAAAAAGCAAGGAGTGGTACCATCAGAAGTTTATCCCGAAAATTAGCCCCATCACCCTAATAGCCTTGCTGTTTACCATTGTTGTAATGTTCTCGTTAAAAGGCGAATTCATTATAAAAATACCTTTGGATGTGGTTTTGATTGCCATTCCATTGCTCATTTATTTCATCGTCATGTTCGTCCTTTCATTCTTTATGAGTAAAAAGATAGGGGCCAATTACGAGCAATCCACAACCCTGGCATTTACCGCAGCGAGTAACAATTTTGAGCTGGCCATTGCGGTAGCCATTGCTATTTTCGGAATGAACTCAGGTGAGGCGTTTGCAGCCGTAATAGGCCCCCTGGTTGAAGTCCCTGTGATGATAGCGCTTGTAAATGTAGCTTTTAGGTTTAAGAAAAAATATTTCGACTAAATTTGTAACCGGATATTTTTCTTTCTTACTTAATCCTTTGAGATTATATTAGTTCGTTAATTTTCAAGCAATAGGGAGTAATTCGTTGTGCAGGTCAATGTATAGCTACGCTGTGGGTGGCTAATCAAAATTACACTACCACTAATTTTCAAGAATTGAAATTACATAGGTACTGATAAATAATCCGCGCCCAGGCCTTACTTTGGTGGCCCTCAGTATCAACGAAAAAATATACTTATATTTGCATAAAATATAGTTAAAATGCGAATAGCCAATCCTATATACGATGTAGTCTTTAAATACCTGATGGACGACAACCGCGTCGCTAAATTGATGATTTCGAAAATTATTGGCGAAGAAATCGAATCCCTGGAATTTCAACCGCAGGAGCAAAGTGTAAAAGTTGATAGGCCTACAAAAAAGCCTGATAAAGCGAAGGCATCCTTTACGGTTTACAGATTAGACTTTGCTGCCAAAATAAAAACTCCGGATGGCCACTACCGGCAGGTTTTGATTGAAATCCAAAAAGCAAAATTCCCGACCGATATTATGCGTTTCAGGCGATACCTGGGACAACAATATCAATCGGCAAAAAACATTGTAGACGTTGAAACAAAAAAAAGAAAGTCGGCAATCCCCATTGTGACCATATATTTTCTGGGCCACAAATTAGATTTCATCAATGCCCCAGTCATTAAAGTTAACAGGACGTATATCGATCTGGCCACCGGCGAAAATTTAGTTACGAAAGAGGAATTCATCGAAAGCCTTACACATAATAGCTTTGTCATACAAATCCCTTATTTAAAGGACAATCGCAGAAACGAATTAGAAAAGCTTTTAAGTGTTTTTGACCAAAGCCTTAAAGAAAGCGACCATATTTTAAATATAAACGAGAAAGACTACCCTGATAAATTTAGTGATATTATCCGTAAACTCCAGAAAGCAATGGTTGACGAAGAAGTACAAATGACGATGGAAATTGAAGATGAAATACTGGCGGAACTGGAAGAAAAGGAACGGGAGATAGAAAGCCTGGCCGAATCACTTGCTAAAAACAAAGCCCTTCTATCTGAAAAAGACAGTAAACTTTTTGAGAAGGATAGTATGCTTTCAGAGAAAGACAGTATGCTTTTAGAGAAAGACAGTATGCTTTCACAGAAAGATAGTATGCTTTCGGAGAAAGACAATATGCTTTCAGAGAAAGACAAAGAAATTGCAGAGCTTAAACGACTTTTGGGAAGGAAATAAACCTATTGTAGTCTTTAAAATTGTTTGGGCTAATCCGCTCATATCTGCCCTTCATCCAGCAACCAATATTCAAGGATCGAAAAAAGTTCATCGGGTTTGATGGGCTTCGACAGATAATCGTTCATCCCGGCATCAAGGCATTTTTCACGGTCGCCTTTCATGGCATTGGCTGTCATGGCTACTATTGGTATCTTAGCCATCTTTAACGTTTCGCGGATATAACGGGTAGCCGTAAGCCCATCCATTTTGGGCATTTGCACATCCATCAATACAAGGGTGTATTCTTTATCCTGCATGGCCTGAACCGCCTCGGCCCCATCGCCCGCCACATCTACTGAAATATCTGTTTTTTTCAACAGGGCTGTTGCTACGCGCTGGTTGATGTAATTATCCTCGGCAAGCAAAATCCGTGTTGTATCGGGCAGCGATTGCAAGCGCAACACATTGGAAAGTTCCTTTTTCTCCTCCACTTTTTCATCCGAAGATTCTGTCGCCCCCATCAATTCCACTATGTTGTCGAACAGCACCGACTGTTTAACAGGTTTGGTCAGATAAGCAATGTTGCCGAGTTCTTTAAACACATTTTTTTCGCCCCAGGCCCCAACCGATGTCAATACTATGGCTGGTATCTGGCTTTTTTCCCTTACGGCCTTCAGCAAATCAAACCCGCTCATCACCGGCATTTGAAAATCGGTAATAATAATGTCATATTTTTCTTTCGATCCTGCCTGGAATGACTGCAATGCCTCTATGGCAGTTTCAAAAATATCGGCTACAAAACCAAAACTTTTGAGGGTTTCCTGTAAGATTATCCGGTTGGTTTTATTATCATCAACAGCAAGCACTTTCAGGCCATGTATCTTATCAGGGATTTTTAACCTAACATCATTATTTTTTTCCGACCTTTTGAAACGAGCAGTGAAAAAGAATGTACTTCCTTCGCCTACTGTGCTTTTTACCCATATTTCACCCTTCATTAAACCTACCAGGTTTTTGCAAATGGTCAGTCCCAGGCCGGTACCACCATATTTTCGGGTCGTGGAAGTATCAGCTTGCGAAAAGCTCTCGAAGATAGCTTGCTGTCGTTCTTCAGGAATTCCAATGCCTGTGTCCTGAACAGATATTAGGAATTCCAGTTCGTCCTCTTCCAAAGGATGGCTTTTGGGAATGTGGGAGGAATTATTATAAACCGTAATATTTACTTCTCCCTTATCGGTAAATTTCAGGGCATTGCTAACCAGGTTGATAATCACCTGGCGCAACCTTACTGGGTCACCTATTAGAAATCTTGGGACCTCATTCTTGATCAATACATTTAACTCAAGCCCTTTGTCCTCCACTTTTTGAATCACCACATCGGAAACGCTTTCTACAATTTCGTACATATTGAAATCTATCGCCTCCAATTCCAGTTGACCTGCTTCAATTTTGGAGAAATCGAGAATATCGTTGATGAGGCTAAGCAGGACATCGGCACTGTCCTTGGCCATTTTCAGGAACTGGTATTGCTCTGAATTCAAATCGGTGGGCAGCACGAGTTCCAACATCCCAAGTATTCCGTTCATAGGGGTGCGGATTTCGTGACTCATGTTGGCCAGGAATTCACTTTTGGCACGATTGGCCTGCTCGGCTTCGAGCTTGGCTTTTTCGATGGCCGTCGCTTTGTCTTCCAATTCGCGATTCAAAGCAACTACCCCCCGATTGGTTTCTTCAAGTTCGTGGTTAATAGCCTCGATCTGGCTGTTGCGTTCCTGCAACTGTTTCAGCAAAAATAAAAGTTCGTTGTTTTGCGAATTGATGGTATCGACCATGCTGGCATCGCCACGCTCGATTGTTTTTTGAAAGGCTGTCTGGATTTCAGTTAAGCGGTGCTTTTCAAGAGATGAAGAAAACCGGGGAAGCCATTTGGCGGCGGTGATGGTGGTGCCTTTCCCTATTTTTGAATGAATATCGAAATCGTCCATCAAGCGTTGCGAACCGCTTAGGCCAACCCCCATACCTGTTTTTGAATGATACTTGCCCGATTGGATTAAATCGAGGTCGCTTATGCCCTTTCCTTTATCTGAAAAAACTATGACAACCCCATCGGAAGCCCCCTTTCTGGTAGCAATAGAGAAAACGACTTTGCCGCCTTGTGCATGTTCGATAATATTCCGCGACAATTCCGAAATTGCCGTACCAATCCTAATGCAGGTGGTTTTGTCGAACTGCAATTCACGCGCCAGCAAGGATCCAAGGTTGCGCGATCGGACCACATCCGACTCGAACTGCACCTGGATTTCGCCTACTTTATGCAGTGTAGCGGATGATAAGAACGGTAGCATCGTCATTCAGTCGCGAATATTTATTAATAATAGTCTCTGCAATTTTCTGGGGATGTTCAGTCCAATCTATATCTTCAAATTTCCACCGTGTAGTAATCCCATCAGAATACATGCAGATAGAATCGCCCGGGTTGAAATCGTATTCAAAAACACGAGGGGTCCGCATATTGTGCCCCATAATACCCCCAAAGGAGAGAAGGTTTTGTTTGCCTTCTTCGGAAATTAAAAAGCTTTCGATATTGCCAATACCAGTAAAGGCAATCTTACGGGTTTCGGTGTCAAGGCGTATCAATCCTATGGTAGATCCTCGCGAACCACGAAGCGAATTGTGAACATGCTGCATTAGTGCATCGAGAGGAAGTTCTGATTTTAGGATTATTTGTTCGCGTGCCAATTGCGAGGCAAGATTCGCCTCCCGGCCATGCCCAAGACCATCAATTACTGATGCAACACTTACATTCGAATTAATATGACTTACTACATAGCTATCGCCATTGAAGGTTTCGCCCGGTTTACAAATTGAAACAGCACCAATTTCAAGCTTATTGTTTGTTGTTATCCTATGTTTGTTAGGCACATATTTGAGGGTTCGGATACAATGTTTATACCGGGGTTCGCCCGAAAAAAAAGTATCTCTGAACTCCGAATCATAAACCGGGTTGATTTCCATTTCATCCGAAAAACGACGAATTGTCCCCATCCCGATACCAAGCGAATCTTTTCTGCTGACCCCATCTTTAATTGACTTCTGGAAATCGGAGATACCATTGCCCGAATCGCAACACCATATTTCTATAGCCTTGTGGTTTTGGGCATCACGAAACTGGCAGATCACCACTTTCCCTTTGCCTCCACCATGATTGATTACATTGGTGACCAATTCAGTGACCATGATGGCCACTTCACCGGTTTTCACTTCATCGAAACCCATTTGAGAGGCAAGGCTAACAGCTTTACGGCGGCATACACCGACATCGGATTCGTTGTCGATTTGCAGGCTTAGGATATTTTCTCGTTTTATTTCCATTTCATTATCCGCACCGTAGTACCCTCATTTATTTTCGATTGAATTTCAAACCGGTCGACCAGGCGTTTTGTACCCGGCAAGCCATAGCCCATGCCCATTCCCGATGTGTATCCATCGCTCATGGCCAGTTCCAGGTTTTCAATGCCTGGCCCGTGATCGATGCATGTTATGATCAGGGCATCGTGGCTTTCCACATCACCGCGCTCAATCAATACTTTTCCTCCCCCTGCATAATTGTACATATTTCGAAACAACTCGCTAACGGCAGTGGTGATACGGGTTTGATCGACAATGCCCATGCCTGCCTTTTTAGCAAATTGCCGCACGGTTTGCCTTGCCATAACTATGTCGTACTCGGTTTCAATAGCATATTCGCCAAGCAATTCGAAATTTCGGTCAGGAGCAAGTTCAAGCATCAATTCAATTATTAAAAGAAATTATGCTCCAGGTCTTTGAGCCTTTTTTCAAGCATTTCCATTCCTTTTTCCATATTAAGGGCCGTATCGACCCCGGGCATTTCGAGACCTAACTCTACCAATGTAATGGCCACTGCAGGTTGCATCCCAACAATCACAACGGCAGCATCCATAATGGAGGCCATTGAGGCCATGCCCGAAAGCATACGACCAATGAAAGAATCGACCATTTCGAGCACCGAAATATCGATCAGCACCCCTTTCGCCCCTGTTCTTCCGATTTCTTCGAGAATTTGCGACTGCAACTGAATGGCCAGTTTATCGTGCATATCCACCTGGATAGAGACGATTAAGAAATCGCGGATTTTGATTATAGGAATTCTTTTTTCGTGTAAGTCCATTGTTTTCTAATCTTCTTTTTCGTCAGACAGTGCATTTCTACTTAACACCTTCATTTCGTCACTGCGTTTGTTTTGTTTCATGGCATAGATCATGGCATCTTGCAAAGTAGCTTTCGTGCGGATTGTCGAAAGGTCGATGCCCAGGTGAACAATGGTCTGTGCGATGGCCGGGCTGATACCCGATATGATACATTCGGCTCCAAGCAAGCGGGCGGAGGTGACCGTTTTCAATAAATGGTTGGCCACCTGAGTATCCACTGTTGGGACTCCGGTTATATCGAGAATGGAAATAGTACAACCTGTATCAACAATTTTTTGCAACAGGTTTTCCATCATTATCTGGGTGCGCTGACTATCGAGGGTGCCAATTACAGGGAGGATCAAAATATTGTCCCACACTTTTGAGACAGGGCTTGACAATTCGAGCAAATCTTCTTGTTGCTGCACGATGGTTCTTTGTTGCTCCTGAATTTCCTTTAGTTTGGTTTCCAATTCTTTTTGCATCTTTTCGCGCTGGCGCAGTTCATCGGTCAGGTCATCGATCAACAAGTCGATGGCGGCTTCGATGCCACTTAGATCGTCCTCTATTTCGGTTTCGATACGTGCATCCATATCACCGGCGGCCACAGAGGCCAAAATATCCTCGATCCGGTTAATCCGGTCTTTCAGGTTTTTTACATTTCTCGGTTCACTCATTCTTATTTTCTCCTTTTTTCAATCCATTTAATTGCATCTTCTAAATTTCCAAAGAAATCCGACTCTGCCTTTAACGAACCCAGTTTCATTAAAACCTTTGCAATCATCCTTGTGGCGGCATTGGCACCCACAAAAACAACCTCTGTAAAACCTGCCTGGTTGAGCATTTCATTCGTAACCGAGCGGGTTTCGCGGCTTTCCATTTTACCTGCATCGCGCAAATCAACAATCAACTGCCGATAGGGTTTGCCATCCAGCAACTCAATATACTTTTTACCAAAGTATCGGGTTTCTTCAGTCGTAAATTCTCCTATTATTTGCTGATGAACAACTTGTTGCCCATCATCGAACCAGATTTTATGTTCCATGATTTTAGTGTTTTTTCAATTTCTATTATGTTGCCAAGATAAGAATTCCATTTTTCGATAACAAAGAGCTAAGACGAATTAAGTAAAAAGATTATGAAAGACATACGATATTTCAATCCGAAAGGTTTATTTATTTCACAATTAAGACTATACATCAGTCCCAAACAAAACGCCATTTACCATCTTTCTGTCTTTTCCAAACGGTATGAAATATGCCTTTGTCAACCTTCACATTGCCAAGGGAATCGGTTGTTGAATAGGCGTATTGTCCATACGTATAGCCTAAATCGCCCGATGCAGCCACATCCACAAAATCGGGTGTCCATGTCAGGCTTATCCCATCCGTGCTTTGACCTTCGAATCGTAACCGAATGGCAGGTTTTCCCAAAACCAATTTATTGTTGCGCATCAGCACGGCATCGTCGGCAGCGTAAAAAAGAAATGCTTGGGCAATGCCATCTTTTTGCGCCATTTCAGAAAATTCTTTTTCGGTTTGAAGGATTTCACTTTTATAGTGCTCCTTATCAGTTGTTGGGTTTTGTTCACAAGAAATGAAAGCGAACAAAAAAGGGATCATCCATTTTGAAATCTGTTTCATAGTTACGGTTTAAATTTTCTGAATAACAATTTTGAATTTCAAATCTAAGACATTTTCTACAATCCTCATAGCTGTCCGGTAGTTTTTGAAAATCTTGATTTCCATGAGTTAAAGTACTGATTTGCAGGCGTAATATTTCAAAAAAAACGAAATATCATGCTTTGATAAAATTAAGACGAATTAAAATTCATAGCCAACTGTTT
>JAIOYV010000155.1 GCA_021740905.1 Bacteroidales bacterium
ATATGACCTCCTGAAACCCATTGCCCAATTGTTTATGCACCTCCATTGCACAGCCAATAATTTTATGGGTCAGCGCATTAATTGAATTTTCATTATCGGTTTCTATCTTGTTCATCCTGTAATCTTTAAATCCTGTTCCTACATTTTTACCCTCACCTCCCCACTCATCAACTTCGGCAATAATGTATCCCGAAGGGCTGTGAGGGTACGGATTTGGGTTTGGTTAGATTTCATTTTATTTAAGATTGATTCACAAATATGAATAGCACTATCTAAAATACCTTGTGAAGGTATATTTATTTTCAAGTCTTTTAATTGGTCAAAAGTAATTTGGGGAAATGTACCGGACCTGGATTCAGCAAGTACCTGAAGCCAGGTAACAGTCTCCTTATTAGTTAAATAAAAATAGACAAATGCTTGACTGAGTATTCCTTTTGAGCGCAATACCATTAATTTGGTTGACACAACATAATTATTAGCATCGAAATCAATATAAGCCCATCTTCCATTTGCTGGTCTTATCTCACTAAATAAAATGTCATTTTTTTGGATTGATTTTTTAGCTTGGCCTGGCAGTGTTTTAATGTCTGATATTTTTTGTGTTAAAACATGGCCTAAATAAATATCCGAAGTATTTAAAAAGACAATATCTGGCTCTGAGAGCTTGTGTGTAAATGAGATACTTTCAATCACCTCACCTAACAATATCTGATCATTTGATTCCTCCTTCGCTTCCTCCACGAACCACTGCCTAAAAAGTGTTTCGGCCAATGCTTCTAAGGTGGCATTTTGGCGGTGCAGCAGGTCTATTTTATCATCTAAACTGGAAAGGATGGAGGCGATGGCGTGTTGTTCGGGGAGTGGGGGGAGAAAAACTAACATCTTATTAATGTCTTCTTTACCAACATTTTCTTGAGCGGATTGATTTTGGTTCGCAAGAATTTGATAATATGTGTTTTCTGTTGTTAAGAAATGATAGAAGTAATCTTTGTCCAAGACTTCTTCATTGAGAGGAATAAAATTTCCAACACGGTAGTTTTGCAATACTGTCTCCTCTGATTTATATCTACCTATTTTCCCAATAGTCGCACCTGAGAGTGCCATCAGTATATCTCCATTTTTGACAATATTTTTTTCAAAAGATTCTAATCTTTTGGAGTCAATGTAACTACAAGATGATATATCAATGCTACCATTATCTTTAATTTGAGTGATTTTTAAAACTTTAATTCCTTGGTCAGTAAAGTCAGTTGTTCTAAACTGGTACCCATGCTTTAATTCAGCAACTGTACTAAATTTAACTACTCCCCAATGTGAGGGACAGCTTCCTATTAAAGAGGTTTGACTACTCATTGATATTAATTTTTATAAGGTTAGCGGAAATAATTTCATTCAATTCCATCACCAGATGTATAAATTCATAAGAAAATTTACCTTTCTTACCATTGGTCTTATTCAATAGTTTATCCCCAATTTTTTCTTTCAAATTATAAATCAGTACACATTCAAGGTTCTCAACTTCAGCTTGCCTTTTTTTATAATTTTTATAATCTTTACTCTTTATATGTTCTTTAATTTCAACTGGTTTCATCCCAGATGTAAGTGTCCATTTTTCAAAACCATTAATAGGAAAATGATGCATTGTAATTGAAATATCGTCAAGATTACTTTCATACAGGTTTCTGTCCCGTAATGAAGCCATTAACTGATTTTGTGTCGAGATGTCGGATAACTCGAGGTGACCTGATATTCTGTGAAAAGCTGCTCTTGCAGAAGGATAGAAAGGGTCACCAGTCATTCCAATGTAAAAATAAACTTCGTTCAAATAGTTAATCTGCAATAAATAGATTGAAAATCCGGGTATTAGCATTTTACCTGGTATTTCAAGTTTATTATATTCCTTCCACTCAGTCATGTCTTACCTCCCTTTCAAGAACAAGCGCTTCAAAGCTGTTTTCATCGGGTTTTTCGGCTCGTTGAAACTGGCCGTCCCAATACATGTTGTCGGGGTGGTGGGCCAGGCGGGCTATGGTGGGCGGGTAGAAATTTTCGTAGCCGCTTTCGTAGCCACTCACCACTACGGGCGTATCGGGCGGGAAGGTGAGCAGGGTTTCGATCAGTTCGCCCACCGTAAAGTGGAATGTGCTTTTGTCGGGTTTCGTCATGGTCTGTTTAGTTTTAGTTCTTGAAGTAAGTTAAATGCTTCGCTGTTCATTTTTGAAAAGGCAAATATCTTCGGCCACCATGCGCACTTGAGGTCGCAATTTGCGACTTCAAGTTTGGATCACTCTTTTTTGAGGTCGCAATTTGCGACCTCAGAATATCCATTTCATCTTCATTTAACTGAAACCTGAAGCTGGCAGGAAATCTTTCCATGTTTCTTTTTACCTGTTCGTTCAGCCTTTTAAGTTCAACCCCATAAATTTCAGCTAAATCGCTATCCATCATCACTTGTACACCCCGAATATTAAAAATGAGGTCTTGAATATTTTTCAATAGGATTAACGAATTTTCACTATTCATCTTTCAACATAATTTTAGCCAGGTTTTCAGTATTTTGTCTACTTTTCAGTACATCCTTTTTCATGTGATTATTATTTTTTCTTTAAGGTCACAATATGTGACCTTAGATGGATTTTTTGTACTCCATGCCGTATGATATTTGATACTCCTTTTCGCGCTCCACCCAGAAACTTGCAGGGATACCTAATGCTTCTTCAAGGATATGTGCTGTTTCCACTGTGAGTGGTATTTTGCCCTTTATCAATTCATTCAGCCTTTCTTTTGTCCACCCAATACGGTCGGCCAATTGTGCCTGCGACATCCCAATTGTGTCGATGGTCTCCTGGATGGTATCACCGGGCGGAGAAAGCAAGTCTTTTTGCAATTGTAATTCAGTACGCATGTTTTACCAGTTTTAGTGGGGTGCTCAACCATTGCTTAGTTTCTAAATGAAATCAATGGTTTCAATCATTCTTTGTGCTAAAGGTAAAATAAAAAAGTTACTATTTTACTTTCAGCCTCAAAAGTAAAATAAAGGAAATCTTATTTTACTTTTCTTCCGTCAGTACTATTCTCATTAAATTCTCTGTAATCTGCTTATTCAGAATAGCTTCTTCCTGAATTTGGGCTTCGAGTTCTGCCTTCAAAGCGGTGAATCGTTCGTTGAAATCGAAATCATCTTCATCGTCGGGCAGTCCTACATAGCGTCCTGGAGTAAGCACATAATCGAGTTCTTTTACTTTGGTGATGGGCGTGGAGGAACAGAAGCCTGCTATGTCTTCGTAATTGCCATCCGGGTTGCGCCAGTTGTGGTAAGTGCCTGCAATCTGCCCAATATCTTCGGGCGATAGCTCACGGGTACGGCGATTTATCAAATGGCCCAGGTTGCGGGCATCAATAAACAGGATTTCGTGGCTGCGGTTGCGAAACCTGCCGTTGTTGCGGTTGCGGCTCATAAACCACAAAGCCGCCGGGATTTGGGTATTTAAAAACAGCTTGGCCGGAAGGTTCACAATGCAGTCGATAAGTCCCGCCTCCACCAGGTTTTTTCGGATTTCCCCCTCGCCCGATGTTTTGGATGTGAGCGCACCCTTCGATAAAACCACCCCCGCTTGTCCGCTTGGGTTGAGGTGGAAAATAAAGTGCTGCAACCAGGCAAAGTTGGCGTTTCCGGTGGGCGGCACACCGAATTGCCAGCGTCCGTCGGTTCGGAGCAAATCGCCACTCCAGTCGCTTACGTTAAAGGGCGGATTGGCAATGATGTAATCCGATTTCAGGTCTTTATGGGCATCGTTCAGGAACGAGCCTTCGTTGTTCCACTTTACCTGCGAGCTGTCGATCCCCCGTATGGCCAGGTTCATTTTGGCCAGGCGCCAGGTAGTTTGGTTGCTTTCCTGCCCGTAAATGGAAATGTCGTGTACCCTGCCCTGGTGTTCGGTCACAAACTTTTCGGAGTGTACAAACATACCGCCCGAACCACAGCAGGGATCGAACACCCGGCCTTTGTAGGGTTCCAACATTTCGACCAGCAATTCGACCACAGAGCGTGGCGTGTAGAACTGTCCGCCCTTTTTGCCTTCGGCCAGGGCAAACTCGCCGAGGAAATATTCAAACACATGCCCCAGCACATCGGCACTGCGGGCTTTGGCATCGCCCAGGGCAATATTCCCCACCAGGTCGATGAGTTCGCCCAAACTCGTGGGGTCTAAATTTTGCCGGGCAAAAACCTTTGGCAGCACCCCCTTCAACGAGGGGTTTTCATTTTCGATGGCATCCATTGCCTCGTCCACAAACTTCCCGATTTCGGGTTGCCGGGCTTTCGATTGCAGATAGTTCCATCGGGCATCCTGTGGCACGAAAAATACATTCTCGGCTTTGTATTCGTCCTTGTCCTCCGGGTCTGCCCCGTTTACTTCGTCAGCTTTCAGCCGGGCATAGAGTTCCTCGAAGGCATCGGAAATGTATTTCAGGAATATCAAGCCCAGCACAATGTGCTTATACTCTGCCGCATCAATGTTCTTGCGGAGCTTGTCAGCCGTTTTCCAGAGCTGTTTTTCGAGAGGTTCTTCGGTGTTGTTGTTCTTTTTTGCCATGTACTCTTATTGTCATTGTTGAAGGGTTTAAAGATAGGTAGAAATATACTATCCCAGATTAAGTTCCAACCATAAATATCAACTTCAGTTTTCCATAGCCTTTTCAGAAATGGAACACTAATCAATAGTTCTCTATCGAAAACTATATCTACTTTTGCCGATCAATCACACAATAGGGCAAAGGCAAATCAAGGGGCAGAATTATTCGCACCCAAAGAAATGGAAGTGCTAATAGTGGCGAATATTTATAAGTAGCATAATCGTTTTGCATTTGCATTTTTTTTTGATCTCACAATAAAATATTTACATAATATATTCAAACAATATACCTTATGAAATCAAACCAACTAATAATTGATCCCTTTGACAATGAGCCAGCAGAAGGCTTTAAACTGCACGAAGAAGGTGTTGTTTTTCATGCTGATAAGAGTTTTCCAGAATGTTGTAATATTCATTCTGACCTCTACGCTTCTGTTTTGAAAGACTTAAAAAGTTTCATGCAATACCCTGACAATCGGAAACTCATTGAGACCTTTTTGTTGGAGAAATACGATTTTGACATACTGGCAAAAAAAATAGTTACAGATATATTCTATGTTGAGTATGCTATCTCCGAATGAGTATTCCGGACAAAATGTACAATGATTCCGGGGCAAAATGTACAACGACACCACTGGTTAATTTCACTAACAATTATACTAAAAAAAATTATCTATTTGAAGGGCCTTCAAGGTTAAATTGATGTGCACTGGCT
>JAIOYV010000075.1 GCA_021740905.1 Bacteroidales bacterium
GGTTAACGCTCTGTGTTGCAATATTTAAAGTCATTGTGATGAAGGCAAAAGAATGAGGTGTAAAGGGATGTATTTTGAGGATAAAAAATTCCGTAAAATTGTGAACGTTCAATTTTTGTTGATGAAAATGTTTTGAAAATTTACTGAAATCGTGCTAAGGTTTCTGGGATTAGGAAAAATTTCCAGGGGGAAAGATTAAAAGTAGTACGTATCAGTTCAAAAGTTTATCGCGCGAATAGAGAAGCTCAGAAAGGGAAATGAATAAGTACGCTATTATTAAACGGAATAAATTCCCACATTGATTGCCTTGGAAAAATATGATTCTGCCCCGTTGGGGCTTGACTATCTGATGCCTTAGGTGTTCCAGGGCTATTTTTTTGACTATGTCAAAAAAATACACCCTGGGCTAATGATAACACCCCTTTGGGGCTGTCCCTTGGTTTTAGGGTTTTAGTAGCCACAACGTGGCGGAATCATTATCCCAGCCTGACAGGGCTGGGATAATTGACGAAAGTGAATTGTTGCCGGAGGAGCACAATGAATCAAAACCACTCCTCTGGTTCCCGGCGAAACTTCTTGGCAAGAGTGGATATCCCAGATCTCGAAACTATGTTTTTACTAAAAAACAAGGGGATTTTGCAGTACACCCGAAGGTAATGGTTGTTAATTGGCCTTACAGACTTTTTAAAAGCGTGCTATAAACTTATAAAGTGATGTTTTCGTTTTTGCACAAAAAAAATGGAATGAGCCAGGCCCATTCCATTGTATCAATTCTTGTTGGATGAACTAAAAGCGATTTCCGTCTCCCTTAGTTTGTCCGGTTTTATTGTTTCTAGTTATAATTTACGGTTACCTCGAAAGGAACAGCTGAAGTGTACAACCCTGCGGGTGAGCTTGCGGGGACTTTCAAGGTTGCACCAACGTTGAGAGTTTGTGTACCTCCTGTAAGTGTTCCGGTTGGAGTAGGATTGCTGGTCCAGTCTTCAACCCGCATATCATTTCCGGCGTAACTAATGGTTGTTGGGCCTGCAGGCAGTGTAATGGAATAGGTTGCATCGGCAAGACCTGTAACATTGAAAGATGCAGCGGTAACCGTACCATTGTTCCCATTTAAGAAGGTAACTCCTCCTGTTGGGGTTCTCGAACTGGCCGGGGTAAGTACAATTGTACCTGATGTGGAGTTCACTGCAAAGTTGCCAAAATTCATATCCACAGTATTGGTTATCGCAATAGGTGTAAGGATTTGTGCCGAGGCAGAAGCCGAAGCTGTGACCTGTGCAAAAGTGGTCGTGGCAAAGAGGATCATCACAATCGCAAGAGCTGAAAATTTAGTTGAAGTTTTCATAAATAATTGTTTTTAAGTTTATAAATATTAATTTCTATTGTGTTTTTGTTTTAGCAAATATAGCTCTTTATACGCATGGTTAACGCTCTGTGTTGCAATATTTAAAGTCTTTGTGATGAAGCTTGCGAATAGAGATGTAAGGGGCTGTTTTTTGATGATTAATATTTTTATGAAATTGTGAACGGTCAATTTTCTGGGATGAAAATACTTTCAACAAATTCTGGAAAGCAAAAAAAATGGAATGAGATCGCTCATTCCATTTTCCTGAAGTTTGAATTAATAGGGATAACTTTTTTTAGTTTATCCGCCATTATTGGTCTCTTGACCTAATTGTAATTTACAGTTACATCGAAAGGAGTAGCTGATGTGTACAATCCTGCGGGTGTGCTGGCCGGGACATTCAAAGTAGCACCTACGTTGAGTGTTTGCGTTCCCCCTGTAAGCGTTCCTGTTGGAGTCGGATCGCTGGTCCAAGTATCAACCCTCATATCGTTACCGGCATAGCTAATGTCGATTGACGAAACAGGCAAAGTAATGGAATAGGTGGCATCTGCAAGTCCTGTTACAGTGAACGATGCGGCAGTTACAGTCCCATTATTGCCGTTCAGGAAGGTGACACCCCCTGTGTTTGTCCGTGAACTGGCTGGGGTAAGGACGATAGTTCCTGAGGTTGCGTTAACGGCAAGGTTCCCAAAGTTCATATCGACAGTTTTGGTTATGGCAATCGGTGTTAGAACCGTCGCCGAAGAGGATGCCGAAGCCGTGACCTGGGCAAAACTACTTGTGGCAAAGAGGATCATCACAATGCCAAGAGCGGAAATTTTACTTAAAGTTTTCATCATAAAAAATTAATTTAAGTTTGTAAAAAATTGATAACTATTGCTAATCCGTAAGTCTTACGAATCACCACCCTTATACGAACACATTCAATTCATGTTTCTAAATTAATGAGGAAATGTGATGAAAATAAATATAAGGGGTAATGGAGCGATGGCTTCTGATGTTCAATAGGCACAAAAAGGATTTGACTGGCCCAATTTTTCTGATGAAAATACTTCGCCCCTAAAGAGTTAAAATTGTGCCTTGATTTCAATTCAACAGCAAATATTATTCAGGTTAAAGTATCCATTCTTAGGTATTGATAAAATTCGTATTTTCACCAAGCCTATTGTAAGAAAATTAATTGGAATGTAACTAAAATACGATGCATACGTAATTCTCGGAAATATTTTAACATAGTCTAATCCATTTCAATAAGCATAAAGACGATTTGTTAGAAATTAGATAAGAATGATTAAAAGATATCTATCCATATTAATTATTATACTGATCGCATCCATTTCGATGAACAGGGTGCAAGCACAAGCACAAGACGTATTTCAGGCTCGTGCAAATTCAAAGATAATTGCAAGGGTGGTCTCTGACTTTTCAGCAGTAAAAACATCTAAGATGAATTTAGAGTACTTTCCTGCCCAGAATTGGGATGGAGCACCCATTACTACCCCGCATGAGAATCATCCGGTCAAAGGAACTCGTAGAACGGGCTATAAGATAAATTATGCCGCTAATTTTTATGTTTCCAGCGATTGCAATTCAGGATTTTCAATTTCAATACCCAACTCCCCTATTTCCCTTACGAATCTATCGGAGAATAAAATATTATTTGTAAGCGACTGGCAATCTTCCCTTTTAGAGACTCAAGGCGCTGAGTTATCAAAAGATGGCTACAAGAAAGTATTTATTGGTGCCTCTGTTGATGTGGGGCCATATATTAATAGACCTGGTGATCTTTTTACAGGTATTTATTTTGTTACATTTGATTTTAACTAGTTTTTATTCATTAATACTCAATTATTATGTCGTCAAGAAGATTATTATTTTGTCGAAGTTCAAAAACCTACAAGGGTAGGATATTTTGTCTCCCCTCACTTTTCGCTCTCATCGCTATTATTTATTTATTTCCATTCAATTCAGTTGGACAGGGAAACCTTTTGGTAACGCCACGGAGGGTTGTGTTTGATGGAAGTTCCAAATCGGTTGATCTTAACCTGGCGAACATAGGCCAGGATACCGCTACTTATGCTATTTCGATGGTGCAAATGAGGATGAACGAGGATGGCAGTTTTGAGATGATTACTGAGCCTGATGAAGGTCAGCAATTTGCCAACAAAAACATTCGCTACTACCCTCGCACTGTAGTATTGCCTCCAGATGAGGCACAAGTAGTTAAGGTACAACTGTTAAGGGAAAAGACACTTGAGCCGGGAGAATACCGTTCTCATTTCTATTTCAGATCAATACCAAAGCTGGTTGCTTTAGGGGAAGAAGAAGCTGATATTGACACTTCGGGTATTTCTGTGCGCCTCACTCCAGTTTTTGGCATAACCATTCCTGCAATTGTCCGGATTGGGGAATCAACTACAAAAGTCACCATGACAGATGTGGCCCTTAATTTAGAGGATGTCTCCGCTCCCAAAATTAGCTTGAATTTCCACCGAACAGGGAATTTCTCCACGTATGGCGATCTTACTGTGGAACATGTTTCGCCCTCAGGAGTAGTAACAAAAGTTGGTGCCGCAAATGGGATAGCAGTTTACACGCCAAACCTAAAAAGATATTTTCAGTTTGAGCTTACCCAGACAGAAGGAATCGATTTCCATTCTGGCAAATTAAATGTGCTATTTTCTGCCCCAAATGATGTTGAACCCGAAAAGTATGCCGAAGCTGAATTGAAGCTTCGATAAACACAAAACAACTTCACCAGAAACCATACAGTATTCTTTAGGAGATAGCCACGAATACACGAATGTTTTCATTCGTGTATTCGTGGCTATCTCATTATAAAAGTGAATAAGATTCAGAATAAGTTCAACTAAAATTCAAGCAGGAGTTTTTTTCTTAATTGAAGGTTTAATCGATTCAAATTCCTGACCATAATTTTCCTGATTGATCCATCCCATCAATTATTCCGCTCATAAGGTTGTATTTGCTGTTGATGGAATAGTCTGATAACATACTGGAAAATATGAAACTTCACCACTAAAATACCGTAAGCTGATTCAAGGTGATTAGACCATTGGCATGGCATGATTATGTTTTTTTTAATAGCTTAAGATTAGTATTTGAATTACAATAATCTATTTGAAAATGAGCCAAATGGGAATGACCTTTAATAATAGGATAGGAATTATGAATAATACTTACTCTTCGGCTTCGGCGAAAAATATCTGGACAATCATTTTAGTCTCAATGCTACTTATGGCGATCTCCGTTTCGGCGAATGCCCAAACTGCATCCTATTGCACTTCGTATGGCAATATGGAATATTTAACGAGTATTACATCAGTCAATTTTAACACAATTAATAATTCAACAGGAAAGCCTACATCTTATACTGATTACACGGCCATGTCGACCAACCTTCTTATTGGGAGCTCCTACAATTTGACTGTAAATGTGAATACAGATGGGAATTATATAGTTTATGCCAGAGTCTGGATAGACTGGAACCAGGATGGTGATTTTTTGGATGCAGATGAACAATACAGTCTTGGTAGTGCCACTAATACGACCAGTGGGCCAACAAGTGCATCGCCCTATAGTGTGACAGTTCCTGCCGGAGCTACACTAGGGAGTACCCGGATGAGGGTTTCGGCAAAATACAATGCCTATTCCACATCTTGTGAGACCGGGTTTGATGGCGAAGTGGAAGACTATACAATAAATGTTATTGGATCCGCAGGAACTATAACCACCGGAACAATTTCACCAACAACCTATTGTGCCGGATCGTCGGTAAGTGTACCTTATACAATTACCGGAACTTATACCAGTGGGAATGTATTTACAGCCCAACTCTCTGATGCAAACGGAAGTTTTGCATCGCCAACTTCTATTGGAACATTATCCTCAACAAATGCAGGGACGATCTCTGCAACCCTTCCATCAGGAATATCAGGGACAGCTTTCAGGATCCGTGTGGTGAGTAGTACTCCCATAACAACCGGATCCGACAATGGAAGCGATATTGCTATTAATACTATTCCAACCATTACCGGAACAACACCCGGATCAAGGATTGGAACCGGAACAGTTACACTCGGTGCTACGGCATCATCAGGAACCATCAACTGGTACGCTGCATCAACAGGCGGAAGTTCCTTGGGAACAGGTACCAGCTTTACAACACCATCCATTTCAACCACAACAACCTATTATGTGGATGCTACCGATGTCTGTGGTACAACAGCCAACCGCACTGCTGTGGTTGCAACAATAAATGCTTTCGGCTCAACCGTAACCAAACAACTCTACCTCTCCGACCCATCACAGGCATTGGATAGGGTCGACCCGGTGGCTACTTCGGATAATACCACGGCTTCGACAACTGCCATTTCCCAATCAGGCGGATGCAGTGCCTATACATCGCATGAAAATTTTTCTACTGTTTCTTATAATAACTATTCAACAGAATGGACTGCAGCCTGGAGCGAAATTAGCGACGATGGTTCACCTATAGGTGGTACCATGCAAATTGTATCCGGCGAGCTTCGTTTTTTGCAAGCTGGTCAAAATGATTTTATCCAAAGAAGTGTAAACCTTACAGGAGCCACTTGTGCACAATTCAATTATAATTGGCGTACAAATGGACTCGAAGAAAATATTGAAGTATGGGTTTCAGATGCCCCTGGTGGCACATTTGTTCAATTAGCTACATACACGGGTGCATCAAACAGTGGAACGGGAAACTTTGATATATCACCCTACATTTCAGCACAAACTACCATACGGTTCGGGAACAGTGGAATAGCCTGGAATTTCTCCAATGATATTGCTTTTTTTGATAATATTGAAATTGTTTATGGCTCAAACTTACCGGGTAATGTGACCTTTACCCAAAGCCCTGCATTTTGCAGTCCCTTTACGATTAAGGCCGGAACGATAAATGCAGATATTTATCTTTCAAACATCTCAGGTGGAACAAGTTCAATTGCTGCAGGTTCAACAACCAGTGGATCTTCTGCCTCAATATCTTCAGGGAGTAATTTAACATTTTCCCACACGCCCGGTACGGGTTCCGACCGTTTGCTCTTAGTATCAGTATCAGTTGGCAATACAGATGTAAGCGATGAAACGGCTCCTGGCACTATAACCGGTGTGACTTTTGGCGGCACTACAATGACTCAGGTCACCACAATTTATAGCAGTATTGCAGTCAGGTCTTATATTTATCAACTGGTAAATCCATCAAGCGCAACAGCAAACATAGTTATTACTGTGGGCACCAAAACATCGGGTGTAATTGCATCAGCTACAACTTTTACAGGAGTTAACCAAACCACCCCTCTCGGAACAACGGAAACCTATATTTCCAATGGTGGGGATTATTTTGTGAGTGGTAGTATATCCTCAGCTTCAGACGAGTTGGTTTATTCAACAGCAGCATTTGACGAATATATAGGTGTTCAACAAGGGATATCGGCTGCAGTCGGTCAAACTGAATTATGGAACAACAGCGGATTTGATTTTGTAAGCGGTGCCTCCAGTACAAAACCGGGAGCATCATCTGTTTCACTTCAATACAATAGCCTGGACTATGAAGATGGTTGTATGGCCGCAGTTTCTATTAAACCCGCATCCTCATCCGGAGGCCTGCCAGCCAATCCGGATATTACTGCTGAAATAAAATATGGCTCCACCAATATTATAACTTTAACAAATCCAATCTATACAAGCGGGACAGGATTATTAAGTTGGACTGGGACACTTCCTTCAGATGTTATAGTACCATCAGGTGAGGCCATTTCATTGGTGGTTACCAACAACCAGTCGGGAGTTAGTTTTACCATTGATTACGACAGCCAGACCAAGCCTTCCAAAATTGAAATGATTACAGATTCGTATATTGATATTTCCTCCTTTGGCATTTACAATGCCCCTTATCCCGGAGGAAGCCTTATCAGTTCAACAATCAATCCAGGTACAACAGTTTATCCTCGTGCGGTAGTGACCGATCCTTTCGGAAGCAGCGATATCACCGGATTTAATATTACATTAACACCTCCTGGAACAGTGGTAGCTTCAACTTCTGTTGCTACTACAAGTTGTACCCGCACGTACGAGTATGTTTGGAATACATCGGGTGTTACAACCGGCACGGTGAGCCTGACTGCCGCAGCTAAAGAAGGGTACGAAGATGCAGTCACGGATATTCAGTCCCTGAATGTCGAATTCTGCGATGCGATCACCACTCCTGTTTTCACACTTGGAGCAAGTTCTTCCCGCTGCCAGGGAGCAGGCAATGTAACATACGCCGCCACCTCAACCAATTCCACAGGGTTGAGCTACAGCTTGGATGCGACAAGCCTTGCTGCCGGGGTTTCGATAAACTCAACCACCGGCGAAGCAACTTACACCGCTGGTTGGGTAGGCACATCAACCATAACTGCCACTGCCGAGGGTTGTGGTGGACCTAAAGCTGCTACACACACAGTTACAATTACTCCAACTGTGGCAACTCCTGTATTTACATTGGGGGCAAGTTCAACCCGATGCCATGGAGCTGGCAGTGTTACCTATACGGCCACTGCAATCAATTCAACAAGCATCACCTACTATCTGGACGCAACAAGCCTGGGTGCTGGAAACACCATGAACCCATCAACAGGAGTTGTTACTTATGTGACAGGTTGGTCAGGAATTTCAACCATTACAGCAATTGCAGACGGATGCAACGGACCTTCCTCAGAGACTCACACAGTAACAACATCTCCGACTGTTGGCACACCTGTGTTTATAATGGGAGCATCATCAACCCGATGCCAGGGTACTGATGTTGTTACCTATACAGCCACAGCAGATTATTCTACTGAAATTACCTATAGCCTCGATGCTACAAGCCTTTCTGGTGGGGTTTCGATAAACTCAACCACCGGCGAAGTTTCTTACATTGTTGGTTGGTCAGGCACATCAACCATAACTGCCACTGCCGAGGGTTGCGATGGCCCTGCAACTGAAATACATACGGTTACTACCACACCCAATGGTACACCTGTTTTTGTGTTGGGAGCAAGTTCTAACCGAGCACCCGGAGCCGAAACCATAACTTATACAGCAACAGCAAGCAATGGGGGAGCGGTTACCTATAGCCTCGATGCCGCAAGCCTTTCAGCCGGGAACAACATTAATTCCTCGACAGGTGCTGTCACTTATGCTTCAGCATGGGCTGGTATTTCTATCATTACAGCCAGTGTATCCGGTTGTGATGGTATTCAATCGGCAACACACACAGTTGTTTCAAATGTGACCAAACAACTCTACCTCTCCGACCCATCCCAGGCATTGGACAGGGTTGACCCTGTTGCTACTTCGGATAATACGACGGCTTCAACTGCCGCCATTTCGCTTTCGAGTGGATGCAGTGCATATACTTCGCATGATAACTTTTCTACTACATCCTACAATAACTACTCAAGTGAATGGGTTGCTGCCTGGAGCGAAAGCAGCGACGATGGTTCTCCCACAGGAGGCACCATCCAAATTGTTGCGGGGGAACTACGGTTTCAACAAACCGGTACATTAGACCATATTCAGAGAATTGTAAATCTTACCGGAGCCACTTGTGCCACATTGAGCTATAACTGGCGGACATCTGGTTTGGAAGAAAATATCGAAGTATGGATTTCCAGTGCCCCCGGTGGCACATATACAAAATTAGCTACTTATACTGGACAGGCAAATAGCGGGACAGGAAACTTTGACATATCTTCCTACATTTCATCGCAAACAACTATTAGGTTTCGCAATAGTGATGCAACCTGGTCTGCTGCAGATGACCAAGCATTTTTCGATAATATTGCAATCGTTTATGGCTCAAACTTACCAGGTAATGTTACCTTCACCCAAAACCCAGTATTCTGTAGCGACTTTATAATAAAAGCTGGCACTGTTTCAGTTAACAACTACGTAACTGTAACAAGTGGCAGTATGCCCGCCAATCCATCCATCTCAGCAGTATTAAAATATGGTACTACCACTATTATTAGCCTGTCGAATCCAAGCTACAGCGGGGGGCTTCTTACATGGACCGGCATACTGGGATCGGATGTTACCGTACCATCGGGGCAGGCCATTTCACTGGTGGTTACCAACAACCAGTCGGGGGTTAGTTTTACCATTGATTATGACAGCCAGACCAAGCCCTCAAAAATTGAACTCAGCACATCCACTTATATTGATATTACATCTCATAATATTTACGATGCACCCTATCCAGGGGGAAATATTATCAGTACAATGATATCTCCCGGTACCACTGTTTATGCCCGCACGGTCGTGACCGACCCGTTCGGAAGCAGCGATATTACCGCACTTGGTATTTCTATAATGCCTCCGGGAACCACTGTGTCATCAACTTCAGTTGCGTCCACAAGTTGTACCCGTACGTACGAGTATGTTTGGAATACATCAGGTGTTACAACCGCTTCGGTTAATTTGACCGCCACAGCTAAAGAGGGATACGAAAATGCAGTTACCGATTTTCAGTCCTTGAATGTTGAATTTTGCGATGCAATCACCACACCCATTTTCACACTTGGCGCAAGTTCTGCCCGTTGTCAGGAAGCTGGCAGTGTAACATATACAGCCACATCAACCAATTCATCAGGGTTGAGCTACAGCTTGGATGCGACAAGCCTTGCTGCCGGGGTTTCGATAAACTCAACCACCGGCGAAGTAACTTACACTACTGCTTGGACAGGTTCTTCTACTATAACAGCAACAGCGATTGGTTGTGGTGGCCCGAAAATGGCAACCCATGCAGTTAATACTATCTCATCAGTCGATACGCCTGAATTTGCAATGGGGAGTTCATCTCAGCGATGCAAGGAAGCAAGTATCGAAACCTATATGGCAACAGCATCAAATTCCTTAAGTATTGAGTACACACTCGATGTGGCCAGTCTGGCAGCTGGAAATACCATAAATGCTACCACGGGTGAAGTAAGCTATGTTTCAGGATGGGTGGGGACTTCCACCATTACGGCTACTGCCATAGGATGCAACACAAATACCTTTGAAACCCATGCAGCCCTTACCATTGCTATCGATGCTATCGATGATTCTACTTCAGTAGACCAGGGGAACCCGGTAATTATCAATGTACTGGCCAACGACCTATGCGATATCCCGTCTATGGTTACCCTTTCAGATATCGTTTCCTTTCCACAAAACGGTAATTTGCAGATCGGGACAGGTGGCCAAATAGCCTACATGCCTGCCAATGGTTTTTACGGCATCGATCAGTTTACTTATGAGATTTGTAGCAGTGGCACACCCGTAATTTGCGACCAGGCTGTGGTTACCATTACAGTTATTGAAAGTTTTGGCGACCCGTGTGCCGAAGCTGCTCAGAACAAAACATTTTACATGCCGTTCCCCGAAAACACAACACAACTTCGAAAAGCACTGTGGAGTGCCGCATCGGTTAGTTATCTTACAAATAATGTACGAACCATCCTTAGTATTAAAGCCCCCTATCCCAATGTGGTGATGATTTACGACCATTGGGAAGATGGCTACGAAACAGATATTACAGTACCCATACAAACGACTACAAAAGTTTGGGGCGATGGAAACTTAAGCAATGGTATAGCTCCCGGATTCCCTACCGATATCATCCCTGCCGGTGGTTATATTGTGATCGACAACCAGTTTGCATACAATCCCAGAAATACATCTGAAATTGTATTCGATGGAAAAGATAAAATGTTCACTACTGCCGATGTATCGGTTTCAATGATAAAAGGCGATGCCGGAGCCACCGGTACTACCCCCATATTTGATGTGCAAAATGTAAAGACCAATGTGTACAGTACCACCCGGTATGGACAATATTTTGTGCTTCCTTTTGGAGAAAATGTTACTCTTGGCGGGACCGGGGCTTTTAAATACACCGGGGTTTTTATTAAAGCTGCCACCAATGGAACTTCTGTATCGCTTGATTACAATGGCGATGGCGTGGCAGATATCACCCAATCACTCAACGAAGGGGAAGTTTATTTTTACGATGGAACAGCATCTACTCCAGGTGTTGCAGCAAATACAAACCAATCCAATGATATTAAAGCAGGGGCAACAGTCATTTCCAACCATCCGGTTGGTGTCGACCTTATTTTTGGGGGTATCGACAGCTATGGTACCCGGAATATTGCCCTTTTGCCGAGCGAGTTTTATGGAAGTACCTATTATTCACCGGTGCATACTACGCTAAGTTCATCCCCGGTATATGCCTTTTTCAACAATACCTTATCAACTCCAATTACGCTAAACTGGACTTCCGGCACTTTACCCAACCCTACAACAGGTAGTTTGGTGATCCCTGCCAATGGAAATAATTACTTGTCCCTATCCAATGTTGCCGGGTATAAATTCGAAAGTGCCGGGGGAGAAACCTATACTGCAGTGGCCATAGTTGATGCCGACGCCGCAGGATCGACTTATGATTGGGCTTTTAACCTGATTTCCGAAACCCGTATGACTTCCTTCGCAAGTATTGCCTGGGCACCGGGTTCCAACGACCTTTCGGGCAACTACAACCCGGTTTGGGTGACAGTAGCAGAGGCCACAACCATCTATATAAAATTCGATGGCGATATGACTGCCGCCAGTGCAACTATTAGTCCTTGCGATCTTCCTTATGATATTGCTGTCTCTTTGTCTGCCTTGCAGTCGTACAGGATTTTTGATCCCGACAACGACCAGACAGGATTGGCCGTTTATACCTGCGATGACACCAAGATTTCTGGTGTTTGGGGACAGGATCCCAATGCAGGTAACCCAACTCCAACTGCCTCCCCGGCACAGGACGTGGGCTATGTAATGGTACCCACATGTTTGAGGCAAAACGTTTTTGCTAACGACGATATTGAATTTACAGGAATCAATACACCCATTGTTGTGGATGTAATGGCAAACGACTTTGGCTTCCTTTGCAGTCTCGATCCACTATCGATAAGTACGCTTGGATTCCTGCAGCCTTCCAATGGAAGTATAGTGGTCAATAACGACAGTACAATCACATATACACCAGATCTAGGCTACGAAGGGATCGATAACTTTGAATACAGGATTTGTTCCAGCGATTATCCTAATATTTGTGATGTGGGAATGGTTACAGTAAATATAACTGCTTGTGCCGCTCTTCCAAGCGAGAACCTGATCACCGGCAAAGTCTTTTTAGAACAATTACCTGATGATGGAACGTATGACAATGAGGCTGATGTGGCTAATATCGGGGTTAATCTTTATGTTGATGTAAACTGCAATGGCACAATCGATGTCGGAGATAATATTGCACAATCCACAGTTTCCGACCTTTCTGGTAATTACCACTTTCACACCAACAATGGCTATAGTGCCAAAGACAATTTCGACCCCACAGCCAGTGTGTCGGGCAACGATGGGGGGGTAAACTTTAGCTCAAACTGGGTCGAGCAATCCGACGATCAAAATATTACAACCGGCGATGTTCGGATTATTACAGATGCTTCAGCAGGGGGAGGTACCAATGCCATCCGGATTGCAGGAGTTTCGAATGGGATTACCAGGTCGCTGCCCTTTAGTGGTGCTTCCGCTGCCGAATTACGCTTTAGTTTCAGAAGAGAAGGCCTGGACAACCAGGGTGAAGCCCTTTATGTGAAACTGAACGGGACAGTTATTTATACCATCCAGGATGGGGATTATGCCGGAGGTACCGACGTAGGTTATTCGGAAGTTACGGTTCAGTTATCTTCTTTTATTGCGAGCGGGACCAATACTATTATGTTCCAAACCAATACAATTCCGGCAACGGATGATTATTTCTGGATTGATAATGTGGAACTAACTTATTTCGTACTGCCAATATGTTACATCATAAAAGTTGATCCAAGCAACACAGGAGTGGAATACACGGCTTCTTCGCTGAATACTCAAACGGCTTCGTTTGCCGACTTTGGTGAATGTGACAATGATAACTATCTGGGAGTATTAGCCAATCTGGTGGTAAGCGACGATGCCGCGACCACCTCCACTGATGTCCCGATAGCTATCGATGTGTTGAGCAATGATGTAATCGGTGTTCCTGATTTTTCAACGGTCATCACCAATGGGTTGCCAAATCAACCGGCGAACGGGTCAGTAGTCGTGAATCCTGACGGAACCATTACTTATACGCCAAACTCAGGATATATGGGTGCCGACAATTTTGATTATAGGGTTTGTAGTGCGGAGGATCCCCTGCTTCACGATACAGCTACTGTTACTATTACCATTTCGTGTATTTCCATACCCAATATCAATGTGATTAGGGGGATTGTTTTCGATGATGTTGACATGGACGGAAACCTTGATGTAGGTGACGATGGACATGAGGGAGTTGATGTAAAGCTTTACATGGATACCGATGGGGATGGCATTCTTGATCCTGGAGAACCATTAGAGGAAACACAAACTACAGGTACATTAGGTACTTACGAGTTTGATATTACACCACCCACCAATTCAAATACCTATTTAGACCAGTTTAATACAAATGGATCAGGTACTGGAACCAATGGAATTTCAACTTGGATTCCGGTTTGGACAGAAATTGGGGAAGGAAATGGATTCAGTACAGCAAATGTATATGTTACCGGAAACCAACTCCGTATTCAGGGTACAGACACCTATTCTTCATCTGATCCGTTTCTTGGGGCGTATCGGAGTGCTGATCTCTCAACAGCCATTTCTGCAAGTTTGTCATTCGACTATGTTGAATCGGGCCTCGACCTGGTGGTAAACGATTATGTGGATGTTGAGGTGGCCACATCCCCTTCAGGGCCATGGACTTTATTGACACGTTTGACCGGGGCCAATGGGAATCAAAGCGGCACCTATTCAGCGAGCATAACTCCATACTTATCAGCAACAACAACCATTCGGTTTATAACCTCCGGGTCAGAAGAAATGACAGCCTCCAATAGGGTCGATTTCGACAATGTGCAGATTACTTTCAATACCCCTACAAGTGCCGATTATATCGTTCAATTAGATCAATCCTTGCCAACCGGCTATACTTTGACCACTCCAACACCAACAGGCAATCACACAATTTCATTTAGTGCAGCCGCCGAAGGTGCATGCCAGAAGAACTTTGGTCTTAGAGGGGCCGATGTGGCTATAACAAAGGATGATGGGGTAAGTGCACTAATAGCCGGTGATGGAAACACCTATACGTACACGTTAACCCTTACCAACTATGGTCCGAGCAATGCCACCAATGTGGTGGTGAGCGATACCTGGCCGACAGGTTTTTCGCAAGGGACCATTGGCGCACCAAGCGAAGGTACAATTGGCGGTACAGCACCAAACTTTACATGGTCGGTTGCCTTGCTCGAAGCAGGCGATACCGAAACGCTAACCGTAAGTTATGCTGTACCATCAGGTACAAGCGCAGGCACATACAACAACCTAGTGAATGTTACATCAGCAACAAGCGATCCTGTATCAGGAAATAATACCGATTCCGATATAAATACTGTGACCGAATCGGTTGATGTATCGATCACCAAAGATGACGGGGAAACAGTTGTAGTGGCTGGCGACGGCCTTACCCACACGTATACGTATATCATCAGCAATACCGGCTCAAGTGATGCAGACAATGTGGTTGCAACCGACACCTGGCCTGCAGGTCTCACACAAGAAACCATCGGATCGCCATCGGAAGGTACGATTGGAGGGACTGCACCAAACTTTATCTGGACCATCCCAACTGTTGAGGCAGGAACCTCAGAAACATTATCTGTAACGTACACCGTTCCGGCAAGTACGCCATCGGGCACGTACACGAATAGTGTCAGCGTAACAAGTGACACCCCTGATACAACACCAGGAAATAATACAGATACAGACGAAACAGAAGTGTTCTCCGGTGCTGACCTTACAGTTACCATTTCGGACACTCCCGATCCGGTAAATGCGGGTTCAGCAATTACATATACCATTGTAGTTAGCAACAACGGGCCAAGTTATGCAAACAGCGTAGTTGTAACCGATGCCTTACCATCTGCTATTTCGGGTGAAACATATACGCTGGATGGTGGAGCATCTTCAGCATGGACAGGGTCTGTAAACTTAGGAATTATGCCCGCATCGGGAGGAGGAAGCATTCATACCATTGTAATAACTGGAACGATCGATATGGGCACTTGTGCACCGATAAGCAATACAGTATTGGTTACTAGTTCAACAAACGATCCTGGACCTTCGGCAAACAGCGATACAGAAGAAACCGAAGTTTTGGATGTCACCAAACCCTATATCAGCGTATGTGCTGTGACCCGAACAATTGAAGGGTGCAGCACAGCTGCGATCAGCGATCCATCGTATTCAACTACCTCAGCTATATCTTCGGAAGCTCAATTTGAAAATGGTACTAATCAGGGGGCGGTAGGCGATAATTGCGGGATAGCAGTTGTGACCTATTCGGATGTCGCTTCGGGATCGTGCCCCATAACAGTTTCCCGTACCTGGTCAATTGAGGATGCTTCGGGAAATGTAAGGACTTGCATGCAGACCATTTATGTGGAGGACACGACGGATCCGGAGCTTACCTGCCCGGCCTCCTCACAGTCGAGGACCATTACACTCCCGGCAACAAGCTATACCGCAATAGGTGCTGAATTCGACCTTACTTCAATGAGCGACCTATGCGGTTCTGTTTCATCGGCCTATCTTTTAACTGGCCAAACGAACGGGGCAGGTGGCAATACACTTGCAGGTGTTGTTTTTTACCTCGGTACAACCCATGTTTTATGGACAGTGACTGACGTATGTGGAAATACATCAACGTGTTCTTTTGATGTGACGGTTTATGAAATTCCAACCATAACCGGAACAACATCCGGATCGCGGTGTGGGCCAGGAACAGTTGTCCTCGGTGCCACAGCTTCCTTAGGTACAATAAACTGGTATGCTTCCCCAACCGGCGGAAGTTCGTTGGGAACAGGACCCGGTTTTACAACTCCATATATCACAGCAAGCACAACTTATTATGTTGATGCTACAGCGAATGGATACACCACTGCTTCAAGAACTGCAGTGATGGCAACGGTTTATGATATCCCAACAATAACCGGGACCACACCTGGTTCGAGATGCGATGCAGGAACGGTTGATCTGAGCGCCACGGCTTCGGCAGGTACCATAAACTGGTATGCTGTATCAACCGGCGGAAGTTCGTTAGGCACAGGTTCAAGCTTCACTACCCCGTCTATCGCAATAAGTACAACCTATTATATTGATGCTACTGAAAATGGATGTGCAACGGAAACGAGAACCGCAGTGTTGGCCACGGTTTATGAAATCCCAACAATAACCGGGACAACACCTGGCTCCAGATGCGATGCAGGGACGGTTGATCTGAGTGCCACGGCTTCGGGAGGAATCATTAACTGGTATGCAGCAGCAACCGGCGGCAATTCGTTGGGCACAGGTTCAAGCTTCACGACCCCATCTATCTCAATAAGTACAACTTATTATGTTGATGCCACAGAAAACGGCTGCACTACGGAAACAAGAACAGCAGTGTTGGCAACCGTTTATGAAATTCCAACCATCTCCGGGACAACACCAAATTCGAACTGCGGGCCAGGAACAATTGAACTCGGTGCTACGGCTACTGGCGGTACCATAAACTGGTATGCTGCCTCTACCGGTGGCAGTTCGTTGGGCACAGGCACAAACTTCACAACTCCATCTATCTCAACAAGTACATTCTACTATGTCGATGCGACCCAAAATGGATGTACTACTGAAACAAGGACAGCAATTTTGGCAACCGTTTATGATATCCCAACCATCACCGGAACAACACCCGGCTCGAGATGCGATGCAGGAGCGGTTGACCTGAGTGCCACAGCCTCGGCAGGAACCATAAACTGGTATGCTGCCTCGACCGGAGGAAGTTCGTTGGGAACAGGTACAAGTTTCACGACCCCGTCCATCGTAACAAGTACAACGTATTATGTTGATGCTACTGCAAACGGGTGCACTACGGGTTCAAGAACAGCAATTTTGGCAACCGTTTACGAAACCCCAACCATTACGGGTACTACACCCGGGTCGAGGTGCGAAACAGGATCCGTTGATTTAGGCGCCACGGCTTCATCTGGGACTATTAACTGGTATGCAGCATCGACCGGTGGTAGCTCATTGGGAACAGGGGTAAGCTTTACTACACCTTCTATCTCAACCAATACAAACTTCTATGTGGATGCCACAGAAAACGGATGTGTTACTGGATCAAGAACATCTATTTTAGCCACCGTATACCCAGGAAGTGTGGGCGGAACGGCACTGTCCGATCAAGTTATTTGCAGCGGAAGCATACCTGCCGATATCACTTTAATCAATCACACCGGAAGCATACAATGGCAATCATCCACCGATAATGTGGCCTACAATAATATTGCGGGCGCCAACGCATCCATATTATCCAGTTCTCAAATGGGAGCTCTTAGTGTAGAAACATACTACAGGGCAATTCTTACCAGTGGGGTTTGCCCATCGGAGAACTCGAATGTAGTTGCCAAGTTGATGGCTACTGATTCCGATTTTGACGGGATATGCGATGATCGGGATCGCGATGATGACAATGATGGGATAGATGATGCCGTTGAAATGAGCTGTGAGCCGATAGCAGGTTTTAATGGGTTTTGGTCGCTTGAAAACACAACAGCCGACTCATCGGGAAATAATTACAACATGGTAGCGGGCAGTGTTACTTATTCAAGTGATAGTAAAAGAGGGATTTCGTCGGCATCCTTCAATGGAACTTCTAACTATTTAAGGTATAACGATGGGACCTATTTGAACGAAGCCATAACTTACTTTTCCTATTCATTATGGATTAAACCAGCTTCGTTGACAGGCATTCAATCTCTCTTGGATGAAGGGGGGGGAACCAATGGAATTGCAATCAGGTTAAACGGGAATATCCTGGAAAATGCAGTTCGCGAGGGCGGTGCAGGATCTCAGGTAAGTACATCCAGTTTTACTTTCCCAAATGACAGTTTGTGGCATCACATTGCCCTTACTTATGACAATGGGGATGTTGTTATGTATTTGGATACCATTGCATCAACAACCCTTTATACAGGTTTTGGACAGATGGCATCCCATTCGAGTGCGCATAGTTTTGGCCGAAGTAGCGACGATGCATTTGGGGCAGGAACGACTAATTATTATGCCGGTTTGATAGATGAAATTGTACATTATCCTTATGCATTGACAGCCAATGAGGTTTCTGCTCTTTATCTTGGCGATTGCGATAGTGATAACGACGGTATAAGAAATGATAACGATACTGATAGTGACAACGACGGTTGCAGCGATGCCAATGAAGCTTACAACGATCCAAATGCCGATGGTGGCGATGGTGGTGAATTCGGGGTAGGCACACCCATTTTAGATAGCAATGGAAGAGTAATTGAAGCTTCTTATGCAACACCTACCACAACTACAAACGGACGTTACTCGTTTTTAGAAGCTGCATCGGTTGCAATTACTTTTAGTGCCGAAGACCAGCTTGTTTGTGAAACAGATGATATAACTATATCAGCTTCGGCCACAGTTAATATTTTAACAACAGACCCTCCTACCACTGCCGGTACTGATATTATCTATCAGTGGCAGGTAAGTACCGACGGTGGCATAACCTTTTCCAACATGGTGGGAGAAACCGGAATTGTGGCAAGTGGATCTACAGTGTACCTAACCTTGTTAAATATCAGCCCTTCGATGGATGGTAATCAATACAAGGCAGTATTTACAACCGAAGCAAATAACTGTGGGAATGAATCAAGTGCTGTTATTACAGTTACTACTTTGCCCATAGGAAGCTTCTCTTATTTGGGTACACCCTACTGTCCAAACGCATCCAATCCTATACCTACATTTAGCAGCGGTGGCCAGGCAGGATATTTCTCGTCTACTCCTGGGCTGTTTTTTGTAAGCAACGAAACAGGCCAAGTAAACATAGCCGGTAGTGAACCCGGCAGTTATATCGTAACCAATACCATCTCGGCCATGGGTGGGTGTGATGAAATAGTTGAAACAAGCCCTTTTGCTATCCTGAATGAGATAACCTGGCTGGGAGCGGTAAACACCAATTGGAACATTACCGGAAACTGGGAGTGTGGTTTAATACCAAATCTTACACAGGATGTAAAGATCACGAATGTAACAAACCAACCGATCCTAAGTACAGGGCCAAATGGCACGGCCCACAATTTAGCGATGAATTCAGGATCGTCATTGGAAATTATTGACAACACGATGCAAATTGCTGGTGAAATAATCAACAATGGAACTATTACAGCAACAGCTGGGACAGTTGAAATGAAAGGGTCGTCTGCTCAAACAATACCTGCTGATGTCTTTGTCGAAAACACCATCATGGGGTTGATCATCGACAATGACGAAGGGGCTACTTTATTGGGACCCCTTAACCTGACCGGGGTTCTCACTGCCGAAAATGGCGATCTGGCATCAAATGGATATTTGACCCTAATATCAACAGCAGATAGAACTGCGCTTATCGATGGTACAGGGTCGGGCGATGTTACAGGCGATGTTACCATGCAGCGATATCTCGTTATTCCGTTTGGCTATAAGTATTTCGCCTCGCCATTCGAGGATGCAACAGTGGCCGAGTTTGGCGACGATATGGATCTTTTTGCCGAGTTCCCTAGATTCTACAAACACGATGAAAGCAAAGTAAGCGAAGGTTGGGTAAGATATACAGATTCTACCAATTTGCTGAATCCTTTGCATGGATATGCCGTAAACTTCGGGACAAACCTTGTTTCTCAAACGGTCGATGTTACAGGTGTAGTAAATAATGGATCGATTAGCAGGGCGCTTTTTAATAATAATACGGCCTACTCCCAAGGCTTCAACCTGATAGGTAATCCTTACCCATCGCCGGTTGATTGGGATGTAGCAAATGGATGGACAAAAATGAATGTAGATAATGCCCTTTACTTTTTTAAGGCAAGCAGTACGGATGTATATGGCGGGACTTACGGCTCCTATATCAATGGGATTTCGAGCGATGGTAAGGCCACGAATATTATTCCGTCGATGCAGGCTTTCTTTGTTCACATGTCCGATGGGATCTATCCTGTGTCAGGTCAACTTGCTGTGAACAATGCGGCAAGGGTAAACGACCAGACCCATGAATTTCTAAAATCCGATCCTCAAACACCAGGGTTTTTACTACGCCTTACTGCTGGTTTTACCGACGATTCATTGGCATCGGACCCCATGGTGGTTTATTTCGATGACTATTCGCAAAAGGGGTTTGACCATAATCTTGATGCACTGAAATTGATGAATACCGATGCTAAAGTCCCGAATCTTTATTCCATTATTCCTGAAGGGTCCAATCTTTCAATCAATGCCCTGCCCGAAACAAGAGGCACTTCGATAGTTCCGCTTGGGCTTCTCACTTACAAAGATGGTGAGATACGGTTCAGCATAAGAGATATCGAGAATTTACCCATGGACTTGGGCATCTATTTGCACGATGCGTCGGTTGGCACAAACATGGACTTGCTCCGCGGAGATGAATATACGATCAAGCTTCCGGCGGGCAAATACAACTCACGTTTTTCATTGCAATTTATAAACAACAATCCCGATTTGCCCGTCGAAAACCCTACCGATTACTTTAATGCCTACGCCTCGTATGGTGTCGTTAAGGTAACCATCAGTTCGTTGAAGGGCAATGAGGGCACTATCTATCTTAGTGATCTTTTGGGTATTCAACAATATAGTTTGAAAGTTTCGGAAGATGGCTATTATGAGTTCAGTCCTGGCGTAAATAGCGGGGTGTATTTTGTCACCCTGGTTTCCGGGGATTCTCAAACAACTAAAAAAATATATATTCTAAACAAATGAGACTAATTCACACCATGCGATTTCTAATGCCTGTTGCGCTTTGTAGCATCTTGTTTATCGCTACTTCGATTTCAGCTAGTGGGCAGGAAATGCCGCCACGCCCCATAGAGGTATCCGTCAATCTGTCGCAGCAACTTAGCTTTGGAGCCTTTTACCAAGGGCCTTTTGGAGGAACGGTAATTATTTATCCAAATGGATTGCGCGCAAGCACCGGAGATATTGTTTTGTTAAGCCTGGGCTATATCTTTTCATCCGGGTTGTACGACGTATATGGAAACCCGGGAACGGTTGTTTCCATACTCAACATGCCGGATGCTATCCTTACCGGAAGCAATGGGGGCACTTTAACTGTTCACATTGGAGATACGTATCCCCAAAGCCCATTTGTACTCAATGGAGATTACCCTTCAGCAACGCAATTAAGGGTAGGAGGGACGTTGATTCTTGGAAATCCTCTTGACAATCCGCCAGGCAATTACAGTGGAACTTATGAATTGACCTTTATTCGGGAATAGTGTCCTGAAAAATAGTTCATGAATCCACTCAATCGCAAATATCCGAATAGTAGACAGACATCAAATCTCTTCTATCGGGGTATGCGACAGATCTTACTCGTTACTAGAATTGTTTCCCATTTTGTTGACTTTTTCCGGAGTTTTGGAGTGATGGTGCATTGTAGCGTCATTGGCAAGTCACCCCACAATACTCCATCGCTCCATCACTCCAATCTTAATTATCCGGGTGCTTTTGGTTTGATGAAAAAGACCGGATTATCATTTCTTCTTTTAATAATTCTGATTGGCATATCCAGTCTTTCAGGTTTTGCTTTTTCACATAGTAAATCAAAAGGAAGCAGTTGTGAGACAAGCCTGGCATCCTATCCTATTGTAGAAATTGCTGAAATCCCCTGCCATAACTTCGGGTTTGTCCAAACAGCCCCGCCTACCGGGTTAAAAGTTTCGAACTTGTCGAAAGATTGCACCCCAGATAAAAAACAGTATACCGTACTATTCGAAATTTCAGGAGGGAACCCGGCCGCCTATTCAGTGATCGACAAATCAACAGGCAAAAAAACAGGGTCTTTGTTTGGGGGCTTTTTCGAAAGCAATTTGATTGCTGCCGGAAAGCCCTATTCATTTTTAATATCTGATGGAAGTGGCACTGAGCCTATTTTAGTTGAAGGCACTCATAGCTGTGGGCAAGCACCATCTGTGCCAGTAGACCCTATCCCTGAAAAAATAGAGGACAAAAAACCAAAGGCCGTACCCGAAGCAGGTAAGCAAGCCCCCGGAAAAGAAGTAGTCAAGCCAGCCTCAACAAATATTCCTATATCAAGTAGTAATTCTGTGGCAGCTACCGCGAAAAAAGAAATCAGCGAAAAGGATTACCCCCCAATTAAGATATTCAACCTTTCGAGGAGTTGTGTAGAAAATAAAGGGACTTATTCGGTATTTTTTGAAATTTCGGGCGGGAACCCCGATGGTTATGTAGTAACCGACAATGCAACCGGCAAAGCAACCGGCTCTTTGTTTTTTAGTTTTTTTGAAAGCGATCCGATCCCATCGGGAACCGCCTATTCCTATTCCATTTTTGATACCAATGGGTCGGCCAAAGTTTTGGTCGAGGGATCGCGCGATTGTGGCGGAAGCCTTGTAAATAAAACAGGTACAGGATCAAATCAGCTTGCTGGGAATGAGCAAAAAACCAAACAGAAACCAACTATAACTACCCCCACAAAGACGACAACCGCAGTAACTCCTGCAAAGGGCACAAACTCCTCCAACAAGCCAGATCTTCCTATTGAAATAAAGTACAGCAACAATACGATTCAGCATGTTTTAAAAGTGAGGAACCTTTCTAAGAACTGCACGGATGATGGAGCCAATTACATGCTTCTTTTTGAAATAACCGGTGGCATCCCTTCTGCCTATAGGGTTATCGACAATTCAACCAGAAAGCCAACAGGCTCCTTGCTTGCCGGCTTTTTCGAAAGCGATTTGATCCCCTCAGGGGAGGCCTTTTCGTACTCTATTTTTGATACCAACGGATCCGATACAACCATCATTAAAGGGAGCCACTCTTGTGGGAAACAATCGAAATTGGCCAACTTTTTTTCCAAAGGAAAGAAAAAGGATAAACCAGAGAAGAAAAATAAGGAATCGAAGAAGGCTATGAATTCAGACTATGCAGCAAGCCTTTTTGCCGATGATCCCGGGTATGACGAATTATCTATTTTTATTGATGTCCCCCCGGTTGGAGGAGGAGAGATTGATGTGGTAATAAAAGACCAGGACGTTTATTTGCCAATAGTCGACCTTTTCGATTTTCTAAAAGTCAAGAATGTACCTTCGCATGGTTTGGATTCCATTTCCGGGTTCTTTATCAACCAGACAGCTACCTTTGTGATCGACAGGATCAACAACAAGATTGAGTATGATGGTAATGTGTATGAACTTAAACCCGACGACCTGATCCGTACAGATTGGAACCTATATCTTAATGGAGATGTTTTGGGCGAAGTATTCGGGCTTAATTGTAAATTCAGTTTTAGGAATATGTCTGTAAAAGTTCTTACAAAACTCGAATTGCCTGTGATCCGTGAAATGCGCCGGGCCGAAATGCGCCAAAATCTGAAACATCTCACAGGCGAAATAAAAACGGACACTACCATAAAACGGAGATACCCATTCTTCTATCTGGGCGTGGCCGATTGGTCGGCAAATATTACAGAGCAGGTCAACCAGCGATCGGAAGCACGGTTAAACCTGAGCCTGGGTTCGGTAATAGCCGGTGGGGAAGCTTCGGCCAGTTTGAATTACAACAGCCATAGCGAATTTACCGAAAAGCAGCAATATTATTTATGGCGGCGTGTGAACAACGACCGAAAGGTGCTTCGCCAGGTTAAGGCTGGAAAAATCGCTCCAGGTGCCATATCTTCCATTTTCAACCCGGTTGTCGGAGCGCAGATCACAAATACCCCTACCACTTTCAGGAGGTCGTTTGGATCGTACACCCTAAGCGACATGACCGAGCCAGGTTGGATTGTAGAACTCTATGTGAACAATGTCATGATTGACTATGTGAAGGCTGATGCGGCAGGTTTTTTCAGCTTTGAGGTACCGCTTGTTTATGGAAATTCGCTGGTCAGATTAAAATTTTATGGGCCTTGGGGCGAAGAGCGAACACGCGAACAAAATGTTACAATCCCATTCAGTTTCATCCCAGTAAATCAACTTGAGTATACCCTGAGCGCAGGTGTGGTGGAAGATACTATCCATAGCCGGTTCTCGAAAGCTAGTATAAACTACGGATTGGCACGTAGAATAACACTGGGTGCCGGAGTGGAATATTTATCCAGTGTCACAACAGGCCCCATAATGCCCTATATGACCGGTACTTTCAGGGTGGCCTCAAACATTTTGCTGATGGGAGAATACAATCATGGTATAAGGTCGCGGGGTTCGCTTAGCTATCGCTTGCCATCGAGTATCCAGATAAACATCGACTATTCGAAATACGACGAGGGCCAAAAGGCCATTAACTACAGCTACCTCGAAGAGCGCAAGATCTCAGTTTCAGCCCCTATCCGCCTACATCATTTTAATGCCTATAACCGGATATCCATCAGCCAGCTGGTTTTGCCGACTACAAAATTCACCAACTCCGAGTGGTTGTTTTCGGGATCGCTGTACAAGATGAACATGAACATTACCACGTATGCCTTTTTTATTCCCAAAAACAATCCTTATGTGTATAGCTTTTACGCCCTGTCGTACCGCCTCCCGCGCGACTATACGATAAGTGCACAGGTGCAATATGGCTATGGCGACAATAAATTGATTTCATCGAAAGTTGGGATGGAAAAGCGTGTGTTTAAACATGGCTTCTTGCAATTGTCGTACGAGCAGAATTATAAAAGCAACCTGTACATGGGCGAAATAGGATTCCGGTACGATTTTGATTTTGCACAAACAGGCTTCTCGTCACGACAAAGCGAAAATGCCACAACGTTGGTCCAATATGCAAGGGGCAGTTTGATTTACGACCGTAAAACGAAATACCTCGATGCGGACAAACTCTCAAGTGTCTCCAAAGGCGGCATTACTTTTATCCCCTTTATCGATAAAAACGGGAACGGTAAACTGGACGATGGTGAACCCAGGGTGTCGGGGTTGAACCTCCGCACTACTGGTGGTCGCATTGAAAGAAGCGAAAAGGATACAATGATCAGGGTGGTGGGCCTCGAACCCTACACCGAATATTTTATCAGTCTCGACCAGAACAGCCTCGATAACATAGCCTGGCGGTTGAAATACAAAACATTGACCGTAGCCGTAGTGCCGAATATGTTAAAAACCATTGAGGTGCCAATATATGTTGTGGGCGAGGCTGCGGGTACGGTAATGATGGAAAAGAAAGGAGAACTGTATGGCCTTTCGCGGGTAATCGTAAATTTCTATGATAAGGACAATAATTTTGTTGGCAAAACGCTCTCGGAGGATGATGGGTATTTCAGCTATTTTGGACTTGAACCTGGGCCCTACACGGCCAGGGTTGACGAGAAACAGCTTGGCAAACTGAACATGGAGGCCAAACCCTCCATGGCCAAATTTAAAGTTGCCTCGGTATTGGATGGCGACTATGTGGATGGAATGGATTTCGTAATAGAAATTAAAACCAGGGAAGAGGCCGAAGTGACAGATGATGAGGAATAATTTTCACCTCTCCAAGGTGTTCATTGACCGAAAATAATTCTATTGAAATAAACAAAATGAACAATTACCGTTTTACCCACTTTCCCGAATGAACTGCCCTTCCATTTTTTTGAATTGAATAGATGTACGTGCCAGGCAGGAAAAGGGCTGTAAGGATTTCCTGCTCCCGTCCTGTTATTTTCTGTCTCAATACTTCGCGGCCTGCCATATCGTGCAATAGTAAGTCAGCCCCGGTGAAGTTTTGGTAGCAAACCAATTTGAAATAATCCTGGCCGGGATTGGGGAACACTTGTGCTGCAAGCTTGCCAGCTGGGAATTCCATTATTTTGGAATAAAATCCATTGTAACCAAACTTATACAAAGCAATATCTCGATTGGGTATTGAATCAAGTAGACAATGTTTTGAGCAGGAAACAATAAAACCATCGTCAATATCCATAACTTGGGACATTACGAATACAGTATCAGGATGCGAAATGCTTTGTTTCCATATTAAATCAAAATCATCGTCCAATCTCCTGATATCCATCTTACATGGAAAGTCATAGAATCCATCATCAACTGAATCATTATCCGAAATATGTATGGAACTAATTGAGCCTAAAATATAACCACCTGAATCCAGTTCAATAATGGGGTCTATATAAGCCAAATTATCATCCTCATTTAATTCTCCATAATGCAATATTGAAAAGTTCAAAAAATTAAATGTAGTTTCAGTGGTAATAATTCCTATTTGGGGTTTAAATGTTATTGGATAAGTTGGCCAATACTGGCCGATTAGCTTAATAGTCATACTGTCGATCCAGAAATAATTCGTCGAGACGGGAAGATCACAATCCATTAGACCAGCCGGACTACTCCAAAAATTATGGAAGTTTGTATCTACCTTCATAACCTCTCCAAATCCAAGCAGGTAGTAGGCGTCTTCGTTAGGGATTTCCATAATATTGCATCCGCCACCAAATCCAGGGACAAGAGTGTACAATGTATCGCAATACTGGTCAATCCTAAAAACGCGCGCGCCGATTACATGGGGGCCGAATGATTTTACCCCAGAAACATTGATATAAAATCTATTGTTAACGAATTTAGGATAATTTTTAGTAATAATGTGAAATTCAGTGCCAAATTCCTTTTCAGCAATTATTTGTAAATTTGAATTCAGTTTTTTGATATTAATACGCCCGAAATCTATCGAATTGCCTTGAAAGAAGGTTATACAGTAAAAAAAGCTATCGGGGGCAAGTAGAAAGTGGTTCCCCATCGAATTAGTAGTTTCCAAAGCAATGCTATCTAATATTTCACCAGTATTAGTGGCTTTAATAATAATTGAATTATTTGAAAACCAGGATGTATTTGATTCTAAAATCCAGGGTGTATTTATTTCTAGCAAATAATAAGAAAAATAAATTTCCTTGTTGTAATAATGCATCTCGCCCATCCATTCATTCATGGGAGTATTGTTGCTATTATAGATCACTTGGCTGTATATATCCTCAGAAATTAAAACCATGTATACAATGACCACAAGAAAGTACTTGATTGTTTTCATAAAATTTAGTTTTAATAGTGAATTATTGCACTGGAAGAATAACAATCCGAAGATATTCTCTACAAACAGAGGGTTTCGCAGCTTATACTTGTATATGGTGACAAAATGAACCATTATAATCCATTTAATTGGTAAAGCAAATTTATGAAGTATTTTTGAATTAAAATACCTGGGGATGAAATTTTAATGGAATTTTAATCTGGGTTGTAGAAACTGTATTTGGCTTAAAATATTTGAATGTTTGTCCGCAGTACGGATAATACTTTTATAAGACTTCAATTTCTGTAATAGTCATCCAATGACTTTTTTAACTGGGGCTTATTTTAATCAGGCTACTTCAATATGCCGTGTCCCATCTTCAAGCTCGGTCACATAAATTTTCTGAATGGTTTCATCCAGGATGCTTTCAATCTTTTCGGGCCATTCCATAAAGCAGTAGTTATTGCTACCGAGGTATTCCTCAATACCAAAATCGTAAGCCTCGGAGGGGTCTTCGATTCGGTACAAATCGAGATGGTACAACCATTGGCCCTTTTCGGTCTGGTACTCGTTCACTATGGCAAAAGTGGGGCTGTTCACCACATCCACAGCCCCAAGCCGTTTGCAGATGGCCTTTATAAATGTAGTCTTGCCAACACCCATTGCACCATAAAATGCAAACTGCTTTTTGTCATTGTAGGTTTCGAGGAGCCACTTCGCTGCATCATCAAGGCCTGCAAGGGATTTTATTTGATATTGAGATTTCACTTTTTAGTTGCTGATTACTGGTTGCTGGTTACTGGTTGCTGGGTTCAGTTTCGGTAGAGACGCACGGCCGTGCGTCTCTTCATTCGCCGATTGCCCACCGAGAACTTCCGATTGAGAACTGCCCCACTACTCTAAAGCTTCGTAGGGTAGACCTACTGGTTAAGCTTTCGGTTTTAATACAATCAACGGGATAATCATTTCCTCCAATGATATGCCCCCATGCTGAAAGGTATTCTTATAATAATTTACGTAATAGTTGTAATTATTCGGGTAGGCAAAAAAGTCGTCTTTACGGGCAAAAACGTAGCTGGTGCTCACATTGCTTTTCGGGAGATAGGCCGTTTCTGGTTTCGTAATGGCAAATACTTCCTTTGCTTTATAATTCAGGTTTCGTCCTGCTTTGTAGCGAAGATTTGTGGTTGTGTCCTTATCTCCAATAATTTTTATGGCATCGTTTACACGGATAGTCCCATGATCGGTGGTTAGGATTACCTTCACTTTTTTCTCTGCCGCTAATTTAAGAAAATCAAGCAATGCCGAATGTTCGAACCAGCTAAGGGTAATCGAACGATAGGCCGATTCGTCGCCGGCCAGTTCGCGAATCATTTCGCTGTCGGTGCGGGCGTGCGATAGCATATCTACGAAATTGTAGACCACCACCGATAACTGGAAATTCATAAGGTGGTTGAAATTTTCGACCACTCTTTTCCCGTTTTTAAGGTTGGTTACCTTGTCGTAATGGACTTTGTATTTCTTGCCAAGGCGCTTAATTTGCTTTTCTAACAATTCCTCTTCGTGAAGGTTTTTGCCGCCTTCTTCATCATCGTTCAACCACAAATTGGGATAAAGCTTGGCTATCTCGGAAGGCATCAACCCTGAGAACATGGCATTGCGTGCATATTGTGTGGCTGTTGGAAGGATGCTGTAAAATAATTCTTCCTTTTCAACAGTAAACAATTCCCGAATGGCAGGTTGCAGGATTTTCCACTGGTCGTAGCGAAGGTTGTCGATAAGGACCACAATCACATTCTCGTTTACATCCACATGAGGAAAAACTTTGTGTTTGAATATGTCGGGCGATAAAAAAGGCCGGTCGCCAATGTCGCGGGTAAACCAATCGGTATAATTTTTTTCGATAAATCGGGCAAAGGTTGAATTGGCTTCGGTCTTTTGCATCTTCAGCACTTCCTCCATCGACGAATCATTGGATCTGTCCAGCTCAAGTTCCCAGTAAACCAGTTTCTTGTACACCTCCACCCAATCCTCGTAAGATAGGGAGTCGTTTATCATCATCCCAATCTTGCCAAATTCCGATTGATAATCAGAAGTTGTTTTACGGGTAATCAGCATTTTCTGGTCAATTATTTTTTTGATCGAAAGGAGTATCTGCTTCGGGTTTACAGGCTTAATAAGGTAGTCGGCAATCTTTGACCCGATGGCTTCGTCCATGATAGATTCCTCTTCGCTCTTGGTAATCATCACAATGGGAAGTGCCGGGTAAATCCTTTTTATCTGTGTCAATGTTTCGAGGCCACTCAATCCGGGCATTTGTTCGTCGAGGAACACCACATCGAAACTTTCCTTTTGCACCATTTCAATAGCACTGTCGCCATTGTTTGTGGTTGACACGCTATGCCCTTTCGATTCCAGGAAAAGTACTTGTGGTTTTAAAAGATCGATTTCATCGTCGACCCAAAGCAATTTAATATTTGACATAATTCTATTTTCGTTCAATTAAGATTAACATCCTATAAACCTACTTATCCTTTTATTATTGCCGGATTCAGTTCAGCAATCTAATCAAATTAAACTGAAATCCTACTTCAATTTTTCAATTACACAGAATCAATAAAAACAATTTTGTGGGTGCAAAATTACGATCCTTTCTGTTATCAACAAGTACTCGTCGAATTGTTAATAACTTTTCATATTTTTTATGGCTCATTTTTAAACAGATGAAAAGAGTTCCCGTATTTCAAGCAATGTAGATGCAGATTGGGTTGTTTTAATAGGCTCGAATTCGTATTTTTGTTCAAAGACTTAAACTTTGTCAAATTAAATAATTTACAGGTACATTGGAAGTTACAACTTATATAAGCCAGCTTTTACATCAGCACGAGTGTGTGATTCTACCCGATTTTGGTGGTTTTGTCACGAATTATCAATCGGCCTGCATCGACTTTGCCAACAATTCGTTTTATCCCCCCCGCAAAGACATACTCTTTAACCGGCAGCTTACACAAAACGATGGCCTGTTGATTAATTACCTGGCACAGGTAGAAGGGATCGAATATGTTGAATCGAAAAAGATGGTGGTTGGTTTTGTAAAAACCAGTCTTGAAAAATTGAAATCGGGGAGAAGGTTGATCTTCGAGGGTATCGGAAATTTCTATTACGACGAAAGCAAAATACTTCAATTCGAACCCGATCTGTCTGCCAATTACCTGCTGGATTCCTACGGTTTTTCTTCTTTTCATTTTCCTGCCCTTGAGGAGAATACGAAAATTGTAAAAAGAACCGGAACTGCATTTGCAGACAAAAAACCAGAACATACCAGCCGCAAGCGTTTACTAAAACGAGTCCTTGTTGCTGCACCATTTGTTTTGCTGATCGGCTATTTTCCTATCCACAATCAAATTTTAAACAAGCAGCATAAAACCGAACAAGTTAGCATGAACCCGATGGGTTTATTTATTGGGGATTCTTCATCAGCTACCCCAACATCGACAACTTCGCCTTCAAATATCAACATTATAGGAAGGCATAACCTGGCCGGGGCATTTGATGTCTTTAAAACTGACAATGAGCAAAACCCGGAAACGGAAGTTGTATTCCCTGTTCTGGAAAACCGATTTTACATTATTGCCGGAAGTTGCAGCAATCAACCCGAAGCCGAAAATTTTGCCGATAAGATAGCTCAGAAGGGATACAATCCCATTCTCTTAGACCCGAACAAAGGAAGGTTCCGTATTGCATTGGCCGGTTTTGCTACAAAAGACGAAGCCCTTGCCGAGCTAAGTTCCTACCGAAAGAATGAGTTTCCTACAGCTTGGGTTTGGGGGAAGAAATAGGCTGTGGGGGAAGCAATTCACAACAAACGCTAGTACACTAAACTACGTGCAAACCACTTGTACTAAGAACTTTTACAAACTACTTGGAAAGTTCACCAGTAGAAACTACTTTCACAACCGACTTGCACAAACCACCACATTGAAATGTGGTGATACTTCAACCAACAAAACAAAAAGTGACGGTTGAGCTAACACCACAATTTATTGTGGTGGTTTTGAGTCAACACCACATTTTAATGTGGTGGTTTTGAGTCAACACCACAATTTATTGTGGTGGTTTTTCAGTCCCTCTCCACCACCACACTCAGCTCGATATCATCCCTCAAGTGGCGTTTCACGGCACAAAGGCTGGCCGATTGGATCACTGCGTTTTCATACTTCTCAGGGAAATCGTAGGGTACATGGATTTTAATATCCACCCGGCCAATGATTTTTTTTACGGGGTCGAATTGTTGTTCCTGGCTAAGGCGGATGTTTGTGGTATCAATTCCCCGCTGGTCGCAGAAACCTTTCACATAGATACCAGCACAAGTGCCCAATGCAGCTAGAAACAGAGTAAAAGGCTCGGGGAACAAGCCATCACCACCGCTTCGGGAATGTTGATCAGTTTTAATAGTAAATCCGTTCACATCGGCAAATACCTGTTTTTTTCCTTCAAAATATATATCCATAATTTTAGCGTTTATTGAGCCGGCAAAAGTACTAAATAATCAACCTCACCCCGCCAAGTTCTTCAACCTTGTAAGGGAAATGGTCACCAGGAGAGGCAATGAACATAAAGTTAATGGGGATTTTCCACTTTTCCGAAAGATCACGTATTAAATCGGGTCCAAATACTCCTTCAACAACAAGGCTTTCAACCCCAATTTCGGGATATTCCTCGTCAATAATTTCAACGGCATTTTTAAATTTGGCGATAAAGTCTTTTTCGTCGACCTTACTTGTTTCGGTCACATGAACAACTTTCAGATTTCTTGTGTGTTCGTTTTGTTTGATATATAACATCACTTTATTAAGCACGGCCAGGTTGTCGCGCTTTGCAAAGTAGACAAAGTTCTGCTCGTTTATCCTGTTAATAACAACATTTATTTTCCACGTGGTTTGCCTGAACCTATCCTGGATATAACTGAAAATATAACGCAGGACATTCAGGATACCGCGAAGTATTGCCACTCTGTTCAACATAATAGTAATAAACAGTATGGTTGGGATGAAATATTCTAAAAAGACACTCGTATTCGAGGGGTCGTCAGGGTTCTCAGGCTCCATAAAGATGTTTCCTAACAGGGCAACAAGAACAGCAACAATGGCAACAATAACGCCTAGCCAGGGAGCAGTTTCTGGACGTGGTAATTTTGCACGCTTCACTTTTAGTAAAATATTACCGAACCCGAATAGCAACATCACCGAAAGGAATGAAATGGTATAAACCCCGGCCAGAACCCCCACCTGCCCTTTGGTGATAAGCAGCACGGATATAGAAAGCAGCAAGAAGGTAATGATAATCCGGTAGGAACTGCCCCGTTTTGTTTTCTTTAAAAAATACTGAGGAAGGATACGGTCCAATGTAATCCTTTCAAGCAAACCCGAAACACCAACAAAAGATGTCAATACTGCGCCGCTTAGTACAAGAACTGCATCGACTGAAATTATTAGCGAAAGCCAGTAGCCCGATGAAACTTCGCCCATGTGCGACAATAATGTAGTTGAATATTGTAATTTTATTTCTTCGATGGGAACAAGGCTCAGCGCGAGAAATGCCATTAATGGATTGATGACACTTACCACAATCCACATATTACGAAGGGTTTTAGGGAATACCCCGGGTTTCTGTTCTTCCACAAAATTTGCCGAGCTTTCAAATCCTGAAATGCCTAACATCGATGCCGCAAAACCAAAAAATATAGCCATTGTAATGCTGCCTTCAATGGGGATATTCCAATTCTCGAAAAATTGAGAAAACCCATTTTTCATTAAATAGATGAGGATGGCTGTGCCCAATATAGTAAGTGACACTAGATGAAAAATAAATATCCCGACTGCTACTTTTGCCGATTCGGTGATCCCCATAATGGCTAATGCCGCAAATAGGGACAGGAGTACCACAGTTGCTAAAATTACCTGCAAGGAAGGTATTAAATGGTGCAAATAGTGCATGGCCTCGTTGGCCGAAATTACGGCGGTGGCCATATAAGACAATATGGTAAGTGTGGCTGCAAGCGAAGCCGTCGATTTGCTGGTTGTATTAAGCAGGGCATTATAAGCCCCTCCATTTAAAGGAAGAGCACCCACTACTTCGCCATAAATTTTACGAAACAAATATAAAACCACTGCCACTATGAGCAAGGTAATCCAGGCATATTGCCCGGCAAAGCCTATGGCCAGGGCCGACACATAAAGAACCGAAGAGCTGATGTCGTTCCCGCAAATTGCCGTGGAGGAAAGTTCCCCTAATTTTTCCTTTTTCATCTGGTATCATAGCTGTCCGGTAGTTTTTGAAAATCTTGATTTCCATGAGTTAAAGTACTGATTTGCAGGCGTAATATTTCAAAAAAAACGAAATATCATGCTTTGATAAAATTAAGACGAATTAAAATTCATAGCCAACTGTTT
>JAIOYV010000076.1 GCA_021740905.1 Bacteroidales bacterium
GCCACATAACACCTTGCCATCCGGTGGCACCGGTTACAACACCTTTGGCAGCCCACCAAGCATAAAATGCCTGTCCGGCATCGGGGCTGTTTTGTAAGGCATTTACATCGAGTGTAAATGGATTTAGGACCCCTGTCTTCAGGTTTTCTGATGCCATTGCAAAATCCTCCACATTCAACAAATAGTGTGTTGCCGGGTTGTTGTCGGTGCAGATAACGAAACCATCTACATCGTTCCCACTCAGCGAGTTCCAAATTTGACCAAGGTCTTCAGACGAGGTCAACCCAAAAGAATCAACCACGGGTTTTGCATGAACGGTAATGACTGCCTGGGTGTACCCTAAGAAGGTCGCACTTGCCAAACATCCTTTGGAGTCTTCAATCTTGGTAACTGAAATAGAATACGTACCGGGTGCGTATAGCTGCGGCGCAACAATGGTTGAACCGGCCGACAAACCGGATACTGTCACCGGGAGATCGTTGTTTACAATATATGTGATCTCGTAAGGCGGAGTCCCGCCATACTCGGCATACAAGGTAACCCCAATGGTTTCATCGTAGCAATAATCTTCTGTAAAGTTCCATCCGGCTTCAACATTGTTAAAACCAAAGCTAACTTGTGGCTCGTCGTTCACTGTAAAGGTAGCATTGTACTGTGCATAGTTCGCTGGTTCGCATCCATACACATCCGCTATTTTTGTGATAAGCACATTATACGTACCAACTGCTTTAGTCCCTGTAAACAGGCTTTGTCCCTGGCTTACCGTGACAGGCCCCATGGCGTTTCCGTTTTCTGTCCATTCAATGGTGAATGGCCCGGTGCCTGCCAATACCTGGTCTAAAGTAATGTCGATGGTCTGGTCGTAACAGAAATCCAACTGGGCACCAGCGTAGAATTGGCCGGGTGCATTGTTTGCATTGCTGGCAAAAATAATGGCTGGTTCTACATAGTTTTCAACCGTAAATGTGGCCGAGCAAGTCATTACATTCTGGCACCAATCGGTAATGCTCCAGGTCACGGTGGTTGAACCACCGGTAGCTAAAGGAGCACCTGTATTGTCGTTGGTGGCAGTTGGGCTTCCACCACCACAAGTTGCAGTTCCAGGTCCGGTTATCGTGTTGGTAAAGCTACCAAAATCACCGGCAGCAAAACCTGTCGTAACGATGAAATATTCTGTCCCTGTGTTAAGGGTCACATTCTCAATATCAGACGTACCTATCCCCCCGTTGCCATCATCATCACCAGCTACAAAATTTGCAGTTTGATCCTGTGGGTCAAAGGCATTTTCATATACAAATAAGTAACCATCCCAACCATCTTGAACACTACTAACATTATATGAACCAGTAACATTTACAGAAAAAGGACCATAAACACTATATGACACAGGGCCTAAGCTAGAACAACATGATCCAGAAGCAAATGGCCTATTCCAGGTATCAATACTAAGAGCATCATCCGGTGTGCTTCCTGTTAAGTCACAACTACCACCTGTCGAATATCCGTTGCTGCTTGTAGTGGTGCCCAACCATGTAGCAAAGGCTGCATCAATAGTTGCCTGGTCCTGGCAGGGGTTTTCGGTCTGAGGTGCAGGACAGGCCAAAGTTGTGGTCACAAATGACAGGGTCATGCAAACCGGTGTAAAGGCCGGACATGGGGCCATTGGGTTGGCTGTTAAACAAAGCTGTACCGATCCGGCGGCCAAATCTAAGGGGCCGGGGGTATAAGTAGCCTGTAAAATAGTGGCATCATCGAAAGAACCATCAACGCCACCTGTCCATAGCAACGAACTATAGTTGCTGGCCGTGAAATCATTCAACATATAGGTCCCGGTTGGGCAAATGGAAGCATCGGCTCCCGCTGTTGCTGTCACCGGTGGGTTGATAGTAACCGTAATCTGTTCGCTCACAATATCGGTGCAAGGTGCAAGCGGTGCAGCATCCAGTTTTATTTCCACCGAACCCAGGGCCAGGTCGCCGACTCCCGGTGTGTAGGTAGCGTTCATAGAATTAGCATTATCAAAGGCACCATCGCCCGTGGTGGTCCATAATACCGAAGTGGCATTGGCAACTGTTGGGGTAAATGGGATCACATCGCCTTCGCATATAGTCATATTACCGCCAATGTTCACGGTTGGTAAATCCTGAATTATCGTCAGGGTAAGCTGGCTGCTTGTCAAATTCACACAGGGTGGATTGTTGGCTGGGGTGGCCACCAGCTCTAAAACAACTGAACCATTGGCCACATCCATTGGGCCCGGGGTATAGAACGTGTACAGGTCTGAGGCATCGTCGAAGGACCCATCGCCGTAAGTCGTCCAGGTGGTCAATGCGGCATTCGTTACAGTGGGGTTGAGTTGATAACCCGATTCGCAAATCGAAGCGTCGGCCCCTGCATAGACATGGGCATTCTCAATAACAGTAATTACTACATCGCTGGTGACCTCGTTGGTACAAGGGCTGATCGAAACTGCGTGTAGAGTAAGGGTTACCGGGCCATATTCGCCTACACCTGGTGTGTAAGTGGGTGTAAATGTTGTACCATCAATCCATGTACCTGTGCCGCCTGTCCAGTACACACTGCTATAATTAGTGGCCGTACCGCTAAAAGTATGGGGAGAATCCTCGCAAATAGTGGCAGCAAGGCCAGCATCGGCGGTGGGGTGGTTTACAGTAATGGTCTGTGTACATTCTGCAAAATTACCACAGAAGTCGTATACCCTGTATGTTCGCGTAATGGTTTCCGGATTGAGCAAGCCATCGGATACATCGCCCTGGTGGACCACTTGCAGTGGAGCACCGCAATTATCGTTTGTTACAGGTAAATTGATGTCAGGTACAGGTATTTCGGCTATGCAATTAACTGCAATAGCAGGTGGACACGAAATTGTTGGATCGGTAATGTCGTCGATCGTAATAATCTGGGTACACTCTGCAAAGTTGCCACAGGCATCGGTAGCCCGGTACGTCCGGGTGATGGTCTCCGGGCAGCTTTGATTGTCAGATACATCCCCTACGTGGGTTACAATCACAGGAGCCAAGCAATTATCGCTAGTTACCGGGAGGGTAATGTCCACAACCGGCACATCTTCGATACACTCAACCAGCACAGGGGCAGGGCAAGAAATTGTTGGATTGGTAATGTCATCTACCGAAATAATTTGCGTACACTCGGCAAAGTTGCCACAGGCATCGGTTGCCCGATAAGTCCGGGTAATGGTTTCAGGGCAAGTTTGTCCATCAGATACATCGCCTTCATGGCTTACTACTACATTACTAGAACCAGCCGTATAGTGAATATTCCCGTTCCAAGTACGTGAATTAAAAATACTTCCACTCCAAATTGGGGTACCAAATCCTATACCAGTACTAATCTGCATATTAGGATCGGAATAAACATTATCGCCATTGGTATAAGCAAACTGAAATAATCCTCCTATTCCGCCATCTGTTTGATAGATAAATATTCCAAATACTTCACCGGGTTGAATCGTCAGGCCACCTAAAGCCATCGGGGATGGGTTGCCTATACCTGCAGAAACGACAGGGACATCCCCCATCAGGGTCCATGCAGCTGAGTTGCTTTCATTACCAACATAAGTTCCACCACCCGTTACATACCAGGCACCTACAGTATGATTAGTGCCTGCCAAAGATTGTAAATGAACATCAAAACTATTGATAGTAATCGCAGTTGATCCAATATTGGTCACATCAAACATATTACCTCTAAAACTATTATTCGTAGCAAAAGTAGTTCCTAAGAAAGTGGTAGTCAATGTATGGCAATTGTCAGTGACAACTGGAAGAGTAATATCTGGAGCCGATACATCTTCGATACATTCTACCAATACTGGGGCAGGACAGGTTATAGTTGGGTTAGTAATGTCATGGACCGTAATAATCTGGGTGCACTCTGCAAAATTGCCACTAGCATCAGTAGCCCTATATGTTCTGGTTATAGTTTCAGGACAGGTCTGCCCGTCGGACACATCGCCTTCATGTGTCACCACAATCGTACCCAGACAATTATCGCTGGTAACGGGTAGTAAGATATCTGCAGGTGGAACATCTGCCAGACATTCTACCAGCACTGGGGCAGGACAGGTAATAACCGGAGCTTCAATATCATTCACTGTAACTGTAAAGCTACAAGAAGCTGTATTTCCATTTAAATCGGTTATTTGGTGAGTTTCTGTTGTGGTTCCAACGGGGAATAAAGACCCGGAGCCTAAGCCCGCAATCAAATCCAGACTAGACTCACGTGTATAATGGATAATTCCGTTCCAAACACGGGGGGAAAGAACGGTACTACCTGCACCACCAAAGGGATATTCCAAGCCTTTACCCTCGAAAATTTTAATATTGGCATCTGAAGAATATAAATTTCCAAGGGTAGTGCCATTTAAATATTTCACGTTATACCCATCTGTAGATGTTATGTAAAATGCATAAGTTTGTCCTGAAGTAAGGCTTAAATTAATACTTATGGGAAGTGGAGTTGGGTTACCCAATCCGGCTACAACAACTCCCGTAGCTGACCCTATCAGGGTCCAGGCTCCTGCATTTGTTTCAAAACCCACATGAGTCCCGGTTTTGTAGTAGACCGCATAATCGTGTAAGGTTCCACTAGTTGCTCCCGTATGGATATCAAAACCTGAAATGACCAAATCGTTTATGGCTTCTACATCAAACATATTACCATCCTGTCCATTATTTGTAGTAAAGGTAGTTTGTAACTGACCGGAACCTGTTAACGCACAATTATCGGCCACAGTAGGATCCGGATACGAAACTACTGCGCCACATTGGCCGGCTTCGTTTGAAACGGTAATGTTGGCCGGGCAGGTAATTTGGGGAGGCCCCGGGTGAATGGAAATATCATTGTCGTTGCAATCGGTGTTGTCGAGCACCCAGCCCGTTCCCGGGTCACAATTCAAGGTAAGAAAGTTATTAGGATCACCATAATTGTCGCCATCCATATCGGTATAATACGTAGCTGTTAAGTCAGGAGTGGTAATTTCGAGGCTCCACGTATCCAGTGAGCCGCCATCCGGGGATGCATAATCAAATATTGTAAGTGTCCAGGTTCCGTTGGGTGAAGTGCCATTTAGCGCTGATAATGCATCAATAGGCTGGAAGGTTCCACTTATGGCAGGCAAGTTTCCGCATGTAGATTCAAAATCGGCTGCAGTAAGTGTTGCTGCATCATCAAAGGCCAATTCCAGATTATCCCCACTGCATCCAAATGTTGAATTTGGCACACCAGGCTGGTCAAATAAAGTATAAACAGCGCCACCCGGAGCGGTTAGAGTTGCTTTGAGGTCGCCTACCCAGGAATGCGTAATGTTCAGATTCAACACATTCAGATCAATAATATTATCGGTATAGCCACTAAGTGTTAAGGTGGAAGTGATTGTTGGGGCTCCTGAACTGGAAATCGCCACGGGAACATCCACACTGGGGAGGGTAGCAACCGCTGGAAAGTCTGTTATCCCATCGCAATCATTATCTACACCATCGCAAATCTCCGTAGCTCCGGGGTTGATGGCAGCATCGGTATCGTCGCAATCTCCATCCTGCAAAACCATGTTAGGCCCTGGCTGGCAAGTCCAGATAGGAGCACCTGCCCCGTATCCGTCATTATCCTGGTCAGAGTAGTAATTTTGTGCGAAACCATCATCAATAGTCCCGTTACAATCATCGTCAATGCCATTGCAAACTTCTGTGGCTCCCGGATTAACGGAACCATTGGCGTCGTCGCAATCGCCATCCAGCAAAGAGTATCCAACAGTAGGAGAACAAAGTGCTACGGGAGACCCGGCACCATATCCATCCAGGTCGGCATCGACATAGTAGAAGTTACCAACTACAGAAAAAGTTCGCGTGTAGTTGTCTCCACCCGTACCGTCACCGTTTCCATCGAGAGCAGTACCAAAAGGATTGGCAAGACCACCCGATATCAGGCTTAGACGATATTCTCCACAGGGCAAAGGAGTATTCGTGATGGTATAGGTTTTTTGATTGGTTCCAATTTGATACAAAACGGTTGTGGTAACCGGGTAAATCACATCGTCGCCATCGTTGAAGGTTCCGTTGGGTCCAGCACCACGAAATTCATAATTTAAAAGGTTAAGGGCGTAAGCCGGATCCATTACCTGATCGAAAGCTACCGTAAAACTATTTACATTGGCAGATAATCCGATTGCGCCCTCGGCGGGCAAACCGGTTATCCAATCAACCTTGGGGGCAGGAAGCGTAGCCGTAACAGCCTGAAAGGAGTTTACCCGGCCTGAGCCAAGCAAACCAATATAAGTTGGATTGGCTGCATCAATATTATCGGCTGTTGCCAATAATTGCGCTGCTACCTGATCGCGCGTCCAGGTGGGATGAGCAGACCAAATCAAGGCAGCTACCCCGGCGGCATTTGGAGTTGCCATACTGGTACCGGAATAGGTTGCATAGGAGTTGCCTATTATTGTAGAAAGAATGGAACTTCCGGGTGCAGAAACATCAATCCCTGTCCCATAGTTACTAAAACTACTTTTAATATCTGATGCGTCGGTACTCGCTACAAAGATAGATTGGTCAAATACCTGACGGGGTGGATTGAGTTGATTATTATTGCCGGCAGAATTCAGGTGCAACACACCTGAACTGTACAGGTATTGCAACCCGGCTGTAAATACCGGATCTCCTACCCAACCATCAACATTATAACTGGTATTCACAATTTGAGCCCCATTGTCGGTGGCGTAAGTATAAGCGGCATTGATAATAGCTGCTGTCCATGGAAGGCTGCTATTGTAGAATTGAAGCGCCATAATTTTGCATCCTCCTGCTGTTCCGGAAATGCCAATGGCATTATTGGTACGGCCTGCAGCAATACCGGCTACGTGGCTTCCGTGAGTGTCGCCATTGGCTGCATGGTTGGGGTCATTGTTATTGCCGGGGAAATCCCAGCCATACACATCGTCCACATATCCGTTTGCATCATCATCTATGGTGTTTCCGGGTATCTCGCCTGGATTAGCCCAAATGTTAGGGGCAAGGTCGGAATGAGCCAGTTCCACTCCGTCGTCGGCAATACCGATGATAAGGCTTGAACTACCCAGTGTGATATCCCATGCCAGGTTGTTTTGCATGAGTGTATGGTGGTACTGCGAAGCGTAACTTGGATCGTTGGGAATAAATTCCCGGGGATCATCACCCTGGAAATAAAAATTAGGCGAACTCCACAAAACGCCACTCCTGCCTTCGAGTAATCTCATGGCAGCAAATACGTCCAAACCTGCGGGCAGGGATAAATGAGCCAGGGTAACACTGCGTGACGGCCCACGTTCTACGGTTGTCAACTGCGCCATCAGTTTAATGTTTGACTGTCCAAACATTTTCGACCAGTCGTAACTCTGTAAGGTAGCAGCTACTCTTGATTTTGCCACATCAAGCTCCATGGCCACCACAATTTCGTTGGGCATGTAGGGATGGTGTTTGGCTCTTTCAATCATGTCCTCATAAGTCACCGCTTTAGCAGAAAACGGATCCGCTATTTGCTGAGGCTCGTAGGCTTGTTCTTTACTCTGCTCTTCCGTAGAAGATTGCTTTTCTTTCAATGAGGAATTCTGCTTCTCATTGGCTTCGATTTTTCTTTTCAATTCGGCATCAAACTCCGACTGATCCGAATACTTTTTACCATCTACTATTGTCTGACCGATACTGCTGACATTCAACGATACCAAGAGTAAAAACAAGAATAATCCTGCTTTTAAATGCATCAAAGCAATTTTGTACTTGTGCTTCATATCCACAAATTTTTAATTAATATTTAGGTTTAAAAAATTATTATCCTGACTAAATTCGATGTTTATCATAAGTGCGCTTCTTCCTAAAATTGCTTGTTCCTAAACAATGGCTTATTTGGAATAGTTCTACATAGGAAGATTTATGTATTGAGTAAAATATAACGAACAGGAAATATTATCCATATTAACTGCCAAAATATCTCAAATTATCGTGGTCGTTGTTAGGAATTTCAATAGGCCAGATAAAAAGCCTATAGTCAATGTTACCAATTATTTAACAACAATTAAAATATTTTAAAATGATGAAAACAAGAATTATTATGTTAGCTTTAACTGTTTTTATTAAATCCATTTGCTCTTTCTTCAAAAGACCATAAAAAAATAAGGTCTAAATAGTATAAAAATTACAATATGCAGTTTTTCATAATGTTACGACAAATATGGCATACAGATAACCATCAATTTGCAAATAGTTTCCAAATAAGTAGTTTCAATCATTTCATATCCTTCTTTTTGTTTGATAGGTATCCAACTTGTCTTCCAATATAATAATATCAATTTCATTATTAAATGCGATACCCATTTCGCTAATTGATATAGCCTGACCCGATATTTTGTCGGCAGTAAATGCCGATACAGACCAGCCTGTCCAGCAGGCAGGTTTGAAGGGTGTTTAGGAGGGAAGCGAACTAAAGGCGAATTTCAAATAGTGACCGGTATAATTTCACCTATTTGGTTTTAGATTATCGGGCGAAGATTTGCCAACTTGCACATTCGTTTAATCCCCTTACTAATTTTGGAGAAGATATTTTGTAAGGTTTACTTATTCATAACCCTGTAGATCTTTGTTGATCAACAACACAGATGGATTATCCTTTAAATAACCAGGGAGTTCAGTGTCCTGGCCTGCAAAAATAGCTGTCAACCTTCCCTTTGTTTTCAGGTCTTCGTATTGCTCAAGCGTAGGGATGAAATTGTAAGCTGGCAAACCGGTGTAGAACATGGCTTCGATATAATGGCGGCCCTTTACATTGAAGAGTACCGTATTTTCGGCCAAATCAAGCGACTTGAATATTTCTTTGTTGTGCAAAAGCTGGCGGGAATAGGAGTTGGCTTCATTCTTTATTGAGTGCTTTTCTTGCAGATACCCTATTTCGAACTGGACTACCACCAAAGCAACAATAGCCAAAACAAAAAGCAAGGCACGAAGATTCCCCTTTTTCAGAAACCTACAAGCAAAATTTAACAGGGTGTCGAGCAAAGATGCAAAAGCCATAAAAACGATCATGGCTACAACGATGGTAAACGAAGGCATTTTAGTGGCTGCAAGCGAGAAAAAAAGATAAACCACCAGCACCATGCTCAACAACGAATAATACAGCTTTTTGTCCCGGCTGCTTTTGTACATGAAATAAAGCGCGGGGATAATTAATAACAAAGCAAACGAACCATAGATGGTCTTGAACATGTCGAAATGGTACCAAAACGATCCGCCGTGCCCTTCCAGTGCTTTCGTAAAGTGCAAGGCATTAAATTGAAATGCAGCGCCTGCTTCGGCCGGATACCACATAAACGAAAGCACCTGCCAGGGGAGGGCAATCAATACGGTAACAACAAGCGATATGAACAAATCCTTGTTGGCTGAAAAGGTATATTTCTCCTGTAGGATCCGCAACACAAACCATCCCAAATAAACCAATAAACCAACCAGCCATTTGCATAAAATAGCCATGCCGGAAAACATGCCTATCAGGTAAATCCAAATTTTATTCTGTGAAAAATGGTATTCGATAAATGACCACAGGCTCAGTGAAACGTACACAAAAAAAGTGAAGTCGTTGTGTTCTAGTTCCTGCCTGCCAGTTATCAGCTCAAAAATGTAAAGGTTGATTATTATCAGTATCCCGGAAATGTATCCTGCCCTTTGCCCAACCAGCAACATGCCTGAACGGTAACCGGCATAAACCAATGCTGCGCCCAACACAATATTTGGCAGGCGGAGGGTGAATTCAGATATTCCAAAAAGCTTAAAGCTCAGTGCAATTTGCCATAAAAAAAGAGGCTGCTTGTGCAACCAGATATAGTATCTGTCCCATCTATCGTAAGCCATGCTAACAACCGGATCGTCGTATAGGGTTGGCATCAATGGGTGGTTCATCAGGTTTTTGCCCACCAAAGCATGGAAACGTTCATCCCACAGATTTAAAAACGGATCCATCAAGGCAGCAAAGCTGAAAACAAAAATGCCGGTCAAAACTAAAAAAGCAACAGCGAAACTGGCTTTCCCTTTTGATTGAAAAAACAAGCTGATGGCAAAGCAAACGCCCGCGATTAGCAAAATTAGAAGCTGTGTGTTGTCGAAATACAAAGAGAAAGATTCCATAGTACTATTTTAACTTTTTGATTATTCTGTCAAAATCCGATTCATACAAACCATCCTGGATTATCCGGTATATTTCGTATTCGTGAAGGATTTGAGTTGCCCATTTCCTGAACTCGATGGCCCGGTGCGAATTTACCCGGTAACCCACTGCAACAATCGCTTTCAGGTTATAATATTTAACTTCTTTTTCTTGTGTTTTCCCTTCAATAGCGCCATGTTGAGTGGTATGTCGGAAACCCCGACACACCACATTTTCTTCCAGTTCCCCTTCTGAGAATATCTTTTTCAGGTGCTCGGTGATGGTTGATCTTCCTTTTTCGAAAAGTTCAGAAATTAGCTTTTGCGTAAGCCAAAGCGTTTCATCCTTAAAGAAAACATCAATATTGACTTTGCCATCGGCTGTTTTAAAGAGTACAAAATTTGAGAGCTTTTGCAAACCGGAATCACTATTTAGAATTTCAAGGTTGTCCATACGTTTTGAGGATGAAAATTTAAAATCCTAAAAATACAGAAACATTTGGCATTTTGTACACTTCAAAAGTTCAACCGCCAAATTTCTGTTTCATTACTTATGTTGGGGGAATGCACGGTTGGCATGTGAAATTTTAAAGTGTACCCTTAAATTGAGGGGGTGAGTGGGTCGTCGGCAAATTGCCCGACACCGCTGCAATGGGAAAGCTCTTTTGATTATCCGTGGCACGGGTACTTTGAAATATATTTGTTTGATATAGAATTTGGGGGATATTTGTATAGAACCCGTGCCACGGATATTTACCCCCTTTTCGCCCGTTCCCAATTCACCGATTGTTGGCCTTTCAAAAATCGCTTAAATCCCAGGAACACCGATAAATTCATAATGAAAAAATAATACGGTACAAAGAGCACCTTGACTTTAATGCTCCGGTTTTCGAGAAACCAACCTAGTAAAGCGGCTGCGTAAAATAGCATCTGTAGCCAAAATATCACAGGATATAATTCAGCACTGAATAATCCGCCGGGAGATACCAGCGCCAGGATCAAATTCAACGGGATCAATAACAACAAACCCAGAGGGGCCAATGTCCAGCGCAAAACCCGGTGCGAAATATATTGAAAACTCAACACCCCATATTTAAAGGGGTTCAGCAATTCTTTTAGGCGGATAACAGATTGGATACCTCCTGCCGAAATCCGAACTTTCCGTTTCAGTTCCTCTTTCACATTGGCCGATGCCGTTTCGATGGCATACGCATTTGGGTTGTATTGAATGGTGTAGCCTTTTTTGGCCACCCGCAGGGATATGATAAAATCGTCGAGGAGAGTGTCTTTTTCCACATGCTGGAACAATTCGGTACGGATAGCAAACAGTTCGCCGGCTGCACCTACAACAGAATATAGCTCGGCATCCCATTTTTTCAGGGTCGACTCATATTTCCAATACAGCCCCTCTCCTGCCCCGGCTGCGGCATCGCTGTCTTTTTGGTAGATGCGCTTTTCGCCCGATACACAACCCACTTTTGGGTTTCGGAACAGGTTCACAATCTCGCGGATCGAATCCTTGCCCAGGTTCGTATTCCCATCAGAAAAAATAACAATGGGCGTTTTCACAAAATCCATCCCCCTGTTCATGGCACCTATTTTCCCGCCACGTTCGGGTTTGTGGTACACTTCGAGGCCGGCATAAGTCCTAAGCAAATCGGGTGTGCCATCGTCCGAGCCATCGGTAACCCAAACCTGATGTACCTTTTCTTTTGGGTAATCCAGTTCGAAGGAATTCTTCACTTTAGCATCGACGTAATCCTTTTCGTTGTAGGCAGCCACAAACAGAGTCACTTCTGGCTCGTAGTCTTCGTTGTCAGTAAAAGGCTTATAAATCCCCAAAATCCTGCGGAGTTTTATGATGATGTATAACAAGATGCCGTAGCCGATGTAGGCATAAAAGATGATAAATACAAACAGCCAAAATAGGATTTCTAAAGTTTTCATGTAATTATTTTTTCGAGGGTGGACGCTCCCATGCCCCTGTTTCGAAATTATATTGTTTGATAATGCGGGCAGGGTTTCCGGCAACTACTGAATAGTCGGGCACGTCCCTGGTGACTACACTTCCGGAAGCAATTATGCAATGGGTGCCAATTTTTAGGCCCTGAATTATGACAGAGTTTCCGCCAATCCACACGTTGTCACCAACTATCGTAGGGTTAGCCTCAACACCCTGGTCTTTGATGGGTTTGGTAACATCCATAAAATTATGGGTAAGCCCTGTGATTTGTGCGCCACTTCCAATGGTGACCAAATTGCCAAGGGTTACCGGCCCAACCAGTTTTACCCTTGATGTGACCCCACAACGATCGCCGATAATGATGTCGCCCATGCCATTGTTGATAATCGCATAGTCTTCGATTATGGAACGATACCCTAAATGGAACTTTTTTGTAGGGATCAGGTCGAGACGGGCTTTCCTTTTAATAATCGCCCCCTTTTTCTTCTTTATGATGAAGGGATAGCCAAATACCCTGAACCACCAACGTGGCCTTGTTGCATAAGGGTGAACCATTAAATAATGGAGTAACTTCTTCAATTTTGGTTTATCTGCAAACATGACTTTCTATTTATTATTGATTATTGATACTTGTTTCTTGATACTTGATACTTGATATTTGATACTTAATACTTGATACTTGATTCTTAATACTTGATACTTAATACTTGATACTTAATACTTGATACTTGATACTGTTTACCGCCTACTGAGTACTGCCTACTGCTCCCTTTACTTTATCCAAGGCATCCCAAATCTCTTTTACATTGTTTTCCCACGAGTGGGTCAATGCGTATTCCCTTCGCTTTGCGGCCAATTCGGGAGAGTCATCGGTCAGGGCTTTTTCAATCAGTTTTATGTAGTCCTCTTTTGTTTCTCCCAAATACACCCAGTTGGCAAAATATTCCATTGCCGTAGTTTGTGTGGCCACAACAGGTTTTCCCATGGCGAGGTACTCGTCAATTTTCCGTGGGTAATTCCCGATGGTGGTAATATTTAAAATCTGTGGATTAAGGCAAACATCGAATCCTTTTATGAAGTTTGGAAGTTGATCAGAGGGTTTCGAACCTAAGAAATGGACATTCTTGAAACCGTGTAAAGCCGATTTCTGAAAGGCTTCATCTTCGGGACCCACTAAAACCAACTGCCAATCAGGTTTGCTCTGGGCAATGTGTTCGAGCAATTGAATATCCAACCTGATTTTTGCAATAGCACCCACATACCCGATTATTGGTTTGGAAATCGGCTTTAGTTCATCGGCCACTTCTATTTTTCGTTCAATAAAATCAAACAGCGAAACGTCGCAGCCCTGCCCAACCATATAGCTGTTGGGGTTGAACTCTTTAGCATACTGGGCATAATACAAGGAATTAGTGACCACCAGGTCGGCCTTTTTGACGATCTGTGGTTCCATGCGTTTCCCATGCGTGTTCCAAAACGGAAAAGGGCTATGCACCAGGTTGTCCCTGATGTAGTAAATTTGGGTGTCGTAATCCAGGTATTCATCCAGATGGGCACCCAGAAACATGGAACTGTCGTTGAACAAAATATAATTGCTGAAGCCCAACTCTTTCACGGCCTTGTTTACTTCGGCCGCAAATCGTTTCGAATTTATCTTATTGAAGAAATTGAAAATGGATTTATTTGAAACGCTGTTCACCGGCTCCACAAGGGTGCGGGGGGTAAATTGCCAAAGGTTTTTTGAGATTTCAGAAATGGCTTCTTTTTTCCCTTTCAGCACAGCTATCCTTTTTGCAACTTTTTCCGAATTCCTGTTCTTATAATATTCAAGTCGGTTCAGGGGGCTGTTCACATACAAAACCCTGTTCGATTTAGCCATTTCTGTGGCTATGTTTTTACAATTGCTGCCAATTTCAATATCCCAGGGTTGTATACCCACAACTACAATGTCCCTATTTTTTATCATAATCCATAATTTTACTGTCAACAAGAAGATTCCATATTACCAAGTATTTGACGTTTTCTTGCAAAGACTTATTTTAGGCAAACTTTTCATATAACTTCAACACATTCATGGCCATATTCTTCCACGAGAAAAACTCCGCTCTTTTCAACCCTTTTGCAATGAACAACTGCCGCAAGGTATCATTGGTCTGTAACTCGAACATTGCCTTCGTAATTTCTTCCGGATCGTATGGATCGATAATATATGCCCCACCGCCCGACACTTCGGGCATCGATGAAGTATTTGATGTGATAACCGGCACACCGCAGCGCATGGCTTCCAACATGGGTATCCCAAAACTTTCCCGTAAGGATGGATACAGAAAAATATCACACATACTGTAAATCGCAGGCAAATCGGTGTTCACCACATAGCCTGTGAGGACAATATGTTTGCGCAAGGTACGGTCGCCAATTTCATCCAGCAATTTCATCAGCTCCTCTTCGTCGTAATCAAGCATTACGAGTTTAAAATCCTCCCTCGACTTTGTCCGATAGTCGGAATAAGCTTTCAGAACCCCTTTCGTATTCTTTTTAGGGTCAGTGTTACCGAGGAAGAAAAAGTATTTGTCAGGCAACTTATATTTAATTTTTATCCGCCTGAGTTCTTCCTGGTCGGTAATTTTCCTGAAATGTTCGCTAACGCCATTGTACACGGCATGAAGCCGGTCGTCGGTCAACCCGAAGAAATCGGAGATCCTTTTCTTCTCAAAATTCGACACAGTAATCAACACATCGCAGTTTTTCACAATCTTGGGCACATAAAATCGCCGGTACACATTCCCGAACTTTTGGTAAGGAGTGCCTTTGTCTGTCATTATGCCGAAGTAGCTTTTCTCCATGTAGATGATGTCGTGCAGGGTTACGATCAAAGGCATGCCCGGTTTGGCTGGGGCCGTATTGCTGGTACAGTGCAGCACATCGCAGCCATCTTTTTTAGCTTGCTTCGGAAGTGCAAACTGTTCCCATTGAGGATAGGAGCCACCCTCCAATTCCACAATCTTGAAATTATCGGTAGCCTGCAAACACGTAGAATCCTCATCAGGTTTTACGTAAATAAAGTATTGGTTTTTGGTATCTATTTTCTGAAGTTCACGGACCAATTCGAGGGCAACCATGTCCATCCCATGTTTCTTCTTGCGGAACAATCGCTGACCTTCAATTCCTATTTTCATACAATCGTTTTTATTATGTGCAAGTTACGCCTTTATCTTTCCAAATTTACATATTGTTAGGAAATTATTTCCTAATCATTTTATGTCAATGATTATTGTTTTCGTTAAAAATCGAAAAAGGTTTCAAAATAAAAGGGTTTATCACTGGGCTATACCAGTTTTTGCATTTTAAAATATTTAATCTATCATTCTTCCCAGGATTCGACATAATGAATTATTGTAAAAAATGCCTTTTTTTACACTTACAAAAACGATATAAACAAACATCATAATGACTGGATTAAAGACATTCATAGTTCTTACTTTATTTATTGCCATCAATACTGCAATTTTGGCTCAGCCTTCCGACACCATCCATGTAATCACCCACAACAACGAAACTGTGGTAACTGATCCATCAAAAGGAAACAATTCATATTCTCGCTGGGGTGTTTTTCCTGATAAAGGGGTCCCCATCCGCAAAATCACAATGCACGTAAATTTTGCCTGCCCCGACAGCATGAGGTGCGCCGATTGGGATTATTCCGACCGTATTAGCCTGGTTAGACAAGGGGGAGTGCATGGCGATTCGCTGAATTATGAAATTGGCCGGATGCTAACCCCTTATGGTGGCTTCTTTGGAAAAGACTGGCATTTCGAGTGGGAAGTCGATGTGACCGATTTTAGCCTCTTGCTTCGCGATAGCGTGGAAATCGACTACAATCATTCGGGCTACGAACCCAACCACGACAGGGGCTGGGCCATCACCATCGACTTTGAGATCGTTACCGGAAAGCCTGCCTTTGAAGCTATCTCCATCGAAAAAATGTACGATGGACATTATCGCTATGGGGATGATGAAGTCCCGATTGAGGAGAAGCTAAGTCCTGTAACATTCTCTGCGGATCATAATGCAAACTTCGCCAGACTTAGGATTGTACAAACGGGTCATGGAATGAGCGAACTCGACGACTGTGGCGAGTTCTGTAGCAAGTACCGCGAAATCTGGTTCGACGAAAACTTAATCAACACAAAAGCCATCTGGAAAGAATGTGGCGATAACCCGCTTTATCCTCAGGCTGGCACATGGATTTTCGATAGGGCCAATTGGTGCCCTGGCTATTTGGTTCAGCCCGATGTGTATGAATTTCCTACAAAGACGGGAGAAAAACACACGGTCGATATAACCATGCAATCCTATTCGTCGCCCAAACCAAGCGCAACGGAAGTGATAACCGCCTATCTGATTCAATATGAAAAACCGGCTGCCGAGTTCGACCTTTCATTGGAAGATGTCGTAATCCCTTCCAGCAAGTCAACTTATAAGCGATTGAACCCATCGGGGGCAAATCCTCAAATATTGGTGAAGAATTCAGGTAGTTCGGAAATCCAAAGTATGATGATCGAATACGGCACCCTTGGCTTCAAAAAAAATGAATTTCTATGGAAGGGATCGTTGGAAAGCCACCAAACGGTGGCCATTACATTGCCCGGTATTATTGATGATAAGCCCGGTGAAAACAGGTTCAGCGTTTCGGTTAAGAAGCCAAATGGGAAAAAGGATGAATACCCCGCCGATAATAAATTGACTGTTCCCTTTATGTCGGCTCCCGTACATGATACCCTGTTGGTGTTTTACCTATTGACCAACAGCGAACCCGAGCACAATGGCTATCAGGTGACATCGGGCGATGGCAGGATTATGTTTGAGCGAAAACAGGGAAGTTTAATGGCTAACAAAGAATATCGCGATACCTTGCGACTAGCACTCGGCGCTTATCAATTTGCATTTACCGATACGGCCGGCGATGGCCTAGAGTTCTGGTACAACCGCGAAGGTGGACGTGGAGTTGCCCGCTTGCTGAATGTCAATGGAAATCTGTTAAAAACCTTTGAATCGGATTGCGGTTCGGGGTGGGTATATAATTTTCGGGTTGGGGCTGAACCCGATCCTGTTCCCACAGACCAGTATTCTATTGGATTGTTTCCAAGGTTTACTGCCGATAATACCCGTCTCGATTATTTCTCAGGAAACGCAGAAGCTGTCAGGGTGCAACTCGTAGCCCAGGACGATGACAAATTGGTAGAGGAACATCTATACCCGCAACTGAAAGAAGGTATTTTCACCTACGATCTAGCCCGTCACCCAAAAGGCCGCTATTACCTGAAAGTACTTGTTAATGATGAAGAAAAATTCAAAAAGAGGATCCGTTATGTTGATGAGACCGACCTGAACCCGGATCTGAAATATCGCTGGCCGAACGATTCATTGGTCAGCCAGAAATTGCACGAATGGCAGGATTGGAAATTCGGAGTGATTATCCACTGGGGGGCATATAGTCATTGGGGCGTGGTCGAAAGTTGGAGCCTTTGCCCTGAGGATGAAGGCTGGTGTGCACGTCGTGGTGAATATGGTGATGATTACAATAAATACGTCAGTGAGTACGAGCAAATCCGCAAAACATTCAACCCTGTGCAGTTTAACCCTCAACATTGGGCACAAGCCACACATGATGCTGGGATGAAATATGTGGTTTTCACCACCAAGCACCACGATGGTTTTTGCATGTACGACTCGAAATACACCGATTACAAAATCACAGATTCTGAAAGCAAATTCTCACGAAACCCAAAAAGCAATGTGGCCAAAGAAGTGTTTTCGGCTTTCCGTGACCAGGGCATGGGTATTGGCGCATATTTCAGCAAACCCGACTGGCACAACGAGGATTACTGGTGGCCCTATTTCCCTACCTTCGACCGGAATGTAAATTACGACCCCGAAAAATACCCCTATCGTTGGAAGGATTTTCAGGAATTCACCTTCAATCAGATTGAGGAGTTGATGATAGATTACGGCAAAATTGACATTCTTTGGCTCGATGGCGGATGGGTGCGGCCCAAGGGTTCGCTCACTGCCGAAACCAAACCCTGGCTCGGCAAACACCAATGGATACAGGATGTGAACATGCCTGCCATCGGGATCATGGCCCGCCAACACCAACCCGGACTATTGATTGTCGACAGGACCGTACATGGGGATTTCGAGAACTACCGTACGCCCGAGCATCAAATCCCTGACAATGTTCCAGATTATCCCTGGGAAAGCTGCATCCCGCTTGGGGGCGGCTGGTACAGCTCCGGTCCCAACGACCACTGCAAATCGTTGACCTGGGCCATTCACACCCTGGTTAAAATTGTTTCAAAGGGTGGCAATTTCCTAATGGGAATAGGCCCTGACAAAACCGGGGAGTTGACCCCCGAAGTGTATAAAAGATTGGAAGAAATTGGCCAATGGATGAAAGTAAACGGAGAGGCCATCTACAACTCAAAACCTCTCCTACCCTACCAAACGGGAAATTTTTATTATACCCAATCGAAGGATGAGAAAACCCGGTACGCCTTTTATTTGCTTGAGGAGAAGGACGAGCTACCTGCAACTATTGAACTTCCGGTAAGTTTTATTGAAAAAGAATCTCAAATCGCTTTGCTGGGCTACTCGAAAATGTTGTCTGTTCAAAATAAGAAAGGAAAGAGAGTTATGAAAATTCCAAAGTCATTCCGAAAGGAAATGGATGGCACACCGGCATTGGTGTTTTATAGCTCGGTAACTGTTGAGCAATAAATTTATTGAATCAGATTATGTTAGAATATGTTCAATTTATGATATTGAAAGAAGAATATATATTTCAATTTTCCGATAAGATGCAACGGAGCACTGTCTCCCCCTGGGGGGAGAATAAGAGGGGGGAGTTCCTGCATTTAATTCCACCCCCTAGCCCCCGCCAGTCCCGAATGCATCGGGATAGACTGGGGGACATCCTCCGAAATAGCATCCATCGTCAATTTAAATACAGACAATTTTAGAATCTAAAATATGACTAATCCATCAAACTAAATGATATGAAGAAAAATGTACTACTAGCCTCTTGCTTGTGTTTTATACTCCTACAAAGCAACGCCCAACAAAAAATCAACCCCGAATCCATACAAGAAAAAATGCAATGGTTTGCTGATGCCAAACTGGGTATCTTCATCCATGCCGGGATTTACTCTGTTGATGGCATCGACGAATCCTGGAGTTTCCACAACAAAAAAATCAGCCATGCCGATTACATGAAACAGTTGAAAGGCTTCACCCTAAAAAACTATGATCCTGCGGTCTGGGCCGATTTAATTAAGGAAACCGGGGCACGCTATGCGGTTATCACCACCAAACACCACGATGGAGTAGCCATGTACGATACAAAAATGAACAAGCTGAGCATTGAAAGAGCCACCCCCGCAAAGCGTGATATGATCGCTCCCTTTTTCGATGAATTGCGCAAACGCGACATCAAATGCGGGGCCTACTATTCGCTCATCGACTGGACCCACCCCGATTACCCGGGATTTCTAAAAGACAGCGTGAAGTATAAGATTTCCGACGATTACGAACGTTGGAACCGATTCCGACATTTCTTCCAGGGGCAGATCAAGGAAATCAGCACCCAGCTAAACCCCGACCTTTGGTGGTTCGATGGCGACTGGGAGCACAGTGCCGAAGAATGGGAATCGCAGAAAATCCGGTCTATCATTTTGGCCAATAACCCCAATGCCATTATCAATGGCCGCCTCCAGGGCTATGGCGATTACGATACCCCCGAGCAGAACTTTCCGGTCGTTCGGCCCAAATACAACTGGTGGGAACTCTGCATGACCACCAACGACAATTGGGGCTTCCACCACGACGACAACTGGAAAACCCCCTACGAGGTAATCACCATTTTTGTGGATGCTGTTTCGAACGGGGGCAACCTGTTGTTGGACTTTGGCCCGCGGGAAGACGGCACCATCCCCGAGGAACAAATCCACGTTTTCAAAGAACTGGGAGCCTGGAACAAAAAAAACGGAGAAGCTATTTTCAATACAGTTGGAGGAATTCCGCAAGGCCATTTTTACGGGCCAACCACCCTCTCGAAAGATTCCACCACACTTTACCTTTTCCTGCATGGGCATCAGGATGGCACCATAATGCTAAAAGGCCTGGACAATAAAATCGAAGAAATCACAGTGCTGGGCGACGGTGCAAAACTAAACCACAAAGTAGTGGGGAAAATTTCGTGGAGCCACGTGCCGGGGCTGGTCTACATTGATGTTCCCGAAAATGAGTTGGATAAATATGTGACGGTGCTGAAGTTGAAATTGGATAAGCCGGTGAAGCTATATCGCGGCAGAGGAGGTTTTAACTAATGGCTATAAGAAAACGCCAACTACTGCGTTATTCTCGTCTTCAAATACAATCACTTACAAAAGTAAGCTCTTGATTTTGACGACTTCGAAAGCCTTGTATTTGACGCTTTCTTATGACCCATTCCATAAAAAATTAGATTGATGAATAAATGGAAAATCCAAAAAATGAAATAAAAAATTGAATCCCATTTATACGACAGGTGGCAACGGAGCACTGTCTCCCCTTGGGGGGAGAATAAGAGGGGGGATTCCCTGCATTTAAATCCACCCCCTAGCCCCCGCCAGTCCCGACTGCATCGGGATAGACTGAGGGAAATCCTCCGATATAGCTTCCATTTTTCAAATTAGCAAACAGATTATTTTTGATGTGCCTAATTAAAATTATTATCAATGAAACAACTCCTATTATTCCTTCTGATTTTTATTACCCTGTCAGCAACAGCCCAGCAAAACCGATGGGAGTTGGCTGATGCGAATTCTATTGTCTGGAAGGTTGTTGAAGGTCTACCCCACTACGACCATATTGAGATGAGTGGCAAATACATATCCGCCGTGATTCGCTATGGCGTGAATAACGACAAATCTTTTCAGATATGCAGGGACATTGTCTGGCCTATGTTGCGCACCATTCCAAATGATACCCATGCCAGCCTTATCCGCTCGTCGAAGTTCGATCCGGTTACATTGGTTTCGGTAAATGGGTTGCTTGTGCAGAAAAAAATCGTGAACAAGATATTTTTGGATGGGAAGATTACTGTAAAAAGTACCCTCGATGAAAAGCTTGAGCTGGTCCGTATTCTTTTTCCTTCCACCGATCTCCCTGTCTTTTGCGAAAAATATGAGCTTCGAAATATTAGCCGGGAAGCACTTACCATTGAAATCCCACAAGTGGATATTCTCACCACAAGCAAGCCAGAAGAGGGTGTTGATGGAGCATACCGATTTAATATCAAGTCGCAAAACCATGGCACTGTTGTGCTTCAACCCCAGGAATCGCGAAGCTTCTATCTTTCTTTTTCAGGAACAAAAGTGGGAGAAGATTTTAGCGTGATAGAAGTAGAGACTGAACTTGCCAAGCGCGAATCTCTCCTATCTCTTTTCAGTGAAAATCTGATATTGGAAACCCCAGATGAAACAATAAACAGGGCTTTTGCTTTTGCCAAGATACGTGCTGCCGAAAGCATCTTTCAAACCAAAGGCGGCCCTATGCACGGCCCGGGCGGTTTGCGCTATTATGCGGCCATCTGGGCCAACGACCAGGCCGAATACATCAACCCGTTCTTTCCCTACCTGGGATACGAGTATGGCATCGAATCGGCGTTGAATTCCTACCGCCATTTTGCCCGGTTTATGAACAAGGATTTTCATCCCATCCCTTCATCCATTATTGCCGAAGGCACTGATATTTGGAATGGGGCAGGCGACCGGGGCGATGCCGCCATGATTGCTTATGGGGCAGCCCGTTTTGCCCTTTCGCAAGGCGACCCCAAAATAGCCCAGGAGCTTTGGCCGCTAATCGAATGGTGCCTCGAATTCAACAAGCGGAACCTAAATCCCCAAGGAGTTGTCACGTCCGATTCCGATGAGTTGGAAGGAAGATTTCCTTCGGGTGATGCCAACCTGTGTACCTCATCGCTGTATTACGATGCGCTGGTTTCGGCTTTCTACCTGGGCCGCTCGCTGGGGAAAAGCCGTGCCCGGCTTTCGGAATATCAAACCGAGGCCACGACCCTAAAAGGCAATATAGAAAAGTATTTTGGAGCCAACCTGATGGGCTACGAGACCTACCAATATTACGAGAGCAACAAAAAACTCAGGGCCTGGATTTGCATCCCCTTAACCGTAGATATCTTTAACCGGAAAGAAGGGACCATCGATGCCCTCTTCTCGCCCGAACTATGGACCCCCAATGGCCTGGCCTCGGAATCGGGCGACCTTACCTTCTGGGACCGTTCCACACTCTATGCCCTGCGTGGGGTATTTGCCGCCGGCGACACCAAACGTGGGCTAAAATACCTGCAATACTATTCCAACCGCCGCCTGTTGGGCGAGCATGTCCCCTACCCTGTCGAAGCTTACCCCGAGGGAAACCAACGCCACCTCTCCGCCGAAAGTGGCTTGTATTGTCGGATTTTCACCGAAGGCTTGTTTTGCATCCGCCCTCTTTCCTTTACAAGTTTTTCACTCTGCCCACAACTGCCCGACGATTGGGATTTCATGCAGCTCCGCAATGTGCATGGTTTTCAGAAAGAGTTTGACATAAGTGTGGAACAGGAAGGGGATAAAATCCGATTGAAAGTGACGAATGGGAAGAAAGTTGTTTTTGATGAGGTTGTTGAGAATGGGTGTAGGCATGAGATTAAAATGTAAAATGCTTTTTATTTAGGCTAATTCTAGTTTTTGCGTTACTTGTTTCTTTATATTTGTGAACGAAATAATAAATGAAAAAACCACAAATTATAATTTTTTTCAGAATATTATGCCACATCCTAAAAGACGACACAATCGACAATTAACGAACAGAAAAATGAAAGACAAAATGCCAACGCTTCAGCAAAATCAAAAGAGCTGCAACCAACCACAAAAAGCCAACGCTTTGCAGCACATTTGCTTTTGCCCCAATGCACAACCGGTAAATAGACAATAGCGAATGATATTAAATGAATCATACTATCAGACACTTTGGGAGAAGTTTGGAGATGTAAAACATCTTACCAAAAACTTTGAGACTAATGGAGTTCAGCTGTCTGTCAAAATAATTTTAAAACACTATCAAGAAAACAAACCGCTTCACATAAACTTTCAAAATTCAAAAGAAAGCTTATTTGAAATCGGCAGACATTTGTTCATTGAATTTGCAAACGACATCTATCTCAATCACTACGGCTTACCAACTTTAAAAAAGGGTAGCAAGTTAAGAGACAAAAGAAAATATTCTGACGGAAAGAAGCACGATTACATAATAAAGAGCATACGCAATAATAGTTATTTACTTGAAGACATAAAAAACAAAGCTCAATTGAACTTAAAATATGACGCTTTAGTAAACAAGTTTATACCTATAGAGCAAGGGACAAGGCAAAGTACATTAGTAGGTTATACAAAATACTTTTCAGAAATAAACGGTGGATTAAAGCTAAATTTCACACCTACTAATTTTGACAAAAAAACTGTTTTTATTTCCCATAAACCACTTTGGGATAGTTTAATTGAGAAAAATAAAATCCCATCAAGTTATTTGCCTAATCCAAGAGAGGAAGACCATTTGTCTGAAACTAAATCAATTCCTGCCTTATCAGATTGTTTGGTTTACTTCACTCCAAAATATGAAGTTTGCTATCAGAATATCCTTTTAAAAGGTGAGAAAATTAAAACAATAATTATTTTTGATACAGAAGTCGATAAGATAGAGCAAATACTACTAGATAAGCAAAGATATGGGTTCAATCTATTTTTGCTTTCTAATAGTTTTTCGCCTTTGAAAAATCAGGCTATTCCTTGTTGGGATTGGTTCAAAGAAGAAATTGAAATTGTAAATTCACTATGATTAAATTCAGAAACATATCGAATAATGAATTGGATAATTACATCAAAAGACTTGATGTTAGAATTTCCTTTATTCATTCAGAATTTAATATTGAGCTAAAATCGTATGAAAACATCCTTCGAATTGCAATCAACGCAATTCAAAATGAAACCATTGAGAATCTTATTGAACGAGTTTCAATGAACCGAGAATTAGAAAAGGGTTTGGACAATTTTGGTGGATATACTGTTGATTATCTCGGAGAGAACAATCCAAAGGTTGAATTGCTTAAAACACTACAATATCTTAAAGAGAACTCACCAAAACAACAGGTATTATTGAAGTACTTGAATGAAATCGATAAAAAGACTATTGCATTCTTCGATAATAATGACTTGGATTTTGCTACTAAACAAATCAGGAACAGAAAAGTTGATATACTTCCATTTTCCGAATTAAAAAAAGTTGATACCAAAAAAAAAGTTTTAGTTTTTCATTCCTTCAATGGTCAAAGAGATTTTGATTTACTGTATAATCTTGAAAATGAAATTACCCTTATAATTTATAAGCAAGAAAAAAACCTGTATTACAAGTATCTCGACCAAAGAAAAAAACAAATTGAACAAGAAATTAAATCAAATGACCGATTGTTGATTTGTGGGATTGAATACAAGGAAACAAGAGATAATGTAACAGATATTAGTACCACTATCAATGGTATTGTCACACGATTAGACGACCTGGGCAACAGAGCATACGAAGGCTATAAAAATGAATGTGATTTATTGTTGAATGAAATTGAGGAAAAACTTATTTACAAAGTGCAAACAGATAAAGCAACCCTATTCTTAGAAAGCATTGACACCATTTTTTCAGATAAAGGTGAATTAATGAAGTGTTATAAGATCAAGATTGGTAATAAGATTAGGATTTACCCAAAAGTGCTATTAGCAGAAAATTTGTATCATGTAGCAGTTGAAACTGAACCTGAAATTTTTGGAAAGGTAGAGGAACACTCAATCTACTGGAAACAACTCATTACTGAGTTAAGAAACAAATTTGGTGATGATTTGCTGTATCAAAATCTGAGAGAAAAAGGATTAAGGATATTACCAATGACACTTTCAACTTATGGAAAAGGTTACAGGAAATTTCCAATGTTCAAAAATGATTTGAGAGCCATTCTTAAACTTCATTACCAAGATAAGTCAGAAAATGAAATAGATGTAATTATTAAACCTGTTCTAAAATCAAAAACAACATACAACAGCACAATGATTGTGCTTGGGCGCGGCTTGAAGCAAGAATTACGCTTGTTTTTAAAAGAAATGAAAATTGGAGAAATTTTACAGAAAAGAAATTTCAATGTAAATACGTTGCAAACTTTTGTTGATGAATTTATGCCGATTCATACCGTCATTAGTAAGGAGCTTTTTAGCGATAGTATTGAAACATTGGAGGAATCAACACTACAATTAATTGAATTATGAGTGTAAAACAAAACAGAGACATTGTTATTGAACGTGTCCGAAAAGAAATAATCGGCCCGGGTTCAGATATTTTTCAATGCACTGATGATTTTGGTAATGAAATCATTGAAGGTAAACCATTACAGAGGTATTTATCAGGAATACTATTCCCAAAACAATTACAACCAAACGCGAGTGATAATGGCGAACAGGAAATGAAAGATGAAGATCCGGATAACCCAACCAATTTAACTTCCGATTTGACTGAACCTGAAAGCAAGGAAAAGGAAATCTTAGATGAAGATGGGGATGAAACAGATAAAACAGATACGCTACCAAAATACACAGCAAACACATTCTTCCCTTCTCACTTTGGGTTAACCTTTGCGGTTGGGAACTCTTGTAATAAATTCAAGGTTGTAATCAGTTTTGGAAACTATGTTAAAGCCAAGCCTAACGAAATCAGCGTTCCATATAATGGCGAAGGTGTTGATTCTTTGACTGAACACGGCCTAAATTATTTTGTGAATTATGATGAAGAGAAAAAAACACTTTCGCAAACTAAAAAAATACAGCGGACCAAAGATGGTAAGATAACAGATGAATATATTCATTTTCAAGACTGTTTAAAATCCTTACGACAAAAAACCGATAAGGACTATGCATTAATTAAAATAATTTCTAAGCTTTTCTTTAAAGACAAATACAAAAGAAATGATAATCGCATTGAATTAGATATTAACATAGCAGATATTCTTTCTACTCCCAACTATCATCTTGAATTAAACCTATCTGAACAACCCAACTGCAGCACTGATAATTGGAATAAAGAAATGAAGGAAAACCTTGTTTTTCACCTGAAGATTTACACCAACTACTCGGACAAATATTATATAAAAGCAGTAATTGAAAATAAGGTTCTAATTCATAAGGACAAGTTTTCTCTTTCCAAAGAAAAGGTAAATCTGTCGAGTTGCTTTCAAACGGAAATAAAAATTAAAAGCGATAATTTGTTACCATTTAGAGATTACAAAGCTCTCTTATACAAAACCGATGAAGATAAAATGTTGGATTATCTCTATCGAGATAAACTTGCTTTTGGTATCGGACACAACACCGCTTGTACTTGGGAAAATGCTCAAACACCAAACACGCCACAGTGGATTAAGTCAACTTTTATTCCTGAATATGATGTGAAAAGCCAAAGTTCTGAAACCGATAAAATCAAAGGCGAAATTCTAAACATCAAACTACTATCAGTTTATAATACGGATGAGGCAAGCATTATTGCAAACCTCAGTAAAGTTGCCGAAGCTTATAAAAATTGGATTGAAGATGAGCGAAAATCGGCTAATGGAAATGAACTCGGCCTTGATAATATAACAAAATGCAAGCAGATTCTTGATAGGATTAATAAAGGGATAAAACTGTTGTCTGAAAATGACAAAGCTTTAAGTGCATTTCAATTAGCCAATACAGCCATCTATTTACAAATGTTCCAAAATCAACAACATTTTAGCAAGAAGAAAGAAGGCTATGAGGTTTGGGAAAGAAACGAAATCCTGCAACATAACTTTTACGAATATGCTTCTTTACCATTTCCAGCTGAAAGAGTACCTGTATGGCGACCATTTCAATTAGCCTTTATTTTGCAATGCTTGACTTCGTTTGTGGAAGAAAATAGCAAAGAAAAAGAATTGATTGACTTATTATATTTCCCGACAGGTGGTGGTAAAACGGAAGCATATTTAGCGGTTTCCGCTTTTTTAATTTTTTGGAGAAGAATCCAATACCCTGATGGTTATGATGGTGTAAATATTATAATCCGGTACACTTTACGATTACTTTCAGCACAACAATTTGAGCGTGCCTCAAAAATGGTTTTGGCTTGTGAATTCATTCGGAGCTACTACAAAGATTTGGGGGACAAAAAAATTTCTATTGGCTTTTGGGTAGGCAAACAAACTATTCCAAACTATATGCTGGATGCGAAAAAGAAGTTAGAAACCACTCAGCAAAAGTTGAATAAAGGAGATAACTATGTTGTAAATCCATTCCAATTATCTAATTGCCAATGGTGCAATACAAAAATCATTTCCCGATTAACAGAAAAAGACACAGCCCACCAAATCGGACACCGAGTTAACAGGCAACTGTATAGTCATTGTTTAAATGAAGCCTGCCATTATTCAGAAAAAAACGGTGGTTTGCCAATTGTTTTGATTGATGAAGATATATATTCTAAACCACCAACCATATTGTTCGCAACCGTTGACAAATTTGCCGCACTTGCTTGGAAAGGTGAAGCAACAAGCTTTTTCAATAACGGCTCAAACAGAAAACCTGAATTAATAATTCAGGACGAATTGCATTTATTGAATGGGACACTTGGAAGTTTAGTTGGCTTATTTGAAAATGCTCTTTTGCAGCTTTGCGATAATCCCAAAATTATAGCTTCAACGGCTACTGTGAAAAATGTGGATAAGCAAATTCAAGGTTTATATGGACGTGAAGCTAGAGTGTTTCCACAATATGCTACCAATTCAGACGATACATTTTTCTCCAAAGTAATGGACGAAAGTAAAAGAAAATACATTGGGATTTTGCCGACAGGCAAAACAACTGTTGTTACCAACTTGCAACTATTATCAGCTCTACTCTATGCAAGATTGGAAGTTTGGAAAAAATCAGATAATAAAAAAGATGCTGACAATTTCTGGACTATTATTTCCTACTTTAAAAGTCTGAAAGAAATTGGACGTTTTTCCAATAAAATTAATTCAGAGTTAAAACGAATAGTAGAGCAAATTCAAGTTAGACTTTTGGATAACAACTATCCAAACAATCTTAATCATTACTATTTAGCACAAAGAAGTTTGGAATTGACTAGCCGTATTCCGAACGAGAAGATTAAGAAAAACTTAGATAAGTTAGATGCTCAGTTTATGGGAAACATTAAAGAACGGAATGCCATCGATTTGGTTTTGGCAACGAATATGATAAGCGTGGGCCTTGATGTTGGGAGATTAGGTGTAATGGTAATGAATGGAATGCCACCAAATACAGCTGAATATATCCAGGCAAGCAGTCGTGTAGCAAGAAAAAATGAAGGTTTAGTAATTACATTGTACGACCCTTTTAACAGTCGTGATTTATCTTATTACGAAGATTTTGTTCAATTCCATAAAACATTTTACAAGCAAGTTGAGCCATTAAGTGTAACACCATTCGCTGAAAATGCTTTAGATAAAATGTTATTTACATTGATTCTTGCTTATTTCCGGCACACAACTCCTTACACAGATAATAATACTGCGACGGCATTATTAGATGATAATGTAAAGAATGATTTAAGGAATAACTTGATACAACTTTTCCAAAATCATCAATTTGCTCAAAACGACATAGACTTAATTGTCGAGAAGGTTGATAGAATCTTAGATAGTTGGGTAACAAGAATTCAGGATAAGGGTGATATTAAATATTATCTTCCTTTCAAACCAGAGCAAAGTTTAATACTTCCTTTGCAAGAAAATTCGGATGAAGAATATCCATTAAAAGCAATGCAATCAATGCGGAGCGTAGAGCCAAGTTCCGAAATACTAATCAGACAATATTAGAAGCTATGTCGAGGGATAAAATAAAACACGGAAGGAGCAAACACATATCGAATTATGGAGGTGTCGGTTCTTTAATTGAAACAACCGATAATTCCATTATTATAGAAACTTTTGACAATTGGGGCTATTCTGATTTAAACGAAAAATTAGTTCATTATATCATTAAAGACGACCGTTTATTACAGCGACTTAAAAATCGTTTTCCTAATCTAAAACACTTGGTTACTATTCCGACAGATAGAGATTCTTTTTTGCATCAGGTAAGACCAAAAGCAAGTTATTTCCCAAAATGGTTTTATTGCTCAAATCCTAAATGCAATAGGTTAGCAACTTATGACGAATGGCTCAAAAGATGGTTAGTCTCTGGGAAAAAGCGTGATTTTTTCAATCCACCTAAGTGCAGTAACAAAGATTGTAAGGAAAACCATTTGGAACAAATTCGTTTTGTTCTGACTTGTAATAATGGACACATTCACGATTTACCTTGGGGATTTTGGAATAATCGTTTAACATCAGATAGAACTAATGAGTTGGAAAGTGAAGATGAAAACAAAAACGAAAAGCAGAATGGCCCTCAATTAGATTACTCGAAAAGATGTTGTGATCAACAAGACTTGATTTATAAAATAAGTCGTGAAAATACTGAACTTTCAGGTATTTGGATAGAATGTAAAAGTTGCAAGAAGAAAGCAAACCTGAAAGGGATATTCAATTTTGAGCAAAAATGTAATGGTAAAAAATATTGGTTGGGTCAGATCAATGGTAAGTTTCACAAAGAAGAATGTGATCTAAGATTACAGCCAAGTGTTACTGTAAAACTTAAAACCAGCAACAGCGTCTACTATGCTAATACACTTAGCAGTTTGTTTATTCCAGATTTTCAAATTGATTTACCTTTTGAACAGAGAGAAAGAGTAGAAAGATTTATATCCAAAGGAAAAACAAATGAGGAAATTATTGAAAAACTATACGAAGATGATGATGTTCCAAGAGAACTAACAAGGACTTATATAGAAAATGACGGTTCAGGATATATTCCAGAAGAACTTTATAGGAAAGTTGAATACGATTATTTCTTAGAGAAGGATCAGCCCGATAACAAGCAAATTAAATTCAGTGTAATAGATTGTAGTATTCACATAAATGGTTTCTCAAAATTGGTAAAAATTGATAAGTTGAAAAAGACAACTGTTCAAACATCATTTACAAGAAACGAACCCATTGACCTTGATTCTATCCTTCAAGACCCAGATGAATACGATAAGAATTACAATGTTTTAAGACAGTCGGTTTCGAAAAATAATTTTGACACAAAAACTTTACCAGCGTTAGAGAGCTATGGAGAGGGAATTTTATTCGTTATGGACAAAGAAAAATTAGAACAATGGGAAAAACAGCAGGAAGTAATTGAACGAACTGAAAAAATTAAATCAAATGCAACGAATGCAGATTGGAAATCACATCAAATTGTAGCTAAGACTTTAACACCGAGAAAAGTATTAATTCATACAATATCTCATTTACTAATGAAGGAATTGGAATATGTATGCGGCTATCCAGTTTCTTCTTTATCTGAAAGATTGTTTGTAAGTGAAACAATGCACGGATTATTAATTTCTGCCTTTGATGGAACTGACGGCTATTTGGGCGGTCTTTCAAATCTATGTAAAGACTTGGATAATTTAAGAAATATAATAGAGAGTGCCATCTATAGAGCGACAGACTGTTCTTCCGACCCTATTTGTATTGAATCAGAAGGTCAAGGAGTTGGTCAATTAAACCTCTCAGCCTGCCATTCTTGTACCTTGATACCTGAAACATCTTGTGAATTATCTAATTTATATTTGGACAGAAATCTAATTATTAACAAGAACTATGGATATTTTAAAACATCAAATTGAATAGGAAAAGCCAATACTATTGGTGGCAAATATGCTATTAGCACAAGCCAACATCAAAACTAAAAATTGCAAAAGAGCCGCCAAACCTGTACTCAAAGCCGGATAGAAATGAACAGATAAAATATTGAATAAGCCATGAAGTAATAATGTATAAAAATTATAGCCGTCGTAGTAAATTCAAGAGTTACAGCCCCTTTCAACGTTCCTGTAAAACGAGAGGAATAAGACTACCAATCGGATTCAATTCTTAAACGTACCGTTTCACATCAAAATGAACAAACACAAAATAATAAAACCTCTTGTAGCTATATTCTTCCTCCTCTCTACAATACCCCTTTTCCCACAATGGCAGCAATTAAATAGCCCAGCCAGTGCCTATATCCGCTGTATCCTATTTGACGCGTAAACCATCTATGCAGCCCGTGGTGGCGGCAGGGTATTGGCAGTCCATGCTACCACATGGCTTGTCCCGTTTCCCCGGGAATTGCATCGAGTGGTTTAATCGCAATGGTACTGGTAATTATTAGGATTGTCGATTGTTTTAGTTACGCGAACTCCAGGATCAATCCCGGGTCTATATTCAACTCTTTGTAAAGGCGTTTGGCCATACGCATCGATACCGGGCGCTTCCCGGTCATTATCTGACTAAAAGTAGATTCCTTTACATTGAGCAATGCAGCTGTTTGGCGTTGCTTAATATGGCGTTTTTCCATTTCCTTTTCAATAGAAACTACCAAGGGAGATTTGAATTTTAAGTGTTCAAATTTCATGTACATACTTTCGTAATCAGCACACATACGCCCTACACGTCCAATTTCGCGAGTATATTCGTTGTTTGCTCCAGGTTCATCCAAAGATCCGTTTGCCGTTGCTTTATCAATCAAAGCATCGGTATATTCAGACACTTGTTTATATAATTCAGGTGTATGAATTTCTGTAATATCAATAAATTTCTTTTCCATAATATATTTCCCCCGCTTTTATATCAGTTTCGCATCTATCTTGCTGTATTCAGCATGAGTACCTACAAACCGAATTGAAAAAACACCTCCAACAAAAATGATTACTGCAATAATCCTGTATTTATTTCCTCTAATATCAAATACATATCGCTCATTCGTAACATAATCTACCGAATTGAAATCTGATTTGATATCGTTTAGAGTCTGCCATTCAGCTTCTTCAACGATATCAATGAACTTCTGCATGGCCTTTTTCGAATCAGCGTGTTTCTTTACAAATTTTTCTAAAAGTGCTCTATTTCTTATTTTCATTTCAGCTTTTCAATATACAAAGATAATGACAACTTCACAAAATGCAAAGTAATTCCATGTTGTTTTCAATCAAATTATACGATTTAGAAGGGTTTTTGCGATTTGGATGTTATAAGCTGATTTAGGCAAGGACGATTTCGGTTAGACCTCTCGGTGCAATTCCCGAAAAACGGGGCATGCTGCGTGGTGGCGGGGTATTGGCAAGCGACGATCAGGGAAGTCCGTGGTCGCTTCAAAATGAAGGGTTGAAAAGCTGTGATACAAAATCCTTTACTCAATTGGGCGATTATGTCTTTGTTTCGACCGATGAAAATGTATTCCGCACAAACGATTCCGGGGTGACATGGGAACCTCTGGGTACAACTTACATTTACCGTTGAAGTTTATTGTAAAATGACTCCGAGTCTTCATTCAACTAAACAACAAAAATTATCATAACTTTACACCTATAATTACAGAGTCGCAGAATAGAAAACATTAAAATTATGAGCAATGCAAAAATATCAATCCGTTTTTTTGACGACCGCGAAGTGCGGGCCGTTTGGGACGAACAAAACGCCAAGTGGTGGTTTAGTGTGATTGATGTTGTTGGTATTTTGAACCAAGAAGCCGATTATACTAAAGCCGGTAACTACTGGCGTTGGCTCAAACGCAAATTGCTCAAAGAAAATACTCAGTTCGTGAGTGACACTCACAGACTGAAATTAACAGCGGCAGATGGCAAAAAATACCTAACAGATAAATTGGATAGTGAAGGCATTATTGCTTTGGCTAAACATTTCCCAAACAACAGGGCGATGCGTTTTTTAGATTGGTTCTTATACAGCGACAACAGTATTGACGGGCAAAGCAAGAAAAAAGCATACACGCTTTATGAAAGTAATTTGATTGATGAAATCGAAGTTGGCACTACCAAAGGGTTGCAACAAATACACGCATATTTGTTTGGCGGGTTGTATGATTATGCTGGACAAATCAGACAGAAAAACATTTCTAAAGGTGGTTTTCAGTTTGCCATATCCCTCTTTTTAGGCGACACATTAAAGCAAATAGAAGCAATGCCCGAAACTACATTTGACGAAATCGTAGACAAATATGTAGAAATGAACATGGCACACCCTTTTATGGAAGGCAACGGCAGAACCGCCCGGATATGGTTGGATTTGATATTAAAAAAACGCCTCAAAAAATGTATGGATTGGAGTAAAATAAGCAAACGTGATTACATGAATGCAATGATGCTAAGTCCAACTAAAGATAGTGTTCTAAAAACTCTTTTGAATAATGCGCTCACCACCAAAATAAACGACCGCGAAATGTTTATGAAAGGAATTGACTACTCCTATTACTACGAAGAAAATGACTAAAGAAGAAACGGCAAAAAGGGACAGCACACATAAAAAAATAAAATACGAAACGCCAACTTTGTAAAAACAAATTGATATGAGTACTTTGGAATTACGAAAATCGATATATTCTACATCCTTGAATATTCCGGAGTATAGTGTACAACGATTCCGGAGCAAAATGTACAACGATTCCGGAGTATAATGTACAATTGATTTTTGTTGTTCTATTTCATAAATAGGGTAAAAAAGTTGGCGTTGGGCGGGGGCCATCAAA
>JAIOYV010000156.1 GCA_021740905.1 Bacteroidales bacterium
AACAGTTGGCTATGAATTTTAATTCGTCTTAATTTTATCAAAGCATGATATTTCGTTTTTTTTGAAATATTACGCCTGCAAATCAGTACTTTAACTCATGGAAATCAAGATTTTCAAAAACTACCGGACAGCTATGGTTAAGAGTACAAAAATATAACTTTATTCAATAATGAGGAATATTAAACCGATTACTATTTGAAATGCGCCTTTAGTTCGTTTCCCTCCTAAAGCCCCTTCAAACCTGTCTGCCGGACAGGCAGCTATGTACCGGCATTTACTTCCGATGAAAATCGGGGCAGGCTATTGTAAATTTTAAAATGACTATCAGCGCATTATAATACACAATTGGTATTTGATTCCTTGCGGATACCATAAAAAAAAACCAGCCCTAACAAGGCTGGTCTTTTATATTCATTTGAATCAGTCCTAATTAGCTGGTACCATTTCAACTGTTATAGTATATACCGTTCCTTCCTCTTCTTGGGTTTGGGTCATTTTCAATTTCGACGATGAAAGGCTTACAATTGTATTGGTGTATGTTGTATCTGAATCTGTCATGATAAGCTGGGTCTCGTCAGTATTAAAAGCCCAGGATCCTTGTTCCACTATCTGTGGATCAGCATCGTCGCATTTGGTTGCCCCTTCATCGTTGGTGTAGGTTCCGTTTTCGTTAAAAGTCATTAAATCATCTTTGGAGCAATCCTCCAACCATAAGTAAATATTGCTCCCGATAAATGGAAATGCAGGATCGACTGTCATGGCAGATAATTTCCACGAATTCGCAGTAAGTGTTGCTTTTTTGTTTACTGGGTCATCATCATCTTTTTTGCAGGATGAAACGATAAGGAAGCTGCCGGCAATGGCAATTAAAATAAGGGTTTTTAAAGTTTTCATTTGTTTTTGTTTTAGTTTTAATTTAATCGGCAAACATAGCCTTTTTTTCAAGACAAGATAAAAAAAAGAAACCGGCCAATAAACCGGTCTCTTTCCTTTTGTCGGGGTGGCCCGACTCGAACGGGCGACCACTTGCACCCCATGCAAGTACGCTAGCCAACTGCGCCACACCCCGCCTTTTTTGCGGCTGCAAATATATTGTTTTTTAATTTTAATCCTTGCTGAAAAAAGAAAATATTGAAACAAAGAAAATTTTTGAGGATTCCGACCAAAGAATTGGAGTGATGGAGCGATGAGGTGATTGAGTGAGGGAGTGACGAGGGGATTTGCAAAATCTTAAAAAACGATCTCAAAAAAAAATCATAAATTCATTTTTCTTTTCGCTATTTCCATGTTTTCATTTACCCGAAACTCAACTATCCGTTTTACCAATTCGATTGGAAGGGCCTCTCCGAAAGGAAACTGAATAGCCCCTTTTGAGGTTTTGTAGTCCACTAATTCATCTTTGAAAATAGTTGTGACGGATGATGTTGGATAAAACCCGATATGCTTTTTGTTTGCAGCATAATACACGAGCATTCCTTTCAATTTAAAAGCAGGCATATTGTAACTGATTACTTCCTCGGCTTGAGGTGCGGCTTGTTTTATTGTTGCCTGCATCGCCTTCAATAATTCCTGTACCTCCTTGGGGAACGCAGAGTGATATTCATCGATGGTCCTATATTTTGTTCTTAATGGAGCTTCCATAATCTGTGTTTTGTGCATTAAATCAATCAATTATCATTCAATAATTATCATTCACCTAGTCCCAATGCTCATCTTTCCAATCGTCCATTTGAAACACTGCTGACAACTCGTCGATTATCCCTGCGTTTATTTGGATTTGTAAACAGGTGGATGCCACAGTCCGATCGTCAGTTTCTGCCATTATCTCATCTAAAGTATCGATCAAGCCTTCTTCTAAATCTTCCTCTTCCATTGCATAATAATTCTCCAATCCAATTAAGGCTGCATATTGCTCATCAGCATTCTTGCTTCTGATTGAATCCAGAAACAATTGTTTGGCAGTCGGGATTTGATAATATTGACTCAATTCACTTACGGTTTTTATGGCTCCGGATCTTCTAAGCCCGCAAGCTTTACTTTTGTCGACAGGCAATGAAAATATCTCCAGTGACATGCCCAACAACCTGGATAGTATCTTTTTATTTTGATCAGGGTAATCTAAGTTAGCCTCTAGAACTTCATCTTCTCCAATATCAAGGCCTTGAATTAAAATGATTTGAATTGGCAGGTCATTAACAAATCGCCAGAAATCTTTTTCCAGGTTTCGGATCCTTGCATTTTTTGTTGTTGCCATTTTCACCACAGTATCGCAAACAAGATCTACGTCTGGATACCGGATTTTTTTATGCAATGCAGTTTGTAAGAATACATAAATGTAGGCATTATCAATTTTCCTGTCCTTGCCATCGATAATCAGGTCGATTTCGTGGCATATTTCTTTTAGGTTCATTTGTTTAGTCAATTTCATATATATCTTCACTATTTTTCCACATTATTCTATCGGCAATCTCCATTGCATCTCTTTCTGTAATCCATTTGTCTTGAACTAATTCCGAAAGAGCTATTGAAATTCCTTTTCTCGCTACTTTAGCATGTCCAATTAAATTCTCGACATACAAATCGTCTCCCCCAAAAACCATAAGCTTATTGATTGGAGAAGTCATTATGTATTTTTTCAAAAAGTCAATTGAGGCAATTGGGTTTATTGTCCACGACCAACACATATCAACAATTGCATTCGAATAATGCTTGGTCAAAGATATCATTGGCTCATAATAAGGGTAGGAAATATGATAAAATATAAATTTAGTATCCGGGTTTAAACGACACAGGTTTGCACAATCTGCCGGATTGAACATGATATTCTCAAGGCTCATAAAATTATTCATTGCCTGATGTCCCGTGTGAAGTTTTACCGGCAGCCTGTTTTTCGTTGCCAAATCTATGACATACCAGAACAAATAGTCTTGCATTGTTTTTTCTTCGGTTTCACCTACCTCTTTTCCGGCAATTTTCTTCAAAAATATTGGGTCGGCTAACTCAATATCATTTTTTTTAAAATCAAGTCGTCGGAAATAAGCGTTCCCAATTTTCACCCCAACAGCATCGTCAGAATACTTGTCGAACCACCAATTTATAATTTCCAACCAATCAGCAAGCGTGTTAACCTTAGGAAGAATGTTTTCATTGTATTTTTCAATATCCACTCGTATCATACCCAGTGCATCAATGTCTTGATATAAAAGGCTTGGAAATTCAGTTTCTTTAAAAGGTCGTCCAGGTGGGTTTACAATACAACTTTTAATATTTGCTCGTTTGAGCGTTTCTTTATAAAATCCTTTTTTCCTGTAATCAATATATTTTTCTTGCAACTCAGGTATTATCTTTTCTTCCAGTTCTGAAATACCGTATAAATCATTAATTGTATGTCGAACTACCTGTCCGTATCCGGTATATTTAATTAAGCCCCAGTAGGGTTGAATTATTTTCCATTTTTCAATTGGATTTATTTTTTGTGATGAAATCAAATCAATCTCCTTTTGCGACATTCCTGATGATACCAAATCAAATTTCGTATACATTCCGAGAATCGTTGTCCAGTCATCGCATTGAATAAATGGTTTTACGCAATCCAATCGTTCCGATTCATCAATTAAATGTTCGTGGGTATCAATCAATTGTATTTGATTAATAGAGTCGTTTATTATCTCAAATTTAGTATTCATTCAATCTCTTCTGGTGTGACTCGATACAATCAGCAATATCCTAAAGAATGTTTTTGTTATTGATTTTGTCTGTATCATTTTCAAAACTTTTATCAACCTTCACAATCATTTTCGAAGCTTTTGAATATAAGTTTCAGTGTCAACATATTTATTTGAACGACCCAATCGAATCGAATTAACTAATCCAATTTCCTCAATCTCAGTTTCAGATAAAACTCTCGATTCTATTCCAATCTTTTTGGCTAAATCCAACAAAAGTTTAATATCCGTTTTTGAGTCACTATTTAAAATTACAGTTTGCATAATCAGATTGTTTGAGAACAAAGATAATTGAAATCCTAAAAATTGATAAGATTTTGTGCTAAAATGTGCTACTTGGATATCAACAACTTATAAGTGGATAACTTAAAAATATTCTCTGTACTATTCTAATTATTTCGCTATCTCCTCCATTCAATTCATTCATTGAGCGGTACGATGTCTTGTTTGCCATCCAACGAAATATTAGTAGCCCAAATATAGCAATAGTTTTATATGGAAAGTATCTGAGTTGAAAAATTCTTACGGTCAAGGGTGCGGGGAATTCCTTCCCGAATTGTTCCTCTCAAGCTTGCACTTCGTTCCCACAATTTCTTAATCCCTCAATCACTTCCTACTTACCCCTTCCATTAACTATCGGGTCTTTCAATAATTGCTTGCTGGCCTTATAAAAAACATAAGCACTGAGGGCCATCAATAAATGGCTAATATCGTAGTGATTGAACCAAATTCCAATATCCCATTTGTTCAGGAACACCAATGCACCAACCGCTGAAATACCAACAGCCATTAGGAACAATTTGCTCGACAAGGTTTTTCGCTTGTATAGCACATACAAATTTATGCTTGTCACTACGAATAGTAATCCGTAAGCCGCATGGATCTGGACAAAGTAAAAATTGATGGTGTAAATGGTAATGAAAATGAACACTACCAATTCCAGGATATTTATCAGGGTAAACAGTTTGCCCAATTTGGGCTTAATGATGGGGCGGAGATATTCGATTGCAGCCCTTTCCAAAAGGGTTATCGAGAACATGCTAACGAGCCATCCAGGCAATTTCCAGGGAGAGACAACAAACGAAGAAGGGAACCATGCGTCAAAGGCGTACTGAAATCCATGCCCTAAAATGCCGCCTAATGCTGTGGCAATGCCCATTGTCAAAAAATAGAATCGCAGATATCGGTTTACATGGTTGCTCTTGTGCGATTCGCTCATCCGAAACCAGGCATAAATACATACCGCTGTCACAACCAAGTCGGTAAACATGGTTATCGGCTCGTCGATCCGAACATCAAAAACATGTATAGAAGGTTGTGAACTTGTCATTGTTTGTGTTAATAAATATTGGCGAAATAAAGGGAAAGTTTTAAGAAATACAAGGTTTGAGTTTGGGGGTTATGAATTTCGGGTTTCGGGTTAAAAAAAATGTCCATTCATAAATATGGTTGACACTATATCCAGTTTTTCAAACTTCTTGTTAATAACATTATTTACATTTTATAAAAACTTCATTTACATTTGAACTGTAAAGCGAAACGGAGATGGGCTCTGCTGGGGAGCAAC
>JAIOYV010000157.1 GCA_021740905.1 Bacteroidales bacterium
AGCCCATCTCCGTTTCGCTTTACAGTTCAAATGTAAATGAAGTTTTTATAAAATGTAAATAATGTTATTAACAAGAAGTTTGAAAAACTGGATATAGTGTCAACCATATTTATGAATGGACAAACCCGAAACCCGAAACACGAAACCCGAAACAGAACTTTGTAACATTTCCCCCACCCACGCATTAATTAATTGGTATTTTGCAAAAGCCATCAGAATAAACAAAAGTAAAATTTGAAGGATGAACGACAAACAGCAAATCGAAAAAGCCCAACAGGACATGCAGGAGTTTGCACCGCTCTACGACAAGTATTACGTGCGGGTATTCCGTTTCGTGCTATCGCGAGTGGCCGATGCGGAAACCTGCGCAGACATTACCTCGGATACTTTTCTGAAAGCCATGGGCAATTTGAAAAACTTTAAGGTGGGTGACAAGGCTTTCCTATCCTGGTTAATGGTGATTGCCTCGAATGAAATTAAGATGATGTACCGTAAACAGAAAAGTCAGAGAAATTATCTGGTATCGCAGGAATACCTGTTTCAGTTGGAGCACGAAATAAGTGAAGAAGAAACCGACAGGCCCTTATGCAAAAAACTGACTACCCTGCTCGAAGCCTTGCCCGAAAACGATTACCAGCTTATCCACCTGCGCTACTTCGACAATTTGTCGTTCAAGGAAATTGCCACATTGACCCAAAAATCGGAGCAAAGCCTGCGGGTAAAGACACACAGGATAAAGGAAAGCCTGAAATCGAAATTGATCGGCCATGCCGAAACCATTTCGTTGTTGCTGACTGCCATGTTAGCCTTCTCAATTACCCTGTTTTAAATTAATATGGGATGAAATCACAATTTCAGTAGAACCAAAATCTTTAAAAAATTAGTCATGAAAAAAATACGAAATCTAAAAATTAGCGAACACGAAATGCCCGAAACAGAAATCCTGGGCTTCAAAAAAAGTTTTAGCGAATTGTTGAAACGATTTTCAAACTTACCCCCCAATGGGAGTTCCATCGGGACCTCTATTTCGAATAACCCCGGAATTGCAGGGAGCTTTCTGGCGGGCAATCCTTTGGCCTGGATCGTGATGGTTGCTGTGGTGGCAGGAGGGATCGGGTTTGGCGTTTTCCGTTACCTCGACAAGTCCGATCAGGAAACACAATTGGAGAACATCATCTTTGCTGATACCCTTATGGAAAGCCAAGTTGAATCAGCTATCAATCCCCCTTTCCCTGAGTTGTTGAAAATCGAACGCTTTGAAATCGACAACTCTTCCGATACAATGATCATCAGCAAAAAAGGCAGCAAAATAAACATCCCCGCTTATGCCTTTATCGATGCCGACAGTAATTTGGTATACGAAAAAGTGGAGATTATTTGGGACGAATACCAAAACCCAATCGAGGCATGGATGTCGGGCATCCCCATGCGCTACGACAGCAGCGGCACAAGCTATACTTTTTTTAGTGCCGGGATGTTTACCATAAAAGCCAGGGCAGCTGGTCCACAATTGCAACTCGCCAAAGACAAATTGATTGATGTGGAGCTGGTATCGGAAAAGGCCGGGGCTTTCAACACCTATTATTTCGATACAACAGAAAATGCCTGGATTTTCCTAAACCGCGATACTACCCTTGCAAAAGAATTATACTCCGAATCTATTTCAGAAGAAAATGACTTCACTTTTGCCGAAGGGGATAAAACCAGGAAGTTCATAGAGCCACTTATCGTGCGGCCCCGCAACAAAGAAAAATTTGTGACCCGTCTCGATTTTCCGAAAGACAAATTTCCAGAGTTGGACGAGTTCAAAGATGTTATGTTCGAGGTAAAAGTGGAAGGCCAGGACGACAACTATGTGAAAAAACTCTTTGATGTGAACTGGACCGGCATGGATTTGCAAAAGACCGATGAACCGGGCCTATACGAAATCCTTTTATCGAACTGGGACACGGTGCAGCAAGTGTTGGCTGAGCCTGTGGTGGACAATCGTCAATACCAGAAGGCGGAGCAGGTACACAAGGACAAAGTCGAGGAAATTGAAAAATCGAAGATTGAAGCTACGAAGAAAAGAAAAGCCCAATCACAAATGCGGCAATTGGCGGGAATGTCAGACCAGGCAACACCATATCGTTTTGCCCGTACCCTGCGTATTTCGCGCTTAGGCTCATATAACTGGGACAAATCATTGCCTTTACCAGAAAACCCTATTGCCCTTTCATCAATATTCACGGATAGCCTCGGCACTGAATTAAACCAAAGTCCGGTAATTGTTTTGACAGGTAAAATGGAAGTGTTGTGGAATTACCGGGCATCAGAAAAAATCTATTACACCCGCGACAGCAAAAGTATGTTGTGGTTTGTGACAGGCGACAACAAAATGGCCATCATGAGCCCCGAACAATTCAAGGACAGACAGAAAACCATCATCCTTTCGATCCACGAACCAGAGGAGGGAATTGCGATTATTGATAGCTTTTATAAATAATGTGAATCAAGGGTTGAAATTCAATTGCCATGAAGTGGCTAAATCTCAATAACCGTGGGCGTACGCCCACGGGCGAAGGACATACAAATGAACCTGCCCCGAAAGGGGTTGAACAATGTATATCTGATTCCGACATTAGCAAGTTACCATAAAAAGGAGATTCTACCCTTTCGGGGCAGGTGACCAGGTCGCAGTTTCCTCCACGGGCTTACGCCCGCGGTTATTGAGATTAAGCTCTTTCAGAGCCTTATATAAGATATTAATTAATGCATTATACCCTTGATTCGCAGTTTAGAAAGATACAATTTTGCAGGATTTATTTTGAAAGTCTTCCTTAGGCAAGTTGAAAAAAGCAAAAAGGTGCAAAAAGATCAATTTTAAATTTTAATGACTTCGGGGATGGACACTAAATAGTCGGAGGCGCTTTTGCAAGCTCCTATTTCATCGATGTAGTCGAGGAATTTACGGTAAAAGGGATGTTTGCCAATGGTGGCACTATCGCCAATCACAACCAATTTTTTCCGTGCCCGGGTCATGGCCACATTCATGCGTCGAGTGTCCTTCAAAAAACCAATTTCCCCTTTTTTGTTCGAGCGCACCAAGCTAATATAGATTATGTCGCGTTCCTGTCCCTGGAAGGAGTCGATCGTATTGACAGCTATTTTTTGGGCTATATCTTCGCTAAACATTTTTGTTTGCCCAAAAGTTTCCTGCATCATACTGACCTGGGCTTTATAGGGCGAAATTATTCCAATGTTTTCGATATCGTCGATATAGTATGGGATTTCAATGCTGTCGAAGTACATGCTGAGGTGCTTGAAAAGGATCTTCATTTCTTTGGGATTCCTGGCGCTTTTAGATTTGGAGTTCACTTGCTCGAAAAAACCGCAACCGGCAGTGTCGATAAATTCAATCGGCGCATCATTAGGGAAAACCGTCCAATCGTGCACTTTGCTGTTGGCTGTCAATTCGTTTTTATAAAAATGCCGGTTCGGGAACTCCATAATGCTTTTATTCATCCGGTATTGTTCGGTAAGCATTATATCTGCCCGGTTTCGCTGAATGGCCTTTTCGAACAGGGTAAGCGCAAGTCCCTCGCGGGCCGCCCTGAACGACTGGATGGTTGGGGGCAATTGGCAGTGGTCGCCGGCAAATACGACCCGGTCCGATTTCAATATGGGCAACCAGGAGGCAGGCTCCAGGCCCTGTGCGGCTTCGTCGATAAAAACAGTCGAAAAGTGCATGGTTTGCAAAACCGGGTTGGCCGTACCCAAAAGCGTGGTAGCGATTACCCGGGTCGAATTAAGGATATCCCGCCTTATTTCGGTGGCCAGTAGTTTTGCTTCGAGCCTGCAATTTTTGGCCTGGGTAAACAAGTTCCCTCGCTGCGCCAAATCTTCGGGGCTATTGTTCCCTTTGTATTGCTGTGCCATTTGAAGATATTCATGAGCTGATTTACGGAGTTCTTTCATTTCATGATATTGCCGGTGCCTGGTGACTTTTACATCCAGGGTCTTGATGATAATTTCCTCGTTTATCCTGGCTGGATGCCCAACCCTTACTACATCCACATTTTGCTCTCCCAGTTTTTCGGCTATTAAATCGACTGCCGCATTGCTGGGCGCACACACCAATACTTGGGTCTCCTTTCGCAAACTGTAGATTATGGCCTGCACAAGGGTTGTCGTTTTACCCGTTCCGGGAGGGCCGTGTATAATCGCCACATCCCTGGCCGACATAACCGAGTTTAAGGCATTGTTCTGATTGGAATTCAATTCAGGTGCACACAGGGTTTCCTGGTTCTCGTGGCGGGCTTCCCCATCACCTAAAAGGATTTGCTTCAGTTCATCAATCCGCTTGCTGGGCTTGTTGATCAATTTATGAAGGCCTTTTTCCATTTCGCGGTATACAATTTCGTCGAACAAAAGTTGTATCCCCAGTTTGCCGTCGTTGAGCCAATCGGGCTGGTAGTCGGCATTTAGGGTGATAATCATCTCGTGCCGGCTTACCGAGTTTACCACACCCGGTACCGATTCCGGGCCATTGCTGCCGGGGGAAACATTTGAGAAGAAATTCACCATCTTCCCCGACTGGAACAAATGAGCCCCGTTCTGTTCCGGGGGTCTCGATACTTTAACAATCAGCTGTTCCGCTGTGCTAAAGCTACTTTTCTCTATTTTCACAGGATACCAACATACGCCGTTTTTCCGGCGCTCGCTCAACGAAGTGCCCTCCACCCGAAGTTTGTATTGTTTAAGATCTTCCTCCTTTTCCTGCCTTAAAAGGCCGACCAGGTTTGTTAGTTCTTCGTTTATTTTGTTGTTGACCATGGAGTAAAAATAGAAGGCGAAGATAACAAAATTGGGCACTATTCACTTGTTGATATTTCTATACCCTTAAGCCTTGAAAGGTCTACCACTTTCTGAAAAGGCTTTTATACTGAAAACGGGATAAATTTCTGCATTAGGACAAAATTCAATCGGTTGATAAAAAGGTGATAAATATAGCAAACGTCAGGGAGTTTTAGGTATATGAAAATTCTTGCTAACTTTCCACCATACTGTCGCCTCTACGAGGCTACGCATTCTTTCTCTTGATTGTTTCTACCATACTATCGCCTCTACGAGGCTTATCGAATATTTATTAATTGAGTAGAGTTCCGTCAGGAACGGCAGTATGGTAGCAATAAAAAGGAGAAAGTTTACCAAGCC
>JAIOYV010000158.1 GCA_021740905.1 Bacteroidales bacterium
AATTAATCCCATTTTGCCATTCAAGAAAAGTTTGGGAAATTTCCCCCCCCCCCCCCCCATTTTAAGGCTGTTTGTTTCAAGGTCGGTTTTCCAATTAGGCAAGAACAAATTCATATAACTATTCCTCTCCACATCAGCCAGAGAGGTTAAATATTAGCAGCTGATAAAAAAATTAAATTATATTATTACCAAAAAATACCAATTATGTGTTTTAAAAGAATATCACTAGTCTTTGCACTGCTTTTTAGCGTGTTTTTTACTTATTCCCAGCAGTCGTATGTTGATGTTACAGTAGATAATCATACCGATTATAATTATTATATCACAGTTGAGTTTAATCAAACAGTTACAATTATGTCAGGTTCTAATCCCTTTTATGTTCCTGCGCACTCTTGTGTAACTGAAAAATACGCTCTTGCTGAATATGATGTAAATCTAAGTTCAATAAATTGCAAATGGGAATCTGGAGGAACAGAAGGTAATATTACTCTTAGCGGTGGATATACCAGTGTTTATGTTTCTCCGCAAACAGGAAATCCACCGAGTTTTTGTGATTTTGTATACTACCTTATTGAGGGTCAGGATACTCATGAACATTCTTATTTTAGAATTGACCCATAGTTGTATATTATCCAGTATTGCAAAACTATTTTGCAAAACCGGATTTTTATCTAAAATTAAAGTTATGAAATACACTATTACACTTTTAATCAATTTCTTTCTAATAATTAGTTTTGCTTTTTCACAACAGTTGTTTATTCCACATAATGTTACACTGGGTTCTCGTCCAATTCAAATAACCCTTGCTGATGTTGACAATGACAGTGATCTGGATATGTTAGCAGCTTATTACTCTGATAACTTACTTGCATGGTACAGAAATAATGGCAACGGGTATTTCGATAGCCTGAAAATCATCAACGATTTTGACATTGAATTATCTGGGGCTCTTTTTGCTTCTGATTTGGATGATGACGGGAAAACAGATGTGATAGCCGGAGGAAATTCGTCTTTATGCTGGTATAAAAATCTTGGAAATGGTAATTTTGGAACTCAACAACCAATTGACTACAGTGTGGATGGAGTTTCTTCGATTGTTGCCATAGATTTGGATAATGACAGCTTAAATGATGTTATTTCTGCTTCGTATTACGATAGTACAATAGCTTGGTATAAAAATCTTGGGAATGGGAATTTTGGGCCTCAACAAATTATTACTTCCACTGTAACAGGTGTATATGAACTCGATATCGTCGATTTAGATATAGATGGAAATAGAGACCTTCTTATTGCATCTTATAGTTCCAATAAAATTGCTTGGTACAAAAATTTAGGGAATGGAAGTTTTGGGACACAGCAAATAGTTACCAGTACCGCAGAAGGTGCTTTTGGTGTTAAGGCAGCATATATAGACAATGATAGTTTGCCGGATGTTATTACAAGCCAGGCATTTGGAAACAATGATAAGATAACCTGGCACAAAAATCTGGGAAATGGGAATTTTTCTAATGAAATTATTATTAATACTACCCTTATTGTCCCACGCTATTTTTTTCCGGCTGATTTTGACAACGACAACGATCAGGATCTGGTTATGGGATCTTGGTCCCACGACACGCTCATTTGGCAGGAAAACCTCGGTAATGGCACTTTCGGCCCCATACAATTAATCAGTAATACCATTGACGGGCCTAATGGAGTCTATGCCGGAGATTTAAACGGCGATGGGTTTATGGATATAGTTGCAGGGGGAGAGCTCTCCAGTTCAATAGAGGTTTATCTTAGTCACAATTCTAACTATTTCGCACTTAACCAAACCATTGCCAATGCTACTGTAGAGGCAAGGAGCGTTTTTGCCACTGATCTTAATAATAATGGGCATAAAGATATTCTATCAGCTTCGCGAGGAGATAATAAAATTGCCTGGTACAAAAATCTGGGGAACAAACAATTCTCCTCACAGAAAGTTATCTCAAACTCTATGACAAGGGCATGGGCAGTATATGCTGCCGACTTAGACAACGACGGCTATGGCGATGTTGTTGCCTCGGGATGGGGTGATACGATAGCTTGGTATAAAAATATGCAAAACGATAGTTTTGATTTACCGCAAAATTTACAAGGAGGGTTCGGAAATTCTACAGTCCTTATGGCCAGGGATATTGATGGGGACGGGTCAATTGATATTATTGGGAATGTAGGTGATTTTATTAAGTGGGCAAAAAATCTTGGAAATGGGAATTTCGGCCCATTACAATTGCTTTATAGCCTATCGAACCTAACTACTTTTGATTTGCAAGATATCAATAGCGATGGTTATGTGGACATTGTAATGGGAAGCTCATCGGTTTTGGCGGCAGGCTTAAACAATGGAGCCGGTAATTTCCTTGTAAGTAATATTTTTCAGAGCGTTGGGGCTTATGATCTTCAAATAACTGATTTAAACGATGATGGGTACAAGGATATTTTATTCGTTGCAAAGGAGAATAGCACTTTAAATAATTTTGTAGGCTGGTATCAAAATGACGGATTGGGAAATTTCCCCACCCCTGTTTTTATCTCCTACATCGAGAGCTACTCTTATACAATTGCTGCAGCGGATATTGATAACGACGGAGATAATGATATTTTTACTGCACCTCGTGTGTCAACTTATAATATCGGAAATCTGGTTTGGTTTGAAAACCAAGGAACTGCAACTTTTAGTCAATCTCAAAATATAGGTCTTAAATTAGGCAGGATATGGGACATGTATATTACCGATATCGACAATGACTATGACAATGATATTGTATTCGCATCAGATAACCATTCATCTGTCAAGTGGCTGGAAAATACCCTCAACAACCTGATCGACACAATAACTATTTGTGCCGAAGATAGTGCTTTGATTTTCGGTAATTGGATCAGCCAACCCGGTGATTATACCGATACACTGCAAAATGTCCAGGGGGGCGATAGTATTAATATAATCAGGTTGGAGATTTATCAAAGTTATTTCCTTGTCGATACAATCGAAATTTGCGATGGAGAAACCTATAATTTCTACGGGCAGGTGATCAACACAGCCGGAGTATATTCCGAAACCTTCCAGTCGGTGCAAGGTTGTGACAGCATCGAGGAACTCTCATTGGTTGTTATTCCGGCACCGGCTGTAAACATTTCTCCTTTTGTGCCCGATTCGGTAAGCATCAATGCTGGATTGCTGGCTTTGCCTGCCGCCACTCCCACCGGGGGAACGTATTCAGGCGCAGGCATTACCCCCAATGGCTTTGAACCATCGCAAGCCGGGCTTGGCGAACACTGGATAAGCTATTCGTATTTGGATACTACTACAGGTTGTACAGGAAAGGATTCTACTCTAATAAAAGTATACGACCCGATTAGCATTGACGAACTGGAAACCAACAAAGTAAAACTATATCCCAATCCAGGCACAGGCGATTTTGTTTTAACAGGAACGAATTTGCAATCTATCCAGGTTAAAACCCTTACGGGGGAATTGGTAAAAGAAATAGAGATCAAAGATTGTTCGGAAGTACATTTTACCCTGGCAGGACAAGCCAAAGGGATTTATTTTGTGCATATTGTAAATGATGATGCGGAAATCAGGCGGCTTTTGATTTTGATATAAACGGCAGGCTGGTTTATTACTTTAGCGAGGGCTTCCACACAAATGCAATGGAAGCCCTCGCAAACTACCTGAAATAGTCGGGGTGCGACTCCAAATCGCAACCTGCCCCGATTTTTGGCGGGGCTCTGACTTGCATTTTTCCCAAAAAATAATTCTACACCATATATACAATTCACTCAACATATTTCGTTTGCCTTTGTTATTGCGAGTGTGGAAAAATTGTGGAATTTTGCAGCAAAATTAGATTGAAGTTTGACGTATAGGTTTTACCAAAATATACCCAACCGGAACAGGGTTTCCGGTTTTGTTATTTTTCTTGTTTTCGTACTGATTTCAATTCAGGGATTAGCGCAGGAAGAAATAAGGTATTACCTGTATGGAAAAATTTCACCCGATCTTGGCAACCTTCGTAATACACGGGCATACATATATCAGGATAACCAAATTGTCGATACCCTCAAAATTTCAAGTTCTGGCAAGTACGAATACGAATGTGATTTCAACCACAACTACCTGATCCGTTTCGAAAGTACCGATTTTGTTAGTTTCCAGATGCGACTAAATGCAAACGTGCCGGAAAAGGTGATGAAGCGGAACAGCAAATTCCCCCCTTTTCAGTTCGACCCATTGCTTTTCAAAAAATTTCCGTCGATGGACTACACCATTTTCGACGGGCCAATCGTGACCATCGCATACAATGAGCGCATTGACCATTTTGAGTACGACTATGATTTCTACGACGATTTTGTAGCACAGACTAAAAAGGAAAATAGCAAAGCCCAAAAGCTGGCTGAAAAGAATTCGCAAAGTAACGAAGAAGAATTGGCCAAAGAGAAATCGTATCAGCGGGCTATTGAAAACGCCGATGCCCAGTTCGACCAGAAAAACTATCCCAAAGCCAAGTCATTCTACGAACAAGCATTGATTTTCAAACCGGATGAAAACTACCCTAAAGAGAAGCTGTCCCAAATTGAAGGGATATTTGCAGAAGAACAACGGAAGTTGGATGCGCTAAAGGAACTGGATAAGCAATACAATGACCTAATAGCTGAAGCAGATAATTTCTACAAACAAAAAAGCTGGTCCCAGGCCAAAGCAAAATACCAGGAATCTTTGACCATCAAACCCAAGGAAGAATATCCCCGCTATAAAATCGAAGACATTGAAACGGTTGTTGTCCTAATTGAAAAAACAGAAAAATACGAGGCGGCCATCAAGTTGGCCGATGAACAATTTACGGCCATAGACTATACAACAGCCAAACAAAACTACACCAAAGCCTCTGAAATAAAGCCACAGGAAGCCTATCCGAAAAAGAAGATTGCGGATATTGAACGATTGGTCAAAGAGCAAGCAACCGCAGAAGCCCAAGCAAAAGCCCTCGATCAAAACTATCAGGCGGCCATCGCTAAAGCCGACCAACAATTTTCTGCAAAAATATACCCGGAAGCAAAAACCAGCTACCAGACAGCCTCGAAAATAAAACCTGTCGAAGATTATCCAAAAGAGCAAATTTCAAAGATTGAACAAATCCTGGCCGACCTTGCCA
>JAIOYV010000159.1 GCA_021740905.1 Bacteroidales bacterium
GGCTCGTCGGCCAATTATACCTGCCGCTTGTACGGTTGCGATTATGTGGCCCTCGATGGTTTGACCATCCGCGCCATTGGTGCGAGCTATGCCCGGCCCATCGACATCGAAAACGGTTCAACCTACATCACCATCCGCAATTGTGTGATCGAAGCCCCGCTCACCACCAACAATAGCCAAAACCAGTCGGCCATTTACGAGGGCACCGGCACAAATTCGTACACCCTCATCGAAAACAACATAATAAGCAACGGCAGTTATGGAATTTATTTTGATGGCGGCAGTGGCATCGAAATCCGCGACAACCGTTTCACCGACCAGTATTACATGGGAATAAGCGTGGACAATTGCCCCGAGGTAAAAATTACGGGGAACGAAATTTTGGCCACCAACAGCTATTCGTCGTACCAGGCCATCCATACCGAATATTGCGACAACCAGATCGAAATCGTGGCCAACAAAATCGACCTGCAAACGGGTTACTATGGTTTGTACCTCTATTATTGCGAGGCCAACCTTTCCAATTCGGGGCTTATTGCAAACAACTTTATCTCCGTGGGAGGAAGTTCCGGCACCGGCATCGGCATCTATTCTTCATATTCAACCTATCAGAATTTTTATTACAACAGCGTGAACGTGACCCGCTACGGATCGGGCAACTATGCTTTTTACCAGAACGATTCGTACAACTCGTACAACCTCCAGTTGCAAAACAACATTTTCGCCAACCAAAGCAACGGCATGGCCATCCGGGTGACGTACACCTCGGCACTGAACATTTCCGATTACAACAACTTTTACTCGGCAGGGAGTACCCTGGGGATGTGGGGGAGCTCGAATTGTTCCACCCTGTTGAACTGGAAATCATATAGCTCGCTGGATGCCAATAGCCTTTCAGTGAACCCGGGCTTCATTTCAAACACCGATTTACATATTTGCAATTCGGCTCTGGATGGTGTCGGCTACCCGATCCTTCAAATCACAACGGACATAGATGGCCAATACCGGGATTTGTTCACCCCCGACATTGGTGCCGATGAGTTTGATAATTCATTGAGTCTTGATTTGCCCAGCGATACTGTTTTCTGTGGGTCTGGAATCCTTCATGCAAACAGCCCCGGAGCTACCTATAGTTGGTCTACAGGAGAAAGCTCTGAAAGCATACAAGTGTCGCAGCCTGGGCAATTTTGGGTTGAAGTTAGCAATGCGTGTGGGACAATGACTGATACGGTCACCGTAAATATTCTATCTCAATTGATTGTAGAACTGGGTGCCGATACGACTATTTGTGATGGCAGCTTTTATACGCTCGATGCCGGAATGTCGGCGGGAGATTACACATGGTCGAATGGCGGAGTTGGCCAAAGCGTTACGATTTCCACGCCTGGCGTTTATTGGGTTGAAGTTAGCAATGGAAACTGTTCGGGTTCCGATACCATTTCGGTTGGGTTTGGAACTACCCCGGTTTCTACTTTTACAGTCGATGCTAATATTTGTGAGACAGAAAGTGCCATGGTTCAGTTTGCTGGCACAGCCACTTCAGCAGCCAACTATATTTGGGATTTTGATGGAGGTATCGCTCAGCCTGGAACAGGTTTAGGCCCACATCAGGTGCAATGGTCTACCCCGGGAAGCTACACTATTTCATTAATGATAGAAGACAATGGATGCCTTTCAACGGAAATCAGCAACTCTGTAACACTGCATCAAACCCCAACAGCCAATTTTACAATCAGCACTGCATCACTTTGTGAAAATGACACGGCAACAATCACCTACCTGGGCAATGCCACAACAGGCGCCACTTACAATTGGAACTTTGGAACAGCAACCATTATCAGCAGTAGCGGCCAGGGGCCTTATGAGATTCAGTTCAGTACAAGTGGCAATTATAGTATTTCGCTCGATGTTGAAGAAGCAGGATGCCAATCGCAAGTATTTACGCAGAATCTTCAAGTCAATCCTATACCTGATGCATCTTTCATCACAAGTTCTTCAAATATCTGTGCCGGGGATACAGTTACCATGACGTATACTGGAAGTTCACCTAATGCAACCGGCATTACCTGGTATTATGGAAGTGGCAATATCATTAATGGAAGTGGGCTTGGCCCTAGAGAAGTTTTGTTTTCTTACCAGGGTAATATTGATGTATCACTTATCCTATATGAGAATGGCTGCCAGTCGAATCAATTTACCAATACTATTCTGGTTAATCCTATTCCTTCTTCTTCTTTCATAATAAGCAGCATCAACCTTTGCAGCCTGGATACTTTGCAGGTGAATTACAGTGGCAGTGCAACTACTTCAGCCAATTATTCCTGGGACTTTTCGACAGGTTCTGTAATCTCAGGCAGCAATGCCGGGCCATTCGAACTAAATTGGGCCAATGCCGGGTCGTTCGATATACTGTTGAATGTGGAAGAAAACGGCTGTTATTCCGACACTACATCTCATACTGTAACAGTGATCCAATCGCCAGGCTCCGATTTCAATATAAGCAATCCTGTTTGTGTGGGCGAAGAAGCAACTGTTACTTATTTGGGGCTGGCTTCTATTACCGCGATCTACAATTGGGATTTCGATGGCGCAACCAATACGCCGGTTGGGCAGGGGCCGCATAACGTAAATTGGGCAGCGGAAGGCTTAAAAACAGTGCGTTTGATTGTTGAAGAAAACAACTGCCCTTCGCTCGAAACAAGTATTCCCGTTGTGGTGAATCCGGTTCCAGACCCTCCAACAATAAACCTTATGGGGAATATTTTCACTTCGAGTTCAACAAGCAACAATCAATGGTTGTTGAATGGAGTGCCCATTACCGGGGCAACCTCTCAATTTTACACCGCCAGCGAAACCGGTTTCTACCAGGTTGAGGTGAGCAATATTTATGGGTGTACATCAATTACTGATATGGTGTACTTCGATTACAATTCGGTGGATATTGCAGAGCTGGGGAATTCGATCATCGTATATCCGAATCCTGCAAGGGAGCAAATATCCGTTGATGCCTCAGGGATAGGCAAAACTGTCTATTCTTCGATCTTGGATTTGAATGGAAGGGAAATTATGGCATCAGAATCCCAACAGAGTGCCTCAATCTATACATTGGATATTTCAAATCTCGCCCAAGGGACTTACATTTTGAAACTTTACAACAATGAATTTGTGGAATTTAGAAGGATAGTGGTAGAGTAGAAGAGAAGCAATGAAAAATAGTAAAAATCAAAACAGTCGGGTTTGCCCCAATCAAAAGCAAACCTGGCTGTTTTTTATTTGATTGAATTTTATTTCTATACATGGTTCATTTTTCCTGAAAATTGAAAACCATGTTCTTTTGAGGCATAAAATTGTATTTCGTCCAGAAATAAACGGTTTCGTTTCCGATGTTCACTGTTTTATCGGGTGGGTAGGAAAAATCTGTTATCGATATTTCAGGGGCTACAATAAGCTGATAATTGACTTTTTCGAGTGCTTTGTTCCATGCCTGTGTGGTAATCAAAATATATTCGGCCCGATGGCCAAGTAGTTTTTGCCGATACGAAATCTGGAGTTGGGTTTCGACAAGGCTGTCGACAATAAAAGAGAAAAACAAGCCACTCGTCGAGATGTTAAATGGGTGGAGATTTTCCTGCCTGCCCACATCAACAATAGAAACAGAATCGACTTCTCCATACAAATCATCCACAGGGAAAGGATAGAACAAAGTATGGTTGCCACTTTTGGGTGATTTCAGAAAATATTCGCCATTCACAAAAAAATGATCTTTTTCGATTTTAAATGTGATCGACTCCTTGAAGAAGTTTAAATTCTGGGCATCCAAGCTCGTTGGGAGAAAAAGGAATGTATAAAAAACAATCGCCCCGATTAGAAGATTTGAATATCTCATTTATTGTCTGATGATTTTTCCTGAATAAATTACATCACCCTCATAGATAAGCCGATATAAATAAACACCGGCTGGAACATTCCCTTCCGGTCTCCAGGTAATCTTTTCACTTTTATTTTGGATAGGAAATTCAGTGATTTGCTTTCCCTGCAAATCGCTTATTGCGAGCATGTAATTTTCAATATCGGTGGTTGGCAAATCGATGTAAAGAAAAACCTCTTCGTCAAATGGATTCGGAAAAGTAAATACCTGCGCTTCTTGTTGCTCTGAACTAGGATCTTCAATATCATTATATGTAAAATAAAAATCGTGGGTAAGGGTTTGTCCAGCAACAAAATTATAAGAATAGCCCTCATTACCAATGGCTCCTGGATACGTATAAGGTGGATTTGCCTGATAGAAAACCTCGTTGCAAGAATAATGATTAGCTATTACTCGATCGGAAAAATACCCATTTCCATCAACTGTGGCATAAAAAGATCCAAAGTCATGTTGAAACCATTTTAACGTTCCACTTCCAACGGGATTATTATTAATATAAATCCTTCCCTTCAGGTTTGCCATGTGACCTACAGTATCATTGCAAAAACCTATAGATGGTGTGGCATCGATGCAGATGACACCAAAATTATCCCAATAAATAAAAGCTAAGGAAAACTCTCCCGAAATTTGAGAGGTTGAATAGTAACTCAGGTAATTATCTCCAAGAGATATTATTCCATTTATGTAGGCATGGGTTGTAACGTAGTCCCCGTTCCTGTCAATAAACATAGGTTTGTTCAGATTTTCGTTGGTAATTACCGCAATACTGTCAAAACGTCCATTCCTACACGCCATTAAGTTGTAATTCAGCACGGTAGCAGTATCCGTTGTAGATGTTAACTGAATGCTGTCGATGTAAAGCACATCATAATTATGAAAGCCTAATTCAAGTTTCCAATTACCGGCACTATCAAAGTATAACTCAGAAATTTCGGCTCCGGATGGAGCAATATTTGCAAGCAATGTGGAAGCAATCATCATTGCAACACAAAGGTTTAGGAACTTTTTCATGGCTTATTTTTTTTGGTCTTTACAAAGATAATTATTTAATGTTGAAGTTAAGTAATACTGTCAAAATAACTTCCACAAAATTAGGGAAAGATTCTGTAGTTAAGTTCTGGTATTTTGGGATGAAATACAATTCTTTCTTCGTCCAAATCTGATTTGGTAACCTTAATGCCCTTTTGATATTCTTTC
>JAIOYV010000077.1 GCA_021740905.1 Bacteroidales bacterium
AAACCAAATAAACCAAAAAGGAGGCAACATGTAAACCAAACATAAACGAATCTTGACAGTAGCGTAAGCCACTGAATAGGGAATTTATGCGCTTATCCCAAATGGGTTTCTAATATTACTCAGATTAGGAATAGCTGCCAATCAATGGTCTAATTCCGTATTCCGAATTTTTTATTTTATTTTCATTTTTAGAAATAGAAGTATAGTATGGGTCGTAATAGAGATTATTATCAACGGGCATTCCGTTTTCTAATAAAATTGGATCAGTCTGATAATAAGGATAAATGTAATTCTCTGATTGATATTCGTTTTTTACAATCATCAAGCTATGGAAAAAATCGAAACCATAAAATAGCTGGACCCGGTTATAGTTACTATGAAACTCAAGACCAATCTGGTAACTGCCAGTAAATTGTGAGTTTTCATTTTGAAGATAATTGCCATCATAGTCGTTTTCACTATTCATATACGATACATCGAAACCAGCCCGAATGGCCATTTTTCCAAAATTGTACTTGTATTTTAGTGATAGTTTTGGCGAATACCCAGGATTGTATTGATAATAAGGGTAATAAGGCATGGCTATGTCATAGAGGTAAGGAGAATAGTAATAAACCGGTTCTTGTTTGGTAAACAAGTCGGCCACCCCGATGCTGATTTCGTGGTGGTTGGAGGTTTCCTTTAAATCTGTTTTTTCTTGGGCAAACAGCGCAGGTGCATATACAAGATTCAAAACAAGAAGGATAAGGATTCTTTGTTGTGTTTTCATGATACAAAATTTTAGTTTTTATTACTGGGTTAAAATCGAAATGTAGATGGGATGTATTTGAAAAAGGTTGCTTTGACGATACGGGTTTGTAGAACAAATTCCAGGGAAAATGATAGTACTTTGGTTTTTTGAAGAAATATCTTTTCAGCAATAAAAAAACAAATGCTTAGTTTTGAGAAAAAAATGCAGGCATGGTAAATTTGTACGCAACCTTATTTGTAGAATGAACATCACAGTGAACAGAGAACTCGGAATGAGCTTTGCGACGTGCCTGTATTTTAGTTGAAGTCATCGTTGATAGAAACAGACAAAATTGAAAAACGATTACAGCGACATAATTAAAGGGTGCATCGAAGGGAATGTTGAGTTCCAGAAAAAGTTGTACGACTGGTTTTCGGGTAAGATGTATGGTTTGTGCCTGCAATACTCGAAGAACACCGAAGAAGCAAAAGACATTCTACAGGATGGATTTGTGAAGGTGTTCCGAAGCCTTGGTCAGTACAGTTATACAGGTTCTTTTGAAGGATGGGTGCGAAAAATTTTCGTGAATACAGCAATCGAGAGTTTCAGGAACAAAAAAATGAAATTCAGCGATATCGAGATTCAGACATACTCTGAAAAATTTTCGTACGAGAACATAGTTGGTGACATATCGGCGCGCGAAATATTGGAGATTGTACAAGAACTTAGCCCCCAATATCGCCTGGTTTTTAACCTCTATGCAATTGAGGGCTATACGCACAAAGAAATTGCCGAAAAACTGAATATTTCGGAAGGCACCTCGAAATCGAACCTCTCGCGGGCTCGCAGCATTTTGCAAGCGAGGGTAAAGGAATTAATGCCAATTTATCAGGATAGTTGACCCAAATTATGGGAAAAGAAGTAAAAAATATAGACGAGTTTATAAGGCAGGGATTGAGTGGATTTGAAGCTCCTCCTCCTGCCGATGCCTGGGATGCCATAGCCCAACAGGTGCAGAAGCCCCAGCGAAAGCTGATGCCGGTGTTCTGGCGTTGGGCGGCGGCTGTTGCCATAATTATAGGTCTAAGTTTTATTCTGAAAACTCAGTATCTGGAACATGGTTCAGGAAGCTTGTCGAAAACCGAGATTATAAATCAAGATCAACAAAACACCATCGAAGAAAAAGAGTTGCAAAAATCTATCTTGGAAAATGAAATCAATCCAATCAATCCAGGTATTCCGGTTATTGATAATGAATCTGAATTAAAGGAAGTACGCGCCTCAGATGATCAAAAATCCAAACCAGGCAATGCACATCAGTCCGATATTCTTCCTGCAACGACAAAAATATTGGCCCAATCATCTGAAAAAATAGAAAACACAATTAAAGCTGAAAAAAGTCAAATTGCTCAGGATGAAAATTTGATAGCAAATATTCCTGAAGTTCCCATTAAGATTACTGAAGGTAAAGTTCTCGACAAAGATAAATCAGCCGCAGAAGCAGCAAAGGTTATGCAGGATCAGAAAAGTATCGTCATTGTTGACAAGCCATCTAATCCCGATGTTTCTGATGAAATAAATAAAAGCAATCAGAAAACAAATATCCCTGATCTGCCACAAGATTTGTATGCCGAAAATAAGAAAGAAGCAAATTGGTCGGTGGGTGGTAGCCTTTCTCCAGTGTATTCGTTCCGAAACCTCAATAAGACGAAGGAAGCTAATTCCTATGCCTGGCCAGGTGGTGAAAGCAACGAGCAGAATGAACACCCCATTATAGCATTCAGTGGAGGAGTGGACGTGGAATACAATGCCCGGCGCTGGAGCGTTTCAACAGGAGTGTACTATTCACAAAGTGGGCGGGAAACTGACAATTTTAGTTTTAACCGGATCATTATTTTCAATTCCCAAACAAATATTTACGCTTCCACATCTGCTGGGAATGTAGCTTACGAACAAGTAAGTAATATAATAATTGAGGGCCTGGAGATAGACGGTCAGGATACCTACATCCCAAATGCTCTGAGCGAACCCATTGAATCAGATGCTACACTGCGCCAGGATTTTGAATATCTTGAGGTACCTCTCATTGCCAAATATAAACTGATAGACCGAAAGATTGATGTACAGTTTTTGGCAGGCCTTAGCACCAGTTTTTTGATGGGAAATTCAAATGTGTTGCAATACTCGAGCAAAGAACTCGACATGGGTAAAATCGACAACTTGCGCAGTGTGAATTACAATTCATTAGTGGGCTTGGGCTTTCAATATCCTTTTACCCGAAGCCTGAGATTCCGGTTTCAGCCCATGTTTAAGTATGCATTAAAGCCTATCAACGAGGATTATTCGATCAATAGTTTCCCGTATTCCTTTGCCATATACACTGGCATTGCCTTCGATTTTTAATTGTGCTTGCACTTGAAGCTATTTTATCAAACACACCGAAAAAGAAAATGATGCATATTATCTTTTTGCTTTTTCCTGAATACAGCTCTTGATTATACTTTGTTGTATCACGCAAACCCTCAAACCCTCAATCCCTTAATTCCCTAATCATCCCCAGTCGGGGCACGACATACACTTGTGCCGTTTCTTGATCTTTTTCGATATCCAATATCTGAAGCCTACATTCAAGGCGATTTTGGCAGGATAAGCCCGTTCGATCGAAACAGAAAAATCCATTTTCCGGTTGAAGAAATAATTGTATTCGACGCTTCCGGTAAGGAATAAATCTCCCACCTCGAAATTTCCAGAGGGAGTATAATTTTTATTTCCAGCAAGGCTTTCATCATCTACATTGAAGGACCGGTAGGCAATGCCCACCCCAGCTCCTATATTAAATTCCGATTTCCATTTTTGATACAGCGACTTATGAAACTTTGCCGATGTATGGCCCGCCAGTTTTGCTGCATCATCCATCCTTATGGCTTGGGTGAAACGAGCCGAAAAGGAAAGGTCGCGCAAAAAGAATTCGTAAGAAAAAATTAGCCCGGGTTCTACCACAATGGGTGATGTTTCCTTGTCTGGGTTGAGGTTAAAGGCCAACGAGGATAGCTTTAATTCGAGATCGGACTGTCCAAATCCCTTCAAAAGGAAAAAAACAGAAAGGAAAAAAAATACAGACAGTCTTTTCAATTTCAACATTTTTATTAATAATGTGTCTTAAATTAGCGGCTTCATAAAAGCTCAGATTAAGTTAAAAACGGTACAAATATAAAAGCATTGCAGCAATGAACGGCGACAAAAAACTAAACGAAAAAGAATTTATCGAAAAAATGATCCTTTCCGAAGTTACCCGCTTGCAAGAACAAGGGTTTTATTACTTGTCGTTTTTTGTTATCAGCCAGGCCATTGAGTTCCTGGGCAGTTTTCTCGACGACAAGCCTTTCAGGGCAAAACAGCAATCGCAAAAAAGGTTTAATGCGGCTATCGCGAGGCTTTTCCCGGCTGGTTATGGCAAATTAAATAAAGACAGCTGGCTCTATCAAAAATTACGTAACCATCTGGCTCATTCTTTTTTGCCCAGCTCATGGATTGTTTTCAGTTCAAAAAATGAAAACCCAAAAGCAAAGCACCTTGGCAGGCAAGGAAAGAAAACTGTTTTTGTAGCCGAAGATTTTTTGAAGGATTTCGAATTTGCCTGCAATACTCTTTTTGCCAAGATTGAATCGGGAGAAATAAAGCCTAAAAAGTTAGGGTCGGATATGGTTAGTTTTGGGATGGGGGTATAATGCGGTCCTTATACGGATTGATATCTAAATTCTTCTGTGTCTTAATTAATCGACCAAAACTACTGGCTCCAGTTCAAATATGGATGTTTGAACATATTTTTTCTCTGGTTCATGATTATGCTCCTTGATATTTCCATTGAAATCGAAATTACACACCAAAGCCTCAACAATTGTATTTCTATTTTCGATTTTACCACCCGAATGATAGAAATGGTCGCGGGTGATAATGTTGAACTCCTCCCAATACTTTTTTATCGACTCATTTTCCCGGTAATCGTTGTGATGCCAGGTGGATAAGATAAATTTTGCATCGGTTTCTTTCAATTGCTGATACAATAGCTCTTCATCCATTTCTGTCCAACCATTATAGTAATCGACATATCGTCCAAAATAGGGTGGGTCGCAATAAACGATATCATCCTTGGTCGCAAGTGGGATAACTTCAGAGAATTGTTTGTTCAAGAACACCCAATCTTTATTTATTTGCCTTTTTGCCTGGATCACTTGATTTACAATTTTTGTAATGTAGGACTGAGCAAACCTATTCGGCTTTTTGCAAAATGGGATGTTCCATTTACCTTGTTTGTTAAAGCGCATCATTCCATTAAATCCTGCCCTTGACAGAAAAATAAAGTCCAGAGAAGAAAATTCTTTATTAAACCTATCTTTGATTGCTCTGAAATGTACATAACCATCTTCATCTGCCTGCCTAAGATTCTCACCCTCCACTTCTAAATATCTTTTTACAATTTCAGGTGTAATCCTGTCTTCTTTAATATCTAGATATAATTGAATAATGTGAGGGTTTGTGTCATTCAAAATTGCGTTCTTAAACCCCATATTTAATGCTACCACTCCAGTCCCTAAAAAGGGTTCGATCCATCTTCCATTAGTCTCTGGTAATATAGCCTTTATCCATGGAACCAACTTTGTTTTGATCCCCTGGCTTTTTAGAGGTGGTACAATTACTTTCATTTTTTCACACTCCTTCTTTTCGCCCCTTTAGCAACAACCTTGTCCAATAGGTCAGTCCTTCCCTTGAATTCAATAAAATCCCAAATGTTTGTAATTTTTATTGGCTTTCCTTCCTTAACCATACTAGCAACTCCGTAATTTATCCAATACTCATCGAACCATTCTTCTCCAAGTTTGCTAAAAACTCCATTTTCATTTTTCAAATCATCAATATCCACAATAGACCCAATGTTTGCTGTGTTTCCAGAACCTTGACTATCACTTGAAATTGTCCATTTTTCCGCAGCAAAGAAGTCAAAATCTTTTATGACCGATACTATTGATTTAAGATTTTCGATGCTTGTAACTTGCCTTTCCCCAATTGGGTCTTTTAAATCGCCATACTTTTCCAGAATATCATTAACTTGATAAATCTCAGTGTCTGACAATTCATTCTCAAAATCTACTCTCGAATAAATAATTCCCAAGCAATAATGCCCAAGATATTTGGAGTATGGAAACTGAATGTTTTTGTCTTTATCCCTTTCTTTAAAGTAACTACCATGACTACCCAGAGTAAATCCTGCCGTTTTATTATTTCGTCGGAAAGTCGTTTTCAAATCAAGAGCAAATATTACTTCTTCATTATCTTCTTTTACGAAAGTCAAATCAGGATACCAGTTTTGTTTTTCAGCTAAAACAATTGAGTATCCGTTGCTTTCGGCAAATCTTAAAATCTCAGGGAACAAATGAATTTCTAAAATTTTAGAAACAATCTTGGTGTCAGATGAAATGGTGTAAATATTCTTGTAAATATCAATAAATCCTTTAATTGTCCATTGACCATCAATTGATGAAACGTAGCCTTTCAATTCTTCAACAAATAATTGCAAAGCATGCTTGAATTCTTTTTTGAATTTTTCTTTTTCTGATTTTTGCATATTTCCAATCTAATCCCCACAAAGATACACTTCTTAATTGATCGGGGAAAACTGTTTACTGTGTTTTTGTGGTACCATTTATTTCAATCATTCATCAATAATCTATTATCATTCTTCCGTAATGTTCAGCAACTGTTTCCGGTAAGCTGAAAACAGTTTAGATTTTGATACCATGCCGAGGTATCTCCCATTTTCGAGCACAGGTAAATTCCAGGCATTGCTCTCGTTGAATTTCCGTATTACTTCCTCCATTGTATCACCAAAACGAATATATGTGGGTGCTGATTCCATTAGGTTCCGCACAAAGGTATTATCATAAAAATCGGGCTGAAACATAATTTCGCGCACCTGGTCGAGAAGGATTATCCCCAGCAATATCTGATTTTCATCGACCACTGGAAAAATATTCCGGTTCGATTTTGAAATTAACTTTACCAAATCGCCTAAAGTGGCATCAATTGAAATGGTTTTAATATCCTTCTCTATCACAGATTCGAGGTGCATAAACCTGAGCACTGCCTTGTCTTTATGGTGTGTGATAAGTTCGCCTTTTCGGGCCAATTGCATGGTTACGATAGAATCGGAGACCAGGAATTTTACAGTAACAAACGAGATGGTGGTGGATAACATCAGTGGAACTATCAGCTCGTAGCCAGTGGTGATTTCAGCAATAAGGAAAATTCCTGTCAATGGGGCAGCGAGGACACCGCCCAGTACGCTCCCCATGCCCACCAGGGCAAAGTTTAGTTCTGATAAGTGAAATCCCGAAAGGTTTAAAATATAGGCAAACAGGAAACCTGCAATAGCCCCCGTAAATAGGGAAGGGGCAAAGATGCCACCAATCCCACCGGCACCCAGCGTGGATGCAGTGGCAACCACCTTCAACAGTAAAAGACAAACAAAAAATGCCACGAGGGCAGGTACCGAAAAACGGAACGATTCGAAAAGAGTGCCATCCATGAGCTGGCTGTAATTCCCGGCAAAAACCACCTTGATGCTCTGGAAGCCTTCACCAAACAAAGGGGGGAAGATGAAAATGAGCAAACCCATGATTGTTCCGCCTATGAGCAACCTAAGCCCATAACCCGAAAGTTTTTCGAATTTTTCTTCAATCGATAAAAATACTTTGGTGAAATAGACCGAAACAAGCCCACACACAATGCCAAGCAGGATGAAAAAAGGGATGTCGGTTGACATGAAGGCATCGCGGATGGTAAATTCGAACAGGATTTCTTTTTCGTAAAACAACTTGGTGGTTATCGCGCCACTTACCGACGACATAAGCAGGGGGATGAGCGAAAAGCGGGTAAGGTCTATCATCAATACTTCGAGGGCAAACACAATCCCGGCAATGGGTGTATTGAAGATGGCCGCAATTGCACCTGCCGATCCACAAGCCAAAAGCAGGGTTATTTGTTTGTAATTGAGATGGAGGAGGCGGCCCAGGTTCGAGCCGATGGCCGCGCCCGAAGAAATGATTGGCGACTCAAGCCCGATGGAACCGCCAAAGCCAGCCGTAAAAACACCTCCCAGCATAGATGAAAAAACCTTGTGGGCTTTCATCAGGCTGTTCCGTTTCGATATGGCTTGGAGGATGGACGAAATGTTGTGTTTGATGAAATCGCGGATAATATATTTTCGGAGGATGAGCGTAAGGATAATTCCGATGCTTGGGTACACCAGCAAAAACAAGTGGCTTTTCTCGTGGTGGATGCCGTAAATAAGAAAATGGCGGAATTTGAATACGGCAGTTTTTAGCAACAAGGCAGTCATACCAGAAGCCACACCAACTATCACACTAAGAATTAGAATAAAACTCTTTGAGCTGATATGCTTGACCCTCCATATCAGGAATCGGCCTGGCAGCGACCTAAATTTTATGAACATTCTTTTTATCACCGAGGTTAAAGATAGAAATTATTTGGCTTAACCTGGTTCGGGCAAAAATAAAAATGCCCGTAAAATTATTTACGGGCACTTTAACCTATTACTTACTATTCTGCATTACTTATCATTCACCAAAAACTATGAAATCAATTTTGATAACAACGAGTACGTGAATAAATTAAAAAGGTTTCATTTTAAGAAATAAAAATCAAAATTCGAAAGATTTTTTCTCAGACCTTATGGACATAATATCCGGATGCAAGACAAAACTTACTTCCGTAAAAAAATGTTTTCCATAATAATGTTGAATATCTTAATCCTCCATCACTCCATCACTCCATCACTCCATCACTTCATACTTTAGCTCTACCTCCCAATCTTCACCATCACTTTCCTAAACGAACTGTTGCCATTTTCAATTTTAATATGATAGCAACCTGCCGGGAGCTTGGAGATATCTATCCTGTGAAGTTTTTCGGAATTGATTGTTTCGTACAATAATCGGCCTTCCATCGAGTAGATGCCTGTTTTTAATTCCTCTTCGTTTTCATTCTGAACAAAAATATGGTCGGATGCAGGGTTTGGGAATACTTGAATCGCAAAATTTTCCATAGTGCTTGCTATGCCAACTCCACCACAGGGAAACACATAAGGTCCACCGGGCGAACCGCCAGGACATCCGGCAATCCAGTTGGCTGGGTTGTTCAAATCGGCGTTTTCGTCCAATACTTCGAGGGTAGGGCCATCGCCATCGGCCTCTTCGGGCCAGCCATTGTTGTTGTCGTAATCGACCGAGCATACCAACCAACCATCCCTGTCGTAAACCCTCACATGGTCGTTGCTGCCAAGTTTCCAGCCAAAATCGCCAATCGAATTGAAAACCAATGGATGGAATTGGGCGAACTTAATTTTATCATGGGCCAACACAAGATATTGTCCCGAATCGAGGAGAAACCCATTGGGGATTGTGTACGAGTTAAGGTTATCCTCGTCTTTCACCACCCATCCCGAAAGGTCGATGGCCGAGTTGCTGATGTTGTTTAACTCGAACCAATCGCCGGTATTGAAACCAGCTCCCGGGTTATAGTTTATTTCTGAAACAATTATTTTATCTGTGAAATAGGATTCGCAATACGAAGCACTTCCCTGGAGATTATTGTCGATCCACATAAATCGCTGTTTTATCCAGTTTTTCATCCAGGCCACTTCTTCCTCATGGGTGTTTCCAACATAATAATTGGGCCATACGTAGGTGCCGAGAACATTCCACCGGACGAAATTACGATCAATGGCATCTCCCATTATATTGACCAGCGAATCGATCTGGTTCATTATTTTGGCCGTGTCGAGGACTGTTTGCCTGAGCTGATCCCAGCGGCAACGAAGCAAATCCTCGTATTTAGGATCTTCTTCGAGGCGTTTCCAATAAAAGGGAATGTCGGCTATAACATTGGGGTTGTACAGTGCCCATCCCGAAGTTTGCCAGCCGCCTCCATAATTGGCATTACCAAATCCCAGGTTAAAATCCCAAACAGGCCCGGCAAAAAGCTTTCCTCCTTTCGAGTCGCGCACTTTGGTAAGAAAGGTGCTTAAACGATAGCCATCAATATTGTTTGTAATTTCGTTGACAATAAAAAAGTCGATAAAGGAATGAGCATCAATGTACTTCTTATATCCATTCTGAGGATCGGTAAATGAGGTGCCTATTAGGTTGTTTTCAAAATTAGTCACATAATTTTCGATATAAGTTCCCTGAGTAAGGGTAATGTCTTCCCTGTCGGGATATTCGAACTGATGCCTCAAATCGAGATAATCTCCATTGAAATAATGGACAGGTGAAATCCAATCGTAAGGGCCATTGTTTCGCCAGTCGATTTTCAGCATGTAGCCACCGGTAAGGGAATCACCAGCGTTATCATCCAGGTCGAGTTTATCGATATCGACCCGGTTATCATCGGGCTTTATTTTCTCCATCATCACATAAAGCCCCCGATATTCCTGATTGATGTACAACTCGCAAAATTCGGTACGGGTTGCGTAATTCCCCATTTCGCGGGCAAGCATGTAGGTGATCACATTTCGGAGCAAGGTTTTATCAGAATAAGGCCCGTATAAAATCCAGTCGTTTTCAGAAGGCATACCCAATAGCGACACATTATTATTTGTTGTATCCGGGTTTTGAGTCTCGAAGGAATAGGATTTTTTTGGAAAGCCCTGACTGCTCATTCCCCGTATTTCTATGCTGATCTGTCCATCGTAATCGGTGGGGGCATCGACCAGGAAATTGAGGTTACCGGCACCGTTATTAATCACCTTCAAGTTTGCAATTATCCTCGGATCGTCTTGAATTGTCTGCCCGTTGGTATTTATAATGAGCAGGGGCAGATGACTGGATATATCAAAAATCCCGGCATCGAACCACCAGGGCAATGCCGGGCCATTTACGATGGAACTGGTAGTGCCAGCAAAAAAATAAGGAATGGCCGACATATCACTTGAAGTAGAAGTCGCATTGTGAATTTGTATCGCCAACATATTATTCCCCATCACCAAAATAGAATCGAGGGCAGCATGGTTTACCATATAACTTTCCGGCTCGCCTCCCTGGTAGAGCTGTGCTTCGTGGTTCCCATCAGCATAGGTATTGAAAGTTGGGATTTGCCCGGTGACCCCGATATTGCCTCGAGCAATTTCAATCCCGTTAAGGTACGCAACAAAGGCATCGTCGTAGTCGATAAACAGCAATGCGCCCAGCAATTCGGAAGGATCGGCCACATAAAAGGATTGCCGCATATACAACGAAGGAACAGATGCAATAATGGTCGCATCGTCGTTATCGCCGAAGCCAATGCCACCAGGGCCCTGTGCCCACGAGCTATCGTCAAATGTATTTGTGCGCCAATCGGCAGGTGGCTCCTGGGTTCCCGGAAAATATCGCCAGCTATCGCTTACATTAATCAGCATTTCCCAGTGGTCTATTTGGGTAACCTGTGCCTGGGAATGGGGCAAAAAAAGTATCAAATAGAATAAAGTGGCGATTATGGCTCTCATGTAAAGGTCTTTTTTAGTTTGATAAAAGTACTGAATTTATACAACAACCAGGATCCTTCAATCAGAATAAATTATGACCTGCTAGAAAGTCCTTTTTAGAAACAATTTAAATAGGAATCTTGATAGCCTATCCATGCAACCTTTTTCGATTTGTTTGTCTGCATCTTCAGGACAAAGCAAAATTTTCAAATAAGTAAGCACAATATTTTCAAAAGGGTTGTAAATACTGTTTAAAATGGTCGATTTGGAATTAACTATAGATAAACCAATTAAAATTATTGATATGAAAAACATTGTCTTTTTACTTATTTTAATGTCCCTCAACGCAGGGATAGTGAATGCACAAAACTCCCCAAAATTATGGTACACAGGGGGTGGAACCCTCAACTGGTGCAATTCTCAACCGAATGGAGATCCTACGCTAATATATGGTGGATTTGGGGGTGAAAGTTTAGCCATGCTATCAGATTTTAACTGCTCAATACTTTGCTACACCGATGGTATTGTAGTATGGGATGCAAATTATAATATTATGATTAATTGTAATATGACCTCACCTGGGGGCAGTTTAAATGGTGATCCTTCATCAACCCAGTCAGCCTTGATTATTCCAAAACCCGGGAGCACATCAATTTTTTATCTTTTTACAACAGATGCAAATGCCTATTTAGATGGATTGTGTTACTCCAGGCTTGATATGAGTATGAATGGTGGCTTGGGGGACATTGATGCCACCGAAAAAAATATCCAACTCATTACCCCTTGTGCCGAAAAACTAAATGCTGTACGCCATAGCAACGGAATCGACATTTGGGTAGTAGCCCATGCTTGGAGCTCAGCCGATTTTGTGGCCTATCTGGTTACGTCGGCAGGGGTAGATACAATACCGGTTGTTACTACCATTGGAGTTGATCTTTCAATTGGATCTGGTGTTATCTATGGTAATGCAAGGGGAGCCCTTAAATTTTCTCAGGCAGGCGACAAAGTAGCTGTGGCAATTGAAGGCTTGGATATGTATGAACTTTACGATTTTAACCGGACAACAGGTTTGTTGTCGAACTATGTTCCCTTGACCGGGAGTAGTTTTGATGATTGTTACGGGATTGAGTTTTCAAACAATGGACATTACTTGTATGGTAGCGAACGATGGGGAAATCAAATTTGGCAATGGGACATCACCCTGTCCACACCGGCAGCCATACAAGCATCCAAAACAGTTATTGCCACCTTATCACCTGCCAACGGTGGCGCCATGTTGTTGGGCCCTGACAATAAAATTTATATCACAAGGTCTGGTACGCATTATATTGGAAGGATTAACTACCCTACTTTTCAGGGAACGGCTTGTGGTTATGATGACCATGCCCTTTATTGTGGCCCAAATTCAAATGTGAATGAAGCCATGCCCAACTTTGCCATACTCAGCCCTTTTACTTTAAGCGATATAAATGTTTCTCTTTCGGCTTCGGGCACTAATACCTGTGGTGGCGATAGCCTCGTAAGTTTAACGGCTATGGCTTCGTCAGGTGTCCCTCCCTATTCCTATAATTGGTCGACCGGCGAAACAGGAATGACAATACAAAATTTGTCTGGTGGAATTTACATGGTAACTGTTACTGACAACAGCAATGGATGGGGTTTTCAGGTTGATACAATCGCCGGCCCTCTGCCTGTAATCCCATTGGCCACAATAAATCATGTGGATTCCTTATCAGGAACGATGGGGTCGATTTCACTTTCTGTTAGTGGGGGAACATCGCCTTATTCTTTCCTTTGGTCGAACGGAGCATCAACTCCATCCATTACAAATCTCAGCAGTGGACTTTATACCTGTACCATAACAGATTCTCAGAGCTGCACGGAAGTCTTTAACTACACAATAGGCTATTTCAGCCCTTCAACTCCATTGCTTGTTTCATCAATTATCACAAACAATCTTTGCTATGGCAATAACAATGGAAGCATCGGGCTTACTATTTCGGGTGGTATTCAACCCTATACAATTCATTGGGCCAATGGAAATACAACTTCAAGTCTCAGTAATCTTACGTTTGGAAACTATTGGGTTACCATTTACGATGCGAATGTAAGTCTCCCCAGTACATCTATGCCATGGAATCATTCCACTACGGCCTATTCGCATAGTATTGCGATTCCGGCAAATAGCACATTCCTTGATGGAGTGGCAGTCTCATCGGGAGATTATATTGGCGTGTTCCATAATGACAATGGGATTTTCAAGTGTGCCGGATATGCAGAATATCTGGGAGCAGCTTTTACAATTACTGCTTATGGTGATGATACACTGACCGGTTTAAAAGAAGGGTTTTCAAACGGCGAAATCTTCAACTTTAAAATCTGGGATCATATTAGTAGCGAACAGAGTATCCTGATGGCCGCATATACAGGCACTTTTCCAAACAACGAAACCTATTTGACAAATGGCAGCTCGGGGATTATGGAACTTTCTGGCCTATCAGGGGTCGATTTTGGGGCACAATTAATTACAAGTTATGCTGTTTCAACACCACAAGCCATAAATGCTTATGCCGTATTCTCGAACTACAATAGCTACAATGTAAGCAGCTTTTCTGCAAGCGATGGCTGGATAAGCCTGAATGTTTTCGGGGGAACATCTCCCTACTCCTTTTCCTGGTCGAATGGGGCTACCGTTTCCAATCCAAATACATTGGCTGTCGGAACCTATCAAGTAACAATTACAGATAATAATGCGTGTACCAGTACCTTTAGTTATACACTCACAGCCCCGCCCTATCAGTTAAGCGTTTCAGCGACAATAAGCAACGAGACCTGCCTGGGCAATTGCGATGGGGCCTTAAGCCTATGGGTCACAGGTGGGAACACTCCCTATTCATATACATGGTCGAATGGAGCCACAGCGGCGTATCTGACAAACCTTTGCCCAGGAACCTACAACCTTACTGTTTCAGATTTACAAGGGCCTGGGATACCTGCCTTTCCGTGGCTTTGGATAAATACGGGGCAAAATCACCTTACCTTTGTTCCAACTTCCGTTTTAAATCAGATAAACATTCAAATTGGTGATTCCTTGGCATTGCTTTACCTCGATAGTGGAATATACAAAATTGGAGGATATTTAAGTTTATGGGAAGCAAGTGGGTTGTCTATGACTGCATGGGGAGATGATCCCACTTCAAGTATTAAAGATGGCTTTGATGTGGGCGAGCCTTTTACCTGGTTGGTTTGGCACAGCAGCACAGGTATTTTTGAAATTTTGGAAGCCTCTTATTCAGTTACTCAACCAACCCAGGGCACTTATTTCCCAAATGGCATATCGGAAGTGACCAATTTTTCATTCCTAAATCAATCAGCTTATTTTAGCTATGAAGTTCTGCCAGGTTCCGATCTGCAATTGAACGAGGTCGTCAGCTCTATCGACCTGATAGCGGGTGCGCTTGGTTCTATCACAACAGCCGTTTCAGGGGGCATAACTCCTTACAACTACGATTGGAGCAATGGAGCAAATACACCCTCTATTTATTACCTTTCGGCAGGGCAGTACTCCCTTATGGTTACCGATTTCAATGGGTGCTTTTTATCCGACACCTTTGTGATCGACACCCTTGCCCTCGCCACCCCACCCTGGCAAATAAATTTATCGGGCGATAGCCATAGCATTTTGATTGGGGGATCATCCAATCTCGAAATCAACGGAATACCCATCGATATGTATGACTATATTGGTGTTTTTTACGACGACAATGGGGTACTTGAATGTGGTGGTTATGTAATGTGGCAAGCAGGAACGACCTTTATTTACGCCTATGCTGATAATTCAGGAACAACTGATAAAGATGGATTCCTTGCAGGCGACGAATTTATTTGGAAATTCTGGGATGCCTCAGCCAGCGCGGAACATCCGGCAGTTGCCACCTATCAAAGCACCTACCCCAATCAACAATACTTTGCCCTCTCCGGTTCCAGTGCTGTCGACAGCATTCAAACTATTGGCATTTCAGGGCAGATTAGTTCAACCACAAAATCATTGCTTCCTGCCGGGATGATGTTGTTGTACCAACAAACAGTTGATGGCTACATGCCACTGTACAAAACCCCAATCATCAATGGCGATTATATGATTGAAGGAATCGAGGCTGGTAATTATTTCCTATATGCCATCCCAAAACCCGGACAGGAATTTGGCATTCCCGCGTATTTCGGAAACAAAATCGATTGGCAAAATGGAACTTGGGTTACAGTTGTCAACCACTCATCGGATGCAAATATTTACCTCGATCCGATAACGCCATACAATACAGGAACTGCCGTCATCGAAGGGAAAATCCTGCAAAGCAGCGATGCCACCTACGATCCAAATATTTTTGGTGATGACTGGTTCCCACAAACAAAAGCTTATGGCGATCCCGCCCGAAACATCCCAATCCTTTTATTTGATAATCAAATGAACCCAATGGATTTCCGATTGACCAACGAACAGGGAAACTTTGAGTTCTCTCAATTGGAATATGGAAGCTATTTTGTGAATGTTGAAAAAGCTGGTTTGCAGTCCGATTCGGTATTGGTTGTATTGGATGCCACCAATCCAATTGTTTCAGATTTGGTATTCCATCTAAACCAAGGACAAATCCTTTCAAGTAAAAATATCATTTCTGATTTCGATATGAGAATTTTCCCGAACCCGGTTTCAGATGAATTACAAATTATTTTACCAGGTAACACAGGAGGTTTTAGTCTCGAACTTTTCTCTATTACCGGACAAAAACAAGACCTTCAAGGTTACAAAAACCTGTCAGGTAGTTTCGAGATAAAGTAAAATGAAAACATTATCAGCATATTATCAGTATATTATATTTTGTAATTTTCAAAAGAATTCATAAAACTTCAAATAAATTCACGATTTGTTGTACCTATGTTGTACCTATATATTATCTTTGTATAAAAATAATAAAATTATGGCTTCAATCAAAGTGGTACTTCGTAAGAAAAAGAATAGTGAAGGATTATATCCATTAGCTATCCGAATTACCGAGAATAGAAAATCCTCATTCATTTCAACAGGATTCTATATTGATATTATTCATTGGGATCAAAACGCCCGGCTGGTAAAAAAGGCTCACCCTAATTATAAAAGGATAAATAGGTCGCTGATGAATAAGATTGCAGAAGCAAATGATAGGTATCTCGATATGGAAATAAAAGGAAGTGCTTTATCGGCAGGTCAAATATCGAATAGTATCAAAAATGCAAAGGAGAAGGATTCCTTTAATGATTTCTCAAGGAAGTATATCAAAAATCTTTATGATAGCAACCGGCTTTCACAACTGGGGGCGGAAAAGCCAAGAATTAATCGCTTCATTAACTATACAGGAAGGACTGATTTGTTATTCTCAGAAATTACTGAATCATTGCTAAAACAATATGGTATTTATTTAAAAAATGAATTGTCCCTGGCAGAGATCACTGTAATGAATCATTTGAATGTAATTAGAACATTATATAATCAGGCGATTAAGGAAAATGTTGTTGATCCTAAGCATTATCCATTTGGAAGGGACAAAATATTTATAAAAGTGCCAAAAACAATAAAGATTGGGCTTAATGAAGAAGAAGTTTTAAAGGTAGAGGCTTATAAATCAACACCTGGAACTGGGCTGCATCTTTCAAAAAATGTCTGGCTCTTTTCATTCTATTTTGCAGGAATCCGGGTTTCGGATGTTGTCCGGATGAAGTGGTCTGAAATACATGACGGACGTTTAACATATTCAATGGGCAAAAACAATAAGATAGTTTCCCTAGTGATTCCCAAGAAAGCACAAAGCATCCTTGATGAGTACGAAAAGGATAAACGCTCGGAAAACGATTATGTATTTCCGGAATTAAAGGATGCCAATTGCAATGACCCAAAAGATATTTATAGGAAAATTAGAAATGCCAACACAAAATATAATGCACACTTAAAGAGAATTGCTAAAGAACTTAATATAAACAAGAATTTGACCATGCACATTGCCAGGCATACTTTTGGAAATATTGCTGGCGACAGGATATTTCCCCAAATGCTGCAAAAGCTATATAGGCATTCCAATCTCTCAACTACAATAGGCTATCAGGGGAATTTTATTCATAAAGATGCTGATGATGCACTGAATTCTGTTTTAGACTTTTAAATATAATCATGTTTCCATTAATGTATTTTTCATACTATTTATTAGTTCATAAAAAAGCCTAAAATAGTTTAGCCTGACATAAAAGTGGAATTAATATTATGAATCAATGATCAATGTAACAATCATTATTAAATGCTATATACAGAACATATTATTGCTCATAGTAAACAATTCAGATTATTTTTTGAAAAGATAGTGTAAAAGTTTACATGCCTATCTCACAACAGCAAATTTTCTCAAATAGACTTCTTTTTGGCAAATAATTCGGATAAAATAATTCCCATTTATTAGGTCTGAAATGTCAATAATTTCCTGACTCTGGTTACTATTGATTATTTTAACAATTTGACCGGTTTGGTTGTATACTTCAAGCTTATTTATTTTCATATCAAAGTCAATATTTAATTGACTGTATGCCGGATTTGGATAAATTTTCAATGATTGAAATGCTTTAATTGGTTCGATAAAATCCGGTGTTGGATAGAAATATTGGCAGCTTGAATACCCAGGATTCTGATAAACCTGGTCATTGTCATTATGTAAACATAATATTTCCCTTGTGATATAATTTCCAATTGTATGATCGGTAATATGTCTTAAAGGACTTGACAAACTGCCAATCCCTTCAACCCAAATTTCCTGAAAGCCTGATTCAAGATATTCGATAAAGAATTGTTTCCTATATATATTGCCGAGCAAAATACTATCCTCATCATACACATAGGCAGAAAGTTGAGGGATTACACCATACCCATACAATGCCAAAGTATCAAATTTTTCTAAAGAAAACGAATATAGAAGAAATTCAATTTCATCCAATCCCCTGTAATAAATATCCCCGGTTGTATCGTAGCGGATAAATCCATTTAATGACCAGGTGGTAAGCAGTGTGTCGTACGATTTTTCTACTTTCTGGTACAAAAACGAATTAATGGTGCTGTCTTGTCCAATCCTGATAAAATAAGTAATACTTGTACTATCGGGGTGTTCGGGACTAAATGAGTTGTCGTGTTCCGCAATACTCCACAAATTCCCCAAAAGTGAGGCCGTGGCCTTACTTTGAATGGTTTCCATAAATGTATGGGGCTGTGCCATACCAATCAAACCTAAGATACTAAATAAAAGAAATGCTAAAATAGTTTTCATGTCGGTTTAATTTAATGATTAATAAATCCGTTTATTTTTGGATGATAAATTTCCTGCTTACAAATTGACTGTTCCCCAACTCGATCTTACAAATATAAAGGCCGGGTTCAAGAAAGGAGGTGTCGAGCACTAAGGAATTATCCATGGGCTCTATTTCTTTCCTAAGAGTAAATACCCCCATAGAATTATAGATTTTCAATGTATGGCTCCCTTTTGGGATTTTTAGATTTATGAAATCTTTTGCCGGATTTGGATAAAGTTGTAAAAGTTCTTCTTTTTCAACCTCTTCAACCCCAACATGGTCGTAAGGGTTTAGACGGATAATAGGCTCCACCCAATGCCCGTTGAATCGGGAAAATTGCCCTGCCACATAATATTTATCGTTCTGGGCAGGGATCATGCGATATATGCCATGATCGAAATAATAATTAATCATACCCAAACAAGAATCCATTCCTGCCCCAGTAAAAACTGTGGTGTCGAGATAACCGTTCATATCGGTCAATGCAATGCTGCCCCGGTAGTAGCCCTGGTAGTTCCAAAACCGGCCTCCAATTAATAGTTTGTTGTTTTCGGTTTTTAATACATCCAGGACATTGTATGTGAGATCATAAATTGCAGAATCCCCGGTGAGGATCCCATTTTTACTTTGTGCATTGTTAAAATTATTGAAGGTAGGGTCAAGGTCGCCGTTGGGTAGCAAGCGTACTAAGGCCAATTGTTTTTTGTATTCTTGTTTGTCAAAAAAATTCAGGATATTGAATGCCCCACATACCAGCATCTTACCATCATCGAGTGCAAGAACCCTTACAATCAACCCTGTATGGTAATAGGTAAAAATGCTGTGAAAAGTGGTGTCGAGGGTACCATCGTTATAAATACGGGCAATCCTGTTCATGGGCACTCCATCGTAAGCTGAAAAGTTACCGGTCAAAATTATGCGCGTAGAGTCGTATCGAAAAAATTGCTTAACAGGAAAGTTAGTATTATGATTGAAAGTTGTATCATAAATACCATCTTTCTTTATTTTAGCAAAATAGCTATTTCTTTCATCCGGAAAATCTTTATGGTAAGTTATAGCCCCCGAAACAAATAAATCCCCATCTCCAATTATATAGGCATTTGTAATTAATGCATAATTCCAATAGGTTGCAGTACGATTGAAGTCCCATAATGTATCACGTTCAGAAGTTTCATAATTTACCCGGTAAAATGTCGAAAGACCCGGTACTTTATAAATATATGGCTTTTCAAAAAAGATACCAACACCAGAGGTAGATACTCCTTCGCTACCAAAATTAGGATCAAATTGGCCATTTGCATCAAGTTTTATTAATTCCCCAATCATGGTGTTGTCAAAAGGATCCTGAAAAGAACCAGACAGCCTGAGAGACCCATCCTCCATTTCATACACACAAGCAATGTAACCTGCATCGTTCTCAAAATAGAAATCGCGAAAAACGTAGTTTGGTTGGAAGGTTGTGTCTAAGGAAAAAGGTTGAGCTACTGAAATTTTTCCTTGCATAGTAAGGATCAAAGTAAGCATAACACATATAAAGATATTTTTCATAATGAAAAAATTAAAGCCCCTGCATTTTAAAGCAGGGGCATGATTATATTTTTATTTATCAATGATAGTAATTTTTCCACTTTTAAGCAAACTTCCGTTGCCTTTTAGCGAATAGATATAAATGCCTGGAATTACCTGGCGTGTATCCCAAAGCCATTTCCCTTCTACGGTGTTTATCGAATGTTTGGCAACAGCTTGGCCTTTCATATCTGTGATCTCAAGCAAAGCATCGCCATCAAGGTTTAGTATTTCCCAGCTAAATTCGGCATATATACTTGCGGGGTTGGGATTTACTTCCAGTGATGAATATGCTTTGTTAATAATATCCTGAGGGTTAACAGGAATGCGAACCGATTTTTCTTGCGAGGTGTCATTCAGGTTGCCCGGATATTCCTCACACATTCCAAAAGCAAAACAAAGGATGTTCCGGCATTTAATAGCCGATGGTCCCGCATTGTCTTCAGCTATTTGCTCTAAAAGATCAATCTCTGTAGAATCCAATTCGAGAATTGTACGGTTGCTGTCGTTTAATAATTGCATAAGGTCGTGATACAGATAGAAGTTGTCATATTCATCAATAGCCTGGTCATCCAAATCGAAATCAATGGGTATTTGATCGAGTACCAAAACGGATGAATCGAACTTTGCTTCTTCTATATAGCTGTCAACAATCCCATACCGGTCAGTTATATTGTCCCTTTCAACATAATACAACCTAAGCGAATCATTATCCGGTTCAGGTTTTAATTTCTCATTGATAATCAAAAAGTTCATATTCCTGTCCATTTTAGCTGCTGCGGCTGCCATGTCGTGCTGAAGTATGCTAAGTGGTGTTTCCATATCCCAGTTTTCCTCTATCAGGGCAATCATGTAGGGAGGCAAAGGATTGGGAATACCATTGGCGAGCAGGTCGAGAAATTCCTGACTTTGTGTAGCATCCGGATTGGCCAGGCAAATTTCGAGCAACATGGCATCGGGAAGAACATCAGAAGAGGCAGCTTCTTCGAGGGCTTCTCGCGAAACATAAGGAGCCATGTCCATTAAATCGTTTCTCAAATCCCAGGCCTCCTGTGGCCAGGTGCTTTGGATTTGTTGCAATATAGCCGGAGTGTTGCCATCATCAATTAGTTGTAAATAGGAATAATATAAATTCCAGTAGGCTGTTTTCCCGATTAAAAATTTACTATATGCTGTATTGACCCCGGAGCGTTCTAGTGAAGGATTGTAATAAATCCCATTATTTATATGGGACGGGCAATTGTTTTCGTTGTCAGCACCAAACGGCTGAACCATTGGTGAATTATGCAATGTAGGGTATTCGTCCGCATTGTTAGGATAATAATAGTAATCAATGGGGGCATCGCCACCATTAAAAATATTCCACTCGAACAGCGCAGGTGCATGAGATATGAAACGATTACCAGCAGCAAGGATATCAGTTCCCTGGCACTCGCGGATTCCAGCATTTGCATTATTCTGGCTATAAATGTCGGTGATATAAATATCACTGTATATACCATTAGAAAAATTGTTGCAAAGTAATTGCAAACCTGTTGCATAATAAGAAGTTGTATTTTCACCAACAGGATGAGAACCACAATATAAATTGTCAAATTCATTCTTGTACAACTCGTTGTTATCTTGCAGCGTTTGTAAGTTTGTATTGTTTGGCATAATCCCAACCGAAGGAAGTATCTGACTCGTGGCCCCTTCGAAATCATTTTCTTCCACCATAAATCCAGTACATTTTATCAACTTTGTACCATAGAAATTTTGGTCGTCACCTGGTAGGCCAGTTATTTCACAATCTCCGATTTCAAAAATGTTGCGAGTGAGTACCACATTGTTCATCCCTTCAACCTGTATAGCCCGGGCATTGTTGTCGAACCAACATTGGGTAATATTGACCGTTTTTGTCGTGGAACTAGCTTGTAGCCGTATGGCAATGTCAAAACCTTCAAAAACTGAACGGGTTAAATCGTTTTCGGGCGTGGGAATCGCGGATGGGGAGTACCATTACAATGACCGGAAACAGTAAACCAGGCACTTAATGCATATATGGCCTGGTTGGAGTTTTCATTTACAGCATACACTTTTTGCTTTGTATATTAAGGAAGGTACAAGTGTTGAATTTGATACCTCTTACACCCCATAATCCTGCAAGGCAAACCAAAAAAGATAACCGAACGTGGCCGGTTATCTTTATTTTCAATTCGCAGCATTTACTAATTAAATTTCCGAAAGCATTATTAATTATCCTTCCTTTTGGCTTTCCTTAATAATAAAGGTAGAAAAAGAAATGGAGAAGCTTCAAGAAATCCTCTTATTAAACATTGAATTACTGAAAGAGATTCGTTGTGGATACAAGCAATGTATGTCAAATAAAATCCAAATAATACAAAACATACAATACCTACTAAAATCTGTGCTCTTTTCCAATTCATATTTAAGATAATTTATTCACTGGCTAATTGAGCTACCAAATTACGACCTGATGAAATAGCGACAGCCCATCCCATTGTAGATACCATTGCACCAACTCCAACTGGACCAGCTGTAGTCAGATACCAAGTCATCAAAAGTACTCCTAATGCAGCACTTCCATCAGCATCCGCTACAAGCCCCCAATTAACCGTTTTATAATTATTCTCAGCTCTTAACGCCTGAATAAAATCATCACCATCACCTAGCCCTCCATGAGATTCAGGCATCCAAAGATAAATAGAATTTTCCATAGTTGCTAAAAAAGTCATAGCAACATCATAATTACTACCCTCTGTATTATTATATGCAAAATCTTCCAGATCTGAAATTACAGACTGGACAGAAGAGTAGCTGCAATCTGGATTATTTGCAAGATAGCTTTGAATACTATCGACAATTACTAATACATCATCATCTGTTAAGCTATCTACAGCATATTGATAGTGATCAAAATCAAATGTTTCGATGTAATCTAGAAGTTCCTCTTCAGTACAACCAATTTCAGCTATTCCAACTTCAAGAAACTGTTCTGTCAACTCTTCATCAAGATCCTCAGTTTCAACATCAAATACACTCATCACTGCAATTAAATATTCATTATGCCAATCAGCAATCGAATCTATCTGTTCATCTGTTAGCATTCTTGTCGTTGAATAAAATTTCAAGACACCCTGGTCTAATGTTGTATTATCAACTAAGTCCGATTCTACCTGATCAACCATGTCCGATTCTACCTGTGTTTTATTACATGAAACAAAAACAAGTATTGTAACAAAAATTCCTAAAATAACCTTCTTCATAATTTCTTATATTTACAATGTTTATACTTAGCCGGGGCGGGCAGTTGTAAATTGTTCGCAACGCTTTACGGTTTACTGCCTGCTCCTGGCTATTCGAGTTTGTTTAAATTTTCTCATGGGTTGTGTATGGACTATCCGCGATATTGTTCGCCAAAAAAATCGGAGTATCCTATAAGATACTGTATCATTTTTTCTTTTCATCTATGCTGTAGATTCATAAACACTTCCATAAGAATCAGTTTTCAACAGACTCTTAATTTTACTTCACTAATTCATGGTGTTGATATTGTATTGCCATCTCCTTGTTATTTCATTCTTCCCTCCTTTTTATTAGTTGTTTTTGATGTTACATTGGGGCAATCTTAATGGTATTAAATCAATTATTCCTTCATCTTAACATAATATGGGTTGTCCTTATTTATCTCTGGCCTGCAAGGAAGATCAATAGCACACGAGAATTTTCCTTCTGGCCTTATCTCCGTAGGTATCAGAAATTGATATATTGGCCAAATATTATTTTCGACATATACAATTTGTTGGCTTTCATCAATAGCCCAGATACTCCCTTTTTCCGCAATGCAATCGTACATCGAGAAAGCTTTAATATTTTTGTTTGCTAAAAGAAATGTTAACACGAAAATATCAATACCCTTATTATATAGATTTTTTGTAATATCACATGTGTACTTAGAACCACAGGTGTTCATCCCATCCGACATCAACAATATTGCTTTTTTATTTTTATTCTTATTCGAGAATAATTTTTCTGAAAAAATCAAACGGTCATTCAAAGGTGTCGATCCCATAGGTTTGAACTTCGGAATTTTGTTTGAGATTGAATCTCGCGGTGTTTTTGTTGTAGCATAAGAATATAATGGCGGGATGCTACAGTCCTCAATTGTCAACAACCCTAAATTACATGTAACAGGAAAACCTTTAGTGCCGAGCAAGTAGGTCAATATCCCTTTCATTATCTCGATTCGTGAATTGTTAAACCCAGGTTGTAGCTCCTTCATTGAACCCGATATGTCAGCCACAAGCAATATTTCGTCATAATCGAATAAAGATTCTACAATAATATCTACCCTGTCCGGCAAGTTACTATTTCGGTTTACGCTTGATCCAGCATGTTTATCCAAACCTTCCTCCTCTAGATAGTTCTTGGGAAGGACAATTTTCCTTCCGGTTTTATTGCTTGTAGAATCCTTTAGTATGTATCTGATATAGGCTGAATTCAACTTAGCAATATAGTTTTCTGGATTATAACTAAGCGCAAAATCAAACTGCTCTTTTGCGTTTTGCAAATCTTTCTTACTGATAATGATGAACTTCTTTCCATCCCGTTTAGATATTCCCTGATGGAATATACACGCAACACCATAATTTGAATGCAAACAACTCATAAGGTGCGATTCTTTAAAAAAAGCCTTTTCTCCCGCTTCTAAGGCTTCTTTAAGAATTAAATATGCGCCATGAAAATCTTGCTTTTTATATTTCTTTTCAGTATTACTGATCATACGGGTTAATTCGGATGCAAGACCCGCATTCGAACTGGTTATTTTCTGCTTAAACTCCCGGTATTCAAGACAGTTATCATTCTTGATTGCACTTTCGATATGTTTTGTTGCTTTTTTAATATTTCCGGCGGAATACTCCTTTTTTGCACTATAGTATGCTATGCGAGCCTTTTCCTTGCTTTTTGCATTCTGGCCAAAAGAACTTATGGATGTTATTAGTAATCCAGTTATTATTAAATAAACAAGGTATTTCATGTTTGTAAGTTTTAGGTTAAACGAATCTTGAATATTTATGGAAGTCCGACAAAAACGGGATTAATGAGTCTTGTCTAAAAAGCCATTGGATGACTATTTTTCAATATTTCAAGGAAACGACAAGGCTATGGACCAATTAATTAGAAAGTCATCCGATGGCTAACTCCAGGTAGGTTAGTGTTTTTTAGACCAAGCTCTTATTATGTAAATCAACTTTCAATTTTCTCCTGTGCCCCGCATTACATATAGGTATTGTGCCTGTGCTTTGTTATACAATTTCTCACTGCGGGTTGGGATAGTCATAATCATTGGCAAGTTTTGGATAGAGCGGTAAACTACTCCCCCATATCAATCACCACTTCCTTTTCATTACAACCATCAATATCCATGATGTAGATTTTGGAATCATGGTATATCTTATAATCAGCCCAATAGCCGTGGATTCGTTCAACTAATAGTTTGTCTCCATCAGGTGACACCGACACTGTCAGGTAATGTCTCGTATCGCATGCATTCTTGATTCTTTTCTCTATTAAATCATCAATATTGATTGTATATATGCCATCAAATATCCTACAGTAGTAAATGTCTTTACTGTTGGGATGCCAAAACAAACTTACAATTCTTGATTTTCCATCATCATAATTTTCAGTGCAATCCACGTTGGTAATTTGTGTCCAAACCAAACTGTCTGACAGATTGGCCAGGGATATATTGCACCATGCATCAATGGCTAATATGTTAGTATTAGATATGGATAAGGTTGGTGCCGAACGCCGACTTATTGTATCTACAGAATTTGTTTTATAATCTTTCAAAACAACAGAATGCTTATTTGCTCCATTTAAACTATATGTATATATTATATGAGTATTACTACAATCCCAGTCAGGATCATAATTGGCTCCGACATAGGCGACAGAAGAAAGGCTGTCACCATTGCTCTTTATTTTCCAGATACTATTATTTAAATCAGTGCATAATATCCAATTGTTTTCCCCCCACTTTGGTTGAAAAATAGTATAGAAATCATTAATCAATATTTCTTTTTCATTTGTTTTAATATTATATTTTACTAATTGAAATGTATTTGTTTCATAATCCCGATAGTGAAATACAAATTCGTTACTATTGTTTGGGTTATAACATGGCTGCATGTATTGGAATTGGCTACGAGATATTGAAGTAGAATTACCTGATGGGAAATCTTCACATTTCGGGCAACATTTGCAATAATCTGGGTTGGCCGGATGTTGTAAACACCCGGCCATTAAAATAATTAGAAATATGGCTATAGAAGCACTTTTGTGTAGGGTCATCTTTTAATTATTTTCTTGTTAATAATTTCGTCATTAGTTTGAACCTGGAGTATATAGATCCCATTCACAAAACCATCGATATTAAATTGTAGTTTATGATCCCCCTGTGATAATCTAAGGTGTTTATTTGTCTGTAATAATTTACCTTGAACATCATATAATTGAATATTAACATCTGAATATCTATCAAGTGCCAGCACAATATTAACAAAGTTATTTGCAGGGTTAGGATAAATAGTTATTTTGTCATCGTATTCAATTTCATCTATTCCTATTGCTTCATCATCGGTATGAAAACTATATGCAAAAGTAATATGACTAACATTGGGGAACCATTTTGTAGCTACGTGTTGCTGCAAATAATTATATATCTCAATATGATATATGTAACAAGATATAGTAATATTACCATTTTGATCCCAACTATCCACAGTAGCATAGTTGTAATGCGGGTTTAAAATAAAATCTGAATAACCATAGGCATCATATGTAGATGAATTTCTTACCCAGGCACCAATCACATTTTCTGTAACAGGTAAACCTTGGTTAATAGATGCCGTCAATTTATAAACATCAGCAATACCGGAGTATGTAGTTGATGCCAACCCGGGAATTTGTTCTGGAAACAACATTGTTTTATTTGATTCAACCAATACTGCGTATGATGTATTGACCATTACTTGAGCGTGCCTCACTTTATATTTTGGCAATTCTAAATGTTGCATTGCGTTACCTGCATCAAGGAGTCCATAACCAGAATAATCATCATATCCTGGGGTAAATAATGAACCACCATCATTAACATCATTAATATAGTTTTGCATTATATTTTCAACATCCTCTGGAGCAAGGTTATTGGGCTTGTCAGGATGATTGTTTACATAACTTAGAAACAACGCAGCAACCCCACTTACATGTGCACAAGAATGCGATGTCCCACTTTCAGAGTATGTATAACCAGTATTCGAATCATGGTCACAAGTGGCAAAAATTTGTTCTGTACCAGGAGCAATAAAATCAAACCAAGAACCACCATGATTTGACCAAAACCATGTTTTACCATCACTATTACTAGCTCCAACTTTGATAACCCAGTCATCACTATATGATGCAGGATATTCATTCACATTTATTTGACCATCATTTCCAGTTGGTGCCACAAAAACCACATTGTTTTGAGATGCTGTTTCAACGGCTAATCTCAAGGCCTTAGTATTAGCATTAACTCCACCATAGCTATTGTTCATTACGTGCAAGCCATAACCGCTGCTTAAAGCACCTTGGGTAATTGCATCTATTGCGTTTGATAGCGGGACATTTTCATTTGTTGAGACTCGCAATGATATTAACTGCGCACCTGTATTGTTTGGGTTCAAATCAATATCTCCTCCGGCAATACCTGCAATACCTTTATCATTATTCCGAAGTGCCCCGATAATACCAGCATTTGCTGTACCATGTCCATAAGCGTCTGGTACTGATGATTGATCCACATTACAACTCTCAATCCAATCATAACCATCTTCAATTTTTGATCCAGGAAATGTACCATCACCAAAATCTTCGTGTTTATAATTGATGCCACAATCAACAACACCGACTTTTATATTATCTTTTCCTGTCTCAATATACCATGCTGGGAGAATATTAATATCAGCATCAGGTTTAGAAAAAGTTGGATCAAATAAGCCTGCTTGTTCCCCATCTTCATACTCGTCGTCATCTGGTTCTGGGAAACTTGATAATTGGAGAATGCCATTTACTTCCGCGTATTGGACATTATTGAATAATGTATTCAATGAGTCTACAGCGAGTACTTCAATATCATCATCATTCAATGTCATTAATAAAGTTGCCCAAAATGGGTAAACCTTAACGGTATCCCCAAGTCGTGTCACAGAAAGACTGTCGGCAGTTGTTAGGGTTCGAAATATTCTAATAAAATTAGCGTTCTCAACAGTCCCATCTGGTAATACGTTTTTCATTGCATCAATTACAGTATCTTTTAAGAAACACTCTGCATCGCCCCACTGTATGTCTAAATTATCAATATTTTGTTTGTTAATCACAGAAGTATCGAATGCAACTATCATTTGGTTTTTTACAAATAGCGGATTCCCTGCGGTATCCGTTTCGGCTTCTTGGTCTAATTTGAGTGATGAATACTTTATAGTAGTATATGTTTCAGAAGCTCCATCATAAGAAATACCCGAAACCCACGCATTACCATTATATGAACATATCATGTCCCAAGGCCGGTCAGTGCCGTTGCCTTCCCCATTGAAATACTTTACCCAGGTTAAATTGCGAGCGGTATCGTATCTCATGGTGATAATATCTATTGTACTGTCCCGGTCTATCTCACCAGTAGCATAAAAATTTCCATGTACGTCAACTTTTATTTGCTTTCCTTTAGCAATACCATTTGTTTGTTTAGCTGTAATGATATGCGACCAGGTTAAATCTCCATTTGTATCGTATTGCAAATTAATCATATCTGCCCCGGATACTTTTGTGGAGTAACCTGTAATATAAATTTTTCCATTCACATCCACATCCATTGCTGCGGGAACATCATCAAGCGAATCCCGGTTGTATGTTCTTGTCCATATAGTGTCCAGGTTTGCATCCATTTTAATGGTTTTGATGTCGTAGTTATTCTGCTGGTTCAAAACCTTTCCGGTAATAATAATATTTCCGAGGTAATCTTTTCGCATATCGGCTGGTTGATTGAAGCCATACCCTGATCCGGTTACCCGCCTTGACGACATTTGGCTTCCGGTTGAATTATTGTACAGTACGGTGGTAATGTCCCAATTTATGATGCTACTGCCACTTGCTCCTGTGATCAGGACATTCCCGTTGTCGTAAATTTCTATTGCAGCCGGGATTTCAACCAGGTTCGTATAGTCGTATCTCGAAACCCATTGCTGAACACCTGACGAGTTGTACTTGATCGTCACATAATCTTCAAGTGTCGTGTCCCCTTTGCTTATTCCGGTAACGAAAACATCTCCATCATATTCCGCAATTGCAGTTGCTATATCATCGCCACTACCAGTTCCATTGTAATTTTCAACCCATTCCTCATTTCCATCTTCATCGTACATGATAACCGTAAAATCATAGCCATTTGTGGAGTTTACATAGCTGGTGCCAGCAATATAAATATTGTTGTCCCCATCAGTGGTTATAGCAACACCATAGTCTTTCTGAGCACTTGTGTAACTATACTGCTTAGTCCAAAGCAAGGTGCCATCTGTATCATACTTTGCAGTATAGATATTTGTATTACCCCCGGCAGCTTTTTTGTTACCAGTAATAATTATGTTGTCGGCAGCATCTAAGCATGTCGACATCCAGTCGATTGTGTCTGGTTGCCCATAGTTTTCGTTCCAGGTCATGTTTACATACGATTGTCCATAAGACAAAATTCCTGTTGCTAAATATAAGCAACATAAAATTAAAAATCCATTTTTTTTCATAGCTTCCTTGTTTTAAAAAGTTAAAATTCAAATTAATGTATTTCTATTTCAAACTTGCACGGTCTTTCAATTTGCATGGCATGCAACGCCCCCTACGCTCATAACAAAACCACTGCTACCCATACTTGCACCAGATTTCATCTGATTTTTAATGACGGGCTTGATTGATTTACAAAGGCTTTATACTTATTTCCCAATACTCCTGACTTAATAGATTGATACACGAAAGGATTAAAAGAAAGAATATACTTAACCGGTGTACTGATTTTAATTTCATAGTTCAATAGTTTATAAGATTCTTGTTCTGATTAATTAAAGAACTCATAATAAGATTTTTAGCCAAGAAGGTCAGTAAATTGATTTGTTAACTATCAGTAGTTTTCTGATAGACAAAGATTTGAGTTTTCCTTTGACCAGGTTTTATCCAATTGCTAAAGCAATCCCATCAATTTATATTAATTCTTGTACTGCATTAGTAATACCAAATTTCATTATGAAATACGCCTTAAAGCCTCCCGATAAAAATCGGGATCGCTAATTGAAATAGCCTGTCCCGATATTTTTATCGAGAGTTAATGCCTATACAGACCTGACTGCCATCGAGTCAGGTTTGAAGCGGCTTTAGGAGAGAAGCGAACTAAAGGCGCAATTCAAATCGGTATAATACAAAATAGTAACTGGAATTAGTTATTGGTTGAAAATAAAGAAAATGCAAAATAGTCTTGAAATAATGATTAGAACTCTAATGATTCAGAGAATTCTAATCCTTGAAATGTTGTCAGGTTTAAGTTGTATGTTTGTCGCTACATCAAAATCAAAAGTCTCCTGATTTCCGCATCATCATTCACTATATGTACAAAATAAATCCCTTTGGCTTGTCCTGTCAGGTTGAAATGAACTTTTGAAGGGGCTTTGATTTCTACATCTTTTACCAATTCCCCAGTAAGGGTTTTAACCTGAATGGTTTTTAAATTCGTTCCTGTTAAAATAAAATCGCCGGTGCCCGGATTGGGATAAAGTTTTACTTTGAGGGTTTCCAGTTCATCAATCCCTAATGGTTCATACACTTTTATTAATGTTGAATCCTGGTTTGAGCAACCTGTGAACGTGTCAACATACGTGTAACTTATCCAAAATTCGCCAAGGCCAGCAATTGCCGGGTCGAAAGCATTGTTTGTTACCCCAATTCCTGAATATGTTCCCCCGGTAGGAATGGCAGTAGGCAAAGCCAGCAATCCTGCATTGATGCTTACCGAATCGGGTGTGAAAGGCGAAATGCTTACTACTGGTGCAGGAATAACTACCAACGAAAGTTCTTCGATGCTGTCGCAACCATTGATAGATTGTAAGGTTGTAGAATAAACCCCGGATGAATTGAGTAGCTGACCATTAAAATTGTATGTTTCATAATCGCAAATCTCGACTGTATCAGCAGAAAAGTAAGTTTGATAGGTTTCTAACTTAATGATGTTTATGCTATCGCCCCCGAGGACATTTTGCAATGTATCAAAATAATTTCCGGGCTGGCTTTGCCAGGTCCCAAGAATAAGTGCACTGTCATTAGGACAAATTATAATGGTATCGATCAGGTTATTAAGCTGGTTCTCCAACCACTTGACGGTTGACTTTGTATACTCCGAAATTACAATATCATTGTCATTATCATTGTCAATATCGCTGACGTATAGGTTCCATATATATCCTGTCTTAACATTAACAATTTGTTGTGGGCCAAAATTAGCCGACCCAAGATTTTCAAACCAAACTAAATTTCCAAGGTCATATGATGTTACCCGAGGTGCAGTAAAAATATCTTTATCTCCGTCGTTATCAATGTCGGTTGCCACAATGGTATAGCTATGGTTTTGGATGTATGAGATAAAAATGAAAGTAGAAAAATTGCCTAAGCCATCATTTTGATACCATCCTACAAAATAATTTAGGTTACCATTCTCTTTGGCAACGAATAAAATATCCCTATACCCATCTCCATTTAAATCAGTTAATTTAAGGTCAATAGCACCAACAATCTGGTTGATATTTGGGATTTGAGTGAAGCTCCCTGTTCCATTGTTGGTTACTGCGGCTAAAGTCAATCCATCAGCATAAACAATATCCGGGTAGGCATCTCCATTGATATCGTTTATGTCAAACGTATTTAACACGATCATGCTACATATAAACTGCGCTGGCCCAAAAGTTCCATTTCCAAGGTTTTTTGCCCATCTGATTTCTCCATTTACACCACCAATAATATCAATTAAACTGTCCCCGTCAAGGTCTTTGGCCATACAAAAGTTTGAATTTCCAGTGGTTCCCTGAATAAAATTCGGCTCGTCAAAACTGTCATTCTGTAGGTTTTTATACCATGCTATGGTATCCCCCCATCCCGATGCAATCACCTCTGCAAAACCATCGTTATCCAGCTATTCCTTATGAATTTAACTTTTGCCCTAACAGCCTGACAGCAAAGCCTTATAGTGAGCACCCTAAAAAACAATCTTCGCGCTATTTTTAAGGGATTTGAGGCGGCATCTCAGGTTTTTTGATACAAATTGCG
>JAIOYV010000160.1 GCA_021740905.1 Bacteroidales bacterium
CGCAATTTGTATCAAAAAACCTGAGATGCCGCCTCAAATCCCTTAAAAATAGCGCGAAGATTGTTTTTTAGGGTGCTCACTATAAGGCTTTGCTGTCAGGCTGTTAGGGCAAAAGTTAAATTCATAAGGAATAGCTGATAGCCATTGCAATTCATTCAATAAAAGTAAGGAAGGAAATGAAAGAATTGCTTGCCAAATCAATTGAACAACAGAAAGTAGCCGAACGTGCAGCCGCCGAGCTTGCGGCCAGCGAGGAAGAGTTGAAGCAAAGCAACGAAATGTTGGAAGCCCAGGCCCGATCACTGAAAGACTCTGAAAGCAACCTCCAGGCCCAGCAGGAAGAATTACGGGTAATCAACGAAGAGCTGCACGAAAAAGGCCGCTCGCTCGAAATACAAAAAGCCGAAACCGAAAAGAAAAACAAGGAACTGGAGTTGGCAGGCAAAGAACTGGAACGCAAAGCCCTGGAATTAGAAGCATCGAGCCAGTACAAATCGGAGTTTCTGGCCAACATGTCGCACGAATTGCGCACACCGTTAAATAGCCTGTTGATCCTGTCGAATGATTTGGCCCGCAACAAAAGCAAAAATTTAGATGAAGACCAGGTTGAGTCTGCAGAAATAATTTACAAAAGTGGCCACGACCTGCTCAATCTGATAAACGATATTCTCGACCTTTCGAAAATCGAATCAGGAAAAATGCAATTGGTGTTTGAACACATGCCCCTGAGCGAAATAGAGCAAAAGGTGATGATGAATTTCAAACGGATTTCAGAATCGAAGCATATTTATGTGAAGGTAAAGCACCACGATGGGGTGCCCGACCATATCGAATCGGATGCCCAAAGGGTATATCAAATAATCAAAAACTTGGTATCGAACGCAGTCAAATTTACATCGAAAGGTGGAGTTACTGTTGATATCAGAAAACCTGAGCTAACAGAATTAACGACTAACTCAGTATTGAATCCCGAAAATAGCATTGCCATTGCAGTTAGCGACACGGGCATTGGGATTGCGAAGGTGCAACAGCAAGCCATTTTTGAAGCTTTCCAGCAGGCCGATGGGGGCACTTCACGCAAATTTGGCGGTACCGGCCTGGGCTTGTCCATTTCGCGTGAGTTGACCAAATTGTTGGGCGGCGAAATCCATTTGTCGAGCAAAGAAGGGGAAGGCTCTTGTTTTACCCTCATCTTGCCAACCACCAAGCCAGAAACAAGTTCGGAAGGAATAGAAAACAAAGCCAATAAGGTAGTACCTGCACAGGCAATAACCGGGGTCCAGGAAACGACTCAGCCCCCATTGCCAGCACCCAGAATAAACCATTTTAAAATAAATGACGACAGGACCGACATTAAGGAAACTCAGAAAAGTATTCTCGTGATTGAAGACGATACAGTTTTCCTGAATACCCTCCTTAAATTATGTCACGAAAAAGGATTTAATTTTCTGGCTGCTACCACAGGGGCCGAGGGGTTGATTATCGCCAAAAACTTCCAACCCGATGCCGTTGTTTTAGATGTCCGGCTTCCCGATGCTAACGGCTGGGAAATCCTTAAAAAGCTAAAGGAAACTAATGAAACCAGGCATATCCCAGTGCACATGATGTCGGCGCAAGAGCAGAGCATCGATGCCGTTTCAAGGGGTGCAATCGGTTTTATTGTGAAGCCGGTGGAGAGCGAATTATTGACCGAAATGATCGATAAAATAAAAGGCTATATCGACTCCCCCGAAATGACTATGTTGATTGTGGAAGATGATCAAAATTTACGCAGGAGCATAAAAAAACTCATTGGCAAAAACAATATTACAGCCATTGATGCATCTTCGGGACAAGAGGCAATAGATATCCTCGAAAGTTCTAAATTCGATTGCATGGTGCTCGACCTGGGCTTACCCGATATGTCAGGATTCGATTTGCTGGAACGACTTACCAATCAGGATCAATTTGTAATGCCCCCTGTGGTGATTTATACGGGCAAGGACCTTACACCCGAAGAAAACAACTTGCTTCGTCAATATACCAATGCCGTGATTATTAAAGGTGAAAAATCGGAAGAACGCTTGCTGGACGAAACAGCCCTTTTTCTTCACAAGGTGGTGAACGATACAAAAATGGAAACTCATGGAAATAATGGACAAGGTTATGAAAATGATGCGGTGTTCCTGAACAAAAATATTCTGTTGGTCGATGATGACATGCGCAATGTCTTTGCCTTAGGGAAAATACTTAAAGACAATGGCATGGAAGTTATAAAAGCAGCCAACGGAATTATGGCCCTCGAAAAACTAAAGAAACATCCTGAGATAGATTTCGTATTGCTCGATATTATGATGCCGGAAATGGATGGATACGAAACCCTAAAACACATAAGGGAGCAGAAAGCATATAAAAACCTGCCCATCATTGCCCTTACGGCCAAGGCCATGAAAGGCGATAAAGAGAAATGCCTGGCCGCAGGAGCCAGCGATTATTTAATGAAACCGGTGGATGTGGATAAGCTGTTGTCGTTGATGAGGGTGTGGCTGTATAAATGATTATTTTTTAATGATTATTTTTTAATGATTAGTGATTAGTGATTAGTGAATAGTGATTAGTAATTAGTCATTAATGTCTGAGCGAAGCGAAGATTCCTAGAAGAACGCTTTGTCCCGGTCTTCCGGGGATTCGGGATTGAATTGGAAAATAGAAATTAGAAACTCGAAATTGGAATACAAAACTTTTAAACTTTGAACTTAGAACTTTACAACTTTGAAACTCGAAACACCAAAACCGAAAATATTAATAGTTGACGACAGGATCGAGAACCTCATCGCCTTGGAAAAGGTTTTGCAGATTTTCGATGTGGAGTTTGTCCGCGCCTTGTCGGGAAACGAAGCTTTGACCAAGACCTTGGACAAGGATTTTGCCCTTGGCATAGTTGATGTGCAAATGCCCGAGATGGATGGCTACGAAACAGTGACCTATTTGCGCGAAGATGAAAGTACACGCTACCTTCCCATCATTTTTGTTTCGGCCATTTTTAAAGATGATGACTACGTTATTAAGGGGATTGAAACCGGGGCAGTCGATTTTATTGCCAAGCCTATTATCCCGGTAATCCTTCAGGGCAAAGTGCAGGTTTTCCTCGATTTATACAACCAACGCAAAAGCCTTGAGATCATGAATGATGAATTGATCGCAGCCAAAGAAAAGGCAGAAGCGGCCTCAAATGCCAAGTCCTTGTTCCTGGCTAATATGTCGCACGAAATACGGACACCAATGAATGGCATAATTGGTATGACCGATATCCTAACCACCACCAAACTCGATAGCGAACAAAGCGAATACCTCGACCTGATCAGACTTTCAGGAGCAAACCTACTGACCATCATAAACGACATTCTCGATTTTTCAAAGATAGAATCGGGCCTCATCGATCTGGAAGAAATTGATTTCTCCCTTTTCGAGGAAGTAAAAAACGTGAAAAACCTCTTGGCCTTAAAAGTGGACGAGAAGAGATTGTATTTACGGTCGAAGATCGACCCAAATATCCCAAAGATATTGTCTGGAGATCCTACCCGCTTAAAGCAAATCCTAATCAACCTGGTGAACAATGCGGTTAAATTTACAAGCCACGGTGGTGTAACTATCCGAATCGAAATTTGTGAAGACAATAGCGATCATATATGCCTTAAATTCAGGATATCTGATACAGGGATCGGCATACCCAAAGACAAACTAGAACTTCTCTTTAAGGCTTTCTCACAAGCCGATTCATCCATTTCACGAAGGTATGGGGGCACTGGCCTGGGCCTGGCCATATCGAAAAACCTGGTCGAACTAATGAATGGACAAATAGGCGTTTCCAGTAGCGAAGGAGAAGGGAGTGAATTTTGGTTCACGGCTTGGTTCTGTTACGATAAGGAAGCAAGTAAAAGAGCTGGCCTGAAACATATCCATGAACTGGAAATGATCCATAAAAAACTGAGGATTTTGATTGCCGAAGACAATGTAGTAAACCAGAGGGTAGCCCGATTCAACCTGAAACAATTGGGCCACGATGTAGATATTGCAAACAACGGGGAGGAGGCAATCCTTCATTTCTCGAAAGGAAAATACGATATGATCTTGATGGATGTCCAAATGCCAAACATAGATGGGATACAGGCTACCAAAGAAATCCGAAAGATAGAAGCCTCCCGTAAAAATGGCACACTTTCACACACCTGCATCATCGCCATGACAGCCAACGCCCTAAAAGGCGACCGCGAAAAATATATCGCTGAGGGCATGGACGACTATCTGGCCAAACCCTTCCGGCCTGAGGATATTAAAAAAGTAATCCAGCGGAATATCAGGATAGATGTGAATTAGCTTCGCATTAAGGGCGCCTCGCGCGTCATTTGCTTCGCGTCATTCATAATCATTCGATAGTCATTAGCTTCGCGTCATTTATTGTTTCGGCAGGTGCAAATAGCTGCCAGGCCAAGGTGTTATAGTTACCTTCTTAGAAGGTATATAGCGGTAGAATATATGGATAATGAAAAACCGGCACTTCGTAAAAGTGCAATAATTCAGGACTGAACATTGAATCTCTATTTGCTCTCTAGGGAGGACAGAACATTCCTGTCTTCCTTTATTCTATCCCTACCTCACCACCACAAACTTTTTCACCCACACATCCTCCCTGCCTATTGTACGGATAAAATAATTGCCCGGTGCCAGGTCCGAAACATCAATTGTTTCCTGCTTTTGGTGGCTGTTGATTTTTCGGAGTAGTTGGCCAGAGGGGGAATAGAGTTCAATTTTGATAATTTCGGCAAATGATGAAATGGTGATGTTGTCTTTTGCCGGATTGGGGTAAAGTTCTATTTCTTTTTTTGTTTGAATTTCAGAGCCAAGGTAGCTGTCATCGACTTTTGATACTCCATACAAACTTGAAAAATACATGTTGTTTTGTTGGTCTTCAACAATGTCGGTTATGTTATCGGCAATCAATCCATCCGATTTGTAATAACTTGTGAAAGTAGAACCATCGTATCGGC
>JAIOYV010000078.1 GCA_021740905.1 Bacteroidales bacterium
GTAGCATAGTATCTGTACCAAGTAAGGAATAAAATACTGGTAACTTAATCTCAGTTTCAGAAACTGAATAATCATATTCTTCAGGCCCAGCATATTGGGGATTCGTAATAATGGCTTTTCTCATCACAATTATAGGTCGTGGAAACTTCCGTAACAAATCGCCCCGTATGGCAAGTATCAGGTAGTTGACCGCTCCTCCAACGGACGGATTGTTTTCGCCCAGTTTTGTAAGTGGTAAGCCAGTCCGCCATGTATGGATTGGTGAAATGTCGGTAAAGTTATTGTCCAAAGCCCTCCAGAAATGCTGGAAATAGGTTCCGCGTTGGTCGGTTGGATAACCGCGCCATAACAGCTCCCTCGCCATCTCGACATTGGCCCCCACCATATATGCCTCAAGGGCTTTATAATCGGTTTCGAAAGCCGTTGCCGTATTGTTTTTTACTATGTCAGATAAACCTGGTATCATATATTCAGGGGCCTGGTCGAACAAAACTTCTCCCAGTGGCATGTCGAATTTGGGGGATGCCAGTACCGGACCTATTTCAAAGAAACTATACCCTGTCTGTGTGCCTGTTTCAACCAAACCCAACGAACCAGAGATGTGTTCTGCCATACCTGCCTTTGGGTCGATACCAACATAGATAGCTTCGGCAGCAGAAGCAAAATCGGGTGGCGGTGGTATAGGAGGTGTAGGCAGGTCTTTGAAATACTCAAAGTTGATGCCATTGGCCTGCGATACCATATCCCTGAAAAAATTGGACTGATCATTATCGCCTCCGGGAGTAAAAGTATCAGGAAGGTATCCGGGTTTGGTGAGCACGAAATCTTCCTTCGGTTCAATTAAATTTACATAGCTTTCGGTCAGTTGTTCGGGTGTCAATTCCTGAAGGGGTTCAATCACGGCAGGTGTAACATACTCATTCGCACAACTTACATTCCCATCGGCCAATTGTTGAAGCCAATCGCGTGTGCCATTTATTGGGTCATCGGGCGAAAACGATTTGGCCAGTTTTCCGCCAGGGGTCATAAGCGAACGCATTTGTCCACTGAGTACAGCCTTTGGCAGATTGCTGTTTTTGAAATCGAAATGAATTGTTTTATTGTTGCCTGTCAAAACTGTTTTATGGATATGCGGTCCTACCATCAACGCCAATTGTGCATTGCTATCGGGCCCGGGTGCAGGTATCCTCTTGGTATATTGTTGGAACTGCACCAATTGGGCAGCCTGCATGGCAAGCAAATCCTTGTTGGCTTCCATTACTTCCTCAAGGTCTTTCCAGGCTGTATCCATAAGAGAATCACAGCGCCGACGCGGAATTGGAACCGTGCCTTTCTCACAATTCTTGTCTTTCCGGCCATTTCGTACCACCTGGTGTTGCGAATTGTGATTATGAAATTTATACTTCCTGCTCATCAGTGGATTTTTTCATCTACCAAAGGTAAGAATAAAGATTCAAAAAACAGGTACTCTTACTACTCAAAAAAAATATTGGCCTTTGACCATAAGGGGGCGGCGGTTGCAAACCGGCATCACAGTACTGTGGAATGCAGGATTTTATGGCGATAGGGGAATTCGATTTTTGAATATTATGGAATTGAGATATATTTATTCACTCCGCTCATGAAGGTAGACGTTGTTTTTTGATGTTTGATTTTTGGCTCTTTCTTGCTGGTAATAAACACGGTTAATTTCATGCCATCCATAAAGTTCGCAGTATAACCATTGAAACAAATATCTTCTATCCCTTCTCAATAATCATATTCGTCAACCTGCAAAGCGAAATTTTCCTGCCGGATTCATCAGCTATTTCAATATCGATAACATGAGTCTTTTTGCCGATGTGGATTGGTTTGCACCGCGCAATCACGAATCCTTCCGAGATGCTCCCGACATGGTTTGCCTGCATGTTCATGCCAACTACCGAATATTTATCATCATCCAACAAAACCAAGGAATACGCACTTCCGATTGTTTCGGCCAGGGCCAGGCTTGCCCCTCCATGCAAAATACCAAATGGTTGAAGGTGATTGGGGCTTACCGGCATCTTCGCCATCAATTCATCTTTTTCAGAAAAAAAGAGAATTCCCAAGTGGCTGACAAAACTATTTTTACAGATTTTGTTCATCCGGTGGGTGTCTATGTGCTTATCAATCATGTTTCAAAGTTAAAGTTTGTTAAAACAAAAGCCCGAAAATACGACAAAAATTTTGTTCGCCGGAAATTGGAATGCCCGATTGTTGAGCCAAATAGCGCATTGTAGGCCGAAATACCACTTGAAAAAGTGGATATGATAGATTGCCTATAAGCTTATGATGTGTTGTGGACACCTGTTGGAATCATACACTTTTTATATTTTTACATCGTTTTACATCGGCGAATTTTACAGGTGTATCAATAGTTGTACGGAATATTTAACAAAAAAATAAAAGGAAAGATGAAAAGGATACTACACAGTTTAGTTTTTCTGCTGATTCTCGTTTCGGTAAGCAATTTTAGTTTTGCCCAGGGCTATGAGATTAAAATCCAATTGCGTGGCATGGAAAGCCAGGAATTGTACATGGGCCATTATTATGCCGAGAAAACGTATGTGATGGATACCGTAAAAGCCGATGCCCAGGGGAATGTAGTGTTTAGGGATGACAAAACAATTGATGGGGGTATCTACTACCTTGTGCTACCAACCAAGTCGATTGCCTTTGAATTTCTGGTTACCGAAAACCAGCATTTCAGCATTTCTACCGATACCCTTAATTACCTCGATCACATGGTCGTGAAAGGATCGAAGGAAAATGAACTGTACCTTGACTACAGCCGGTTTATGCGCGACAAAAACAAGCAAATGGCGAAACTGCAAGAGAAGCTAACTGCAGCCAAGGAGGATAAAAAGGAATCGGATGAAATTATGGAGAAAATCCGTATTATGCAGGAAGAGGTAAAGGCCAAATGGGAATCTTATGTAGCCGACAACCCGGGAACTTTTTTTGCCAATATTGTGAAAGCACAGATGTTTCCCGATATGCCCGATTTCGAAGTCGACCCGTCCGAAATCAACAAAGACTCTGTATTACAGGTCAAGCGCTACTATTTTAACAAAAACCATTTTTTCGACAATATCGATATGACCGATTCGCGTCTCCTGCGCACGGCTTATCTCTACAACCGGCTTCAGACTTATTTTACCAAGATGGTTTTCAACCCAGATACCATTATAAAAGATGGCGATAAGTTGATCAAACGCGCTGAACCGAACAAGGACATGTACCGCTATATGGTTGAATATATGTTGAACCTGAAATACGAGACCAACCGCATGGGCATGGATAAAGTGCTGGTGCATGTGGGTGAAGAGTACTACTTGTCGGGACGGGCCGATTGGGTCGATTCCACCCGTATGGAAAAGATCAAAGACCGCATTATCAAGACTCGTCCAAACGTGCTTGGCGAAAAAGCAAAAGACATGAAATTGGTGACAGATGACAATCAGATTATCAATTTATACAATCTCAAAAAGGAATACATCATAATTGCTTTTTGGGAACCGGGTTGCGGTCATTGCAAAAAGACCCTGCCTAAATTGCACGAAATATATACCCGTTTGCGCTGGGAACTCGAATGGGATATCGAGGTATTGGCCATTTGGACACAGGTACAAGAACATGATAAATGGACTAATTTTATTGAGGAACATGCCATGACCGATTGGATCAATGCTTACGATCCTTATGGATGGGCGAAGTTTCGCGATAACTACGATATTTATTCAACCCCTGTAATTTACCTTCTCGACAAGGATAAGAAAATTATTGCCAAGCGATTAGATGTGGAAAGTATCGAAGAGTTTATCGAAAATCACAAGAAATATAATAAGGATAAGTAGACTGATTGTTGGTTGCTTGGTGTTTGGACTGTTGAGATCGACCAGAAACCTGATGCTGTTAATATCCCCACCCAAGCCCTCACACAAAGCGAGGGCTTGGGTGGGGATCGTTGGTAGTTATGTGACTTTCAATTAATAAAGATACAGCCATGCAATTTTGGGAGTAATTTCAATAGAATTCATTCGATGACTTTTTAGCTTAGGATATTTTCTCAAAAGAGGTATTTTTTTTGTCAAATGAACTTATGTTCATTATATTTACGAAATAATTATTCGTACGTAATATTGAATGTAAACATTTAAAAATCAAGAAAATGAATCCAAATCAAAAATTCGCCATCCCAACATTAAACCAGGGATTAACTGCCCATTTCGGACATTGTGAAAAATTTGCCATTTTAGATGTGGTAGATAATAAGGTCGTTAATGAAGAATATGTGACACCACCGGTCCATCAGCCCGGGGTTTACCCGAAATACCTGGCAGACCTGGGAGTAAATATCATTATTGCAGGAGGTATGGGTGTGAAAGCTCAGAATCTGTTTGCCGAAAACAATATCCAGGTTTACATGGGTGTGCAGGAAGGACTTCCAAAACAATTAGTCGAAGATTACCTGAACAACCAGCTAAAAACTGGCATGAATTTGTGCGACCATTAGGTCAGTCTTCAGTCTTAAGTTGGCAGTATGCAGTTCACAGTCTTCAATCGGGAGTATTCAGTAGGCAACACTATCTTGGCAGTACAGAATGGTGGCAGACTACTACTGACTGTGGACTGCCGACTGCCGACTGTAGACTGCCCACTGCAACCTTTCCTATAATTTTTTTGAAAACCAGCATCAGTCCTCCCATATTGATTGAGTAATTCTTATTTTTGAAAAGATTTTTAATTGCCTGATATGGAGATGCCGAAGATTACGTCGAAAGATGTAAACGAACAAAAATATTATTTCGCCGAAACGTCTTTCAACCAACTGATGAGGACCAGGATTTCGCAGGTGTTGCTGATTTGCAGTACATACGATGCCTTTACTCTGGAAGAGGATGGCCGGATCGATGAGCAAATTTTCATGGAATATGTTTCGCTCAACTTGCGCTATCCACCTCATTTTATTCATGCCTCCACAACCGATCGGGCCATGGAAATCCTTTCCGAAGGAAAAACCGATTTGGTAATCACCATGCCCAGCGGTGGCGATATGGATGTTTTCGAATTGGCGAAAAAAATCAAGTCGGAATATGAAGAAACCCCAATTGTAGTCCTAACAGCTTTCTCTCGCGAGGTTTCATTGAAATTGCACCACGAGGACATGAGCGCTATCGACTATGTATTTTCATGGTTGGGAAATGCCGACATCCTACTTGCTATCATTAAATTGATCGAAGATAAAATGAATGTGGAGGAGGATGTGTTTGAAGTAGGGGTACAAACCATTTTGTTGGTCGAAGATTCGGTCCGTTTTTATTCAAGCTATCTGCCTAATATTTATAAGATCATTTTTCAGCAATCGAAAACCTTTATGCGCGAGGGCCTAAACGAGCACCAGCAAATGCTGCGGATGCGGGGAAGGCCCAAAATATTGCTTGCCAGGAATTACGAAGAAGCCATTGGCCTGTACGAAAAATTCAAAAGCCATTTGCTGGGGATAATCACCGATATGGCTTACGAACGGAACGGGAAACTCGACAATAGGGCAGGGATAAAACTATGTGAAAGGGTAAAAGCCGACGATCAGTACATGCCGATCCTGATACAATCATCAGAAATAAAAAACAAGCTGATGGCCAAGTTGATAAAGGTTGGTTTTATACATAAGGCATCGAAAACCTTATCGATGGAATTGCGCACCTTTATCAAAGAGTTTTTTGCCTTTGGCGATTTTAAATTCATCGACCCGGATACCAATAAGGTAATTACAACGGCCTCCGATCTAAGATCGTTGCAAGAGGTTATTTATCAAATCCCTGATTCCTGCCTGCAATATCACATCGATCGGAATCATTTTTCGAAATGGTTGAATGCTCGTGCACTCTTTCCAATTGCCGAAGTGTTTAAATACCTCCGTCCCGAAGATTTCGCAAATCTCGACCAGATCAGACGTTTTTTGTTCGATACAATAGCCAATTTTAGACAGAACAAAGGTCGTGGGATAATTAGCAAATTCTATCGCGAACGCTACGATGAGTACCAGATTTTTTCACGTATCGGCGAGGGTTCCATTGGTGGGAAAGCCCGGGGGCTGGCCTTTGTCGATTCCCTGATAAAGCGTAACTATTTGTTGGATAAATTCGACAATGTGATTGTGACAATTCCTCGCACGGTGGTTCTGAGCACCGACGTGTTCGATGAATTTATGGAAGGAAACGATCTGTATAAAATCGGGTTGAGTGATTTGTCGGATGAGGCAATCCTCGATAAATTTGTCAATTCTGCTTTGCCGGTACGGATCCATAAGGATTTATATTCCTTTATTAGGGTGATGACCAACCCCATTGCAGTTCGTTCATCGAGTCTTCTCGAAGATTCACACTATCAGCCCTTTGCCGGTATTTATTCAACCTATATGATACCTCTTATCAAATCGGATGAATGTGCAATGCTCGACATGTTGAGTAATGCCATCAAATCGGTGTATGCCTCGGTGTTTTACAAAGATAGCAAAGCCTATATGAGTGCCACATCGAACATGATTGATGAGGAAAAAATGGCCATTGTGTTGCAGGAAGTATGCGGCAAAGCGTATGGCGACCGGTTTTATCCGACAATTTCTGGGGTGGCGCGTTCGGTCAACTTTTATCCGATCGAACCCGAAAAGCCCGAAGATGGCATTGTGAATATTGCCTTTGGATTGGGAAAATATGTGGTAGAAGGCGACACTACCCTGCGATTCTCACCCAAATACCCGAAAAAGATTTTGCAGTTATCAACGGCTGATATGGCCTTGCGCGAAACCCAGAAAAAATTTTACAGCCTCGACCTCAATTGCAAAAATTTTAAGGTGTCGATAAACGATGGTATCAACTTGAATTACGAGCGGATAAAGGAGGCTGAAAAGGATTCTAACTTGAAATATGTAGCCTCAACGTATGATTTTCAGAACAATATAATAAGGGATGGCATAAATTACGAAGGCAAAAAAATAATCACCTTCGCCAATATCCTGAAATATGACACTTTTCCCCTACCCGAGATCATTTCATCTTTGCTCGAAGTGAGCCAGCGCGAAATGAACAACCCGGTGGAAATTGAATTTGCTGTTAATTTGGATGTGCCCCCAAATCATCCTAAAATATTCAATGTTTTGCAAATCAGGCCCATTGTCGACAACAAGGAAAAAATTGACGAAGACCTTGAATTGATCAAAGAAAACGAAACAATTATCCATTCCCATTCAGTGCTTGGTAATGGCATTATTTCGGATATCAAAGATTTTGTTTATGTAAAACCAGAAAGTTTCCATCCCTCAAAAACAAGGGACATTGCTACTTTTATTGGAACTTTGAATGACTCCTTTATTGCAGCGAAGAAGAATTATATTCTTGTTGCCCCCGGACGTTGGGGCTCAAGCGATCCCTGGTTGGGCATCCCGGTAAAGTGGTCGCAAATTTCGGCAGCCCGGCTTATAGTTGAATCGGGTCTCGAAAACTACAGGATCGACCCAAGTCAGGGGACCCATTTTTTTCAAAACCTGACTTCTTTCAAAGTCGGATATTTTACCATCAACCCCTTTACCAACGATGGCTATTACGATCTTGAATTCCTTTCCGAAAGCAAAGCTGTTTATGAAGATGAGTTTGTGCGTCATATTGAATTTATGCAACCCGTGGTAATAAAGATTGACGGGCAGAAAAACATTGGGATGGTTATGAAACCAAAAACTGAGCGTGAAGATGCAAACCAAGATCGGGGTGATGCGTTGGTTTCAAAAGGGATTATTTTGAATTTAGAGGATTAGCATTCAATGAATATGACACAAAATTAAATTAGTATAAAGATATATAGCATGATAGACATTGACCAATTAATGTTCAAGCTTGAAAAAAACAACCCGGGACAACCGGAATACATTCAGGCTGTAAGGGAGTTCCTCGAAAGCATTGAGGATTTTATCAACGATAATCCACAGTACGAAGATTCAGGGATTATCGACCGGATTATCGAACCCGACCGGTCCCATATTTTCAAAATAGCATGGTCGGATGATGAAGGCAAAGTTCAAGTGAACAAGGGCTTCCGGGTGCAATTTAACAACGCCCTTGGTCCTTATAAAGGCGGTCTTCGATTTCACCCCAATGTCAACCTTGGAGTTTTTAAGTTTCTGGGTTTCGAGCAAGTCTTTAAAAATGCCCTTACCAGCCTGCCTATGGGCGGGGCAAAGGGCGGCTCCGATTTCGACCCGAAAGGGAAATCGAACGACGAGGTTATGCGTTTTTGTCAGGCCTATATGCTCGAACTTTGGAAACTGATCGGCACCGAACTCGATGTGCCTGCCGGCGAAATGGGGGTTGGCACCCGCGAAATAGGGTACCTGTTTGGGATGTACAAAAAGATAAGCGGGCAACATTCGGGGGTACTCACAGGTAAAGGTATCGACTGGGGAGGCAGCCAGATGCGCAACCATGCCACCGGCTACGGCCTCATTTACTTTACTGCCGAAATGCTCAAAGCCAACAATATGGAGCTAAAGGATAAGCGCATTGCCCTATCTGGCTTTGGAAACGTGGCCTGGGGCGCTGCTCAAAAGGCCACCGAAATGGGTGCAAAAGTGGTGAGTATATCCGGACCCGATGGCCACGTGTACTTTGAAAACGGGATGGACATGGAAATGATCGATTACATGCTCGAATTACGTTCTACCAACGAGGATATTGTCAGGCCCATGTCGTACGAATTCCCAAATGTTCAGTTCAGGCAAAATAAAAAATCATGGGAAGTCCGCTGCGATATTGCCATCCCCTGTGCCATCCAGGACGAGCTGAACGAGCACGATGCAGCCATTTTGGTAGCCAATGGTTGCAAATGTGTGGTGGAAGGTGCCAACATGCCCTGCACCCCTGAAGCCATTGATTACCTAAAGGAGAATGCCATTTTGTTTGCACCAGGCAAAGCTGCCAATGCAGGAGGTGTGGCAACCTCCGGCCTTGAAATGTCGCAAAATGCTTTGCGTTATCAATGGTCGAACGAGGAAGTGGATAAACAATTGTTCACCATCATGAAACGCATCCATGATCTCTGCCGTGAACATGGCACCGACGAGGATGGAAAAATCGACTATGTGAAAGGGGCGAACATTGCATCGTTCAAGAAAGTGGCGAATGCGATGTTAGACCAGGGGATGATTTAGTGGTTCTTAGTTCAAAGTTCTTAGTTCAAAGTTTGAGGACAAGGGGTTCTGTTCCCTTTATGAATAATTAGATTTCATATACATTAAATGCGGAATTATGAAGATTACTAAGTTTGAAGATATTATTGCCTGGCAAATGGCGCGAAAATTAACACAACAAGCCTATTCTTTGACTAGAAAGCTTGAGTTCGGTCGTGATTACGTACTATGCAAGCAAATTACTGGTGCTGCGGGATCTGTTATGCACAATATTGTTGAAGGATTTGATTCTGAATCAAATGTAGAGTTTGTTCGATTTTTAAGGTATTCAAAGCGATCTTGTACTGAAGTACAAAGCGAACTATATGTTGCACTTGACCAAGGATATTTTTCAGATTCTGAATTTCAAAAGAGTTACGATCAAGCTGCTGAAACCAGTGCTACAATTGTTGGATTTATTAAATACCTTCTGAACAGTAATCGAAAAAAATAGCTACTTACTCAGCTCAGAACTTTGAACTTTTAACTTTGAACTTTGAACTCAGAACTTTGAACTTTGAACTTTGAACTTTGAACTCAGAACTTCATATTATGGCAAAACAGAAAAACAGGGTAAATGTGGTGTACTCCACAAACCCAAATTTCAATTACGAATCGAATGAAGAACCGGAAGTTGAAACCGTGCCACCATCTCAGCAAAAGCTATATGTTTCGCTCGACAAGAAACAACGCAAGGGCAAAGCTGTTACTTTAGTGGAAGGCTTTGTGGGAACAGAAGATGATTTAAAAGAATTAGGGAAATGGCTTAAATCGAAATGTGGGGTTGGCGGCTCGGTAAAAGATGGCGAGATTTTGATCCAGGGCGATGTGCGGGATAAAGTAGTCACTCTTCTCGAATCGGATGGCTACAAGGTCAAGCGCAAGGGAGGATAGGCTTATCTATTTATAAGTTTGAGTCTCTGTGTAACTCTGTGCTCCTTTGTGTAACTTTGTGAAATAGCTCTAACACAGAGGGCCCCAGAGAGCCACGAAGTTGGTCAGAGTAGACTGATAGTTATTTTGCGATATTTAACAAACCATTTTAAACAGACTATTGGAACAAAAGGAAAAGGAAATATTAGCCAGGATCAAAAGATCTGATCCCAAAGCTTTCGAGGAGCTTTTCCGAAGATATTATCCTGCCCTGTTGCGTTATGCCATTACTCTTTTAAAAGATGAAGACCTTGCCGAAGATGCGGTTCAGTCAGTCTTCGTTCACATCTGGGAGAAACGCATCGAACTTGAAATTAAAAAAACCATAAAGTCATACTTATTCCGGTCGATGTACAATGCCAGCCTCAATCTCCTAAAGCAAAAAGAACTGAACGAGAAAAGCCGGAAAGCTTTGTCACTTATCCACCCGGGTATCGAACAATCCTTTTTGTTGAACATAGAAGCCCGCGAACTCGAAACACGAATAGCCGCAGCATTGGAAACCCTGCCCGAAAAATGCCGTCTGGTTTTCGACCTCAGCCGCAACAAAGGATTGAAAAACCGGGAGGTTGCCGAAAAATTAAGCATCTCGATAAAAACTGTGGAAGCCCATCTCAGTAAGGCTTTGGGGGTTCTTAAAAAAAAGATTGGGTAAGATTGAAGGAGATTGACCAAGATTAAAAGAAGATTGATTTGTTATGATCGAAAAGGTTGCATCCCCTTATTTTTTCTTTCTATCGATCGAAAGCTTCATACCTGTAATCATCGGCCCGTTTTGTTTCTGTGTCGAAGTTTATGCCCAACAGAAATTTTGGACGGTTGTCGTTCTGATACTTTTTGGCGTATCCCTTTTCCAGTATCTGATTGATGGCGACATCGGCACTTTGGTTTATTTTAAATTCAATGATGATTATCGAATTTTTGGTTTTCACAACGGCATCTATCCGTCCGTCGATGGTCAAAATCTCAGCCTCGATTTTTACCCCCAGCAACTTCAATACGGTATAGAAGATGGAGTGGTAGTATTTTTCTTTTTCATCGATAAGGGTATAGGGGATGTTCCTGAACAGGATGTTGATGGTATCGATAACCTTCTCGATATCCTTGTTGGTAAATGCTTCGGCAATATCGCCGAGCATCATATCGGTTTTATCTAATTTTACTTCGGTAAGCTCCGATAAAATATGCCTTGAGAAGGAGTCGGCCACTTCCTTGTTCGGGTAATCGAGGGTGATAATATTGGTGAAGAAATCGTATTGCTTGATGGTTAAATAACCAGTTTGGACCAAAAGTGGAAGCAGGGTCATGTTATTTAGGTCGTACTTTTCAAGGATCCCAATATTTACATCCTTTTTTTCGATATCAAAAGCTGTATATTGGTCATCTTTGATCAATTTCATTAAAAAAGTAGGTGTGCCGGTACTAAACCAATAATTGTTGAATACCCGTTTGCTGAAAAGGTTGAGCAAAGAAACAGGGTTGTACACAAAGTTGACACCATCCCACGAATAGCCATTGTACCATTGTTTTATCACAGGCTTTATGTCGCTGTAGTGTTTGGCATACCGCTTTTCTACAATAGCGATGTAATCAGAAAAATAATGCTCCAGTTCTTCTTGTGTCCAGCCCAGCATAGTTGAGAAATCATCATGAATAGTTATGTCCTCCAGATGGTTAATATCAGAAAATATAGACACCTTGCTAAATTTCGACACCCCGGTGATAAAGAAAAACCGGATAAATCGGTCGGCATCTTTTATGATCGAGTAGAAATTTTTAAGGGTTTCGCGGTTTGACTCGGCCTGCTTAAGGTTTTCTAAGTAGTCGATAATGGGCTTGTCGTATTCATCAATCAAAATGACCACCTTTTCTTTGGCAGCGAGTTTTTTGATCAACTCGTCAAATTTCAAAGCATAGGAACTCATGCTTAATTGAAGGCCAAAATCTTCCGCAATTTTTGTCAACATCAATTCGATAGCCTTTTCCAGCCCTACGGTTTTGTAATCAATATTCGAAAACGAAATCTTGATCACAGGGTGGGCTTTCCAGTCTATTTTGTCGTAAATCCACAATCCTTTGAACAATTCCTTGTTCCCCAAAAAAATCTCTTTTATGGTGTTCAACAACAGCGATTTCCCAAACCGGCGTGGACGCGAAAGGAAGTAATACTCATGTTCAAGCATCCGAAAAATCTGTTCTGTTTTATCAACATAGATACAGTTTGTTTCAATCAATTTTGAAAATTCCTGTATGCCAATGGGTAGCTTTTTCATCCTGTGTCTCAATTAAGTTTCAATACAAAAATACGGCATTTTTTGCGAACACCAATTTCCAACCCTACCCGCACTAACGATCCAGTTTGTACCAGATGTGTGTTTTACCAGTTTCTCCTGGTTAGCAACAATACCGGTGGCATGGGTTTCTCCATGATTGAATTTTTCCATATTTTCGGCACCTATATGAACCTCGATTTTATTGCTCATATCGACATTTATTCCTGGCAAGGGATAGCACTATTGGTAGTCGCAGGTTTCTTGGTGGGCATTGTCAATACCATTGCCGGGAGCGGGACAGCCATTACCTATTCCCTTTTTATGCTAATGGGTTTGCCGGCAGGTTCGGCAAACGGGACCATCCGGCTGGGGGTGATCATGCAAACCCTGGCGGCATCTTTTAATTTCAGAAGAAAAAAGGTGCTGGAGTTGCGAAAGGGTTTGATCATAGCCATCCCTACGGTGGTGGGCACTGTGGCCGGGGCATTGGTTGCGGTGAACATCAACGAAGGCATCTTCCAAAAGATAATCGGAATGGTCATGCTGTTGATGCTCTTTTTCCTGTTCTACAAACCCGAGCGGTGGATCAGGGGAAAAGAAAGCCTTCGCATCGAACGGAACCCCTGGTTGCAAATGCTCATTTTTTTCCTGATTGGCATATACGGTGGTTTTATACATATTGGAGTGGGCATTTTTCTGTTGGCTGCCCTGGTGCTGTTCTCGGGCTACGACTTGTTGCACGCCAATGCACTGAAGGTGTACATTGTGTTTTTGTACAGCCCCTTTGCCCTGGCGGTGTATATGTACAACGACCAGGTACATTACGGCATGGGGCTGATAGCCGCCATAGGGAATCTACTCGGGGGGATGGTTGCCTCGCGATATGCTGTTGAATGGGGTGCAAAATTTATTCGTTGGTTTTTAATTATTGTGATAATTTTGTTCGCTGCAAAACTGTTCGGGGTTTACGATTTTTTGATACGCTGATTTTGCAGTTGTTGTGGGGTTAGAACTAAGTGTATGTTTGAATTGAAGGAAATGAAACCCACCCGCTTTGGCTTTGGTGAAGGGCTTTGCGGGTTAGGCAGGCAATACGAAAATGTATTAGCCCTGGGTGCAGATATTACCTCCTCGGTAAGCATGGACTTTTTCAAAAAAGAATTTCCCGACCGTTTTTTTTCCTTTGGCATTGCCGAACAAAATATTGTGGGGGTGGCCGCTGGCCTTGCTTTGTCGGGAAAGGTCCCCTTTATGTCAACCTATGGGGTATTTGCCGCCCTACGCACCACTGATCAAATCAGGGTGTCGGTTTGTTATAATAATGTGAATGTGAAAATTGGCGGCGCACATGTAGGTATTTCGGTGGGCCCCGACGGGGCAACCCATCAGGCACTGGAAGATATTGCCGTGATGCGGGTGTTGCCAAACATGACAGTCCTTTCGCCCTGCGATGCCACACAAACCCGACTGGCGACTATTGCAGCTTACGAGCAAGTTGACGGACCGGTGTATATCCGTTTTGGACGCGAAGCAGTTCCTAATTTCACACCCCCCGATATGGATTTTAGAGTGGGGAAAGCCCAGGTCTTTCGTGAAGGGGGTGATTGTACAATAGTTGCCACCGGACATCTTACCTGGGAAGCCCTGAAGGCTGCCGAACAACTTCAACAGGAAGGAATATCGGTCCGGGTGGTCAACTTGCACACAATAAAACCTATCGATGAAGCTTTGTTGATTGCCTGTGCGCGCGAAACAGGGGCAATTGTTACGGCAGAGGAACATCAGATATTTGGAGGGATGGGAAGTGCAGTGGCCGAAGTATTGGCAAAAAATTATCCCGTGCCCATCGAATTTATCGGCATGGACGATTCCTTCGGCGAATCGGGCCAACCAACCGAACTAATGGAAAAATATAAAATGACTTCGACCCATATTGCAATGGCCTGTCGGAAAGTAATCAAACGAAAATCAGACTTCAAACTTAAAATATGAGCGATAGAATAAAACACGAATGTGGCATTGCCATGATCCGCTTGCTAAAGCCCCTTGAATATTACCAGATTAAATATGGCTCGTGGATGTACGGCATCAACAAGCTTTATTTGCTGATGGAAAAACAGCACAACCGTGGACAGGATGGTGCCGGGATGGTCAGTGTGAAGCTTGATTTAAAACCGGGCAAGGACTACATCCACAGGGAACGCTCGAACGAACGGGAGCCTATACGCAGAGTATTCGATTCTATCCACAAACAACTTTCAAGTGTTGAAGCAAAAAAACCTAATTTATTGCGTGATCCGGTTTGGGTGAAAGATAACTTGCCTTTTGCCGGCGAGCTTTTTCTAGGCCATGTGCGCTATGGAACTTTTGGAGTAAACCGGATACAAAATATTCACCCGGTGATCCGTTCCAATAACTGGAAATCGCGTAGCCTGGCCATAGCCGGAAATTTCAACCTGACCAATGTTGATGAGCTGTTTTCTCAACTATTAGACCTGGGACAGCATCCCAGCGATTACTCCGATACGGTTACAGTTCTTGAAAAAGTCGGTCATTTTTTGGATACCGAAAACCAAAAGCTTTTCAGGGAATTTAAACAGGAAGGACATTCAAACAAAGAAATATCAGCATTAATAGCCCACCAAATCAACATTGGAAATATTTTGGCCGAGGCCAGTAAATATTGGGATGGTGGCTATGTAATGGGGGGTGTGCTGGGACATGGTGATGCCTTTGTAACCCGCGACCCCTGGGGTATCCGTCCGGCTTTTTATTATTATGATGACGAGGTGGCTGTGGTAGCTTCCGAACGACCGGTTATACAAACCGTTTTCAATGTTAAGGTTGATGATGTGAAAGAACTGGAACCAGGCTATGCGTTTATTGTAAAGGCTGATGGACGGATCCGCCATAAAATGATCCGCGAACCTCAAAAGAAAACCCCTTGCTCTTTCGAGCGGATTTATTTCTCACGAGGTTCGGATATGGATATTTACCAGGAGCGTAAAAAATTAGGTGAGTTATTGGTCCCTCAAATATTGGAGTCGGTGGACAACGACTTCGAAAACACAGTCTTTTCTTTTATCCCAAACACGGCAGAGACAGCTTTCTATGGAATGGTAAAGGGAATTGAAACAGCCATGCTCAATTCTCAAAAGAAAAAAATATCGGAACTCGGCAATAATGTGACAGTAAAAGATCTGGAGGCACTTGCTTGTATTCGGCCACGCATCGAAAAAATTGCCATTAAAGATGTGAAGCTTCGTACTTTCATCAGTCAGGATGAAGGCCGTAATGATATGGTGGGTCACGTGTATGACATTACGTATGGTACCATAAATACCGGAGAGGACAACCTGGTGATTATTGATGATTCGATTGTACGGGGCACTACCTTAAAACAAAGTATTCTTGGGATTCTCGACCGTTTAAAACCCAAGAAAATTGTCGTAGTTTCTTCGGCACCACAAATCCGTTACCCCGATTGTTACGGCATTGACATGGCCAAACTGGGCGATTTTGTTGCTTTCGAAGCCGCTATTCAATTATTAAAAGACACTGGACAACAGGCTATCATCAACGAAGTGTACAACTTGTCGAAACAACAACAAGGATTGCCAAAAGAGGAAATTGTAAACCACGTGAAGAAAATTTACGAACCGTTCACGGCAAAACAAATAAGCCAGAAAATTGCAGAAATCCTCAAACCAAAGAATATCCAAGCGGAAGTGGAAATTGTGTACCAAAGCATCGAGAACCTGCACCTTGCCTGTCCCAACCATAAAGGCGACTGGTATTTTACAGGAAACTACCCAACACCAGGAGGCAACAAAGTAGTGAACACATCTTTCATCAATTATATTGAAAAAAAGGACGGTAGGGCGTATTAATGAGGTTCCGATTCCATTATTTAAGCCTTAGGATTTTCCTTCATTATTATTGGTGAAGTTAATTTGTAATCTCTTCTCCCATCAATTCATCCACCACACTTTTGTATTTGTATTATCGCCCTGCGAGCCATATCGCTCCGTATAATTTGCGCTGTTGTGGTTTTTTTCGCTGGGAGGAATGGGCAGCCTGAAAAAGTTTAGGTCATCCCCTTCCCGGGGTGTTTGCATGGTTTGCCGGGCAAAAGCAAAAGCTTCGCAGGGTTGCATAAAAAGGTCGATCCATCGCTGGGCATAAATCAGTTCGAGGCTGACAGCAAAGTTGGTGGCCGATTCCCAGTTACCCACATCCAACGATGTTGGTACGTCAATGTAAGACCCAAATTCATTTCCGTACCTAAGCTCTGAAACTTTCATTACATTTTTCCACGCGACCATTGAGGCTTGCACCCCGTTCCATAATTCAATAACAGCCTTACTGGCGTCTTCTGGTACTCCAATCCCTCTATAATAGGCCTCGGCTTTTATCAGGTGGACTTCGGAACCTGAGATCAGGATTTCAGGGATATTGAGTTCGTCGCTAGCCAAAAAGAAATTGACAGGGGAGAAAGCACATCCGGCACCCTTATCAAAAAACAAAGAATCCACTTCGCGATTACTACTGTAAGGATTCCCGCCTTCTGATGGGTAACTTGATGTATCAGATGGATAGGGTGCCCATACACCGGCATTGTTGGTCTCGAAAAAGTAAAATAGACGGGGATCGATAATTTCGCTATTCACAATAAATTGATCCCATATTGAGGTGCTCATCCTCAAATTGGGCTGTTGGGAAAACGACCAATACTTGCCCGGGTTTTCGTATCCATGCGAGACGGGTGTTATCTTGGCCTGTTCTAAAACCGGGCTGGCAAAGTTGACCCCTACAAGTACCGGAAGGTTGTTGTTGATGATTTCAGCAATAATTTCGCCGGCCAACTCAGGCTCGGCATCGGCCATGCGCATGGCATAGCGTAATCGGAGCGAATTGGCAAACTTCCTCCAATTGGTGAGGTTGCCCGAAAATAGGGCATCGTATTTTATGAATTCCACATATCGCCCGGTATCTACAGCAGTAGGTGCAAGTAAAGTGCTGTCGGCCCAGGCCAGTTGAGCCAGAAGGGTTTTGTAAATGCTTTCCTGGCTGTCGAATTTGGGTAGTTTGTTAAATTCTTGATAAGCATATCCGGCTTCGGAAAAAGGGATATCGCCAAACAGGTCGGTCACTTTAAAAGTTTTGTAAGCCAGCAAAATACTGAGCATGGCCTTCATGTTATTCGCATTTACATTCACAATTGTTGTGGAGTCGGTATCATTTACCGTGGGGGTCATCTGGCTTATCCTTTTTTCCAACTCCCTGAAATTAGGCAAGACACTGTAATAGTTCGACCAAATTTCTTCCGTGCCTGGCGTAAGGCTACTGTTTGCAGGATGAGTCAATGCGGCCAGTTGTGTCTGGGGGTACAAGATATTGTTATTGATGTACAGGTTTTCGTTCTTGCCTATCCTCAACGAATTCAATATCCCGTTCAGCAAAGCGCCGTCACTCGTGATCACATACGTGTCTTGTTTGTGGTTGATATCGTCGAAGTCTTTTTTGCACGAAACAAACAAAAGAAAGGCTAATAGTAATGTGGAGATATAAATATTCAATTTCATGATACTGTAATTTTGAAGTTAAAATTTAGCATTGATCCCAAATGAAAATGTACGTGTGCCAGGCATCGCGCCATATTCGAAGGCTTGCGCGTTACCAGCACCTAAAATGCCCTCGGGGTTTATGTTGTCAGGTAGGGTGGTGTACAAATAGCCAACATTACGGCAGGTAAAATTGACCGACAAGCCTTGCACGAATTTTATTTTCCGGATCAAATCAGTGGGCAGTGTATAGCTCAGTGCCACTTCCCTTAGTTTGATATAAGAATTTTCGACAATACCAGGGCGCGAAATGGTTTGCCCGTACCCGCCCGAGTTGGGCATGTACTTGTAATAGTAGTGTACCACAGTTGTATTTTCGGAGCCGTCGGCATACACCCCATCGAGGATCACCCCTGTGTTGCTGGTGGTTCCATCGGGGCTGGTGTATGCCACTCCGCCGCCATCGCGTTCCAACAAGGTTTCGGGGCTTTGACCGCTTAGCAAGCCGTACACATAAGACCCAGAATAAATCTCCCCTCCAATTTTAGCATCGACCAAAGCAAACAAGCTGACGTTTTTATAAGAAAGTTTATTTGTCCATCCCAAGAAAAATTTAGGGGCGATATTGCCAATGGGCATTTTGGTTTCTGATATCAGATAATGAGTACCATCATCAGAAACTACCCGCTCCCCATCGATGTATTGATAGTCGTATCCGTAAATAGTACCGTACTGTTCGCCTTTTTTCACGCAAAGCGATGGGCTGTTTTCGCCGTCAAAATTTCCTATTTCAATGTATTCGGCACCGCCCAAATCTAGTACTTCGTTGGAGTTTTTGCTGAACGACAAACCGGTGGTGTAATAAAAATCCTTGTTTTTGATGGGGGTCGATGTCAGTGCTATTTCTATCCCGGTGTTTGAAATTGAGCCTATGTTAGTATTGATAATGTATGCCCCGGTCGATGAGGCTGCCGGCGAGGAGATGATCTGATCCGATGTTTCTGACTTATAATAGGTAATGTTGAAGGAGAACAGATTGTTTAAGAATTCGGCATAAGTACCAAGCTCGAAGGAATTAGTTTGCTGGGGTTTCAGCTTAGTGTCGGGCACAATGCCGGAAAAGACAGTTGCCTGGTTGTTTCCAAAAGCACTTGCCGAATAGCTCCAGTCCAATAAATAGGGATCGGCATCTATTTTTGTTTGATAGAAACCACCGCGTACGTTCCAATAGCTCAACAAATCTTTGTCGAGGTTAAGCGCATTGGATGCCACAAAATTAGCCGATACCGATGGGTAGAAATAGGAGTTCTCGTCGCTGGGCATAGTCGACGACCAATCGTTTCTTCCGGTTACATCGACATATAAAAAGTTGCTGTACGACAGGGTAAGGAAAGAATACATCGACAACAGTTTTCGCTTGTAGATATTCTCGGTAGCGGCCACCAACGACCCGGGGTCGCCAACGGTAGTGTTGCTTGTACTGGTAAAGTTCGAGAACGTATATTTGTTCGGGTAATACCATGTCCCGGAATTTCCACCTTCAGAGTAATTGTCGACCAATAAGCTGCTCCCGCCCACACTAAATTCGACACCAATTTTCGAATCCGAAATATTGTCCTTTTTTAGGGCCAACAGAAAACTATTGCTGTTGCTTTGTGTACGCCCCATGTCCTTGGCAAAGTGCCCGCCTTCAAGCCCCACCAGGTCGATGGGTTGGTGGCGTGTTTCCCACCGGTCGTAACCAAAGTTTATGCCTGTTGAACATACAAATTTCAGCCAGGAGGTAACATCATAAGTAGCCACGACCGTACTTGTCAGGTTCGACCGGAACAGTTCGGTGTTGTGTTTTTGGTAGCCCCACCAGAAATAAGGATCGATATGGCCGTACGGAATACCTGTAAGATCGGTGCGGGTGAAATTGGGTTTTTGGTAATTATGAAAATCTTCGCCCTGGTAGCTGCGGGGCCACGAGTACAGCAAGCCTTTGCCGATAGATGCCGAATCGTCGCCCAGCATGGGGGAGTTTTGGTGGTAATAGTCCAGGTAGCTGGCCGATATGTCAACCATCACTTTGTCGGAAGCCCTGATGACAGAACTTACACTGATGGTAGTCTGATTAAAGTTGCTGTTGTACACGATAGGCCTGGCATCGGTGCGCGAAACCGACAAACGCATGGTTGCCCATTCGTTGCCCCCTTCAACCGACAGGTTGTGCTGGGTAGATGTCCCATTGGTGAACGGCAGTTTAATGTTATCGGGTTGAGGCGACCAGGTTTTTGTAGTGCCATCCCACCATTTTATTTCTTGTCCGTTCATTTCGGGACCCCACGACGAGGAGGTGCCGAATTTTCCAAATTCGTTGCTCGTGGTCGAATATCCATTCTGCAATACCAACGAGTCGTTGCTTTGCAGGGTTGGGTACAATAAGTTTCCTTCGCCATCCACCTCAAACGAAGGGGCATTTAAGGATGTTGGGGATCCCGCTCCATATTTATTTTGGGTTTCGCGGTAGCGATAAGGCTTTTCGATATTGTAGGTAAAACCATAAGTGACCCCAAGACCTGGCTTGACAGCCCCCTTCTTTGTGGAAATCAATATGGCACCATTCGCTGCACGAGGGCCATAATAAGCCGCCGCCGCATTGCCTTTTATAATATCGACCGTAGAAATATCGGTAGCCAGTAAGTGGTTGATTTCCGAACCCCAATCCTGCCCCCTCGACGGGTTGACCATGCCCGGGTTGTTTTCGATGGGCATCCCGTCTATTACAATCAGTGGTTGGTTATTGCCCCTAATGTTGTCGTTGCCACGAATGGTTATCCTGGTGGTGCCACCATTCACGCCATCGGGGTGGGTAACCTGCACGCCTGGCATAAGACCTGTCAATGCACTTATCACATTGTTTGCTCCCGACAGTTCGATCTTATCTCCGTCTTCATGCCCGCTCGCATAACCCATTTCGAATACAGGCTTTTCTTTTCCCGGTAGGATAGGGATTTTTACATTGTTGGGTTTTGGAAAAATTGGCATCAGCCCTACATTCACAACTGCCAACTTGCCAACCGGTACATTCTGTACATGGTGTTCGTCGAGGCTAAAAACAAGGATGTCGTTTTCGGAAATACCTTCCATTGTAAACGTGCCGTCCTCATTCGTAGTTGCACTTTTGTCTTTTCCCAAAACCTGGATGTTTACCTGGCCCAGAGCCGAGCCATCGTCGGTTGATGTGACTTTGCCTGTAATTGCTTTTTCTTGTGCCCCAACCATTGCCGCGAGGCCCATCAATAAAACAAGTAGTGTTATATATTTTTTCATCTTACAGATGTTTAATAGGATTGCCATTATTTTGTCGATTCCTGTTTTCATAATTCCCCCCGTTTATTCCATCCACCACACTTTGGTCGTGCTAAAATCGCCTTGCGCACTATAAGCACTTTCGTAGTTCTGTAAATTATTGTCTTTTTCAATATCAGGTATCGGAAGCCTGAAATACTCCAGGGGGCTTCCTTCGCGTGGGGTTTTCATGGTCCTTCGGCAAAGGGCAAAGGCCTGGTCTATTTGCCTGAACATATCGATCCAGCGCTGTGTATAGATCAGTTTCAGTTTATCATCGGTGGACGATACGTTGGAGAAGCCCATTTTATCATTCACACTGTCGAAATCCAGGTTTGAAGGCACCGTGATTTTTGAAGAGAAATATCCGCCTTGCGAAAGCTTTAAATGTTCGGCAGTAAACTTCCAGAAATCGAGCGATAATTTTATCCCGTTTTCAAATTCGGTTTGGGCCATTGCCTCGTTTTGGGCAACCCCAATACCACGCAAGTAAGCTTCGGCTTTTAGGAAATGGACTTCGGCCCCGCTGATCAAGATGTTGGGCGAATTGTACCCATCGCTTACCAGGAAGTAATTGAAGGGGGAATAAACACATCCGTCGCCTTTAATGGCAAAGGAAGCGTCGAAATTTCGTTGCGACCCATAAGGCGCGCCCTCGTCGGGGGCAGTGCCGGTGGGGACAATCTGTGGGAAAGCTGCCCATTCGTTGTCGTTGTTGGTTTCGAAAAAATAATACACCCGTGGGTCGAATATGCCGCTCCCGTCGGTGTTGTCGTTTTCCGAAAACTGATGCCAAAGGTTCGATCCCATGCGCACGTTTTTATGCTCGTAAAACTCCCACCAACCCTGGAAATAATTCAATTTGTAGGGCCAAAGGGCGACACACGAGTAATCGATATTGGCACTGTCGACTTCCAATTCCCCGATCAGTGGCTTGTTGTTGTTCATGATGTCGCCAATTATTTCGGCAGCCAGGTCCGGGTTTTTATTTACAATCCGCATGGCATGGCGCATCCGCAACGAATTTGCAAACATTTTCCATTTGGCCAAATCGCCATTGAATATATTTTCGAATACGGCAAAAGTCTTATATGGGTCTTCGGTTGCCGATGGGTCTATGTTTTCTTCACACCATTTCAGTTCATCCAATATATAGAGATAAATTGATTCCTGGGTGTCGAATATTGGGTGCAGGTTTTCTGAGCTTATAAACCCGTACCCGGCTTCCGAAAAGGGTATGTCGCCAAACAAGTCGGTAACCTTGAATGTAGTGTAGGCCAGCAATATTTTTACGATGGCCCGCATGTTTGTTACTTCGGCCGATGGTGGCAAAGCGTCGAACCGCCTTTCGAGTTCCCTGAAATTGGGCAGTGTCCCATAATAGTTTTTCCACATCTCTTTGGTGCCCAAGGTATAGGTCGACCATGCCTCCTTGGTGAGTGTCCCTAACTGGCTTTGTTTATAGAGGACCTCGATGTGTACATAGAACCTTTCGTTTACGCCCGAGCGCAAAGACCCGGTTATCCCGTTCAACAGCGAACCACTGTTTGCCGTAACAAAATCGTCGGGGTCGGTATTGATATCTTCGAAGTCTTTTCTACACGAATTCAATAGTATGCTACCTAAAAGCACTGTCAACAATATTGTAATTTTCCCTTTCATGATAAATGCTTTTTAGTGGTTAAAATTTTGCGTTTATTCCAAATGTGAATGACCGTGTGCCGGGCAGCGACCCCCATTCAAACCCCTGTGCATTGCCCGACCCCATGATCCCCTCGGGGTTGATTTTGTCGGGAAGGGTGGTGTATAGATAGCACACATCGCGGCACACAAAGCTTACGCTCAGTTCCTGGGCAAATTTTATTTTGCGTTTGATCTGTGGTGGCAGGGTGTACGACAGGGCTACTTCGCGGAGCTTTACCCAAGAGTTTTCGAGTACCCCGGGGGTGGAAATAAAATTGCCCCAGCCTCCCAAATTAGGTAAATACTTGTAATAATAATGGACAACTTTGTCGTTCGATTCGCCGTTTTCGTAGACCCCGCCCAGGGTAACCCCAATATTGCTTTCGTTGCCGTCGGGGTCGGTATAGGGCAATCCGCTACCGTTGCGTTCCAACAAAGTCGCAGGGCTTTGCCCCAGCGACATGGCTTCAACATAAGTGCCCGAATAAATCTGGCCTCCAATTTTTGCATCGACCAGGGTGCCCAGCGTAAGGTTTTTATATTTGAATTCGGTGTACCATCCACCAATAAACTTTGGGCTGGCATTCCCAATGGGCACACGGTTTTCGGTTATCAGGAATTTTGTCCCTTCTTCGTTTACCATAGGTGGGCCTTTTACATAATCATCCGGGTTAAACCCTTCAATTGGAAAATACCCTTCAGGTATTTCGTTTAGGTTATCATGATAATTGTATCCTATTGGCAGAGCCTGTCCATCATACTCTTCATAATAATCATAATCCCAACCGTAAATGGTGCCATATGATTCACCTTCTTTTACCATCATATTTGGCCCGTTACCGCCCCATATTTTTCCTATCTCTACGGATTCGACTATCCCAAGGCTTTCTATCTTATTGCTGTTCTTCGCAAAATTCACACCTGTCCGGAATACAAAGTCGTTGGTGCGGATCGGGACGGTGTTCAGGATAATCTCGACCCCTTTGTTCGAGATAGCCCCATTGTTGATGGTCATAAATTCGGCACCTACCGATTGAGCGATTGGCGATTCGATGATTTGATCGAAAGAATAACTGTAGTAATAGGTAAAATCGAAGGTGATCCTGCCATTCAGGAATTCTACTTCGGTGCCAGCCTCATACGCATTGGTCATCTGAGGTTTTAACCCAACTGCAGGTATTTTATTTGGGTACGAAACAGCCTGGTCGCCCCCCAGAAAGCTTGAGTCAAAAGAGAAACCACTCTCATAAGGGTCGGCATCGATGGCCGATTGGGCTATCCCTCCCCTTATTTTCCAATGGCTCAGCCATGCGCTTTCGAAATTAAATGCCTGGGTGGGAAAAAAGCTGACAGAAATGGAGGGGTAGAAATATGAATTTGCATCGGAGGGCAAAGTGGACGACCAGTCGTTTCGCCCTGTTATATCCAGGAAAAGGTAATCGTTGTAGGAAATATTCAGAAAGGAATACACCGAGTTTATCTTTTTTCTCCAGACTTTTTCCTCGGCCCTTATATCATTAGGCTGAGTGGCTGAAGGGGTTGATGACCAGGAAGGGACGTAATTCGAGAATGAATACATGTTTGGGTAATAGGAGCCACCCTTGCTTCCCTGTAAATAATAATTGTTTTGCGACCAGGTGTTCCCCCCAAAGTTAAATGAGACATTGAACGGAGATGCGAAAATATTGTCGCGGTAGGCAGTAAACAAAAAGTCGCTGTTGTTCCCCCTATTCTCGCTCAACGATTTTGCATAACCCAGGCCGGTAAGGTAGGTGCTGTCGGTAGGGGAATTTCTTGTTTCGCTTTGATCCAGGCCAAAATCCAACCCGGTGCGGCCCATAAACTTCAACCAGGGGGCAACATCGTAGGAAAGCGAAATGGTGCCTAATATTTTCGATCGGTCCAAGGTGGTGTTGTTTTCAAATATGCCCCACCATAAAGTGGGACTGATGTACAGATATGGAAATCCGTTTTGCTCGTTCCTTGTCCCGTCAGGGTTCATGTAACCAGTTCGGTCGGCCCCCTGGTACGACCGGGGCCACGAATATACAAAGCCTTTTGTAAATGAACTTTCGTCGTCGCCCAAACCAGGGGAATTAAGCCTGTGGAAATCGATATAGGAAGCCACCATGTTGACTTTTATTTTTTTCGAAACATTGACCAACAGGTTTGTATTCACTGTGGTTTGGTTCGACGAGCTGTTCTCGATAATGGGCTTTAAGTCGTTCCTGGTAAGCGAAAAACGGGCTGTGGCTATTTCATTGCCCCCTTCCACCGCAATATTGTGGGTTACCGAAGAACCATTTTGAAAAGGCATTTTCATATTGTCGGGCTGTGGCGACCAGGTGGTCATTTCGCCATTCCACCATTTTATTGGTTCCCCGTTCATCCGTGGCCCCCACGATGCGCCTGAGCCATAGTAGCCAAATTCCTCGTGCGAGTCTCCAACACTGCCTGCCGTGTCCAAGATTAATGCTGAGGTTTCATACATGGAATTGAACACATAGCTTGTGAAGCGAGGATGCAAGCCTCCAATGTCGCCAAAGTGGTCATTCAAAAAATCAACCATTTCACTCCCTGCCGTATCTTTATATAATTTCGGAGGTGTGAAACTTATGGGGCCACCGCCGCCATATTCGTTTTGTACATCACGGTATCGGTAGGGGGTCACAATTTTGTTGGTGTAATTGTAGGTTACCCCTATGCCTTTTTGTACGCGGCCTTTTTTGGTAGTGATGAGTACCACGCCATTTGCCCCACGCGATCCATACAATGCCGAGGCTGCCCCTCCTTTCAAGATATTGATGCTGGCCACATCGGACGATACAATGTTGTTGATGGCCGAACCCCAGTCCGTTCCCCTTCCAATATCTTCGAGGCCAGGCTGGTTTTCCAAGGGCATCCCGTCCACCACGATCAGGGGCTGGTTGTTGGTATTGATGTTGTTGTTTCCCCGTATCACAATCCGGGTCGTGCCCCCTTCCACACCATTGGCATCGCTAATCTGGATGCCGGCAGTTTTTCCGGCCAGGGCACTCATCACATTGCTGGCATTCGATTTTTCAATGTCCTCGCCGCTCACTTTCTGGGTCGAATAGCCAATTTCTTTTTGCTGCCTATTGATACCGAGGGCCGTTACTACCACTTCGTTCAATTTATTCGCAGTCGGGCCAAGTTCAACATTAATGACAGTTTGGGTTTTTACCTCTATGCTTTTGGTCTCTAGCCCTATAAAGCTGAAAACAATAATGTCGGAGGACTTGACATCAGTAATTTTATAATTGCCATCAAGGTCGGTCGACACCCCTTTCGTAGTCCCTTTGATGAACACCGAAACATAAGGGAGCGGTTCGCCATCTTCCAAAGATGTTACAGTCCCGGAAATAGTTTTCACCTGGGCACTCAGCATAAAAGTGATAGCCATCAAAATGAAAAGAGTAAATAGTTGTTTCATGATTAGTATGTGTATTTTAATTATTGTTTTCCTGAACAAATATAAAAATTATGTTTGCGTTGATTGGTGTACATGAGACAAAATCCTGTGAATAGATGATGATTTCCCATTTCTATTTCAGAATTGGAGTGATGTACTGTTGGAGTATTGGGAAGGTATTTTCAAAGGTCACTCCATTACTCCATTACTCCATTACTCCATTACTCCATTACCCCAATTCGTTTGACATTTTCTATCCAAATTATTCTATTGAATAATCAGTTTTTTAACCTCCACATTTTCATCCGCCTGGATTTTTATCATATATAATCCTTTTGCGTACGAAGTCAAATCCTTGGTGATAGTTTCTCCCTTCAAGGTCAATTGTTCGACCAATTGCCCGCTTACATCGAATATTTGCATCGAAACCGGGTTGGAGCTTGATTCTCTGATCACCGAAATAGTAACTTCACGTTCTGCCGGGTTGGGCGACATTTGCACTTCGAACGGAGATTGTACCTTTGCGTTTTCAATTTCGGTATAGATCAATTCGTTGCTGTAGGTAATCAAATTCCCCGAGATGATGTAATTTGGGTTATACCCATCGTTGCAATCGGAGCAAGTTACCCCTGTTATGCAATCGGGGTGGCTGGGGTGGCACAAATCAACATAACCAGGATAGAATTCATACACTATTTCAACATTTGCCAAATTTACGTAAGGTGTTAAATCGTATTCGTACACAGAACTTATGGAGCCTGGGCACCACCCGGCCCGGTTGTGAAACCAGGTCCCACTTTGGGGTTGGCACCCATCGGGGTTGGGGTTACACACCACCCAAAGATGTTGGTTGAATTCATCATTGTTTACCTTGATTTTATGCGTAGCTTCGTAGAATTCTGCAGCATTGCCCGTATTCAAATCGCCCCAGCCATGGCCTGTGTTAATGACTTTTAATTTCGCTGAAAGGGCATCGGCGGGGTAAAGCCAGTTTATCGTATCCATAGGCTGGAGGTTTGCATAATTCCCGAAAGGGAAAGTGCCGCGCCAGATCACATCTACCCAACTGTAAGTATAAGTAGGCTCGCCTGCCTGGAAATCGAAACTCAAATCGACTACATGACCATTTTGTGATATGCCGCTATTGTATCTTACTTCAACAAGTCCTTGTAGCAAGGAAGAATAATCCGTGACATCAAGGCTATGGTCGCAAGCAACACCATAAGAGGTGATGTACCGGAACAACTCCACCCATTGGCCTGTTGGCCCCCTTACTTCTAAACTGGCAACACGGTCCCAAGGCTCGCAACCTCCGGCGGGGCACGTAATATCTAAGTAAGTGGTAATATTGTCGAAAGCACCCGCAAAGGTAGGGAACTCAAAATCGGCAGTTTGGGTGGCATTGCTTCCTGTAAATTCGACCCCGGTAAAGGTGGGTATCGAAAGATTGGAAATGGTCTGTGTAACCTCAAAGCTTACCGTATTTGTTTCAACTACCGGTCCAGTAGTGGTCACATTTACAGTCAGGGTATAAGGGCCATAAGCCGGAGGAGTCCATTGGGCTGTATTGTAGCCGGTGTTCCATTTCTCCACACCCAAGCTTTGACTATCAATAATAAACTCGACATCCTCAATTTCCAACACCTCGGGATGTTCGATATAGGCAGATGCCACCAACATAATGGGTTTCAAGGTTGACATGTAAACCATTGTATTGTTGGCTGGCCTTCGAATGGTAAGATCTGCCGAATATGCTTGTGGGTCGACCACTTCGAAGGTCTGGAACACATCGGGGGCAGCAGCCCAGGTAGCATTGCCAGGCTGGCTTGCCTTCACAGTAACAAATCCAGCAGTACCATTGAGGGTAACGGTATTTCCAACTATCGTGGCAGGCCCGCTGCTTATTTCAAATTCAACAGAAAGTCCCGAGCCAGCTGTCGCAACCACATCAAATGGTTGATCGGTAGTCAATTTATTTGAAATGGCGAGCATCTCGATAAATTGCAATTGACCGGTACTTGCCGGTTCCCGAATTAGTAAATTGTCGAAACCGGCAGTGCCACCTTGTCCACGTATAAAGACTCCATCCCAAACCAGACGGTCAAGTTTATCGCCCGAACCGGGTGTAAGCCCCATGTTTATACCTTGTATTTCGGGAATTGCCTGCCACGTTCCAGTCAGGCCCGGTTTTGAAAAAAGGGCCACAGCTCCCAGGCCACCATTGGCCGCAAAATCCAGGACCATTTTATATCGCACCCATCCGGCATTGTTGTTCACAAAAACGACCGATGAGCCATTGGGTAACACTATTTTGTTGTTGGCAGCGCTTTGCTGGGCAATATTTACATAAATGCCGCCATCGTTTGGTTCAGTGGCCAATCCTACTGCAATATGTCCATCCCCATCGGCATCGAAGCCAACACCATAGCTCATCGACCAATAATTCCTGTGCATGTCGCACTCGAACTCGATGACATCGTTGGATGTAAAATCGAAATTGAAATTCGCGCTGGCCTTCCGGGTCCCGCATCTTCCATACCCGGCACCACTGGCATTGTAATACACAAACAGGCTCCCGTCGGGATGTACGACACTTCCAACGCCATAATCCACATTCAAATCAGATGGACCTGTTGTGGTAAGGATTGTATGCCAATTGTCCTGCCCATCCAGGCCACCAATGGACAGGCTGTTGAAATCGTAGGTGTGTTCGATCTGGGCATGTAGGCCAGGTGAAAGTACCGCTAATAAAATCAAGAATGTAAAGTGTTTCATAAGTATATTTTTACTGAACAATTATCTTCGTAATTTGAACATCTTTCTCATCAGCAACTTTTACAATATAAAGACCTTTCGGGGATGAAGAAAGATCTATATTCTCTGCTTCGCCGTTCCAATAACTCTGCTTTACCACTACGCCAGACACATTTAAAACCTGCACTAAAACCGGTTTGTTAAATATCCTACTGGATGAAAGCCTGACGATCCCTGTCGTTGGGTTTGGTGCAACGGCTATGTTTAGCTGTTTAGGGTTATGGATCGAAACTGCTGTCCAGTTTGGGATTGGCGGTTCGTCAAAATAAGTAATAAGCTGACCGGCCACGATAATTACCGGATTGTACATATTGTCGCAGTCGGTACAGGTTATCCCGGTTACACAATTGGGATTGTAGGGGCTGCACAAGTCCTGGTAGGTTGGGTCTAGCTCGTACATAAGGTCGAAGGTTGTTCCTATTTTGGCGGATAAATCGAAGCGCCAAAGCATGGGGATTGATCCCGGGCACCAACCCGAACGGTTATGGTACCACGTTCCGCTTTGAGGCTGGCAACCAACAGGGTTTGGATTGCAGGTAGCCCACAGATGTTGGGTAAATTCGGTCGTCCCATTTATTTTGATATTGTGGGTCGATTCCCTGAATTCGGCAGCATTGCCGGTGTTTAGGTCGCCCCAGCCATGCCCCGAGGACATTTCGCGCAAAAAAGCCTCCTCTACCGGGGCGTGATAGCTTGAATCTTCCAAATCAATATTTACAAGCGGGACAGGCTGCAGGTTTCCGATAGAACCAAAGGGATATTGTGCCCCCCAAAGTTTATCGACCCATGAGAATTTGTGGGCAGGCGTTCCCGCATAATATTTAAACTTGATGGTGATGACCGATTTTGCAGGAAACTTTATCTTGACATGTACCTTTCCCTGTAATTGAGATACAAAATCGGTTACATCGATGCTATCCTGGCAGGCCACGCCATAAGGGGTGATGTAGGTGAAAAGCTTGATTTGTTCGCCATTGGCACCTGTGATGTACACGTCGGCGTTGGTGTCCCATTCTTCGCATCCATCGGGAGGACAATCGTAGTCGAGGGTGGCAACCACCTGGCTAAAGGTGCCTGCAAAACTGGGGAATGTCACCGTAGAATCAACCGATCCAATAGTGGCAAAGTGTACATGGTCGAGCAATGTGAAAGTCGAACTTGCCGTAGAGCTGACTACATTAAAACTTAAGGACTTTGAATCGGAAACCCCGAAATTGCTTACCACTGTGGCAGACAAATTATAGGTACCCAAGGCTGGTGGTGTCCAATAGGCAATGTAATAGCCATTGTTTGTTGGATATGCATTTATCTGTTGGGCATCAATGGTGAAAAAAACTTCATCGACCGAAAGTAAATTGTCGAATTCGATTGTGGTGGCTGCGGTTAAAAGTATTGGGTCTAAGCCAGGAGCGTTTACCTCTTTTGTGTCAACCGGGTTTTTGATTTCTATTTCAGGTACCACCACATAAGGGTCGATAACATTAAAGGAAACCGTGTCGTTTTGGGCAGGGGCTATTGTTGCGTCTCCTGCCTGGCTTGCCACAACCGACACGATTCCTGGCGAACCTGTCAGGGTGATCATGTCGCCTGAAATAGTAGCTGGTCCCGAAGCAATAGTGTATGATGGTGTTAGCCCTTTGTTCGATATGGCATGGGCCGCAAAAGATGGGTCGGTGGTAAGATGGTCGGGGATCGGGTCAAAAATCAGGTACTGGTATTGCAATCCACCGGTATTGGGCTGCCGCAAAATTATATCGTCGAAACAAGTCAGGCCGGTACCGTGTATCAGTAGTTTTGTCCACATCGCCGGATCCTTTCTATCGCCCGAGCCGGGTGTCAACCCTAAATTCAAATTGGCCACCGACGAACAGCTTACCCAGTTCCCTTCGCCATTTTGCTTATAACTGAGCGATATGCTCCCGGCCCCTCCATTTGCATCAAAATCGAGGATCATTTTGTAGGTGTACCAATAGGCATTTAAACTATCGTTGTTTATGTTTAGGGGGATGTAAGTACCGTCGGGCTTGATAAATACATTGTATTGAGAGTTTCCTTGCGACAAATGGATGCCAATCCCCCCATCGTTTGGTTCGAATTGCAGGGTATTCTCAATTCCTTTTAAGGTAATGCCATTGTTGTTGCTGTCGTAGCCAAAGCCGAAATAGGTTTTCCAATACCCCCGTTTTATGTTCACCTGTATTTCCATTACCCCGCCAATGGAAAAATCGAAAGGCAAGGAGTCGGTGGTCAATCTCGAAGCCGTGCGGCCCACGTTGGTGTTCTCGCCATCATAAGCCATGAACAACGATCCGTCGAGGGCAACTTTGCCCCATTTGTTTGAATAGGTAAGATGCCAGTCGTCAAGTTCGGGGTTGGGCGAGTTGTTCTGGTTTGTCACCGTTGTCCAATCATCAACCCCATCCAAATAATTAGTCATCGACAGATTGTTAAAGTCATATTTGTGCTCAAACATTTGAGCATTGACATGTCTACTGGTAAGCAAACAAAGGATAATCAAAAAAGGTAAGGTAGACTTTTTCATTCGAGTAATTTTATGTTGAATTAGATTACATTCGCTTTCATTGTTAAGGAAATCTCAAAATTCATCCATCATGTTAGTGTAAATAAAACACTAACAAAAATAGTTGTTTTTTACATTCTTCAAACAGGGATGTTAAAATATCTTAAAATTATAATTGCAAGCCTGATGAGAATGATTTTTAGGGTCTTGGATAAACAGTTTTTTTTGACGCTGATCTTCGCGGAAAAGCGCGGAGGCTTCTTTTCTGACTCGCGCTACGTTTGGCCATAAATCACAATCCTAATTATCTTATTTAGAATGATTATAAATGGGGGGGG
>JAIOYV010000079.1 GCA_021740905.1 Bacteroidales bacterium
AACAGTTGGCTATGAATTTTAATTCGTCTTAATTTTATCAAAGCATGATATTTCGTTTTTTTTGAAATATTACGCCTGCAAATCAGTACTTTAACTCATGGAAATCAAGATTTTCAAAAACTACCGGACAGCTATGGTTGTTCATCATTTTATTTTTTGTCACCTTCTTGAAAATTCAAACAAATGATAATTATGTAATAAGGTTTTTTTTATGGGGATATATCGAGCTACTAAGGTGAAAAAGAATGAATAAGGTTTTTCTATTTTATTTGTAAAGTATAACTTATTTGAAGTACTGATGAAAAACATCCGAATTTCAAGCTGCATAAATTAATGTCTTTGTTTGTTCTATGCCTTTAATAAAATAGGGATTGGACAAAGTTTTCTCTGTAATCAAATCAATCCTTCTGTTAAAAAGGTCTTGCAGTTGATAATGTAAATCAAAATAATTATCAGCATAATCGTCTATGGGCACATTATCAAAAGAAATCAGAAAATCTATGTCGCTGCTCTCTTTGAAATTAGCGGTACAAACGGAACCAAAGCCATACATTGTTTTCACTTTGTGTATTTTACAAAGCTGCTCCAGATCATTTATTTTATCAATTAAAATCCTATTCATTTTATGTGGTGTGTACTTAGCAAAGTTAATGTTAAAATAAATATTAACAAGTTCAATTTATTATATAATATCCAGGTCATCATAATATTCATTTCTGCACCAACACCGACCTGCTGAAAAACACTTTCGGCTTTTCAAGAATTTTGAAACCTACTTTTTCTAGGCTTGAAACCATTTGATTGAAGCCCGTTTTGTTGACATGAAATTTAGGCTCGACAATTAGGAACTTACCTCCGGGGTTTAGGATGAAATTCAGTTCATTAAACAGAGTCATCTGATTTGGAAATTCATGCACCACATAAAAAGCCAGTGCAAAATCAACTTTTTGCGATATATTCAAGCTGTCTGCTTCGCAACGATGGAGATCAATCCTTTGCTCCAAATCTGTCCCTGAGATTTTTACTTTTACCTTGTCCAACATTCCCTGTTGCAGGTCGGCGGCAATCACTTTCCCAGTTCCATTCAGCATTTTGGCTATTTCTAGTGTAAAAAAACCGGGGCCACAGCCTACATCCAAGATGGTCATGTTTTCATGGATATATGGTTTCAAGATTTTTTGCGGGTTTTGCACCCACTTCCTGAATCGGGTATCGAGTCCTCCGGCTGCTTCTACCGGGCAAACCCGTTGGCTTCTGCTGGTTGGCATCTTCTCTTTTTTTCAAAATAATTCTTACTCTCAATCAATTCGTATTGACGGATTGGATGTAAATATATTTTACAGATCAGTGCAATGGATGCTTTGACTTTTCCCTCTAGAAATGGGATGTATACTTCAACACTGCAAAAAAATTATTTACCCTTACAAACCTTGCAATACTGAGTCTTAATATCAGGGTTTTCAAACACCCTATAAGATAAGTGCTTGCCATCGAAAAGCTCACAATAGCGCTTCTTGTTTATATCGCTGGCTTTTACAAGTGCATTTTCGAATTTCGAAGAAAAGAATTTGTTCTCCGATATGGAACAGAGCGAGAGGTAGGTAAACAAAAGTTCCTCATCGACTTTCGTGTCTTCGATAAAAATTTCCAGTAATCGTGAAGCAAATTTATAATCATCGTGGCTAATGAATAGCTTGGCGAGGTCGAGCGAATTTTTCCATGATGCTACTTCGAGATTAACCAGGGTTTTGATCCTTTCGAGGCTCTCGAACAACTTCTCGGATGGTTGATCGAGGGTATCCAAGGCAGCAATCACTTTGAATTGATATTCGAGGTTTAGTGCATCAAGCGTGGATTTGCCAATGGAAGAATTGTACAACTTGTCGATGTTATTTTGCCTTTTGTAAATTTCATAGTCATCGCCAACTTCATTTGCTTGAACTTCGCAGGCAAGAAGGTTGAATTTTATGTAAGGATTGCTCGGGTCGAGTTTATTAAGCTCTTTCACCGATTTATAAAAGATATCATCGTCGATTATCCCAGCCCGTAGTTGCAGCCACAATTTGTTCATCAAGAGGCCTGCAAATTTCGATTCCAAAGGGATGCGCTGTTCAATAATGGAATTCTTGTCGTACTTTTTGCCGAGCAACATTTTAAAGATATACTTCTGAACAGAAAGCGATTGAGGAAGGTCGCCCTTCGCAATGGCCTTATTGAAAAGGAAAAGCACATATTCCTGCTCTTTTTCACCTCTCAAATCGTATATTACCCTTAATTGGACAGTTGCAAAACGGTGTTTCTCAAAAATAGGTTCAAGCTTGTCGTACAAATTGTTCTTTTGGATATGAGCGATGGCATCTTCGAGACCCATAAATGCAAGCGATTCGAACTCGGTGCCAATCACATCGGTTTGAAAAAGGCTCCAGCTATTGGTTGTAATTATATCAGATGATAAAGGCTCTACCTGTGAACTTTCGATAGCTTTAACGATCACTTCGCCTTTTTTATGATTTTGAATCATGTCCTTATTGCTCGATGCTTCGATAGAAGAAAATACGGCCACATTTGCCTCGGTTATTACGTAGGGTGGTGCATTTATTTCTGTTACATAAGGCTTTACATCATCGAAAGTGAAATTGCTCTTTCCTTTCGCACAGGGTATACGTATAATAAATTCATCAACGGCAGACTCGGGTACAAAATTTATTTTCGAGTTGATAGTAACTGTGTCGGCCAACATTTTAATATCCTTAACCGGTTTACCACCTCCATTCGACAGAAATGCCTGGGGCAGGGCTACACAAAAACTTTTATCCTTAATGAGTACCAGGTTTAGCTCGTAGTCGCCTTTCACGCCCTCGGGCAATTCGGCCAATTCCACTTTTAACCGCTTCCTCGATTCGGGCTCCTCATATTCGTTGTTGTCGTATATTTTGTTGGCATACATGGGTTTTGAAAGGATCCCCCGGTTGGGCAATTCAAAATCAACAATGTTTATCCCATCGCAAGGATATTGCTCGCGCTGAATCAAATCAACGGCCAACCCATCTTTGCTGTCACGCTTAATAATCCTTTTGAATTCTTTGATATCATCGGTCGTAAAATAAATATAACCTTCCTGAACCGAAAGTCCTTCTTGCAATTTGTTCAACTTGTAGTTTTCTATCTTTTTACAACCCTTTTCATCTCTGGGGCTTAAGCCAAACGATTTTGTGGTAATGGGGATTTCCATTTCGTCGAGTCTTTCTTTTCCAGGATTGAATGTAAAGTAATTCCCAAAAATTGTCGATACGTACACTTTTCTGCCTCTTTCGCCAAGCGATATGCCTATTCCAATAAAAAGGTAAGCGGGGTCATAAAGCTTAAGTGAGTACTTGGGGCTGCTGGCCCATTTGTCAACAATTTCTTTGGCAAGATCGCTGTATGCCATATACCCGGCGCCCTTTTTTACCGATACCTTGGTTACCAGTTCAGTGGCATGACCAGTACCCCCGTATTCCATTACCAGATCGGGCGTTTCGTTGGGATCATTGATCTTATTGGCCTCGTCATTGGCCAAACTCTCAGCTTGTTCTTTGGCAGCTTGGGTGAGTACCCGCTCTGCTCCAAAGTCTTCCAATCGCTGGTTTCGCCTGTTCTTGTTTATTTCAACCAAAACCAAATGTTGGAGCAGGTTAGGATAAAACATGTCAATGTCAATTTCCTGATCGAAATTTTGCTGACCATCGGTGTTATAGCTAATCGGGTCCTGGCAAAAGCCAGTTTTAGGCAAGAAAAATACAAATGGAAGGAGTATTACGAAAACCTTGAAGACTATTTTGCTCATAAGCCAATTTAATTTATATCATTGAAGAACCGCATTTTAACACTAAAATTAACCCCAAAAAACAGGAGCCGCCCATTGGTTTTGGCTCCTAAAAGACGTGTGACAATTTAATAATAAATATGAATTTAAAAAAGGACAGTCTTAATATTTTAGGGCATGTTTGCACTATCGCTCTAAATAGTTAAATAACTGGTTTTTATGTTAAACTTCTGTTAATACTTATTACTGGTTTCAAATCAAATCTTAAATTTGCAAGCCCTGTATAAAGCCCCTTTCCCGAATATTTTATGCTAAACAAGACATGACAAAAAAAACAATTACCCTGATTATTGTGCTTACTTCCATTTCACTTTTGGCCCTTATCGGCACACAATTGTTCTGGATAAGGAATGCGATCAATTTATCTGAAAAACATTTCGACCACCGGGTAACCCTTGCTTTAAAAGAGGTAATAGGTGAAATTGAAAAGGCTGCCAAAAACGCTAATCAGAAGCCATCGGAGAAACCCACTTGCAAAAAAACCAGCTACACGGTCTATGATATGGTCAATCCGGTAATGCTGGATTCGTTGCTCAAAAAATATTTCGACTATCATAGGGTTGATACCAACTTCACCTATGATATAATAAGGTGTGATGAAACGGAGAAAATAATATCTGAAAGCCAGGGCATATTGAGCGAAAATTTTTCGGTGAGCTTCCACAAGGCCTGCCTTTCGTGTATCTGGGAAAAAGAATGTTTCAATTTGGTGGTACGTTTTCCCGACAAACTAAAATTCGTATTGGTCGATATGTCTTTGTGGCTGGTGTTTTCCATGCTTTTCCTTTTGATCGTGTTGTTCAGCTTTATCTACATCACAAGCATGATGATCAGGCAAAAGAAGCTTTCAGAAATAAAGAATGATTTCATCAACAACATGACACACGAGCTAAAAACACCCATTGCTACTATTTCCATGGCCAGTGAAGTGCTTTTGAGTTTCGACACAAATTCGAGCCAAGAACGGGTGAGAAAATACAGCACCATTATTTATGAAGAAAACCTTCGGCTACGAAATCAGGTGGAGCGGGTGTTGCAAATGGCCATTATGGACAAAGGCGAACTAAAACTGACGATTAATGAAACCAATATGCACCAGCTAATCAAGGACACCACGAATAATCTTTGCCTGGAACATTGCGAGAAACCTGTGTCGCTTAAATTTAAGCTCGATGCAGAAAAATATGTTATGTATGTGGATATCTTGCACATGCGCAACATCATTTCGAATTTAGTCGACAATGCCTATAAATATTCCAATGAAGAGCCTGAAATCACTATTTCTACAATCAATCAAAATAACCATTTCATTATTTCGGTTGAAGACAATGGAATTGGGATGAGTTCTGAAACCCAAAAACATATTTTTGATAAATTTTATCGTTTGCCTACAGGGAACATACACGACGTAAAAGGTTTTGGAATAGGATTATACTATGTGAAAAGCATGGTAGAAATGCACAGTGGGACTATTTCGGTAAAAAGCGAATTGAACAAAGGCAGTAGATTTTTTGTATATTTACCAATTACTTAGTTGAAATTTAACTATCGAATTGGGCTTTTATGAAAAAATTCCTGGCAACTATTCTGCTTGTTGAAGATGACGAAAATCTGGGGTTTATTTTAAAAGATTACCTCGAAATGATTGGCTACAATGTCGATCTGCAAAAAAATGGTGTGGCTGGTCTTAGGGCATTTAAACAAGGCAAGTTCGACTTGTGCATTTTAGACGTTATGATGCCCTTGAAAGATGGCTTTACCCTGGCCGCCGAAATTCACGAAATAAACAAAGAAATTCCCATTATTTTCCTTACTGCCAAGCTGATGAAGGAAGATAAGATCAAAGGTTTAAAATTAGGCGCCGATGATTATATAACAAAACCATTTAGTTCGGAAGAATTAAGTCTGCGGATCGAAAACATATTGCGCCGCTACAAACACCAAAAAGCACTTGTTGATGATGAGTTTGTTTACCATATCGGAAAATTCGAGTTCAACTTCAACGACCAGATGCTGACCTGCGAAGATGACGAAAGAAGGCTTACCCGCAAGGAAGCAGATGTGTTGAAACTGCTATGCCAATACAAGAATAAATTGCTAAGGCGCGAAATCGTTTTAAAGCATGTGTGGGGCAAGGACGATTACTTTATGGGCCGCAGCATGGACGTGTACATTACCAAATTGCGCAAATATTTGAAAGATGATGAGAATGTGACCATCATTAATGTGCATGGAGCCGGCTTTAAACTCGAAGCACCTGATTAATTTATTAGGGAATCGAGTAAATAGGTAATTAAGTAAATGGGAAATTAGGAAGTTAAGTATTTCGTATTATGACAAATAACAACTATTATAATTCACTTTGCTCACCTTAATTAACTCAATTCCTTAATTCCCTATTTACTCACACACCCTAATTACTTCCCCCTTAATTACTCAATTACCTATTTACTCAATTACTCTGCTAAATGGAAGTAAGAATCGACAAATACATTTGGGCCGTAAGGATATTCAAGACCCGCAGCCAGGCCACCGATGCCTGCAAAAAAGGCCGTGTAAGCGTGAACGGGATTGAAGCCAAGCCATCTCGTGGCATAAAACCCGGCGACGAAATCCGCATAAAAAGGCCACCTGTCGTGCATACCTATAAAGTACTCCAGCCATTGGCAAACCGGGTATCGGCTAAATTAGTTCCTGATTATATTCTTGACATCACCCCCGAAGAAGAATTGCATAAGTTGGAACAGAATAAATTTGGAGGGTTTTTCTATCGCGATAAAGGGACTGGGAGGCCCACCAAAAAAGAACGTCGCATTATCGACAACCTTAATTCTGAGGTTGAGGATGAAGACTGATGCCCACTGAAAAGTCATAAAATAGGTTCCGCAAAAACACTGTTATCCAAAAACAAACCTGTTTTGGTGTGTTTTTGTAAATTCAATTTTGACAAGCTCGTCTTGTTTTTTAAAAGGGATATTGTTGAATTAAACTAAAATATTCGCAAATATGCCTTTCTGCCATTCTCCATATTTTCGTAGTTTTACCAATCAAAATCGACTGTATAGTCATATAAGGTGTTATTCATTTCGACCTATGGAAAACAAAAGCGAATTACTACTCTACCAAGCCGATGACGGCAGTACCAAAATAGATGTGCGTTTGCAGGACGAAACCGTTTGGATGACGCAAAAGAACCTGGCAGAGCTTTTTCAAACCACTCCACAGAACATCACCATTCACTTGAGAAATATTTATAGTGAAGGTGAACTGGTCGAGTTGGCAACTTGTAAGGATTTCTTACAAGTTCAAAAGGAAGGTAAGCGCATGATTGAGCGCAGGCAGAAATTTTATAATTTGGATGCCATTATTTCGGTTGGCTATCGGATAAAAAGCCATGTGGCCACCCACTTTCAAAAAAACTAAGCTTCAAATAAAAACCGAAAAAGAAATAAAATGACCAAGATAATGCTATTGATTGCTTGCCTCTGGATGATTTCATCCTGCACGGTCCACAACGAAATCCATGTTTCCCCAAAAGGGGATGATACTTTTAACGGCACTGTTGACAAGCCTTTTAAATCTCTGCAAAGGGCTTATGACCAACTGATAAATCAAATGATCGGGATCGATGAAGGCATCCTCACTGTTATCTTGCACGATGGAACTTATGAAATTGTTGAATCTTTGAATTTCGCAGAGGACTTCCCAACGAAAGAAAAAGTGACCGTTGAATGGAAAGCCGCCGAAGGTGCACACCCAATAATCAGTGGGGCTTTTACAATTTTACAGAACGCATCAGAAGAAAAGTGTACAATTGATTTTCCCCGTGCTGATGGACTTTTCGATTTGTATGTGGACGAAAAGCGCGCTACCCGTGCCCGCACACCCAATACAGGTTTTTCGACATTTGAGAAGGTGGAAGAAGAAATACTTGAGCGGGGCGATGGTCGTGTGCCCTTGAAAGCACAACAAACCTTCAACCTATCAAAAGATATAGTCAAATTGTTGTCGGGTTTGAATGATGAAGAATTAAAAAAAGTCAGGTTTAATGCCTTCTTCAAATGGGACAATACTATCCGGTATTTATCGGGCAAGGGAAAAACTGATCAGAGCTATACCACAATAGGAAGTGGAATGAAACCCTGGAACAAGATGAAGGAAGGCACCCGTTTCTATTTGGAGAATTATCGAGCGGCATTGGATACTTCGGGAGAATGGATCGCCAGTTATGATAAGATAAACCCAGGACTAATCTATATTCCGAAGGAAAATGAAAGAGGGAATGAGATAAAAATTTCTGTCCCGATTGCCGAAAAACTTTTGGTGATAAAAGGAGCTCCCGGCCATAAAATCAGAAATATTACCTTCGAGGGGATTAGTTTTCAATACAGCAATTACGAATTGCCCGAATCGGGTTTTGAACCTAAACAGGCAGCCGCAACGATTGGAGCAGCTGTTGAAATTGACCATGCAGAAAACATTGTTTTTAAAAATTGTGAAATTGCCCACACAGGCCAATATGCAGTTTGGTTTCGAAAAGGAGTAAAAGATTGTGAGATGAGCCAATGCCACCTGCACGATTTGGGCGCAGGCGGAGTTCGCATTGGAGAAACGGCAATTCCTTCAGATAGTCTGGAAAGCACAGGAGACATACTCATTGAGAACTGCATCATTCAATCGGGGGGCTATAATTTCCCAAGTGCTGTGGGTGTGTGGATTGGTCACAGTGGCAGCAATAAGATACTTCACAACGACATTGCCGACTTCAGATATTCGGGTGTTTCGGTGGGATGGGTGTGGGGTTATGCTGATAGTCCTGCCAAAAATAATAAGATCAATTTCAACCGGATCCATCATATTGGCTGGGCTTTGCTTAGCGATATGGCCGGCGTGTACACCCTGGGGCAATCAGAAGGAACAGAAGTGAGCAACAATGTAATCCATGATATCCACGCCTATTCGTATGGTGGCTGGGGATTGTATCCCGATGAAGGATCGTCCTATATCAAAATGGAAAACAACCTGGTGTTCAATACTAAAACCGGTGGGTTTCATCAGCACTACGGCAAAGAAAATATTATCAGAAACAATATTTTAGCTTTTGCCGATATGTACCAGGCACAGGCCACCCGCCCGGAAGAACATCTCTCTTTTACTTTTAAGAATAACATTATTTTGGGCGAAGAGGGTGCCATGCTTACCGGACAATGGAAAAAAATGATTTTGGAAATAGATAGCAATTGTTATTGGATGGCTGGGGATAAACCTTATGATTTTGCTGGTTCCGGCTTCGAAGAATGGCAGCAGGAAACCGGGCATGATATACACAGCATAGTGATGGATCCGGGCACAATCGATCACAAAAATGGAGTTTTCAATTTAAATGAGGGCGTAGCTGAAAAAATCGGCTTTCAGGTTTTCGATCCAAATAAAGCTGGCGTGTTTGGCGATCCGGCATGGAAACAAAAAGCAATTCTTCCTGATGCAATTGTTAGGGAATTTAAACAAGAGGTTGAAGCCAATTTGATAATGAACCCAAGCCGATGAGGTATCTGATCCCAATCTTCCTTTCCTTCTTTTTATTATCAGGCTGTACTGAGGTAAAAGAAAACAAGGACCAGCGCATTATTGATGAGCTTCAAAATTCAACCAGCAAAAATGTATTGGTTGTTGCTCACCGGGGAGATTGGCGACATGCTCCTGAAAATTCGTTGACGGCCATCCGCAACTGCATCGCTTTGGGGGTCGATATAGTGGAAGTTGATGTATGGAAAACATGGAAAGTTTGTGGCATGGCCCCATCAAAGGAATAAAGATTTATCGCGAAAAGTTGGCGGGATTCCTACGAACGAGGAGATTCCGGTAGAAACAGCCGTGGATGCGCCACCCTTGCCGATAATCAAAACTGATTAATAACTGATTATTTTTGTAATCTTGTAAACTCTATATCCCGATTTTTGAAATTTGAATAAAATAAAAATAAGTAACACGAAAATTGATAAACAATGAAGAAAACAGCTTATGTAATTTTGATTCTGTCGATCCTGGTATCGGCGTGCAATCAGCCTGTTGGTGATAAATCAGCGGAAAAAAAAGCGGATGAAAAAGTAATCGGGAAACCTGATGTGCAACTTGCCAGCGATGTGATGACCCCCGAAGTGCTTTGGTATTTTGGCCGTGTTGGTGGTGTAGAAGTATCGCCTGATTTCAGCAGGATTGTGTATGGTATTACCTATTACGATATCGACGACAACAAAGGCAACACCGACCTTTATATGAGCGATATCGATGGGCAGAATGTGAAACAATTAACCAATACCCCAAAAGGAGAGTATTCATCTGTTTGGTTCGATAATGACCAGATTGCCTACATGTCGACCGAAAGTGGCGATATGCAATTGTGGTTGATGAATGTGGCCACGGGTGACAAAAAACAAGCAAGTAAGATTGATGGTGGGATTAGCGGTTTTAAGTTCTCGCCCGACAAATCGAAGTTGATGTACACCAAAGATGTAAAAATCGATAAGGACATCCACGACTTGTATCCCGACCTCCCCAAAGCCAATGCCTATATCGAAACCGATTTGATGTACCGCCATTGGGACCGTTGGCATGATTACACCTACAGTCATGTGTTTGTGGCCGATTTTACGAATGAGAATATTAATAATGATAAGGACATTATGGAAGGCCAACGTTTCCATTCACCCCTTAAACCCTGGGGCGGTACCGAGCAAATAAACTGGAGCCCCGACAGTAAAAAAGTGGCATACACCTGCAAGCATTCGTTTGGTAAGGAATATTCTTTGTCGACCAATTCCGATATTTTTATCTATGATCTCGAATCGGGCGAAACTTCCAATTTGACCGAAGGTATGATGGGCTACGATGTAGCACCGGTTTATTCGCCCGATGGAGCCATGATTGCCTGGGAAAGCATGGAACGTGATGGCTACGAAGCAGACAAAAATAGACTGTTCATTTATGATATTGCATCGGGCACCAAAAAAGATTATTCTGCCGATTTCGACCGCAACGCACATGGCCTGTCTTGGAGCGCCGATAGCAAAACCATCTGGTTTACCTGCGATAACCTGGCACGCTATCAGGTTTATTCCCTCGATCTGGCCTCTGGCATTTTTAAGCAAGTTACCCAAGGCAACCAAAATTACCAGTCGGTTGTGGAAGCAGGAGACAAACTGATTGGCACCAAGCAATCCATGTCGATGCCAACGGAGATATTTAGCATTGATCCTGCGACTGGTGCCGAAACACAACTCACTTTTATCAACAAACCAGTGCTCGACCAGCTTAAACTTGCTAATGTTGAAGAGCGTTGGGTGAAAACCACCGACAACAAAGACATGTTGGTTTGGGTTATTTATCCTCCCCATTTCGATCCAAATAAAAAATACCCTGCCCTACTTTATTGCCAGGGTGGGCCACAGTCATCGGTCAGCCAGTTTTTCTCCTATCGTTGGAATTTCCAGATGATGGCTGCCAATGGATATATTATTGTAGCCCCCAACCGTCGGGGATTACCTTCATTCGGACAAGAATGGAACGAGCAAATCAGTGGCGACTATAGTGGCCAAAACATGAAGGATTACCTCACTGCAATCGACGAGTTGTCCAAAGAGCCTTTTATCGATGAGAATAACTTGGGAGGAATCGGTGCAAGCTACGGTGGCTTTTCGGTGTACTGGCTGGCTGGAAATCACGATGGCCGTTTCAAGGCTTTCATCTCACACGATGGCATGTTCAACCTCGAAGCCCAATATCTTGAAACCGAAGAAATGTTTTTTGTGAATTGGGATTTAGGTGGCCCTTTCTGGGATAAGTCAAATGCAGTTGCGCAGCGCTCGTATGCCAACTCGCCCCACAAATATATCGAAAAATGGGACACCCCTATTTTGATTATCCATGGCGAGCAGGATTTTCGCATCACATATACCCAAGGCATGAGTGCATTTAATGCAGCTGTGTTGCGAGGCGTACCGGCCAAGTTTCTCTATTTTCCCGAAGAAAACCATTGGGTGCTAAAGCCTCAAAACAGTATCCTATGGCAAAGGACTTTTAAGGATTGGCTGGATCAGTGGTTGAAGGAGTAAGGAATTTTATATGATATTGAAAACCCTTGTCAGTGAAAGAGCTGGCAAGGGTTTTTTGTTTTTATTTCTCTTGCAATTGTTTCTCCAATTCTTTCACCTTGTCTTTTAATGCCATTATTCGTAATTCACGGCCCACAAAAAGGTTATTGAAATTTTCCAATTCGGCATTTTTTTCCACCAATTCAGCGGTTCTTTCTTTCACCAGTTCTTCCAGATGTTCGCGGTGTTTTGTAAGCTCTTCTTCAGCTTTTTTCCGTTCGGTCAAATCGCGGCAACTGCCATACATCATCCCATTTGGAAGAATAACCGCATTAAGGTCTACGTGAATATAAGTACCATCTTTCTTTTTCAACGGCATTTCAGCAAATAGTTTTCCTTTCTTTAAAAGTTGCTGAAATCGGTCTCCGTGCTTTCCCTGTTGTCCAATGTCAATAATATTTTGTGAAGTTATTTCATCAATCGTATAACCCAGTATTTGGGATGCCATTTGATTGGCATATAGATAGTTTCCTTCTTTATCAGTAATGAAAATGGCATCCGGTGAGTTTTCGGTTATGATCCTGAATTTTTCTTCACTTACCCGCAGCGCAACTTCGGCTTTCTTTCGTTCTGTGATGTCCTTGTCGGCCCCTCGGAATCCCGTCATATTTCCGGCTTCATCAAAAATTGGAAATCCATTTGTTAATAAGCAAACTTTATGACCGTCTTTGTGAAGATTCCAATTTTCCAAATCGACTATCGATCTCTTATTTTTTACAATATCCTGAAAAATGGGTATGATCCGATCTCTCTCTTGTAAAGTCATCAAATCAAAAGGAGTCTTCCCAATAATTTCATCCTCGGAATAACCCAGGACCTGCTCTATCTTTTCAGAGCAATAGGTATATTTTCCCTGCTCATCCACTTCCCAAATCCAGTCGGAAGTGCTTTGAATAATAGCCTGGTTCCGTTCTTCACTTTCCTTTATTAATTTATGTGCTTCTATTTCCTTTAGTTGATTAAGACCAAATCCTGCAATAATTTCGATAAATCCCTTGATAAAATCAAGGTACTTAGCAAGCTTTTCTGTTGTCCAGATGGGTACTTTTTCAACGGCCTCTATATATTTCTTTTCGTCAAAACCATATTTCTTAGCCTGTTTCCTGAAGAATTCCAGGTCTGGTTTCTCCAGAAAAAACTGGCCGGTAAAGAAATTTCCCAGATGTTTCCCATCAATGATAATAGGTGTTGCATTATCAATTAATCCATGAGGGCATTGATAACTCACAGCCGGATTTGCTTCATGAAGATGTTCTAAAATGTATTGGTCGCTTTTGATACACTCCTTTTCACAGTCAGGATGAGTGCGGTGAAATTTTGTGCAGATATCCTGCCATGCCACTGCAGTTAGAACTTTGCCATCATTATCAATTATTGAAGAGGGAAAAGAGTATATCGAATTCAACTTTTCCTGCAAATCCTGAAGCAAAGGAATGTCAATCAAATCTGCTAATTTATAGTCCATCTGCTAATGTTTAAATTTTATATAAAATTCTAATAGTCTTTTACCCTTAAAATAAGAATGTGTTTCATTTGTAACTAAAAATCTATCCATCCTGTTAAACTATGCCAGTAAATGGTAATGCGATTTAAAGCGTAGATCAATTTTTATTTTGAAGCCGCTTCTCCAATTCTTTCACCTTGTCCTTCAGTTCTTTTATCCTTAATTCGCGGCCCACAAAAAGATTGTTGAATTTTTCCAATTCGGCATTTTTTTCTTCCAGTTCGGCAGTGCGTTCTTTTACTAAATCTTCTAAATGCTCGCGGTATTTTGCAAGTTCTTGGTCTACTTGTTTACGCTTTGTGATGTCATCGATACTGGCAAGAATATAGGGTTCAGTATGGAGGTTGATAATCTGTGCAGAGAATAAACCTATCATTATTTCGCCATTTTTTCTCTTAAATCTGAGTTCCTTTCCGCTTACTATTTGTCCAGATAATAATTCAAATATCATTTTGTTCCTTTCTTCGATGTCAACCCAAAGGTTTAAGCCCAGGGATGAATTTGCTATTGCCTCTTCTCGACTAAAACCTGTTATAGTAGAAAACGCATCATTAATTTCGATAAATTCTCCATTTTTAATTTTTGTCAGTGTGATTGCATAGGGTGATGTTTGGAAGGCTTTCGAGAATTTTTCTTCACTATCCTGTAAAGCTTCTTCGGCCATCTTTCTCTCCGATATGTCCATGTATGTACCGAGCACCCCAGTAACTTCACCATTCGAATTTAGTAAAGGGCTTTTGCTTGTCAATAAGGTAATAGTACTCCCATCCGGCGTAGTCTGTGGTTCTTCGATATTCAACTTTGGAATACCGCTTTTAATCACTTCGAGGTCATCGCTTCTGTACAATTCGGCCTGAGATTGCCAGATCATTTGGAAGTCATCCTTCCCTATTATGTCCTTTGGATCGGAAAAACCGGCATCCTGTGCAAAAGCCAAGTTGCAGCCAAGATACACGAGGTTCTTGTCTTTCCAGAATACCCTGACAGGAATCGAATTCATGATCCCTTCGAGGATTTGCTTCGATTTACGCAGTTCGATCTCTGCTATTGTGCGTTCTGTATTATCAATGGTGTAGCCCGATAGCATAGTTTTACCTCCGAGGGTTATAGGGAACTTGATGGAAGTGTAATTTCGACCATTCAAATCTTCATCCAGTTTCATTACAGTACCCTCGGAAACAACAGCCCAGTCGTCGTCTGTTATTTTCTTGGCAAATTCTGCCGGGAACAATTCGTACATAGTTTTGCCTTCCATTTCGGACCCGGGGATGCCAATCATATCCTTGAAATTCTCACTTGCTATAAGCACCCGGCTTTCGTTTGGTGTAACCTCTTTAATGAAGGTGTAGATGGGTGAATATCTCATAAATAAGGAGAACAACTCTTTGCTTTCGTACAGTTCGTCTTCTATTTTTTTCCGATCGGTGATATCAATGATTATCCCTCTGATGCCAATCAACTTCCCATTTTCTGTGATTGAACTTGCGTGAAAAAGTATAGGAAAAATAGAACCATTTTTTTTTATTGCCTTGTATTCAACCATTCCGGGATCGTCGCCCTTATATCTTGACATAAAGTTTTTCATTCCACGGTCCCTGTCTTCTGGAATTAACATCTCGAGGCCGTTCATTCCTATTAATATATCTTCACCGGTATAGCCAAATACATCTAATGCACGTTGGTTTACATAAGTCAGCACAAAATTTTGATCGGTTTCAAAAACAGCTTCAGGGAGTAAATTCACTAAATCTTCGAATCGTTGTCTACTTCGTTTTAAATCCAGTTCGTGTTTTTTACGCTCGGTAATATCCTCCCCAGAACTAAGTGTCCCGATTACTTTTCCTGAATCATCTTTTAAAATTGAATTGTGCCAGGCTATTATTCGTTCTGCACCCGATTTTGTGAGTATCTCATTTTCATAATATTTTACTGCCTCCATCTCGCCCGAAAACACCTTTTTGGCCACTTCTTTTACAGGCTTCCTCATTCGTTCAGGGATGAAATTATCGAACCAGTTTTTCCCAATTATTTCTTCTTCGGGGTAGCCTAATACTTCGCAGCCTTTAGGATTTACAAGCTGAACGATCCCCATTAAATCGATGCTTATCAGCATGACATCAGCTATATCCAAATATTGCTGTGCCTTTTTCTTTTCTTCGCTTTCAACGATGGCTTTCCCTGCCTTTGCTCGATCTGTTTCCAATCTTTCGAATTCAGCAATTGTAGCTTTTAAAGCTTCATTTTCTTCGATAAGCTGCTGTTTGGTTTTTTCAGTTTCGTTCATTGCTTAATAAGATTAGTTAAACTGATAAGCTTATAAAGATACAGAATTTTATCAAAATAATTGACTTTTCCACGATTTGAACCATTTAGCTGGAAATAGTGAACACCCTCTCGACCTTTCTCCTCTTTTATTTGTTGTGCAATTGGAAAAGGTTTTTTTAATCTTTGCAGGAATTGCAAAACGTGTAATTTGAATTTTTTTAATAGGATGAAAATAGTTGATGTAAAAGGGATGAAGTGCCCCATGCCCCTGATCGAAACGAAAAAGGCACTGAAAGAAATTGAAGCTGGCGAAACACTCAAAATACTTATCGACAATGAGACATCGGTAAAAAATGTGACTCATTTTTTGAAGGATAATAGTTTTCCTGTTGAACAGGTTAAAAACGGCGATGTGTACGAACTCGTTGTGAACAGAACAGGGGATGATAGTTTCGAAACAGTGGATGAAGTGGCTTATTGCGAAGCTCCTGCGCAGAAGGACAACAGCTATGAGGTGGTGTATGCCAAAGACCGCATTGGTGAAGGATCGGAAGAGTTGGGCAATGCGCTGGTTGGGGCAATGCTTCATTCCATAAAAGCCATGGAAACGCTTCCCACGAAAATCATTTTTATGAATTCGGGAATCAACCTTGTGACTAAGGGATCCCTTGTATTGCCTCAACTTAAAGATTTAGAGGCCAAAGGGGTCGGCATTATTACCTGTGGCACCTGCCTCGATTATTTTGGGAAGATGGACGAGCTTGAAGTGGGCCGGGTGTCGAACATGCACGAAATTATGGAAAGTATGTTGGCAGTAGGGAAAGTGATTAATATATAGGAGTTCTGAGTTAAAGAGTTCAAAGTTGAATTATTACCTATCAATGTTATGAAACAAGAAGCTGGATGCCAAATTTCTAATTTATCCTGAAACCCCGGATGGCCGGGACACAGCGTTCCTTTCGGGATTTCCAATTTGTTCCAACAATTTCAGAAAACAACAAAAAGAAAAACCATCTTGGCTCAAATCAATATAAAATAAAAAAATGAATATCGATTTATTAACCTTGGTTGAACAAGGCGGATGCTCGGCAAAATTATCGGCTGTGGAACTTAATGAAGCTCTGGCTGACCTGCCGAAAATTACCCACAAAAATATTTTAGTGGATATTGAAACCCACGACGATGCCGGGGTTTTTAAAATCCGCGACGATTATGCCCTGATCACAACAACCGATTTCTTTCCACCTGTATGTTCCGGGGCTTACGATTTTGGTCAAATTGCTGCCGCCAATGCCCTCAGCGATGTATATGCAATGGGCGGGCAAGTGCTCACTGCCCTCAACATTGTCTTGTTCCCGGCATCTCTTCCGCTTTCAATTTTAAAAGAAATCCTACGGGGTGGTCAGGACAAAGTGGCTGAGGCCGGAGGCTACATTCTCGGAGGGCACACCATTGCCGATGATATTCCAAAATATGGTTTGGCCGTGACTGGTTGGGTCCACCCTGACAAAATTGTTACCAATGCTCAAGCTGAACCCGGTGATGTTTTAGTGCTGACGAAACCCATCGGGACAGGGATAATAATCTCTGCGCATAAAAACGGACTCGCCTCAAAAGAAGCCTATAATTTGGCCATCGAAAACATGAAACAGCTCAACAACAAAGGGGCTTCGGTAATGAGTAAATTTGGCATTAAGGCAGGTACTGATATTACAGGCTTCGGCTTATTGGGACATGCTTTAAAAATGGCCGATGGCAGCAAGGTTTCAATCCGCATCGACTCAGCAAAGGTCCCATTTCTGACTAATGTGATGGACCTGATTGATATGGGCTGCATCCCCGGTTCGGCTTTTCGGAATCAGGAATCTACCGATGGGCATTGTGTGTTTGAGGCATCGGTTGATTATAACCATAAAATGTTGGTGCTGGATGCCCAAACATCCGGCGGCCTTTTAATGTCGGTAAAAAAGAAGGATGTGGACAATATTTTAGAGAAACTAAAAAATGCGGGATACCCCTCCGCTACAGTGGTAGGCGAGGTCGTATCCCGCATGGAAAAATCGGTGTATGTGGGTTGAAAATGAGGGCAAGGTATTCATAGAGATTCCTCACTTCAATTTGTCCGCAATTTTCCTATGTTGTGACATCGGAATGACTGTTTTCTTATTTAATTACTTTGGGCAAGTCGTTTTAGAAGTTTTAAAAGGATTGAAGAAGATTGATTTACGATTTGCATCAATCTATCATCAATCTATTTCTGGCCTGTTCGCCGAAGCTTTGGCGTAGGAGGGCTTTCCCAGCTTAAGCTAAAACAGGATAATCGATATAGCCTTTTTCTCCTGGTGTGTAAAGAGTATTAAAATCCGGTTGGTTCAAATCCGAATCTTTTGCAAAACGCTTTTCGAGATCGGGATTTGCAAGGTAGGGCCGGCCAAAGGCAACTAAATCGCCTTTGCCATTATTTAGTGCAGCCTCGGCCGATACTTTATCGAAACCTCCACTGGCAATAATAATCCCACCAAATGCTTTTTGTATTTTTGACTTTACCGATTCAGGTACTGCGGGTGCCCCCATCGACGAATGATCGACAATGTGAATGTAGGACAGCTTGATTTTGCCCAACTCCCTGACAAGGTATTCGTAGGTTTCTTCCAAACCTTCGAAAGTTTCCATGCCATTGAAAGCTCCATAGGGCGATAACCTGATACCTGTTCTTTCGGGGCCGATAGCATCTGCTACTTTTGTGGCCACTTCAATGGCAAACCGACAACGGTTTTCACCCGAACCACCATACTTGTCGGTTCTCTTATTCGAGGCAGTATTGATGAACTGATCGATAAGGTAACCGTTTGCCCCATGCAATTCAACCCCATCGAAACCTGCTTTGATGGCATTCTTTGCAGCCTGTGCATATTCGTTCTGGGTATATTCAATCTCTTCCAGTGTCATTTCTTTTGGAATCGGGTAGGATTGTGGGCCACTTTTATCGGTGTACATTTCGCCACTCAAAACCTCTGCTGATGGTGCCAGGATAGTTGTGCCCGTAGCCATGTTATCGGGGTGCGATACCCTGCCGGTGTGCATCAATTGGATAAATATTATTCCTCCTTTCTGATGAACGACATCTGTCACTTTTTTCCATCCATCAATTTGTTCCTGACTGAAAATGCCCGGGATTCTTGGGTAACCCAGACCATTTGGCGAGGGTGATGTCCCTTCGGTGATAATCAATCCTGCACCCGAAGGTTGCTTGTAGTATTCGACCACAAGGCTGGTAGGAATATTGTTGGTAGCTCTCGACCGGGTCATGGGGGCCATTACCATTCTGTTTTGCAACTCGATATTGCCGAGCTTGAATTTGCTGAATAATTTCATTTTACCTTTAATTTTAGCATGTCACCCATTCCAAAGGCATTTAAAATACCTGAAGTTATTTGATCGAGTTGCTTATTGTAGGGATCGATATGTGTTCCCATTCCCATGCTGTCGACCACTGTTCTTACAGGCCGTTCGCCTGCAGGGGTGTTAATAAGCAGAGCAATTGCATCGGCAACATTCTGTGGGTCCTGTGCTGGATTTGAGGCCAATGCTCCTTCAAAACCATCGAACATTTGTTTTGGCGCATGTACATAATCACCATAGCTTTCATCTCGCGAATGATCCGAGGGAGTCATCAGATTTTCCATAAAAGTAGTTGGGTATCCTCCTGGTTCAACAATACAGGAGTCGATACCAAAGCCTGAAAGTTCAATACGGTAATTTTCGGCCAACGCTTCTACGGCCCATTTCGAAGCATTGTAAGGGCCATAAAAAGGCAATGCTATCCTGCCAAGCAAGCTCGATACATGGATTAAAAGCCCCAGACCATTTCCGCGCATGTGAGGCAAAACGGCCCGGTTCATACGTTGTACACCAAATACATTGATGTCGAAAAGCCGGAAGAAATCCTCATCTGTAAAATGCTCCTGCATCCCTAAAACACCCACACCTGCATTGTTGACCAATACGTCAATGCCTCCAAGCAACTCGATGGCTTCTGCCACACCCTTGTTCACACTGTCTTTGCTTGTAACATCAATATCCACTATAATTGCTCCAGCATCGCGTAATTCATCAGCAACTTTTTTGTTTTTTCCATTCACATTGCGCATGGATGCTGCAACCTGATGTCCTTGTTGAAGCAAAGTTTGAACGGTTAATTTGCCAAATCCTCCATTTGCTCCTGTTATTAATATCTTCTTGTTCATCATCAAAAGTTTAAATTTTAGATCATTTAAACTTACTTGTACATACAAATGTTCACGATGAAAGATTATTATTTCTGGATATTGTTTAAGTCACCGTTTATCTTTTGTGTCAGTTCCAAACCCTCTGTTTCTCCAATCAGCAAACTCTTCCTCGGCCATTCGGGTCATTGCCAAGCAAAAGCATTAGCCGAATAAAAAAGGCAGCCGCAATATTTCGATCCACAGTTTTCCATTGTTGGTTGCAAATATACGATATTGAGGTTTTTTGTAACTCCATTTGTACATAACCAGAAAATCAATTATATTCGACCAAACTTTTCAGGCATGTGGAAAGACTATTTCAGCTTTTCTAAATCAGAGCAAATAAGAATAAGCACATTGTTGGTGGTTATTGTAGTTATTATCTGTGGAAGGTGGTATCTGGCAAATTATTCACAACCCAGGGCCACCAACTTTTCATCCTTCGAAAAAGAAGTGATTGCTTTTGAGAATTCCTTAGAGAAAATCGAAACAAAACCGAGCGGTAAAAAACTATATGCTGAAAAATCTTTATACGACAGTCTGGAATTATTTACTTTCGATCCAAATACTTGCTCGGGGAAAGATTTTAAAATGCTTGGGCTAAACGAAAAACAGATAGGAATATTGGAAAATTACCGCTCGAAGGGGGGGCGGTTTTACAATGCCGCCGATTTCAGCAAAATTTATGGTATCCCCAAATGGCAATCGGATATACTAGCCAATTTCATTTCAATTCCAAGGCAGGATAAAAGGAAGACCGAAAAAAGCAAAATTGAGCTTTCACCTTTCGACCCAAATACAGTGGAAAAGGAAAAACTACTACAATTGGGGATAGCCGAATGGATTGCCAGTAACATTATAAAATACCGCGAAAAAGGGGGATTCTTTGAAACAAAACAAGACCTTTTAAAAATCTATGGGATAGATTCCGTAAAATACCAGGAACTCGAACCATACATCCTGTTGCCGGAAGAAAAACAAATTACTGAAATTCGTATTGACACACTTGCAGTAACTAAAGGGACCCTTTTGGTTGGTTTAAATTCCGCAGACACATCCCTTTTGAAGAAATTGCCAGGGATTGGTGATGTTTTTGCCCTGCGTATTGTGAAATATCGCGAATGTTTGGGAGGTTTTGTCGACAAGAAACAATTGCTAGAAGTATATGGGATGCAGGAAACGAGGTATGAAAAAATCAAGGAGTTGGTTTTTGTAGACCGACCTGCCATGAAAATTGCCATAAATTTTGCCGATCAAAAGGAGTTGCAAAACCATCCATATTTGAATTTCGAGCAAGCTAGGGCAATTATCAAATTCAGAAATAAAAAGGGTTCTTTTACTTCGATCAATCAATTGCTGGAGGAGGGGATTGTAGATGAAAATAGTTACGAAAAAATAAAATACTACCTCGATCTAAACAATTAAGGGTCACTATGAATGTGACCCCTAATTTCAATCCCCACTATCCCCCCAATGAACTCACTTAATAACTATGCATAATTTCCTCTGCAAAGAAAGGATATTCAGGTGTTTGTGCAACTCATTCTGGGATGAACAGACTTTTATTTTTGACATCTTGATTGGGGTGGAGAAAATTGTAAGTTTTTGGTGACCAATGATATTTATTTTGACTTTAAATTCTCCCACTTTAAAGGCTATTGACTATTTTATTGTTCTCCATTCAGGATTGGATAATCCTGCGAAAATTACGAAATGGCATAAAAAAGCATGATTGAAAAACTTGTACCATCCCTTCTGGTTTTTAATGATGAAATTCATTTTTATAGTTCGCGTCACACATTATCTTTACGCCCAATTTTAAAGCAAAAATGATTATGTTCAAGACAAACGAATATTTCGACGGAAAAGTAAAGTCAATCGCTTTTGAAGATGCCAACGGCCCGGCCACTGTTGGTGTGATGGCAAAGGGTGAATACGAATTTGGCACATCCACCATAGAATATGTAACCGTGATGTCGGGTAAAATGACCGTCCTTTTGCCAGGTTCGGATGAATGGGAAACATTCGACCAATTTGAAACCTTTATAGTTGAAAAGGACCAGAAATTCAAATTGAAGTTGGACGACCAGGCTTCCTATCTATGTCTATACAGATAAAGGAAGGGCATCCGGTCGTTTGGCCTAATTGCCCGGCAAAACGGATGTGCCTTACTTTTGATTCTTGAAAATAAATCGTCCTCAAAAATAGACTTAATCATTGTTGCATACCCGATATGCAAAATTTTGCATATCGAACAATATTTTATAAAACATTAATTTTAAATAAACTGAAGATGAACAATGCAATTTTTAATTTTAAGGAGCCGAAGAATGAGCCAATGCAGACTTATTTAAAAGGTAGTAAAGAACGTGAGTCACTGGTTAAGGAAATTGAAAGACAGAGTAACATAGTGGTTGAAATTCCATTGATAATTGGGGGCAGGGAAGTTTACACTGGAAACACAGGCACTGTTGTGATGCCCCACAATCACAAACATATCCTGGCAAAGTACCATACAGCAAGAAAAGAAGATGTGAAAGATGCAATTGAAGCGGCCTTAAAGGCAAAAGAGCAATGGCTCGAACTGTCATGGGTCGAAAGGGCCTCGATTATGTTTAAGGCTGCAGAACTGATTTCAAAAAAGTACCGATACGTTTTAAATGTTGCAACCATGCTTGGTCAAAACAAAAACGCTTATCAGGCAGAGATTGATTCGGCCTGCGAAACCATCGATTTTTTAAGATTCAATGCCCATTTTGTTTCCCAGATTTTTCTTAGTCAACCCAGCATTGGCCTTGATAACATTAACAGGCTTGAATACCGCCCTCTCGAAGGATTTGTTTTCACAATTTCGCCTTTCAATTTTACGGCCATTGCCTCCAACCTAAATACTTCGGTAGCCATAATGGGGAACACAACGGTTTGGAAACCTGCCACTACTTCACTCTTATCGAGTTACTATTTGATGAAAATATTTAAAGAAGCAGGGATGCCTGATGGTGTGATAAATTTCATTCCTGGTTCAGGCTCGATGATTGGCAACATCGTCTTAAATCATCCCGAACTAGCGGGAATCCATTTTACCGGCTCAACAAGTACATTTAATCATTTGTGGAAAACCGTTGGGGATAATCTGGAAACCTATAAATCTTATCCTAAGTTGGTCGGTGAAACAGGGGGGAAAGATTTCATTTTTGCACATCAATCGTGCAACCCCAACGAACTGGCAACCGCTATTGTGAGCGGGGCTTTTGAGTACCAGGGACAAAAATGTTCAGCCGCTTCAAGGGCTTATATTCCAGCTTCCCTTTGGCCTGAGACAAAAACATATTTGCTTGAGAAAGTTGCGGAAATAAAGGTGGGCGACGTAACCAATTTTAGTAATTTCATGAATGCTGTGATCGATGAAAGTGCTTTTGACACTATCATGGGCTTTATCAATTATGCAAAAGAAGCTTCTGATGCAAAAATTATTTTTGGTGGCGAAAGTGATAAATCAGTTGGCTATTTTATTCAACCCACAATTATTGAAACAACAAACCCTCAGTTCAAGACCATGGTGGAAGAAATTTTTGGTCCGGTGATGACCATCTATGTGTATGAAGATGAATTATTTGAGGAAACTTTGAAAATCTGTGATAAAACTTCACCATACGCCCTTACAGGTTCTATTTTTTCAACCGATAAATATGCCACAACCAAAGCCTGCCGTATGCTTCGCTATGCCGCCGGAAACTTCTATTACAACGACAAACCAAGTGGCGCTATGGTAGGCTTGCAGCCTTTTGGGGGGGCACGTGCATCGGGAACCAATGATAAAGCTGGTAGTTACTTAAATTTGCTTCGATGGACAAGCCCCAGGACCATCAAAGAAACCTTAGTGCCTCCCACCGACTTCAAATATTCGTGTATGGTAGAATAAATCAAATCTAAGCCAATCCCTTGCCTGGCAATTTCATTTAATGTCAGTCATGGTGGTGGTCATAGTAATAACAGAAATAAAGTTTAGACTGAATCTATATAGCCAGGAAACAAATATTTTCGGAGGTTTTCATTCCCGACAATTAGTTTTATTGCCCTCGATATGATAATTTTGCATATCGAAATTTCGTAATGGAAGGGCAGAAATATTCAAATATCAGGGTGAATTACCGGGTGTGGTTTTCGACCAATGAAGGTCAGGAAATCTTGGGCGATGAAGATTGGCAGTTGTTAATGCATATTGCTGATGCCGGATCGCTGAAAGCAGCAGCCGATGAAATGCAAATTAGCTATCGGAAAGCCTGGGGCGATTTGCGCGATGCCGAGCAAAAGTTGGGTTTTCCTTTGATCGAGAAAACCCGGGGCGGCGACCAAGGTGGTTCCTCCACTTTGACAGACGAGGGTGTGCGACTTATAAATGCATACAACGAACTGCATCTCAATTTTCAGGGTGCTGTGGAAGAGTACATCATCCAATTTAAAAAAACGCTAAAAGGAAAAGCCGGACAATGAGAAAGTTGATTTTATATCCAGTTGTTATCCTTACTCTTATTGTTTTATTTTCCTGCGGAAGCGAGGGTGCTAAAACAAAAGTTTCGGGCGATGATATTTCTGGCGACCTGATTGTTTTTCATGCCGGAAGTTTATCAGTCCCGTTCAAAGAAATGGCACAAGCATTTGAGAAAGAACATCCCTCTGTGAATGTACAACTTGAAGCAGCCGGCAGTGTGGCCTGTGCCCGGAAAATTACCGACCTCGACCGCGAATGTGATGTGTTTGGATCGGCTGATTACAGAGTAATTGATGAGATGCTAATTCCTGATTATGCTGACTGGAACCTCCAATTTGCAGGAAACGAAATATCCATTGTGTACAACGAAAAATCGCGCTTGGCCGATAAGATCAACAGCAAAAACTGGTACGAAATTTTGCAGGATGACAATGTGGCTTTTGGCCGCTCCGACCCCAATGCCGACCCTTGCGGTTATCGTACGGTCCTCAGCATGAAACTGGCCGAAAAACTTTATAAAATAGATGGCTTGGCCGACGATGTGCTTTCAAAAGACACAAAATACATCCGCCCCAAAGAGGTCGATTTGATTGCCCTTCTCGAACTCGGAGCCATCGACTATATGTTTATTTATACATCGGTTGCAGTTCAGCATACATTAAAATATATCGAACTGCCCGATTCGATCAACCTTAGCAATCCCAAGCTGGCAGGTTGGTACAGACAGGTTTCAACAGAAATAAATGGCAAGAAACCGGGAGATAAAATTACCTTTTATGGTGAGCCTATTGTATACGGGGCTACGATTTTGCGAGATGCCCCAAACCCAAAGGCTGCCTTAGCATTTGTGAAATTTATGGTATCGCCAGAAAAAGGGCTTGCTATTATGAAGAAAAACGGGCAAACGGTGATAGATCCACCGGTTTCGGGGCAAATGGAAAAGGTGCCGGAAGAGCTAATGAATAAATGAAGTGATGGAGTGATGGGGGAGGATTTTCCAAAAGTAGTAAGAACTGGCAAACTCAGAACTTTTTCAACTTTGAACTCAGAACTCTCCAATCTCAGAACTAATAAACTATGAAATATCTGATAGGCATAGACGACACCGACAACAAGGACAGCCGTGGCACGGGTTTCCGGGCGCGCCACATGGCTTCAATGATTGAGGAAAATAGCTTGGGCAAAGTGCTGGGTATTACCCGACATCAGTTGTTTGTGCATCCGTCCATCGCCTATACCTCGCAGAATAGCAGTGCCTGTATCGAAGTGGAAAGCAATCAGGCTGAAAATTTGCGTTTGTTTTGCCGTCAGTTTTTGCTGGATGACAGTGCTCCTGGCTCTGATGCTGGGATGAGTTTTTGCGAGGAAGAAAGGATCCCTGATGAAATTATGGAATGGGGCAACAAAGCCAAGTGTGAGGTTTTGCAAATGGAAGATGCCTTCAGCCTATCATCCAAATACAATATTTATTTAGAAGGTTTGACGGGCGAAAAAATTGGGGTGATTGGTGCCCTGGCAGCCATTGGCCTTCGGAAAGGAGAAAACGATGGCCGGTTTATCTGGCTCCAGGGAAACCAACTCCGAGCGGTCAACGGAATACAAACCCTTCAGGAATTAAAAGAAAAAATTGGCCTTACGGCAGCATTAACACAAAACGGTGTTTCAGTTGCCGATGGTGCCCGCATCCAATTACACGACTGGGTACGCCCGGTTTTACAGAACAAGCAAATATTAATTTATGTCGATAAAGCAGAAAACTATGAAAACTACGACTGGAAAATGGCAAGCAAGGAGTATCACCAAAGCATTTCCAACTAACTGGGCCTTTGCCCTTGAAACGATTTTACTTTTTGCACTGGGCAGCCTGGCCATCACGCTGCACGCAAAACTGAGGATCCCCATCAAAGTCCCCGGACATCATGGGCTTGAATTTATGGCCCTGATCATTGCCGGGCGAAGCATTTCGCGCATCCCTTTCGGATCGACCATCTCGGGGCTGGGCGTGGCGGCTTTTTGCTTCTTGCCCTTTCTTGGATTCAAGGATCCCTTTATGCCCATTGTGTTTTTCATCCCGGCGCTGTTGGTCGATTTGGGTTTCCGGGCTTTACCAGGCTTTCAGAAAAAAGTGTGGTACCTCGCCATTATTGCAGCTTTGGCCCATGCCACAATCCCGTTAACACGCATTTTTATTAGTTTACTCACCGGATACCAATATGGCTCGTTGATGGGAGGTTTTGTATATCCATTTTTCTCCTACATCGAATTTGGATTGTTGGGTGGCTTGCTGGGAGCTGGTGTTGTTTGGGTATTTAGAAAAAGATAAGTACATCCAATTTTAAAATTAAAGTGAAAATTGGAATTCATTTTGTCGATTGCTTGCTACGGAGCACTGTCTCCTCCTTGATGAATTATAGGGGGACCTAAGTATGGTTCCACCCCCTAACCCCCGCCAGCGGGGGACATCACAAGAACTTGCATCCAATCTCTATAATAGTTAATTCAATCAAAACATCAAATGGCTTTTAAAAATACAACAATCACAAAATCAATAGGAATCCCTGATTTTCCGAACGCAGTGAGGAATCTCCATCAATTCACCACCCAGGTGTTTTATATCCTCTTGGTTATTTTATTGTTTTCATCCTGCAACAAAGACAAAACAACCATCCAGCCCAACCCCACAATCAGTTTCATCCAGGACTCCGGCTACGTTTGGCAGGACACAACTTTAGCAGTTGGCGAAACGTTCAGGATTGGCATTCGTGCCGAAAGCCAAAGCGATGTGCCACTCACCAATTTCAATTACACCATTACTGCCGAATTGGGAACAGTTGTAATTGATAGTGGGATCTACACCCGCGATTTCAACTACGAAAGGATAATCAGCAAAAGTTTCGCTCAAATCGAAAACTGGGCCTTTACCGTGCGCGACAAAGACGGGAGGCCAGCCTCGGTGCATTTGTCGCTGTTTTTGGCCGACTCGTCCGAATTTGGAAATATTGTAGATATTCCATCGGTGGTTCTTGGGGCACAAAACCAAACATCAATCGGTAGTTTTTACAGTTGGGAAAGCGGGCTTGTTTATTCTTTGGATGAAGCTTTTCAGGATCAGCAAAAGATAAACCTATTGTATTTTTACGATCTCATCGAAACCGACGAAAACACCATCGCCTCACCAGGTGCTAATATTGATGCCTCCGTTTACCCGGGCGCAAATGGCTTGCTGAACTGGACTATCCGCAACACCGTCCGATTTGAACAGAGAGTGATGGACAGCCAGGAGTTTTATGCCTGCACCAACGACAGCCTGATCCTGGCCACCAACTTCGAGTTCAATTCAGGAAAAAGGAAAGCAAAAAACCTGAAGGCCGGCGACATCTATGCCTTCAACAACAATAGCAAAAAAGGACTTTTTAGGGTGAAAGAAGTAAACGGGGCGGAGTCGGGAAGCGTAGAGATTGAGATTAAGGTTCAGGAGTAATTGGGAAATCAGGGATTGGGTATTTAAGTAATTGAGGAAATGAGGAATTGGAGGATTGAGGTAAGTGTGGATCGTTGGGACTGTAGAGACGCAAAGCTTGCGTCTCGGTTTCCATTGGTCTTTTTCATATTTTTTTTATTGATATGCACAGGAGAAAACCTGTCGGCCCAATCCCAAACCTTCACTGCCAAAATAATTGATGTACAGACAAGCGAACCATTAGAGGGAGCCAACATCTTTATTGAGAATGAAAAAAGGGGTGGTGTTTCGGATGAAAATGGATTCGTTAAATTTCATGGATTGAAGGATGAAAACATCAATGTGCATATCAGCTATGTGGGCTATGCCGACACTACTTTCATGCTAGACTTGTCCGAAACAAATACCGGGAGGATTTTATCCCTGCGCCCCATTCCTGAGCAAATAGCACAAATTATTATTACCTCATCCCGCACATCAAAAGCCCTAAACGACATCCCTGCACGGGCAGAAATTCTCGATGCCAAAGATTACCAACTTCGCGCCAACACCAACATCGATGATTTGTTGGGAAGTGTGGCCGGAGTGGTGGTGAACCGGAGCTGGGGCATCTTCTCGAAAAATACATCAGTGACCATGCGGGGCCTCGAAAGCGCAGCCCGTACGCTGATACTTTTAGATGGAGTGCCCATGAATAAATTGGCCGGTGGCCCGGTAAACTGGTCGCTGATAAATCCCGAACAGGTAGAACGCCTCGAAGTCATCAAAGGCCCTGCATCGACACTGTATGGGGCAAATGCGGTGGGCGGTGCCATCAACATCATCACTAAAAAGGCCACCGAACGGTTTGAGGGTGTGGCCAAAGCTTTTTACGCCTCGTTCGATACCTGGGGCAGTAGCCTTAGCATTGCCCAAAACCTGGAGAAAAACAACAAAGGTTTAAGTTATACCATGTATGGTTTTTACCGCAGTGGCGAAGGTTATTATTTCGATGAGGGGATCAATTTTGATGACAGCGACGAAAAAACTTTCCTGGAAGAATATAACCTGGGCGGGAACTTTTCTTACCGCTTCAACCCTAAACATAAACTCACCCTCGACTATAAATTCCACGACGATTTCCGGGGCGATGGCAAACAAGTGTACGAAGAAGATGGGAGTTATTACAGTTATACCGTTAATTTCGGTCAGGCCAACTATCAAGGCAAGCTGTTTGGTTTCGATGTAAATGCCCTTGGTTATGTGCAGGATGAGTTTTATTACCGGCAAAACGAATCACTCAATGCTTCCAATGAATACCGCCTTTATGAAACTAATTCAGTGAAACAGGATTTTGGTGTAGTGGCCAACTTCAACAAGCAACTTAACTTTAACCACGAACTTACTTTTGGGATAGACCTGAAGTCGGGCTTTTTACATTCGGTGGACGATTACATGACCAGCACCGACAGCATCGACAACCAGGGCCGGATGGATTTTGTGGGCGTGTATGTGCAGGACGAAATGAAATACCTGAACGAAAAACTACGCATAACGGCAGGCATACGCGCCGATCGTGCCAGGTTTTACAACGGGGTCCAAAGTGTTCAGAATCCTAGCAAGGTGACGGGTTTCGATGAAAGTTTTATTGATATTTTTCATGACAATAACTGGGTGGCCATAAGCCCAAAACTGGCAGCCCGGTACAAATTCACGGATCTTTTTTCCTTGTATGCCTCCGTAGCCTCGGGGTTTAACCCTCCCAAGATTGATGATTTGTGCCGTTCGGGGAAAATCACTAAAGGTTTTAAATTGGCCAACCCCGAACTAAAACCGGAAATCCTCTGGAACTACGAAACGGGGCTTGACTATTCCCCTTCGGATAAAATCAAAATAGCCACTTCGGTTTATTATTCGAGAGGCTACGATTTCCACAACCTGGTGGGCACCGGTGATACAGTCGATACGGGTGGGGCAGAGCTAAAACCCGTGCTGCGTAAGCTCAATATTTCGGAGGCCGAAATTACCGGGGTGGAGTTCTCCTTTTCGTGGCAAGTGCACAAAAATTTCCGTTTCGTGACCAATTATTCCTACACACGTTCCATCATTCTCGACTTCGACAACACCAGCACCAGCGACAATTTTGCCGGAAACCGGATCATTGAAGTGCCACCCCACAACCTGTTCGCAGGCCTGTTTTACACCGGCAAATTGTTCGATGCCTCGCTCGACTACACATACACCGATGCCATTTGGGTCGACATCGAAAACACCCAATCGGTCGAACCCTACGACATCTGGAATTGTAAAGTCTCGCGCAATTTTGGCAAACATTGGAACATGTCCATCACCATTCAAAACCTCTTGGACAACGAATATATTGACCGGAAAGAAAGGAAAGCACCGGGGCGGTTTAGCATGGTTGAGGTGGCGTATAGGTGGTAGGTGGCTGAATGGTTTGATTTGCCCAGTATCGAACTTCGTCCTGTTATTATTTCAATTTGTCGCTAAATCTCAATACTAGCGTATATTATCCATTTTCACTCAAACACTTATAATACCAAATTACTATATGAAATGCGCCTTTAGTTCGTTTCCCTCCCAAAACCATGCGAAGTAATTTATATTAAAAATGGAGGGCTTTTGCCCTCCAAAAATAAAAATTGATCGCTACGGGGTAAATAGTTTACCACGTGTAACTATTTTGTTTCATCGTGGTTAAAAAGCCCGAACCGCACGCACTTTGCCGGGGGTCCACTTACCGGGAATGTACTGTTGACCAGAGACGATGTACTGACCATAAGCGTTGTTGGTATCGTAGTCACTGGAGCTCCAATAGTTGGTGTTAAAAAAAGCAACTCCTCCATTTGCTGTTGCTGTGGCATTAATGGCTGCATAGTTCAGGTACATTTCATTAAGCTCATCTTTTGAGGGTAAAAACCAATCTGAATAACCACCAACTATATAATTATCACATACTTTTGCAGCATAACTTCCTGCACCTTGAATAGTAATTATGGCCGTTGTATTGGCCTGTCCGGTTCCTATTGTTGTTCCTGCGGCTTCTGTAAATATATAACTTCCATTATACCATTGTATTCCACTTCCACCATCCTGGTCGCTTACGGCACATATCAATCCGCCTCCACTACCATCAAGGTAAAAAATAACACCCCCCTGGTAATAATCTCCTATAGAGCGAGATGTTACTGAATTGGAGACAGCACTTGCCGCGCCCGTGCCAATAGCATTGGTAGCTGTAACGGTGAAGATATACGCTGTTCCATTGCTAAGCCCTGTTACAGTTATAGTACCACTTCCTGCCTGGTTCAAAGTACCAGTGATACTACCTGGTGATGACGTAGCTGTGTATGAGGTTATGGTTGATCCTCCATCGGAAGCAGGCGCTGTAAAAGGTACTGATGCCTGTCCATTTCCTGCTGTTACCGTACCAATTGTTGGTGCATCGGGTGGAGTGGCAGGGGTTACTGAATTGGAGGCAGCACTTGCAGCGCCCATACCAATAGCATTGGTAGCTGTAACTGTAAAGGTATACGCTGTTCCATTGGTAAGCCCTGTTACGGTT